>CAZPGL010000029.1:13825-25202 GCA_964586175.1 uncultured Microthrixaceae bacterium | reverse complement strand
GCAGTCCTGTACCGGTCACGTTTCCGATCGGCAGGAGAGGCTCCTTGGTGAAGGGTCAGCTGATCGGGTTGAACTGGGCCGGGGTCGATGGACCGTCGTCGAGTACCACCTGGGTCTTGAACATCTTGTCGGACACACGCTGGTTGTTGTCGTCCCACAGCGGCCACAGATAGTCGATAATCACGTACACGCCACCGGTAAACGAGTTGACGAGGGGCGGCACCAGTATCCGACCCAAACCGGTACTGCCACCGGGTGCCTCGCCAGTGCCGATCCTGATGAGGCGGGTGCCGGCGACCCGTTTGCCCGGCGTCATGCCGGTGACCCCCTGGCGGTAGCCGAACAGCCAGACAGACCAGATCATGACGACCAGCCAACCGATTCCGCCAAGGAGCATCTCCATGCCTCCGGAGGCGGGCTCGCCCTTGTCACTCGCATCCGCGGCGGCAACAAGACCGATGACGAACACGATGACCGGGACGGCCGATACGGCCGCCAAGATGAGGAAGTCGATGATCGCCCCCAGGACGCGCTTGCCATAACCGGCCGGCTTCTGGTCCGCGGCTGCTGTCTCGATCAATGAGTCCTGACTGTCAGACATGGTCAACTCCCTCGCTTGAACATCGACAACACTTCGCCTGAGTGCCCCACAGGCTACGCCGGAGAGAGGTTCGCCCCGCCAACCATGCGAAGGGCACGGTCCCCGTTCTCGCCGGATCAGGTCAGCTGAACGCCACACCGGTGACCGGGTTGCCGTCGGCGGTGCCGTCGTGGAAGGGGCACTGCACGGGATAGTGCCAGTTGCGTATAGTGCGCGAATGACCAGTCAAATGTGGATCATCCTCGTGATCATGGCCGTGACCATTCCGTTGGGTCAGTACATCAAGCGACAAAAGCGAACGCAATCGGGGGATGACTGAAGCCATTGGTCCATTGCGGGGACCTGGATCCCGCTGACCCCATCAGCTGCCGTCTGGGGAAACCGGAGCGGCGATCTGGCGAGGTCCGTTCAGACTTTGGTGGCGGGGCCAGGGGGCGTGCCACCGAGGCCAAAGCTTGGGGATCGCTCCGTTGAGAAAACACCCGCAGGTCTTGGCTGAGGTCTCACCCTCCAGGGGGGGCTGGAGGAGCAGGCGTCAACGGCGGTACACCCAGTTGCCGGCCGGTTCGGACCAGCCGGCCCAGAGGTGCCGCCGACACCATTGGAGAGACGGCCCGACCCCGATGGCGAACACCACGGTGCCCACCCCGAACGAACCGCCCAACAGGGCCCCGATCACCAGCACCACCACCTCCACCGTCGTGCGAGCCAATCGGGTGGATCTTCCCTGGTCGATGAGGGCGGTCATGAGGCCGTCTCGGGGCCCGACCCCCAATCCGGCACCCAGGTACAGCATCGAGCCCAGACCTACCGTCATCGGCGCAACCAACACCAGCGCCACCCGTGCCGCCATCGGGCCAGGTGGATCGACCGCCTCCAGCAGCACGTTGACGGTGGTCCCGATGATCGCCACGTTGGCGACCGTGGCCGGTCCGATCGGCTGGCGCAGAATCACCAAAACACCGAGCAGTCCGGCACCCAGACCCATGATCACGGTGCCCGGTGCCCGATCGAGGCGTCGACCCAGGCCGTCATGGAAGACATCCCACGGCCCGACCCCCAGGTCGGCGAGGAACAGCACACCGATCCCGCAGCCGAACAGGATCAGGCCGGCCACGAGCGCCAAGGCCCGCCCTACCGCCGGCCCCTCGGGGGGCTGGACTACAGGCGTGCCCATAGCGACGATCGACTACTTGTTCCGGAAGTCGACGACGACGTCAAGAACGTCGGGTCGAAACACGTCCCGCGAGAACTCAGCGTACTTTTCGGCGACCCGCTCACTCAGGTGATCGTCTGGCACGGCCGGACCATAGTCCTCAGTGTCCTGAGTGGCTCTGACCGAACCAGGTCCTTCAGGCCGTGGCGCTACAGTCCCCGCCATGCCCACCGACGCGCAACTCCGAACGATGAACCGCGTCCACCGGGCACTCCTCAAGATCACCCGTGGTCGATTCGGTTGGACGGCAGCCAAGATGCCGGTCCTCGAGCTCACCACCACCGGCCGTCGCTCCGGCCAGCCCCGCTCGGTGATGCTCACCTCCCCCTATCAGGAAGGCGACGCCACCGTGATCGTGGCCTCCAAGGGCGGCGAGGACACCCATCCCGACTGGTTCCTCAACCTTCGGGAGAACCCGCAGGTCGCCGTGTCGATGCAAGGTGCCCCCAGCCAAACCATGACGGCCCGGGTCGCCAGCGACGAGGAGCGGGGCCGCATCTGGCCGCTGATCACCGAGAAGTACACCAACTACGCCGGCTACCAGAAGAAAACCGATCGGGAAATCCCCCTGGCGTTCCTCGAACCGGCCGGCTGACCCGGCGAATACCGCCGCCGTGCTCCACGCCATCACCCGTGCGGTCAGCCCGGCCATCGTCGACTGCGAGCTGACCCACCTCGAACGCACGCCCATCGACCTCGACGCCGCCCGCGCCCAGCACGCCGCCTACGAGGCCGCCCTCGCCGACCTGGGCTGCCGGGTCGAACACCTCCCCCCGGAGGCCGACCTGCCCGACTCGGTATTCGTCGAGGACGTCGCCGTGGTCCTCGACGAGGTGGCCGTCATCACCCGCCCCGGCGCCGGGTCACGTCGGGACGAGCGCCCCTCCATCGAGGCCGCGCTGGCCCCCCACCGGCCGATCGCCCGGATCGAGGCCCCCGGCATCCTCGACGGCGGGGACGTGCTCGTCACCGGCCGCGACATCGCCATCGGCGTCACCAGCCGCAGCGACCGCGACGCCATCGAACAATTCCAGGCCATCGTCGCCCCCCACGGCTACCGGGTCCATCCGGTCGAGGTGCGCGGCTGCCTCCACCTCAAGTCGGCGGTGACCGCCCTCGACACCGGGACCCTCCTCGTGAACCCCGCCTGGGTCGATCCGGCCGACCTCCCCGACCGGCGCTGCATCGCCGTCGACCCCGCCGAATCCGGTGCCGCCAACGTGCTCCCGGTCGGTGGCACCGTGCTCGCTGCCGCCGCCTACCCGGCGACCGCAGACTTCCTGACCGCCGCCGGCTTCGACATCCGCACCCTCGACGCCTCGGAACTGGCCAAGGCCGAAGGCGCCCTGACCTGCTGCAGCTTGCTCTTCGAGACCCCCGACGCCTGACCCGTCACCGGTACGGCGACGACCGTCGCCTCCGGGAGGGGCCGCCCGCCGGTGACCGTGGGAGGATCGGCCGAGCAGCCCCGATGCCCATTGGAGCCGACCCATGACCGATCTCGAAGGTGTCCGGTCCTTCCTCGCCGACGAACACGGGCTGGCCGTGGTCAGCACCGCCGCCGGCGGGCGGGTGTTGTCCAGCGTCGTGAACTGCGGCGTGCTCGACCATCCGGTCACCGGCGAGGCCTGCGTGGCCTTCGTCTCGCTGGGTGGGGCGGCCCGCCTGCAACACATTCGGCGGGGCGGCGAGGTCACCGTCGCCATCCGCCGTGGTTGGGCCTGGCGGTCGGCGACCGGCCCGGCCGACCTCATCGGCCCCGACGACCCGGCCGACGGCGTCGACGACGAGGCCCTCCGACTCTTGCTGCGTGAGGTGTTCGCCGCCGCCGGCGGCACCCACGACGACCTCGACGAGTACGACCGGGTGATGGCCGCCGACCGGCGCACCGCGGTGTTCGTCTCGCCGGTGCGGCTCCGCGGCAACCACTGACTCCGGTGCCGCCCCCGATGAGGACGACACCGGCCGTGGGTCAGAGAATCCGGCGGGCCACCGCCGACTGGAAGTTGAGCGGGATGCCGACGTCGGCCGACGCCACGATGCGCTCGCCGATACCGGGATCGGCCATCGACACGCCGTTCCGCTCCTCCAGTTCGGCGACCGAGTCGTAGCCCCAGACCATCCGGACGCCGTTGGTGACCCCCCAATTGCTGATGCTCACCGACCCGGCTCCCCCGCCGAGACCCTGGGCGTACGTGGCGAACTCCACGGCCCAGGCGGCGCTCGCCGCGACCTCGGCCGGGTTCGCCTGCCACGCGAAGTTGAGGGCCACGTTGGGCACCTCGGACATGTCACCGACGGTGTGGATCACGTTCCACAGCGAGTCCTCCGGGTTGGCGGCGAGGTGGACGCCGGCGGCGTCCACCATGGCCACGTAGTCGGCGTCCTCGGCGTACACGCGGGCGATCTCGTCGGTGAAGGCACCGTACGACTCGAAGCGGGTCGTCACGGCGAACGAACCCAAGGGGGCACCGAGCAGCGACTGCCAGAGGCTGAAGTCGTACGAGGTGTTGGCGTTGATGTGGGACATCACGCCGGCCAGGGCGGCACCCCCCTCGACGAACGAGCCCGGCCGCAGGGTCAACTGCCTGCTCCAGAGGTACATGATGAATCCACCTTCCGTGTCCCGCCGCCGACCCACGCCGACGGTCGAACACATTGGTAACCCCCGCACTGCGGGTGTGCAAGCGACACATCCGTGACCGTGGGGACGGGCGTCACGGCCACGTCTTGTGGACAACGGGCGGCCCGACGGGCCTAATCTCCGACCCGCCGGGCCGGCCATCCATCGGCCGACCCGCACCGACCACCGAATCGAGGCGCCATGCACCAGCCAGGGCTCACCACCGGGGCCTTCGACCCCACCCTCGTCGACCATCACGAGATCTCCTTCACCGTCGACGAGTACCAGGCTCGCCAGGCCGCGCTTCGCGATCTGATGCGCCGCGACGGCATCGACCTTCTCTACGTCACCAACCCCGACCTCGTGTGCTGGCTCCACGGCTTCCGGGTCGGCTGGTACAAGGGCAACGCCCCCATGCGCTACCCGCAGTGCTACGGGACGGCGCTCCACGTCGACCACGACACGGTCATCCACTTCGACAACCCCACTGAGGAGACCGTCCTGGCCTCCACCTCGGTGTGCACCGACAACCGCTTCTTCGCCACCCGGGAACCGGAACCCAACCTGGCGTTCGTCGTCGACGAGCTGCGGTCCTCCGGATGGATCGACCCCTCGGCGGCCACCCGGGTCGGCCTGGAGATGTGGTGCTACCTGCCCAACCGGCGGATCAGCGAGATGACCGAGGCGGCCTTCCGCTCAGCGGGCTGCGACGTGGTCGACGCCTCTGCCACCGTCCGCGCCACCCGCCGGGTCAAGTCCCCGGCCGAACTGGCCTACATCGAGGAGGCGGTCAGGGTCGCCGAGGTCGGACATCAGGCCATCATCGACACCGCCCGGCCCGGCATGACCGAGCTGGCGGTGTTCGGCGAAGCCCTGCGGGCCATGGCGGCCGAGAACGGCGAACTGGCCGCCCTCATCCCCATCTTCACCGCCCTGCCGGTCAACGACGGCCGCATGGCCCCCATGGGCCACTCACTGCCCGGCCGGCGCCGGCTCCGCCCAGACGACGTCCTGTGCGCCGACCTGTGCGGCGTCGTGCACCGCTACCACGGCAACGTGCTGCGGGGCCACTACATGGGGGACCCGCCGCCCGAGCTACTGGACCGGTACCGCCGGGCGGCCGGGGTGTACGACATGATCGAAGCCGAGCTGCGGGCCGGAATGACCGTCGGCGAGGTCAACGGGCGGCTGCGGTCGTACTACGCCTCGGTCGGCCTCGATGCCGGCGAGGGCTGGGCCCTGGGCTACGAGTTGGGCCTCAGCCTGCCCCCCGACTGGGTCGGCGACTTCTACTTCAACATGCTCGACGACCGGTACCTCGACCGGGTGTTCGAGCCGGGCATGGTCACGAACTTCGAGAGCATGTTCAACACGGCGCTCATCGAGACCATGGTGTGGACCGAAGACGGCGTGCGCCTGCTGTCGACCACCCCGCCGGGACTGTCGATCATCGACTGCTGAGCCACGGGCGCCCGCGCCCCGCGACCACGAAGCCCGCTCCCACGGTCACGGGTCGGCGTTCAAACTTCGACCCGCCGGCGAACCGGCTCCGTACCCTCGCGAGCGACCGGACCACCCCGGTCGACCCACCGAGACGGAGCCCCCGTGACCTCGACCGACCGCCAGATCTGGAACGTCACCCCGGACCTTCCGCTGCGCAGCGCCCCGTTCCTGCAGTGGCCGCTGCGCCCGGCCGCCATCGCGGCACACCTGGCTCGTACCTGGGCGCCCCTACGCTCCCGAGCGTTCATGCTGGCCGTAGCCTTCGGGCTCTGGCACTGGGGCAGCCCGTCGATGACCCAGGCCGCCTCCGTCGAACCGGGCTGGGTGCTCGGCCTGTGGCTCCGCAACGTGGTCCTCGTACTGGTCGTGGCCGGCGGACTCCACCTGTGGCTGGAACGGTGGCGCCGCCAAGGCGACGGTCTGCGCTACGACCCCCGCCCCCTTGGACGCAACAAACGCCTCTTCCTGTTCGACGACCAGGTCAAGGACAACATGTTCCTGACCCTGGTCCCGTGCATGCTCTTCGGCACGGCTTGGGAGGTGCTGGGCTGGTGGTCGTACGCCAACGGCTGGGTATCGACCATCACCTTCGCCGACAGCCCCGTGTGGTTCATGGCCTTGCTGGCCCTCATTCCGTTGTGGTCGGTCTGCTACTTCTCGGTCGGCCACTGGCTGTTGCACCGCGGCCCCGTCTACGCCCACGTCCACTCGTGGCACCACAAGAACGTCAACGTGGGCCCGTGGTCGGGGCTGGCCATGCACCCGCTCGAACACGTGGTGCTCTACGGCGACGTGCTCCTGTTCCTGCTCATCCCGTCCAGCCCGGTGCACCTGCTGTTCGCCATGATGCACCACACGATGGGCGCCCCAATGTCGCACACCGGGCACGACGCCCTGCTGTTGCCCGGCGGCCGCCGCTTCGAGTTGGGCGACTTCTTCCACCAACTGCACCACCGGTACATCGAATGCAACTACGGCGGTGAGGAGTCACCGCTGGACGATCTGCTGGACAGCGTCCACGACGGCACCGCAGACGGCGACCGCCACGTCGCCGAACGCCGCCGCCGCCTCGCCGCCACCCGCCGGGCCATGGGCTGAAACGCGGCCCCGCTCAGGGGCGGTCGGGGAGGTTGGTCCAGCCCTTACCGCCGGCCCGGCCGTACCAGCCGCTGGCCGCCATGGTGCCGCCGTCGACCATCAGCGTGTTGCCGGTCATGAACGACGACAGGTCCGAAGCCAGGAACAGCATCACCCGGGCGTAGTCCTCGGGCCGTCCGAACCGCCCCAACGGGATCCACGACCGCACCATCTCCGGATCGCGGCCCCGCAGCATCGACTCGGCCGGTGTCTGGAGGGTGTCGGCCATGTCGGGGGCCACACAGTTCACCCGCACCCCGTCCCGGCCGACCTCGACGGCCAGCGACCGGGTGAACGCCGACACCCCGGCGTTAAACGCCGAGTAGGCGGTGTTGACCGGAATTCCCCGGAAGGCCTCCACCGTCGACACGTTCACGATGCTGCCACGCCCCCGTTCCTGCATGGCCGGCAGGAACGCCCGGGTGCAGCGGAACACGTGCCGGAGTTGGATCTCGTACTGGGCCGACCACTGCTCGTCGTCGGTGTCGACGAACCTCCCATTGGGCCGGTAATCGCCGACGTTGTTGACCAGCACGTCGATCGCCCCGCCGGCCACGTCGGTCGCCACGTCGTGCACCTCAGCCACCACGCCGGCCTCTCGGACGTCACCAACCACCGCGGTGGCCGTCCCGCCGGCCGCCTCGATGTCGGCTACCGTCACCGCCGCCCGGTCGGCGTCAAGTTCGTTGAGCACCACGTGGGCTCCGGCCGACGCCAACAGCCGGGAGGTGGCGCCGCCGATACCGCCTCCACCGCCGGTGACCACCGCGGTGGCGCCATCCAGCGAGACCAGCGCGCTGACCTG
Source organism: uncultured Microthrixaceae bacterium (assembly GCA_964586175.1). GTDB lineage: Bacteria > Actinomycetota > Acidimicrobiia > Acidimicrobiales > MedAcidi-G1 > CAZPGL01. The sequence goes on along the minus strand of CAZPGL010000029.1, from coordinate 17,317 downwards.
TGGCGACTGCATGGGCGTGGACCTCCGGGGCTCGCTACCGGGGTGCCCTGCCTAGCAGGCCCGCCGTCGACGCCATCAACGGGCCCGGGCGCGACCGTGGCCCGATCCGATGGGGCCGAGGCCGGGGTCACCAGGCCGACCGTGAGAGCCAGGGCGGCTGCGGCGGTCAGGAGGGTCTTGCGGATGGTGCCTGTTTCGGCGGGTGCTCCTTGGTGTTGTCGGTGTCGGGGTCGACATCGACCAAAATCGGCAGCCGCCGAGATCTGACAGGTTGGCGGCGGTGAGCCTCTAGGCCACGGCCCGGGCCACCGCGGCGACGCCGCCGAGGCTCAGCGCGGCCACCAGCGGATGGCAGGACACCCGGGTCAGAGCACCCGTCCGCCTCGGGGTGATCGCCGGCCGCCGGACCTGGTAGCGGTCCTGGTTGATCGCTCGGGCCAGATGTGCTGTTTCCATGATGGGTTCCTCCCCCGTCGTCGTGTACGGGGTCAAGACGGACGGATCGCCGGCCGAGGACAGTTTTGTCACCACCGTCGGGGCCACTCGCCAGCCGTCGAATCCCGTTGGGCTGCCGTGCCGCCCGCCCAAACCCGCGATCACGCGGACACGACCAACACCTGCCGTCGTCACCGCCCACCTTGACACCCCCCGCGTGACACGGGACAGTGTCCTCCGGCCGCACGGCAAGGATGCGGCCCAGACTGAAAGGCGGACATCATGTCCACGAGCGTCATCGCCCGGTTCCCCATGACAGAAGGAATGGGTGCTGCCCTGATCGACACGCTGCGCACCGCGCTGGCCGACACCAGGGCCTTCGAAGGCTGCGAGTCCATCGAGGTGTACACCGACAACGACAACGCGGACACGATCGTGCTGTGGGAGAAGTTCGCCACCCGGGCCAACCACGAGGCCTACCTGGCCTGGCGGGTTGAAACCGGCATGCTGGAACAGTTGGGTCCGATCATGGCCGGCGACCTCGAGATCACCTACCTTGACGGGCACCCCGACGTCTGAACCCTGCGGCGGGGAACCCGGTCCAACCCCATCGAACGGAAACCTCCATGGCCACCTACTCGTGTCCGTCGTGCGGCATGTCGGTCAACGCCACCTGCGGGGCCTGTGACGCCCCGCTGGTGAACGACACCCTCGCCAAAGACGACGGATCCACCGTCCAGATCAGCCGCTGTCCCAACGACCACGGCAAGATCAAGTCGCCGATGTGTTGCGGCGCCGACATGGCCTGTTCGGTCGGCTGACGCCCCGGCCGCCGGGGCCGCAGTCCAGTAGGTTCACCCCATGGGACGCGTCGTCGGCGTGACCGGGGTGTTGATGCTGCTCGTCGCAGCGTGCGGCACCGGACGCGACGCTGGGCCGGCCACGACGGTTCCCTCCCCGACCACCGCGCCGGCCCCCTCCACCACCGCTGCGGCCCCGGCATCCACGGTGCCAGCCACCACGGCCACCACGGCACCGACGACGGCCCCCGACACGCTCACCGTCGACGCCCAGACCGACGGCTCCTTCACCTGCCGCCCCGGGGGCCCAGGACCGTTCCCCGGCGTGGCCTACAGTCACGGCGGCCGCCGAGGAGCAGTCGGCGGTGACCTGCAGGGCACCTGTGAGGCGCTGGCCGAGGCCGGCTACCTGGCCCACGCCCAGCACCGGCGGGCCGAGGACAACATGGGGCTCCAGCTCGTCGACGCCCTCACCGGTCTCGACACCCTGCTCGCCCACCCCGACCTCGACCCCGGCCGGGTCGGCATCATCGGGTTCTCCCGCGGGGGCCTGCTGACCCTCCAAATGGCGGTCAAACGGGCCGGCGACGTCCACGCCGCGGCCCTCATGGCCCCGGCCCACGGTGTCGACACCATGGAGGAGACCCTGGAGGACGTCACCCCGGTCGACGACCCGGTGCTGGTGCTCGTCGCCGAAAACGACCTCATACAGGCCGACCACGTCGCCATCGCCGGCGACGTCGAGGCTGCGCTCACTACAGCCGGTAAGGATGTGCGCCTGGTCGTCTACCCGCCGTACGGCGACGACGGCCACCAGCTATTCAGCGAGGTCCGGCCCCCCTACTGGCCGGACCTGCTGGCGTTCCTCGCCTCCCATCTCTGACGTACCGAACCTCACCGGCTACGGTGCCCGGCCATGACTACGCGGAAACTCTTCTCCCTCATGTTCTCGTTCGTCCTGGTGGCCGGAGCCTGCGGCTCCGGGGACGGTGGCAGTGGCCTCTCCGACACCGAACAACAGCTCCTCGACGGTCTGAACGACGACACCGATTTCAGTGGGTCGCTCTCGACCGACGAGCAGTTGTGCCTCGTCCGGGCCGTCGCCGCCAACTCGACGATGGCCACGGCGATCCTCGCCGGCGACGAAATCGATGACCTTCCGCCCGACCTGGTGACAGCATTTTTCGAACTGGGGATCGGCTGCGCCCCCGATGCGATGGCCGACGCGATGGTCGAGGGCATGCGGGAAGACTCGAACCTGTCCGACGACGACGCCCAATGTCTGGCCGACGCGCTGCTCAACGACCCAGACCTCTTGATCGGCTTGGCGGCCGCCGATGAAGACGATCCCGACATGGGCATCCTCATGGTGTTCTTCGAGATCCTGGACGCCTGCGACATCCCCCTCTCCTCCTTCGACTGAGAATCACCCGCCTGGGTAGTGGTTGTACCACTCGCGCGGGTGTTCTAGGGTGCCCGACGACACCAGCCCGATGCGCTGGTGTGTCGCCGTGACCCCCGAAAGGCACCCCATGACCCCCATGCAGCACAAGGGCCAGATCAGCGCCTCGAACCTCACCCCGATGGACGAGTTCGCCGCCAACGCCTTCCTCGACGACTTCGCCATCTCCGAGGATCCGGACAAGGCCATCACCGCCGGGCTGTTCCGCCTCGAAGCAGGCGAGTCGATGACCTACACCTACACGTACCACGAGATGAAACTGATCGTGGACGGCGAATTGCACATCACCGACTGCACCGGCGAGACGGTGGTCGGCACCAAAGGGCACCTCTTCTACTTCCCCGACGGCTGCGAGGTCACCTTCACGACGCCCGACTTCGGCGTCGGCTACTTCGTCGGCCAGCGGGCCGAAGGCGAAGCCTGAACCACTGAACGGGGGCGACCGGACATCCGTCCCGACGTCCAGTACCGTCACCGCTGAGGCTGATCGTCGATCGGCCTCGAGCGGGAGGTACGAAGAATGGCGAAGCAGAGTCGACGGCCCCGGCGGGCCCTGTTGTTGGTGGCGCTGGTCGGGAGCGCCCTCATTCCGGCCGCTGCGGCCGCCCAGGTGTTCGACGGATCAGGTGTCGACATGGCGGTCGTCGTCGCGAGCAGCGACCAGCCCGCCGGCACGACATCACCACCTCCCACCCCACCACCCCCCGACTGCCCGGACGGCGAGGCCTGCATCCCGCCCGGCGAGATGCCCCCCTGCGAACCAGGCACCGAAGGAACCGACGGCCACGACTGCCC
>CAZPGL010000029.1:0-13725 GCA_964586175.1 uncultured Microthrixaceae bacterium | reverse complement strand
GCCCCCCTGCGAACCAGGCACCGAAGGAACCGACGGCCACGACTGCCCCGAGCCATGCCAGAACGCCGACTGCCCACCCCACTGCCCCACCTGGGAGAACTGCCCACCCCCACCGGACTGCGGACCCGACCAGAAATGCGACCCGCCACCGGGCGTGTGGATTCCACCGGGCTGCCCGCCTGACGGCACCGTCGACGAAGCAGCAGGCACCTGCAGCTTCACCGATCCGGGAGGCAACAGCATTACCTTCGACCTGGCATCCGGCGAAGGCACCTTCACCCACTACGACACCGGACACGTCGAAACGTTCCGCATGCAGGATGCGCCCCCCGGCGGCCCCGACGGCTGCCCGGTCGAAGGCACCGTCGAGGACGGCATCTGCGTCTTCGACGACCCGTTCGGCGCCACGATCCGCGTCGACCCCGCCACCGGACGGGGCACCATCACCGAGCCCGACGGCACCACCAGGGACTTTGAACTCCCACCGGGGCCACCACCTGATGGCCTGGGCTCAGACATCGAACGCCACGGCGTCGACCCGCAGGGCTGTGCCTGGACTGAAACCGTCGAATCCGACGGCACCATCGTCCACACCGACTGCGACGGCGGCGTAGCCACGTTCGACCCCTCAACCGGCGAGGCCGTCTACGTCGACCCGTCCGGCGACGTCCACCGGGAGATCCGCCACGCCGACGGCACGGTGACCCGCTTCACGCCCGACGGCTCGCCCATCACCTGCACGCCGCACCTCGGCGACTGCCCCGGACCCGACCACGGCCACGATCCGTCCATCGAACCGCCGATGGCCGCCTGACCATTCAGCCCGCCTTCGGCAACACCACCACAGCGAACGCCACGTAGTGGAGAGCCGCCGCGGCGACCGTCAGCACGTGGAACACCTCGTGGAATCCGAACGTCGCCGGCCACGGGTCCGGGCGCCGGAAGGCGAACACCATCGCCCCCACCGTGTACAGCAGACCGCCCACCAGGTACAGAACGAATCCGGCCACACCGAGGTGGTGCCAGGCGTCGGCCACCACCGGCAGCAGACACCAGCCGACCACCAGATACGGCAGGGCAACCACCGGGGTTGGCGCCTCGGTGAACCGGAGGCGGAGCCACACACCGACCACCGCCCCTCCCCACACCAGCAGAAGCACCAGGCGGGCCGCCCACGGCGACAGGGCGAACGCCGCCACCGGCGTGTAGGTGCCGGCGATGGCCAGGAAGATCGTGACGTGGTCGAGGCGCTGCATCACCCGCTGTCCAGTCGGTCCCCACTGAACCCGGTGGTACAGCGCCGACACACCGAACAGGGCCACGATGGACGCCGCGTACAGGGCGGTCACGAACCGGGGACCGACCCCGGGTGCCGTCACGATCATGATGGGCGCAAGCGTCAACGACGCCACGAACGCCGACCGGTGGACGACCCCGCGGAACAGCGGCTTTGGTGAACCAGCGGAGTTGCCCACGCCGCCGAACCTACGGGCTGTCCGACGAGCCGGACGGACGTCGAACGAAACGCCAGTAACCGGGGGTCGCACCGGCGTGGAGTCCCACCCGCAGCGGGGCCCGCACCATCCCTCCGCGTCGTGCCGTCGAAACGGTCAGCCACGTCACCGCAGCCAGGGTGATGCCGCCACCGATCAGCGTCGTAACCGTCGGACGTTCACCGGGCCAGATCCACAACCACACCGGCGCCAGAACAATTTCGGTCACCAGCAGCAGATTGACTTCAGCGACGGGAACAAACCGGTGGGCGTAGTTGAACAACGGGACACCCAACCCCAGCAGCACACCACCCCCGATGAAACCCATCGCCACATCCCGGATCGGCAGGTCGAGTCCCGGACCGGCCAGCGACACGATGCCCGCCACCGTCGCCGCGAAGAATCCCGCCACCACGGTCGGTGCACCGGGATCGTCCGCCGGCGCACTCCGAACCAGCGTCGTGTACGTCCCAAGGCACACCGGCAACAGGAGCGCCAGGACGATCCCCACCGGGTCGCTGCTGCCGATGTTGCCACCCACCATGGTCACGATGCCGGCGGCCGCCACGACCATGGCGACGATCGTGCGGCGCCCTACCCGCTCCCCGAGGAACACCCGGGCCAGCAACGCTGCGTAGAACGGGCTCGTGCACTGCAACAGCAGAACGAACGCGGCCGTAGCGCGGCTCAACGCCACGACGAACAAGCCGAACATGGCGCCCAACAAGACACCGGCCAGCTGCTGGCGGCGACCCGAGGCGCGGACCGCGGCCAGCGGGTTCCGCCCGCGGCAACCGATCACCAGTGCAGCGATCACCCCGGTCCAGAAAGCCCGATGGAACAGGTACTGCCACTCGTCGGCCTCCACCACGGCACGGAACGTGAGCGGTCCGAAACTGAACATGGTTCCGGCAGCGAGAACGACGAGAAACCCCTGGAGGCGGGTCAACGGCTTGGGCACGCGCGGCAGTGTAGAAGCGTCGGAACGCCGGACCGGCGCAGGAGAACTCAGTCGGCTCGCAGAATGCAACGGACACCGCAGACGTCCAGTTCGGCGTCCACTGCAGCCCGGAATTCGATGCCGGCGACCCCTTCGCCTCTCCCGTCGGCTGCCGGCACGAATCGGATCTCCCCCTCGTCGAGTCGCAGCACCGGTCCGTCGGCCTGCCGGGCCAGCACCTCGGCCCACCGGGCAGCCATGCTCTCCGGATCATCGGCCTGGATCTCGACGGCGGTGATGGCCGACACCACCTCGGTCCGGATGTGGGGCCGCCACTCGGGTCCCGCCCACGGCCATTCGTCCCACTCGTCGGTCTGGTCGATGGAGACGATCGCCCCGCCGATGTCGCGGGGATGCACATGCAACCCGGTGACCCCCGGGGACGCGGCTTCGTGGACGATCCGCACCCCAAGCCGCTCGAGACGCGACCGCACGGCCGTCAGGTCGTCGACCTGCACCAGCACCATGTAGCCGCCGTCACCGCCCCGCTTGTCGAGAAGCCGGCCGGCCGTCGTCCCGTCCCGGATCGGCGCCACCACTTCGAGCAGCTGGTGGCCCACCGGGTAGAGGGCATTGTCCAGGCCGAAGAACCCGACCCCCGGATCCCGGAAGCATCTCGACAACCCCAGGTGCGCCTCGACGTTCGCTTCGACAGCAGCCAGGTCGGCGGCCACGACAGCCACCTGGCGGAGACGGATCGGCACAGCCGGAACCTACCCGCGCCTCCGGGATGCGTGCCACCGGCCACACCCCGTCCGGAACGACCCGCAGCCCGCTACCCTTGTCGCTGCGCCGGTCGCCCCTGACCGGTGGGTTCGCGAACGGGTCAATCTGCCGCTTCTCGTGAACCGACGGGAAGCACCCCGGACACCGGTGACACACCGGACCACCCACCAACCAGAGCCGCCGACGCGCGCGGCCAGGAGCACCATGAGCACCACCTTCGCCGACCTCGGCGTGCCGCAGCAGATCTGCGACGCCCTCGCCGACCGCGGCATCCACGAACCCTTCGAGATCCAGGCCGCCACCATCGTCGACGCGCTCGCCGGCCGCGACGTCTGTGGCCGGGCCCCCACCGGCTCCGGCAAGACGCTCGCCTTCGGCATCCCGCTCGTCGCCACCGTCGACCGGGCCGAGCGCCGCCGACCCCGTGCCCTGGTGCTGGCCCCCACCCGGGAACTGGCCGAACAGATCGCCGTGGAACTCCGCTCGTTCGCCGGTCCGGTCCGCATCGGCGTCGTCTACGGCGGCGTCGGCTACGGGGCCCAGATCCAGGCCCTCGGGCGGGGCATCGACATCCTGGTCGCCTGCCCCGGCCGTCTCGAGGACCTGATCAACCAGGGTCACGTCCACCTGGCCGACGTCGACCAGGTGGTCCTCGACGAGGCCGACCGAATGGCCGACATGGGCTTCATGCCCGCCGTGTTGCGCCTCCTCGACCTGACCGCAACCGTCCGCCAGACCGTGCTGTTCTCGGCCACCCTCGACGGCGACGTGGCCAAGCTGACCCGCGACCACCAGACCGACCCCGCCCACCACGAGGTCGGCGACGAGACCCCCGACATCACCACCGCCCACCACGTCTTCTGGACCACGAGCCAGAACGAACGCACCGAGGTCACCGCCGACGCCATCGGCGCGGCCTGGCCGGCCATCGTGTTCTGCCGCACCCGCCACGGCTCCGACCGCCTCGCCAAGCGGCTCGGCCAGAACGGCATCAACGCGGCGACCATCCACGGCGGCCGCAGCCAGGGCCAACGCACCCGGGCTCTCGCCGACTTCGCCAACGGTCGGGTCCACGCCCTCGTCGCCACCGACGTCGCCGCACGGGGCATCCACGTGGACGGTGTGGCGTCGGTCATCCACTACGACCCACCCGAGGACCACAAGGCCTACGTGCACCGGTCGGGGCGTACCGCCCGGGCCGGTAGCGAAGGTGTCGTCGTGTCGCTCGTGATGCCCAACCAGGTCCGCGACACCCGCCGCCTCCAGCGGGAGGTCGGCCTCGACGTGCCCCTGATCGACCCGAACGCCCCGGCCCTAGCCGAACTGGCTCCGCGCACCGCGCCCGCCACGGCCCCCACCAGCCACCGTGGCGCTGAGCAGCCGACCACGGAACGGTCGGCCCGGTCCCGGCGCAAGCACGGCGAACGCTGGACCAGCGCCGACGACCGGTCCGGTCCCGTCGCCACCAAGGTGCGGCCGGCCGAACGCAAGAAGCAGCGGCGGGAGCAGGGTCCAAACCGCAAAGCCCGCCGGGCCCACCTCCAGCCCGGTGCCGACAAGGTCGATCATCGACGCAATTCGCATGACCGGTTCTCGGGCCAACCCCGCGTAGACTCCACCCACCGTGTCGAGTACGGCTCGGTTCTCAACACATCAAAGAAAGCGAATGCCATGCCGCGCGGCACTGTCAAGTTCTTCAACGCCGAAAAGGGTTACGGATTCATCTCCGTCGAGGGCGCCGACGACGTCTTCGTCCACTACTCCAACATCGAGGGTTCGGGTTACCGCAGCCTCGACGAGGGTCAAGCCGTCGAATTCGAGGTCGGCCCCGGCCGGAAGGGCCCAGAGGCCCTCGAGGTCCGCAAGGTCTGACCCCGAATCACCCCGCCCGTCTGCGGGCGGACACCTCGAAGCCCCGACCACTGGTCGGGGCTTCGTCGCGTTCAGGGACCAGGCGCTGCCCGCCCGGCCACTGGACCCTCGTCCAACACGATGGCTAGTGTGCGCGGCGCAACCGCTCCCCTCCGCACCGCTGCCGGACCTGGGGTCCCGAGGCCGACCATGCGCACGTCGCTCGACACTGAACCGATCCGCACCCGGGACGAAAACCGGGAACACCGCCGGCGCTCGCTCATCGCCGGCGCCCTGCACGCCGTCGCCTGGCACGACCTCGACGGCGCCACCGTCGACGTCATCTGCGAGCACGCCGGCGTCTCCCGGGGCCTCATCAGCCACTACTTCGACGGCAAAGAGGACCTGCTGGTCGAAGCGTGCGTCACCTGCACCGACCGGTCCGTCGAGATCAAGCAGGCGATCGCCGACGACACCTCCCGCACGGCCGAAGAGCGGCTGGTCGCCCTGGCCACCTCGACCTTCACCCAGCCGATCTACAACCTCGACGACATGGCGGCCTGGCAGGCGTTCACCAATGCCAGCCGTTCGCGGCCCCGCTTCGCCAAGGCCATCGAGGCCAACGGTCGCGCCCTCCGGGAGATCTTCACGCCCCTGTTCGCCCAGGCCGCCGCCGACCGTGGGGTGACCGTCGACGCTGACGGTGCGGCGTTCGGGCTGACCGCCCTACTCGACGGCCTGTGGGCCAGCCTCGCCACCGAGAAGGACCGGGCCGAGCCCAAGGACGCGGTGACCGCCTGCCGCCGCTTCATCCACGGCTGCCTGACACCATGAGGGGCCACCCATCCCGCGGAGCACCGGCATGAAGATCACGGAGATCCACGTCTTCCAACACGACCTACCGGTGCTGGACCCTCCGTACCGCATGGCCGCCCAGGACGTCTGGCACCTCGACTCGACCATCGTCATGCTCGTCACCGACGACGGCACAGTGGGCTTCGGAGAGACCTGTCCACTCGGCACCACCTATCAGCCCCAGCACGCCCTCGGTGCCCGGGCCGCCATCGCCGAGCTGGCACCCCACATGATCGGCGTCAACCCGACCCACCACAGGCTGGTCAACGCCACCATGGACGCCCACCTGCTTGGCCACCGGTACGCCAAGGCAGCCATCGACGTGGCCTGCTGGGACATCGCCGGCAAGATCCACGGCGCCCGGGTCTGCGACCTGTTGGGAGGAGCGGTCCACGAACGGGTGCCCTCCTACCACGTGGTCGGGATCGCTGACCCCGACACCTCGGCGGCCACCGCGGTACGCCTCCAGGAGGCCGGCTACCCCCGGCTCCAGGTGAAGATCGGTGGTCGGTCGATCGACGAAGAAGTGGCGGTGATCCGGGCCGTCGCCGCCGTCATGCGACCCGGCGTGCCGCTGGTCGCCGACGCCAACCGTGGCCTCCAGGTCCACGAAGCGATCCAGATCTCCCAGGCATGCCGCGACATCCCCTTGGCGTTCGAGCAGCCGTGCAACTCGTACCAGGAGCTGCGGTCGCTGGCCGGCCGACTCTGCCACCCCATGTTCGTGGACGAGTCGGCCACCGACGTGCAGGCCGTCACCACGGCCATCCACGACGGGGTGGCCGACGGGTTCGGCCTCAAGGTCTCCCGGGTCGGCGGGCTGACCGCCATGCGGACCATCCGCGACGTGTGTGCCGCCCACCGCCGGCCCCATTCGATGGAGGACACCTGGGGTGGTGACCTGGTGTGGGCGGCCAGCGTGCACATGGCGGCCACCTGCGAAGCGATCCAACTGGAGGGGGCGTGGATCTCCCAGCCCTACGTCGAGGGCTTCTACGACCCGGCGGCCCCCGTGAGGATCACCGACGGCTGGATCGACGTGCCGTCCGGCCCCGGGCTCGGCGTCCAGCCCGACGTCGGCGTATGGGGCGACCCGGTCCTGTCGGTGTCCTGACCCTCAGCCGGCCTGCGAGTTCCCGGCGCCGGCGAAGTCGTCGATGCCGAGAGCGGCCCGGGCGTCACCGGTGGCCCGGAACATCACCTCGTCGAGCGGAATACCGATGCCGTCGGCCGACCGCACCAGCCCGTTGAACACGGCCACGGTGACCGCGGCGTCGACCAGCCCGGCCTCACCCACCGCGGCGATCATCTCCGCGTCGAGCGCCCGGGCCGCCGCCGGATCCCGGTTGGCCGCCTCGGCGTAGGCGACCAAGAGATCACCGTGGGGCACGCCGGACGCCGGATCGCCCACCGCACCGCGCAGGTCCGCATCCTCGCCGAGGGCGCTGCTGCTCGCACGGAGCAGCATCACGTGGGCACTCGTTCAATAGAAGCACTCGTTGACGGCCGAGGTGCGGGCGGCCACCAGTTCGATCTGGGGGCGGCTGAGCGCCCGGTGCTCCCACACCATCTCGTCGAACCTGGAACCACCGCTGTACATGGTGATGACGACCTGGAGCCGCCGGGCGTTGTCGGCCGGCACGTACGACAGGGCTCGGGCCACGTTGGGTCCGTCCCAGCCGTCGACCAGCCACGGCACGAAGGCCCCACCCTCCCCCATGCCCTCCGGCACCTGGCGCGTCGGATCACCCGGCTGGGGCGGCGGCAACGGCGCCAGGCCCCGACCGAGCAGGGCGCAGAGTCGGTCGACGGGCACCGTCTGGACCACCAGGGCCACCAGCTCCGTGTACGGACCGGGACCCAGCAGGTCGACGGCGGTGGCAGCCCAGTCCGCGGTGATGCGGCCGGCATCCACGGCGACCCGATAGACGACCTCGTGGACGAGCGGCGACAGGGCCCCGCCGGCCGGTGCCGGATCGAGGGTCGTGAGGTCGATGGCCTCCACGCCGATCCCCCGGGGTTCGGCCCGTCGGGTCGCGTCGACGATGCCCAGCCGTTCGGCGGCCGTCCACCAGGTGCCCGGCCGACCCAACCCGTCCCACACCGCGTCGAAGGCGTCGAGGATGGGACGGTCGACCGGACGAGGGAAGGAGTCAGGAGCGAACCACGGCACACCCCGACGGTAGTCGCCGCCGTGCCGCCACGCGAAGGCACCCGCCTCCAACTTGAGACGGGTGCATTCCGGAACGTCGGCCGTGCGCCGACCCCCCGAGCCGGAGGGCCCCTACTGGCGCCACCCGAGTTTCCGTCGAGCACGCACGCCCGACCTTCCGGCTGGGCCCATTGTCGCGCCGTGGCCGGCCGACCACAAGGGGTGATCGACCGCCTGCCGGCGGCCGGTCAACGCGGGATCAGCACCAGACGTTGGGCTTGTCGGGGCAGTCCCCGCCGTGCACACCGTTGTCGGGGGCCTTCCCCGGGGTGACGGTGGTCGAGTCGGTCTCGTTGCCGTCCTTGTCGTAGGTGGTGACGACGACCGTGCCGTTGCTCTTGGGCTGGGCGACGATCTTGCCCCCATCGGTCTGCGGGGTGGTCGTCGGCGCGCTCGTGTCGAACACGCCGGGTGTCCGCCCTGCATAGGCAGGGGTGGCCATGCTGGCGACCAGGGTGGCGCCGGCGAACGCGGCGATCAGGAACTTGCGTGGCTTGCTCATGGTGGATGGACCTCCAGGTTGTGGGTTGACACCCGACTGACGCCCGGCAGCCCCCGATCTGACATCTTCGATCCCGAAGAAGCGCCGGTCGGGCGTTAGGTTCCCGTGAGGAGCCGACAGGGGGAACCGATGGGGACACGCTGGATCATCGAAGGCCGGATCGACGACCGCTGGCCCGTCAACACACGGGGCAACGTGGGCGAGGTCTTCCCCGAGGTGGTGACCAACCTGGGCTACCGCCTGGGGGTGGTCCCCGCCGAGCGGGCCTGGCGCGACGCCTACGCCGAACTCGGCATCATGCAGTCCGGCGACTTCGCATCCGACGACCCCACCATCATCGGGCTCTACGGCGGCTACACCTATCTCAACCTGTCCTATCTACGGATGATGGGCGTCCGGGCTCCGGGCTCGTCGGCCGCGGCCATCGACGTGGCCTTCTTCGGTGAGGGCGACCCCCCTCCCTACGAGCCCCGTAGGGGCGACAAGAACGTGCGGTCGTCGCTCCTCATCCTCAAGACGGTGCTGGGCGCCCTCAAGGCCGACGGCCCCCCCGACATGGTCGCCGACAGTTGGGACCGGGCCGCCGCATTCGAGGCCTCCCGACCACCCCTCGATGCACCGACGGCCGATCTGCTGGACCACCTCCACGCCTTTCCGGACGCCTTCCGTCCGCTGTTCGGGAACCACATGCGGTCGACGGCGATCTGCGCCATCGTCTCGGGACTCCTCGCCGACGCCAGCGCCGCCGCGGAACAGCCCGGCCTGGTCACCCATCTCGTCGGGGCGGCCGGCGACGTCCAGTCGGCGCGCTACGCCCGGGACCTGTACGCCATCGCCCGTATGGTGACCGCCGAACCAGCGGTCACGGCCGCCTTCGACGACGGCGTCGGTGGGTTGCTCGACCGTCTGGCCGACGAGCCGGCGGCCGGCGGCTTCCTGCAGGCGTTCCGGGCCTTCATCGACGAGCACGGTCACCGGGGACCCAACGACTGGGAACTGTCGGCCCGCACCTGGGACAACACCCCCGAGTTGGCCCTCGTCGCCATCGACCGAATGCGTCTGGCCGACCGGGACCTGTCCCCCGCCGATCGTCTGGCCGGCGACGATGCCCGACGGACCGACGCGGTGGCCGTCGTCCGACCCCACGTGAAGGGCATGGACCGCCGCAACTTCGACAAGGCGCTCCGGGCCATGCCCCACTGGTCCCGAGCGCGCGAGGCGACCAGGGACCGGGCCGTCCGGATCATGCTGCCCACCAAACAGGTCTTCCGGGAGTTGGTGCGACGGGCCGCCGATGCCGGCGGCGACCCCGACCCCACCCACGTCGCCCTCCTCGACCCCTACGACGAGCTCCCGGCGTACCTCCACGATCCGGCGACCATGCGCGACACGATCGACGAGCGGGCCGCCCTGTTCGCCCGGTACTCGGCCATCGAGCCCCGGTTCTTCATCTCCGGCCAGGAGGAGGTCCCGACCCTCGAGGACCTCGAGGCCGACCAGGCAGCCCGGAGCGTGGCAGCCTCCGCCGGTCCCGGCGACGTGCTGACCGGCGACGCCGGAAGTCCCGGTGTGGCTCGGGGCCGGGCCCGCATCGTCATGGACCCGTCCGACACCGCCGACTTCGGGCCCGACGACGTGCTCGTGGCCCCGCTGACCGACCCGGCCTGGACGCCCCTATTCCTGCCGGCCGCCGCGGTCGTCGTCAACGTCGGCGCCCTCATGAGCCACGCGGTCATCGTGTCCCGTGAACTGGCCATCCCATGCGTCGTCGCCCTCGAAGGTGCCACCGACCGGATCCCCGACGGTGCCCTGATCGAAGTCGACGGCACCGCCGGCACCGTGACGGTGCTGGAGGCCTGACGTGCGACAGGTCGCGTCAGTTGCGGCGTTCGCCGCCCTCCTGGCCGCCGGCTGTGCCTCGACGGCCACCAGCCCGTCCACCACGACCCCCGATGCACCGACCCCCGTGTACCTGACGTTCGTCGGCCACATCGAGGACGGCGAGATGCTCACCCGATGTCCGGCGTGGTCGGACCATCGCGAACAACTGTTGGCGTGGGCCGTCGCAATCGCTCCCTACACCGACACGTTCAACCTCCAGATCGACCTGCCGTTCGTCACCGGCATGGTCGACTGCGAAACCGACGCCGAGCGGTCGACCACCGGCGGAGAGAACATCCTGCAGTACCTGGTCGACCACCACGGCTTCGAGATCGACCCTCACCAGGAGGGGGCCTGGGAAGACGAGTCAGACAGCCCCGACAATTACGCCGACGTGCACAAGGGGCTCAGCGGGGTGGTCGACCAGGTCACCGACACGGTGGGCGGCGTCGTCTGGAACGACCCCGACCAGTTGGCCCGCCTCGGCGCCGGGGACACCGGACGCCTGTTCCCCAACCACCGGTGGGAACCCGACCTGCTCACCATGGCCGTCCACCGCCGGCACCACCGCGGCGACTTCTCCCGCGACGACGACACTTCCGGCGTCTGGCATCCCGCGGCAGCCACCGCGGAGGGGTTCCTCCGCCACGACGCCGAGCAGCCCCTTCCCTACATCGGCTCGGGCCTCCAGCACTCAAACTGGTCGGGTGGCCAGAACTGCGACTTCGAGAGCACCGTGCACTACGCAGCTGCCCTGGCGGCCATGATCGCCGACGGCGACGCCCCCAGCGGTCGGATGTACACGGCGACCCTGGCCATTCCGTCGAGCGTGATGTTCGACGCCACCCGCCACGAACAGGTCCTGGAGTGGATGGCCGAGGCCGCCGACCTGGCCGCCTCGGGGACGGTGGTCATCGCCTCCTATCGGGAGGTGCTCGACATCTGGGAGGACGAGTACGACCGGGCGCCCAACATCTTCGAGTACGCCGACATGGATCCCACCCGCTACACCTGCCCCCATCAGTGATCGGGGGACGGGCTTTCGATCACTTCTTTCGGCCTGGGACCGGCCGGTTGACTACGACTAGGTTCGCCACCGTGGACGCACTCGCTCAACTGCTGGCCGAGAAGGGCCATGTCGTGCTCGATGGAGCGATGGGTACGCAGTTGTTCGCTGCCGGACTGACCGCCGGTGATCCGCCAGAAGGCTGGAACACCGACCACCCCGACCGCATCCAGGCCATCCACCGCTCGTACGTCGACGCCGGATCCGACGTGGTGCTCACCAACACCTTCGGAGGCAACCGGTTCCGGCTGAAGCTCCACGACCTCCAGGACCGTGTCCACGAACTGAACGTCGCCGCGGCGGCCAACGCCCGGATGGCAGCCGACTCGGTCGACCGCATCGTCCTGGTGGCCGGTTCGATGGGCCCGACCGGCGAGCTGCTGTCCCCCCTCGGTGTCCTCGACCCCGACGAGGCGGCCGACGGGTTCGCCGAGCAGGCCGCCGGGCTGGCCGACGGCGGGGTCGACCTGTTGTGGTTCGAGACCCTCAGCGCCCTCAATGCCGTCGAGGCCGGGATACGCGGTGCGCGAAGTGCGACTGATCTGCCCATCGTCGTCACCATGAGCTACGACACCGCGGGCCGCACCATGATGGGGGTCACGGGCACCGAGATGGGCGAGCGCCTCGCCGACCTGGGGGTGGCCGCCATGGGTGCCAACTGCGGAGCCAGCCTGGTCGACACCGAGGCTGCCGCGGCCCAGATCCGTGCCGTCAACGGGAACATTCCCGTCGTCGCCAAGGCCAACGCCGGGATTCCGGTCTGGAGGGGTGCCGAGTTGAGCTACGACGGCACCCCGGAGGTGCTGGCCGCCTACGCCCATCGGGTGAGACAAGCCGGGGTCGGGATCATCGGCGCCTGCTGTGGCAGTACGCCGGAGCACATCGCCTACATCAGCGACGTTCTGGACGGACGCCGGCCGGTCCCCGACGTGGACCCGCCGGTCGCCGCGTCCTCGAACCCGGGCGCGGGTGACGGCGCCGCCCGCCGGCGACGCCGTCGTTCCCGCTGATCTGGGTTCAGGCCGGCTCGCCGTTCGGCCCGTCCGGGGTCCCGTGGGGAACCTCGTGGGTGGGTTCCTGGCAGTCACCACCGGGTGACCCGTCCTTGGGGCTCTCTCCGACGACCACATGCGGGTGATGGTCGGGCTGCAGGGTCTCCATGTCGGGGAGCAGGGTCTCCATGTCGGGGATGAGACGATCCTCGAAGTCGGTGACCTTGGGTGGCTGGCCCAGGATGATGACCGTCTCCATGTCGGGGAGCAGGGTCTCCATGTCGGGGAGCAGGGTCTCCATGTCGGGGAGCAGCCCAGGGGCCGGGCCGATGACTCCTGGCGGGATCGGGACCGTGGTGCTCGGCGCCGGCGGGAAGGTCACTGACGGAGGGAAGGTCACCGTCGGCGGGAAGGTCACCGTCGGCGGAGGGGCCGGGGCTTCGTCTCGATCCGCGCCGGCCACGGCGACCACGACGACCAGAGCCGAATTCTCGCCTTTCAGCGTGAAGCCCTGGTCTTTGAGTATCTGAACCACCAGGGGGATGATGACGCCGGGATCGCCGACATCGATGAACCCAGCGTCGGGCGGCGGGGGGGCGGTCGCCGAAGCCGCCGGAGCGGCCAGGCCGGTGATGGCCATGGTTGCGGCGAGTGTGCCGGCCAGGGCTCGGGTGCGGAACGTCATGCTGGGACTCCTCGTGTCGTGCTGTTGTTCACGACACGAAGAGTCCCAGTGGCCATGGATCTGACAGTCTCGACGCGGATTCTCAGCTGGCGCGCTGCTCCCGGGTCGGCCGCATGCTGTCCGGGTTGATCACCGCCGCACCGTCTTCACGGGTCGGCCGCATGCTGTCCGGGTTGACGACCAGCACGATGTCCCGAGGAGCGGGGCTCGGGTTAGGTTCGATCGACACCTGATCCCCCTCAACGGGCCGCACACTGTCCGAGTTGTCGACAGGACGATCGTCCTGCCAGATCGGCCGCATAATGTCCGGATTGAGTTCCACGGCACCGTCTTCACGGGTCGGCCGCACACTGTCCGAGTTGTCGACAGGACGATCGTCCTTCCAGATCGGCCGCATAATGCCCGGATTGGGTTCCACGGCACCGTCTTCACGGGTCGGCCGCATGCTGTCCGGGTTGATGA
>CAZPGL010000028.1:0-26848 GCA_964586175.1 uncultured Microthrixaceae bacterium | reverse complement strand
ACCATCTACGGCGGCACCTCCGAGATCAACCGCAACAACGTGGCCGAACGCCACCTGGGTCTCCCAAAGGCCCGGTGACCCGACGATGCCGGGGACCGAACCGCTAGTGCTGGTCGACGATCCCCGGCCCGGGGTGCGCCGACTCACCTTGAACCGGCCCGACAAGCGCAATGCCATCAGCAACGCGCTACGCGGTGAGTTGTTCGCCGCCCTACGCGACGCCGACGGCGACGACGCCGTCCACGTGTCGATCGTCCGCGGTGCCGGGCCGTGTTTCTCCTCGGGGTACGACCTGCAGTCCGACCTGTCGGCCGACCGGCCTTACCACACCGCTGCCGGCCAGGCCGCCTGGGCCCGCCACATCACCGAGGGTTGGCTGTCGATCTGGGATCTGGCCAAACCGGTCGTCGCCCAGGTGCACGGATACGCCATGGCCGGCGGCACCGAGCTGGCCGCGGCCTGCGACCTCGTCTACGTGGCCGACGACGCCGTGATCTCGCATCCGGTGGTCCGCATCGCCGGCACCCCCGACTTCGGCTTCCACCCGTGGTTGGTCGGCATGCGCAACGCCATGGAGATGGTGCTCACCGGCGACCGGATCGATGCCGCCGAGGCCGTTCGCATGGGCTACGCCAACCGGGCCTTCCCGGCCGACGAGCTCGACGACCGGGTCCTGGCGGTGGCCGAACGCATCTCCGGCGTGCCCCACGAGTTACTGCAGTTGAACAAGCGGTGGGTGCACCGGGCCATGGACGTCATGGGGGCCCGCACCGCCATCCGGGCCGTACCCGACGTGCAGGCCCTGGCCAAGTACGTGCCGGCGATCCAGGACCGTATCGGTGACCTGTCGAGCGACGTGAAGAAGGCCGCGGCCGAGGAGGCCTGACCGGGCCAACGGAACACCGCCGGAACCCGTCGAGGACTACGCCTAGGCGGGGCTGCCGCGACGGCGTGAGATGCGCTCCTCGAAGGCCTCGGCCTGGGCCTTGAGCGCCGTCGGGATGGCCATGATGCGCTCCTGGGCCTCGGCCCCGACCGCGTCGAGACCGCCGATGGTGTCGATCTTCCAGTGGCGCAGCAGCGGTTCGACGACCTGTTCGGCGTGGATGCGCAGGTTGTAGACACCCAGCCGGGCGATCTCGACAGCCCGGCGGCGGAAGTTGGGGATGCCGGTGCCGGGCATCTGGAAGTCGCTGACCGCGTTGTGAATGGCCCGCAGCACGAGCGACGGGGCCTCCTTCAACATGGCGGTGGTGACGCCCCGGTAGAACATGAAGTGGTGGTTCTCGTCGACGGCCACGCGGGTCATGACCTCTTTGGCGACCGGGCAGTCGGCCTTGATGCCGGCGTTGCGATGGCTGATACGGGTCGCCAACTCCTGGGCCGACGTGTAGGTGAACACCTCGATGGGGCACGACGAGTCGTAGCGCCACCCCTTGGTGACGGTGGCCACCCGCTCGTCCTCGAGTTGGGCCGGGTCGCAGTTGCGGGAGGTCAACAGGTAGTCGCGGATGGCGATGGAGTGCTGGCCCTCTTCGGCGGTCCACAGCCGGGACCATTCGGCCATGGCGGAGTCTTCGGCAAACGAACTGGCGATCTTGGCGTGGTAGTAGGGCAGGTTGTCTTCGGTGAGCAGGTTCAACTGCAGCGCCGTGCGAACCTCGGGGGCCAGGGTGGCGTGGGACTCGTCCCACGGCTCGGCGCGGTAGTTGCGGCCCTGCTCCCAGGGCACCACCTCGTGGGCGTACCAGTGCTCCCGCCGTGCACGGTGGTCGTCCATCAGTTGCTGGATCTGAGGCTCGACGGCCTCGATCAGCTCGATGGCTTCAGCGGCGACGGTCACTGCACTCCGTTCCAGATGGAATCGACCGGTGGACACCGGCTGGACATCAGGCTACGCCCATTCCCGGGGAAACGGCCGCCAACCCACGTCGCGGGCCCTGCGGCTACCGTCGGGAACGTCGTCCGCCCCACCGGAGGCTACACCATGCCCGACGAGACGTTCCTCGACCGTGCCTACGGTCTCGAAACCGCCGACCAGACCCGAGACCACTACGAGGCGTGGGCGGCCACCTACGACGAGGAGGTCGCCGGCGACAACGGCTACGCCCAGCCCGAACGGTGTGCTGCGGCCCTGGCCCGCATCCTCGGCGGCGGCCCGATCGGCGGTCCGGTCCTCGACGTGGGGTGCGGCAGCGGCCTGTCGGGCGTGGCGTTGCGGGACGCCGGCTTCGCCGACCTGGACGGCTGCGACCTGTCGCCGGCGATGCTGGACCGGGCCCGCGACACGGGCGTCTACCGGCGGCTGTTCGAGGCCGACCTCAACGCCGGTCTGGACGCCGACCGTGGCTCCTACGCCGCGGCGGCGGCAGTCGGGGTGTTCTCGTTCGGGCACCTGGAACCGGCCACGCTGCGCGAGGTGCTGCGGGTGGTGCGTCCAGGAGGCGCGGTGGTGGTCGGGCTCAACGACCACTTCTGGGACGAGGGCGGGTTCCCGGCCGAGCTGGACGCCATCAAGGCCGACGGCCTGGCCACCGTGGAGTTCCGGGAACACGGTGACCACCTGCCGGGCGCCGACATCGGCGGCTGGGTCGTCGTGCTGGTCACGGCCGGCGGCTGAGCACCGGCGGCAGGCCTCAGGCCTGGGCGTGCTCCCAGCCGAACCGGCCCTTCACGCACAGGTGGCCCGAGGTCACCGAGTGGTCAGCCGGCGACGTCACCTTGACGATGCGCTCGTCCTGGACGTGGAGCTCCAGGTTGCAGCCAACGCCGCAGAATGAACACACGGTGGTGGTCACCGTCTGGTCCTCCTCGCGCCACGAGCCTTCGGTGCGCATGTCGTGTTCGGTCTTGAACACCAGGGCCCCGGTCGGGCACACGCCGATGCAGTTGCCGCAATAGACGCAGGCCGAGTCGGGCAGGGTCACGTCGAACTCGGTCGAGATGTGGGCGTCGAAGCCCCGGCCGGCGGTGGCGATGGCGAACGTGTGCTGGGCGTCCTCGCCGCACGCCTCGACGCACTTGTAACACAGGATGCAGCGCTCGTAGTCGCGGACGTAGAGCTCGTCCTGGACCTTGGCCGGCTGGGCGACGGTGGCGATCTCGTCCCGGTCACCCATGCGGGACGGGTCGGCGCCGTAATGGTCCATCCAGGCCGCCACCGACGGGTCGGCCCGGTCCATCTCCACCGACGAGGCCAGCAACTCGTAGACCATGCGCCGACTGGTGCGGACCCGTTCGCTGTCCGTATCGACCACCATGCCGTCCTCGGCGGGGCGCGAACACGACGGGACGAGGACCCGGGAACCCTCGACCTCGACGACGCAGACCCGGCACACGTTGACCGGGGTCAGGTTCTCGGCCCAGCACAGGGTGGGGGTGTCAATGCCTTCCCGCCGGCAGGCGTCAAGGATGGTGGACCCCTCGGGCACCTTGACCGCCCTGCCGTCGATGGTCAGCTCGACCAGAGGGCGGGGGTCGCCGACCGGGACCTCGTTCGTCGCGCCGTTCATCGTGCTCCTTCCAACAGGCCCATCTCGAGGGCCGAACGCACGGCACCGGCCGCGGTCTGGCCGAGACCGCAGATCGAGGCGTCCTTCATGACCGCTGCCAGATCGTCGAGCAGATCGCGCTCGTCATCGAGGGTGGCGCCCCGCCCGAGGCGGACCAGCACCTCCTCCTGGCGCACGGTGCCGACCCGGCACGGCACGCACTGACCGCACGACTCGTCGCGGAAGAACTCGGCGATGCGACGCACCGTGTCGACCATGTCGTCGTCGTCGTCGAACACCATGATCACCCCGGAGCCCAGCGAGACACCGGCCTCCCGGGTGGCCTCGAGGGTCAGGGGCAGGTCGAGCAGGTCGGGCCCGACGAAGCTGCCCGCCGCGCCGCCGAGCATGACGGCACGCAGGCCGTTGCCGGACAGCCCCCCGGCCGCCTCGATGGCCTCACCGAGGGTGACGCCGAACTCGAACTCGTAGACACCGGGGTTGGCCACCTTGCCGCTGAGACAGAACAACTTGGTGCCGGTGGAGCGTTCCGTGCCGACGCTGGCGTAGGCCGCCCCGCCGTCGAGCACCACGGGCAGCACGTTGACCAGGGTCTCGACGTTGTTGATGGCCGTGGGTTCGCTGAACAGGCCGTGGGTGGTGGGGAACGGCGGCTTGTTGCGGGGCTCGCCCCGGTACCCCTCGATGGAGTTGAACAGCGCCGTCTCCTCACCGCAGATGTAGGCCCCGGCACCGCTGCGCAGCTCGATGTCGAAGCGCAGGCCGGATCCGGCGACGTCGTCGCCGAGGAGCCCGGCTCCGCGGGCGGCGGCGATGGCGCCGGCCAGCCGCTCGGTGGCCACCGGGTACTCGCCGCGGATGTACAGCCACCCCTGCTCAGCGCCGATGGCCAGCCCGGCGACCGTCATGGCCTCGACCAGAGAGAACGGGTCGCTCTCCATGATGACCCGGTCCTTGAAGGTGCCGGGCTCGGACTCGTCGGCGTTGCACACCAGGTGGTGGGGGCGTCCGGCCTGGTCGGCGACCCCTCGCCACTTGACGCCGGTCGGGAAGGCGGCCCCACCCCGCCCCGACAGGCCGGAGGTGGACACCTCTTCGATGACCCGGTCGCCGCCCATGGCCAGCGAGGCGTCGAGGGCCCGGTACCCGCCGTGGGCCCGGTAGTCGTCGAGGCTGGTCGGGTCGACGACGCCCACCCGGGCCAGCAGCCGCAGGGACGGGTCGCCGGCCTGAGGAGCCGCGGTCGACGGGGTCGAGGTGGCAGTGCCGATGGCCACGACCACCCCGTCGGCCTCGACCGGGGCACCGGGGGCCGCGGTGACCGTCACGTCCGGGTTGCCGGTGCGCTGGACGAGTACCGCCGGGCCCCGCTCGCACTGGCCGAGGCACGGGCTGGCCTTGACGATGTGGCCGGCAGCCCGCAGATCGTCGATGAGCGACACCGCCCCCACCGGCCGGCAGCCGACGTCGTCACAGACGTGCACGACGTCGGCGGCGTCGGAGGCCTCGTGGGTGAACAGGTGATAGAAGGTCGCGACGCCGTAGGCCTCGGCCGGAGGCACCTCGAGTTGACGGCAGGCGTATTCGAGGCCGCCCGGGCTGATCCAGCCCGCCGACCGCTGCAGGGCGTGCAGCGCCGGCAACAGGAGGTGGCGGCGCTCCCTGGTTCGTGACCGACCGGCGTACACCAGCCGCTCGGAATGCTCGATGGTCACTGATCCGAGGGGGGCGACGGCGGCATCCACGGCCGCCCGCTCAGCATCGGTGGCGTCGACACCGCCGAAGTGGAGGTCAGGCACCGGTGCCCGCCCGCTCGGGGATGCGGTCGACGCGGATGGCCGCCGCCTTGAACTCGGCGGTGCCCGACTTGGGGTCGACGGCGTCGCTGGTGATCTGGTTGATGTCGGTGGTCTCCGGGAAGTGGAAGGTCGTCCAGCACAGCCCTACGGCCAGACCCTCGTCGATGCCGACGGTCATCTCGATGGACCCCCGGCGGGACGACACCATCACCCGCTCACCGGCGACGACGCCGAGGTCGGCGGCGTCGGCCGGAGACAGCTCGAGCGCCTCACCAGAGCGGATCGGCGACTGGAACTTGTCGGTCTGCACGCCGGTGTTGTACGAGTCCAACGCTCGGACCGTGGTAAGGCGCAGCGGAAACTCGTCGGTCAGCTCGTCGACCGGCGGCCGGTCGTCGAGGCACGAGAAGGGTGCCCGGCGGCCACCGATCGGACGTTCCCAGAGACGTCCGTGGAGGAACGAGCTGCCGGGGTGGTCCTCGTCGGGACAGGGCCACTGGATGCCCCCCTCGGCCTCGAGCCGCTCCCACGACATGCCGCCATGCATCGGAGACACGGTGCGCAACTCCTCCCAGAGCTCGTGGGGGGTCGGCTGACCCCATGTGGAGTCACCCATCCGGGCCGCCATGTCGTTGATGATCTCGACCTCCTGGCGGGCCTGACCGGGCGGCGGGACAGCGGCCCGCATGCGCTGGACGCGGCGTTCGCTGTTGGTGGCCGTGCCGTCGGATTCGGCCCAACCGAGGGCGGCCGGGAACACGACGTCGGCCATCTGGGCGGTGCGGGTCATGAACACGTCCTGCACGACGAGGCAGTCGAGCCGGTCGAGCATGGCCCGGGCGTGGTTGACGTCGGCTTCCGAGTCGGCCGGGTTCTCACCGATCACCCAGACCGCCTTGAGCTCGTCGGTCGCCATGGCCTCGAACATCTGGGTGAGGTTCCAGCCGTTGGACGGCGGGATGGTGCAGTCCCATGCCGCTTCGAACTTGGCCCGGATCTCGTCGTCCTCGACGTCCTGGAAGCCGGTGAGCTTGTTGGGGAGCGCCCCCATGTCGCCGCCGCCCTGCACGTTGTTCTGCCCGCGCAGCGGTACGAGGCCGGAGCCCCAGCGGCCGACGTGGCCGGTGAGCAGCGACAGGTTGCAGAGGACCTGGACGTTGTCGACCCCCGTGTGGTGCTCGGTGATGCCGAGGGTCCAGGCGATCTGGGCCTTGGGGGCCGAGGCGTACCCGTGGGCCAGGTCGCGGATGGCCTCGGCCGGGACGCCGGTGACCTCGGAGGTACGTTCGAGGGTCCAGGGCTCGACGTGGGCGACGAACTCCTCGTAGCCGGTCGTGGCGTGCTCGATGAACTCGTCGTTGGTGAGCCCGGCGGCGATGATCTCCCGGGCCACCCCGTTGGCCAGGGCGATGTCGGTCCCGACGTCGAGGCCCAGCCAGACGTCGGCGAACTTGGCCGACGCGGTGCGCCGGGGGTCGACCGCCCACATCTTGGCGCCGTTGCGCACGCCCTTCAGGAGGTGGTGGAAGAAGATGGGGTGGGCGTTGCGGGCGTTGGAGCCCCACAGGACGATGGCGTCGGCCTCTTCGATCT
Source organism: uncultured Microthrixaceae bacterium (assembly GCA_964586175.1). Taxonomy (GTDB): domain Bacteria; phylum Actinomycetota; class Acidimicrobiia; order Acidimicrobiales; family MedAcidi-G1; genus CAZPGL01. The sequence goes on along the minus strand of CAZPGL010000028.1, from coordinate 19,944 downwards.
CCACGTACGCGGAGGTTCCACCGCCTGCTCCGAAGACCGTCGCCAGACCGACGACGCTGGGAGCGTGTCAAGTTCGGTTGCAGCTGTCGATGTTGTTCGAGCCGACCACCCGGCGGGCGAAACGCTGGGCGGCGTAGTTCACCTCGTTGGTCGTCTTCGAACAACTGAACATGCCGAAGGCGCTCGGACCGTGCTGGTCGATGACCGCGGTGAACCCGGCTGCGGCTCGGTCCAGGGCCTCGTCCCAGGTCGCTTCACGCAACACTCCGTCGTCGCGAACCATCGGCGTCGTCAGACGCTCCCCCATGTGTGCTCCATCTCGTCGTCCGACCCGGTGCGGGCCGGTCATTGGTCGGCTATCGGCAGGAGTGCGACCTGAAACCTAGCGCAGGACGACCCGTCGCGTTTTCCTCTGGGTGGATTATCGGCCCTGCCAGTGCGGGTCGCGTCCCTCAGTGAACGCCCGGGGGCCTTCGTCGGCGTCGTCGGAGGCCAGCATGCGCTCGTAGGCCGACAGATCACCGGACCGTAGGTGATCGAACGCATCGTCGAGCGAACGGCCGGCGGTCGCCCGGTCGACGGCCATGATGGCCGCGACGGCCAGCGGGGCGGCGGCCACGACCCGGTCGGCCAGGTCCCGGGCCTCGGCCAGCAGGCGGTCGGCCGGCACGGCACGGTTGACCAGACCCCACCGTTCGGCCTCGGCTGCGTCGAGCCGGCGCCCGGCGTAGAGCACCTCGTTGGCCACCACGGCTGGCAACTGCCTCGGCAGGCGGATGGCGCCGGCGTCGGGAATGATGCCCAGCCCGGCCTCGGGGAGAAAGAAGGTGGCATGGTCGGCGGCCACGACGAGGTCGGCGGCCATGGCGATCTCGAAGCCACCGCCGACGGCCATGCCGTTGACGGCGCAGATTACCGGCTTGTCGCGGTCGGGAAGTTCGCAGAAACCACCGAACCCGCCGACTCCGTAGTCGGCCTCGAAGGCCTCGCCGCTGGCGGCCGCATCGAGGTCCCAGCCGGCGGAGAAGAACCGCTCGCCGGCACCGCTGAGGATCGCCACGCGGAGGTCGGGGTCGTCGCGGAAACCGGCGAACACCTCCCCCATCAGGCGGCTGGTGGCCGCGTCGATGGCATTGGCCTTGGGGCGGTCGATCACCACCTCAAGCACCGGTCCCCGGCGTTCGACGTGGAGTGGTCCGGTCGGGGATTCGGGCATCAGGTGGCCTCCAGTGCCGCCAGGGCGTCGACGGCCACCGCCCCGTCAGGGGTGGCCAGCAGCGGGTTGATCTCGAGCTCGACGAGCCAGGGGCATCGGTCGACCATGGTCTGGAGTCGGCGCACGACCCCGATGATGGCCTCGATGTCGGCCGCCGGTCGACCACGGTCGCCGTCGAGCAACGGGGCGATGGCCAACCCGGCCAGCGCCTCGCGGACCTCGTCGTCGCCGACCGGCAGGACCAGGTTGGCGGTGTCGGCGATGACCTCGACGAGCGTGCCTCCGGCGCCCAGGGTCAGCAGCCAACCCACCGGCGGTTCGCGCCGCACCGCCACCAGCAGTTCGGCCACGGCGTCGTCGACCTGGCGTTCGATCAGGACGGGCCCGGCCCAGGCCGCCACCGCGGCGTCGACCGCAGCGCGGTCGGTCAGGCCCAACGCCACCCCGCCGACCTCGGTCTTATGGGCGGTGCCGGTGGTCTTGGCCACCACGGGGTAGCCGAGCCGGTCGGCGGCGTCCGCGGCATCGGCGGCCGCCACGACGGCACCGTCGGCGACGGGTACGCCGGCGTCGGCCAGCAGCCGCTTGGCCTCCGCCTCCATGACCTCGATGGTGGGCCCGGTGACCGCCACGGCCGGCGTCACCGGGCCGGGCGCCCGTCGACCCCAGCGCACCGCCGCACCGAGCCCGGCGAGCGCGGCGTCGATACCCCGGACCGGCACCAGATCCTCGGCCACCGCCGCCGCCTCGACTGCGGGCGACAGGTTCTCGGCCATCGACGCCGCCACGACCCCCGGTGTGCCCGATGCCCGACGGGCCGCACCGAACGCCCGCAGCGTGGGCCACCAGCCGCTGTCGTCCAGGCCATCCTGGGGGAAGTCGAGCACCAACAGCGCGGCGTCGAACGGTCCGTCGAGGGCCGCGGTGAAGCCGGTGGTGAGGCGCTCCTCGTCGCCCCACTCGAAGGTGTGGTAGTCGAACGGGTTCGACACCGAGACGAGCGTGGAGAAGCTTCCGGACACCCGGCGGCGGTGGTCGTCGGTGAAGTCGGGAAACACCACCCCGTGGGCCGCAGCCCGGTCGGCCACCACCGAGGCCTCGCCACCCGAGCAGCTCAGGCTGACGATCCGGTCTCCGGGCAGCGGCCCCAACCGCTCGAGCAGGAACAAGGTGTCGAGCAGCTCGGGCACCGAGGTGACCCGATGGACGCCCAGCCGGCGGAACAGGGCGTCGTAGGCGGCGTCGCTGCCGACCAGCGACCCGGTGTGCGACACGGCGATGCGGGCACCCTGGTCGGACGCCCCGGTCTTGAGGGCGACGACGGGGATACCCAGTGTCGCCGCCCTGTGGCAGGCCTCGGAGAACCGTTCGACGTCGTGCAGCGCCTCGATGTGGAGGCCGACACCCGTCACCGCTGGATCGTCGACGAGGACCTCCATGCAGTCCTCGACGCCGACCACCGCCTGGTTCCCGAGGGTCAGGAGGTGGCTGACGTCCATCGGCCGGGTCTGCATGGAGAGGTTGACGCCGATGTTGCCACTCTGGGTGATGAGGGCCACCCCCCGATCGACTCGGGACAGCCCCTGCTGGTCGGGCCACAGGGCGGCCCCGACGGTGGCGGCGATGGTGCCGTAGCAATTGGGGCCGACGACGGGCATGTCACCCGCCGCGGCAACCAGCTCGGCCTGCAGGTCACGGCCCGGGACGTCGATCTCGGCGTAGCCCGAGGCGTGGCAGACCGCTGCACCGGCACCCATTGCGGCCAGCCGAGCCACGACATCGACCGCGGCGTTCCGGTTGACGGCGACGAGGACGGCGTCGGGGACTCCCGGCAGGTCGTCGACGGTGGGCACGGTGGGCAGGCCGGCAACCTCGTCACGGGTGGGGTGGACGGGCCAAAGATCGCCGTCGAACCCGAGGCGCCGACACTGCTCGATGGCCACCTCGGCCGGGCGACCACCGACGAAGGCCATCGACCGGGGGGCCAACAGCCGTTGGAGGCGCTGGAGGCGAAGAGGGCGCTGGGGGCCGGTCACCGGACGGGTCCGATCAGGCACCCAGGGGCCGCAGCATCTCACGGCTCACGATGTGGCGTTGGATCTCGCTGGTGCCGTCCCAGATCCGGTCGACCCGGGCATCGCGCCAGATGCGCTCCAGGGGCAGTTCGTCCATCAACCCCATGCCACCGAGGATCTGGATGGCCTCGTCGGACACGAATTGCAGCATCTCGGTGGCCGACAGCTTGGCCATGGCGGCGTCGCCGTCGGCCATCTCGCCCCGGTCCATCAGCCAGGCCGCCCGGTAGGTCATGAGCTCGGCTTCGAGGAGCCGGGTGCGCATGTCGGCCAGCTTGAACGACACGCCCTGGAACTTGCCGATCGGCTGGCCGAACTGCTCCCGCTCGGCCGCCCAGTCGAGGGCCACCGACAGGGCCCGGTCGGCCCGGCCGAGGCACACCGCGGCCACCTGGAGGCGGGTGGCTCCCAGCCACTCGTTGGCCACGTCGAACCCCCGATGCTCCTCGCCGAGCACCTTCGAGGCCGGCACCCTGGCCCCGTCGAAGTTGAGGATCATGTTGTGGTAACCCCGGTTCGACACGCAGTTGTAGCCCGGCGCCACCTCGAGTCCCGGGGTGTCGTGGTCGACGAGGAACGAGGTGATGAGCTTCTTCGGGCCCCGGGGCGTGTCCTCCTGGCCGGTCGCCGCGAAGAGGATGGTGTAGTCGGCAATGTCGGCGTGGCTGATGAAGTGCTTGGTGCCGGTGATCACGTAGTCGTCGCCGTCGCGCTCGGCCCGGCAGGTCATACCCCGGACGTCGGATCCGGCGTCGGGTTCGCTCATGGCCAGGCAGTCGACCCGCTCGCCCCGGATGGTCGGCAGCAGGTACTCGTCGATCTGGTCGCCCCGGCAGGCCTGCAGGATGTTGGACGGCCGGGCCACGATGTACTGCAGTGCGTAGCCGGTCCACCCGAAGGCCCGGTCGACCATGGCCATCGTCAGGTTGTCGAGGCCGCCGCCGCCCAGTTCGGCCGGCATGTTCGCGGCGTAGATGCCGGCCACCAGCGCCTTGTCACGGATCGCCGCCTCGAGCTCGGCCGGCACGTCGCCGAGGCGCTCGACCTCGGCTTCGTGGGGGACCAACTCGCGGTCGACGAACATGCGGACGGTGTCGACGATCATCTCCTGCTCGTCGGTGAGGGCGAAATCCATGGATGCTCCCGTGGTCTGGATGGGCGTCGGGTCGGGCGCTCAGCCGAGGGCCATACGCCGGCCCACCTGTTCGGGGGTCGGCATGTCGGCATGGGCGGCCGAGATGGTGGCGAGGGCGGCGGCGGGGCCGGGCAGGATCGGGGCCGTGCGGCCGGCTTCGGTGTCCAGATGCAACAACATCTGTTCGGTGGTGCACAGCACCTCTCCGGTGCCGGCCCGGAGCATGGTGTGGAAGAAGTGCAGGCGCTTGGCGTCGACGCCGAGCACCTGGGTCGTGACCTCCAGGTCGTCGCCCAGGGACGCCTCGCGCAGATAGTTGATGTGGGTCTCGACGGTGAAGAAGCTGTGGCCGGCGTCCCGGTAGGACTCGTCGATGCCGATGTACCGGAACAGCTTGTCCGACGCCCATCCGAACGCGGTGAGGAACGCCCACTCGGACATGTGGCCGTTGTAGTCAACCCAGTCGGGTTCGACGGGGGCCCGGTACAGGGCGAGGGGTGCGGCCACCTCGTCGCCGTCGACCCAGGGACGCACGATCGAGGCGTCGTGGATCCGGGCCTCGCGTTCTGCGATGAGCCGGCCGGCACCCAGGTCGAGAGGCCGCAGCGACCGCATGACGTTGATGACGTAGTCGTCGCGCAGGCGTTCCAGCTCGTTGATGGACCGACCGTCGGCCTGCTCGAGGCAGCCGTCGGCCATGGCGTCGACCAACTCGTCGGTGAGCTCAGGGGCGACCAGCTTCGTCCAGGGCAGCTGCAACGCCGGCCCGAACTGGTGGAGCATGTGGCGCATGCCCTGCTGGCCGCCGGCCAGGTGGAAGGTCAGGTTGGTGCCCATGCCGGCCCAGCGCAGCCCGGGGCCGTAGGTGACGGCGTCGTCGAGCTCGCCCGTCGTGGCGATGCCGTCGTTGACGAGGTGGAGCACCTCGCGCCACAACGCCTCCTGGAGGCGATCGGAGAGGTACCCCTCGATCTCGTTGCGGACGAGCAGCGGGTACATGACCAGGTCGTCGTAATGGGTGTGGGCGGCGTCGAGGGCCGCCTGGCCGGTCTGGTCGCCGGCCACGATCTCGACAAGCGGCAGCAGGTACACCGGGTTGAACGGGTGCCCGATGAGGATGCGCTCGGGGTGGTCGCAGCCGTCCTGGAGGCGGGTGGGCATCAAGCCCGAAGAGCTCGAGGCGATGACCGTCTCGGGGGAAGCGTGGGCGTCGAGGGTGGCGAGCAGCGGCCGTTTGACGTCCTCGTTCTCGGGGGCGCTCTCCTGGATCCAGTCGACCCGGCCAGCCAGGTCCTCGGCCGACGGGGCGAACACCAGTCGATCCGGGTCGGCACCCGGGAACAGCCCGAGACGTGTCGCCGACGGCCAGGCCCGGGCGACGGCGGCCCGCAGCCGGTCTTCGGCGGCGGGGGCCGGGTCCCAAGCCACGACGTCGTGGCCGCGGGCCAAGGCCCGAACGGCCCATCCGGCGCCGATCACCCCGGTGCCGACCACACCGATGGTCCGCGTCGTCGAACGCTCGGTCATCCCACACCTCCGTTGCTGTGGTGCGACGTGTCCTGACCCCGCGGCCCTGGTGGGCGGTCAGGTGTTCTGGTATACGGAACGATCGTTCTGTATTCTGGAACAGGCTACTGGCCCCGGCCATCGGGGACAAGACCCCACGAGGAACGAGGCCCGACCATGGCGGCAACCGGCATCCAGGTGATCCACCGGGCGTTCGCCGTGCTCGACGTGCTGGCCGACCGACCGGGCGAGGACGTGGCCCTGGGCGATATCGCCGCCGCCACCGCCCTCCCCAAGAGCACGACCAGCCGCATCCTGGGCACCCTCCACGACGTCGACATGGTGGCCCGCGGCACCACCGACGGTACCTGGACTCTGAGCGTCGGTGCCCGCCGGCTGGGCGGCCCCGACCCGTTCGAGCAGTCGCTCATCGCCACGGCCCGACCGCTGCTGCGGACCCTGGCCGACGACCTCGACGAGGACGTCGGGCTGGCCGTGCCCGACGGCGACCACGTCCGGTACGTGGACCAGATCCGGTGCCTCCACCCGGTCCAGATCCGTGACTACGTCGGCGACCTCGCCGATGCCACGCGAACCGCTGGCGGGCAGGCCCTGCTCGCCGCGGCCGGAGGGGCGACCCAAGCGGTGGCCTGGACCGACGGCGACTGGGCCGAGGGCATCAGCGGCGCAGGGGTGGCGGTGACGCCGGCCGACGGCCGGCCGGTGGCCGCCATCAACGTATTCGGGCCGTCCTACCGGTTCCCCGGGACACGCCGCCGCGACGAGATCGACGAACGGCTGCTGGCAGTGGCCGGCGAGATCGCCGACCGTCTCAGCCCAGCTTGAGCGTCTGACGGCCCTCGGCCGGGGTCTGCACGGAGGCCCCGAGGAGCTCGACGATCGCGACGGCCTTCTCGACCAGTTGGGCGTTGGTGGCCTTGACGCCCCGCTCGAGGTACAGGTTGTCCTCGAGGCCGACACGCACGTGGCCCCCCAGCATCACCGACTGGGCGACCATCGGCATCTGCATGGCGCCCAGACCGAACGACGTGAACTCGGCGTCGTCGGGCAGCCGGTTGACCATGGCCTGCAGGATCCCGACGTCCAACGGTGTTCCGTACGGGATCGACAGGCAGAGCTGCAACCAATACGGGGCGTCGATCAGCCCGTCGGCGATCATGGTCTCAGCGAACCACAGGTTGCCCGTGTCGAAGATCTCCAACTCCGGCCGCACCCCCAGCTCGCGCACCCGCTGGGCCATGATCCGCAGCATCGCCGGCGTCGAGATGTAGATCTCGTTTTCGTCGCCGAAGTTGAGCGAGCCGCAGTCCATCGAGCAGATGTCGGGCCGGATGGCCTCGACGTGGGCCAGCCGTTCGAGGCCGCCCACCAGGTCGGTGTGCTGCCAGTCCATCGGCGACTCGTCGGGACCGGCGACCAGGTCGCCACCCATGCCGGCAGTCAGGTTGATGATGACCTCGGCGTTCTGCTCCCGGATGCGCTCCACCACCTCCTCGTAGTACGGGACGTGGCGGGTGCCCTGACCCGTCTCGGGGTCGCGCACGTGGCAATGCACGATGGTGGCCCCGGCCTTGGCCGCATCCAGCGCCGATTCGGCGATCTGCTGAGGGGTGACCGGCACGTGGGGGCTGCGCCCCGCGGTATCGCCAGCACCGGTGACGGCACAACTGATGATGACGCTTCGGTTCATCGACCGGGTCATGGAACCCTCCCCTGACTGCTCGAACCGGGGTCCCCGGGCTCGAGGCGACTCCATTGCCATTCCCAGCCGCCACACGTAGGATTCCCGACGACTGAAGGTCCGCAGAGGCTACCCCGTCGCCCGCACAACACCGTGCCGACCGCGGCGTGCCAAAGGAGTGGTCATGAAGATCCTGTTCGCCGACGCCCTGCCCGACGCGTACATCGACATCCTGCGTGAGCGCGGTGACGAGTGTGTGGTCGATCCCGACTTGGGGCCCGACACCCTGCCCGACGCCATCGGCGACGCCGACGTCCTCATCGTCCGCAGCACCAAGGTGCCGGCCGACGCCATCAACGCCGCCGACCGTCTCGGGCTGATCGTCCGGTCCGGGGCCGGCACCAACACCATTGACTGCCAGGCCGCGGCCGACGCCGGCGTGTACGTGTGCAACGTGCCGGGCACCAACTCGGTGGCCGTCGCCGAGCTCACCATGGGCTTGCTGCTGGCCGTCGACCGCCACATCGCCGACGCCACCAGCGACCTGCGCGCCGGCCGCTGGAACAAGAAGGGCTACTCCAAGGCCGACGGCCTGCTGGGCAAGACATTCGGCATCATCGGGGTCGGCGAGATCGGCCTGGCCGCCGCCGAGCGGGCCCGGGCCTTCGGCATGACCGTGCTCGCCGAACGTAAGCCGAACCGTCGCCCCGACGTCGAGGCCCGCATCCGCGCCATCGGCATCCGGCTGGTCGACGACCTCGACGACCTGGTGGCCGAATCCGACATCGTGTCGATCCACGTCCCCGGCGGGGCCGCCACCGCCGGGCTGGTCGACGCCCGGTTCCTCGACCTCATGAAGCCCGGGGCCGTGCTCCTCAACACCAGCCGGGGCGAGGTCGTCGACGAAGCCGCTCTGCTCGACGCCATCGAGACCAAGGGCATCCGGGCCGGGCTGGACGTGTTCTGCGACGAACCGGGATCGAGCACCGGCGAGTTCACCTCGACGCTGGCCGCCCACCCCGCCGTGGTCGGCACCCACCACATCGGGGCCTCTACCCAGCAGGCCCAGGACGCCACCTCGGCCGGCACGGTCGACGTCATCGAGGCCTACCGGTCCGGCGACCTGCTCAACTGCGTCAACATGGCGCCGGCCCGCATCGGCACGGTCACCATCACCATCCGGCACTACGACCGGGTCGGCGTCCTGGCCCACGTGTTCGAGCTGCTGCGCCAGAACGAGATCAACGTCCAGACCATGCAGAACAAGGTGTTCAGCGGGTCCAACGCCGCTGTCGCCATCATCGACGTCTCGGGCGAGATCTCCGAAGACCTGGCCCGGGAACTGGGCGCCCTGGACCACGTGATCCAGGTGCAGGTCGCCGACCGCGACCAATGAGCACGCTGCGCCCCTTCCCCGGCCTGGTCGTCCGGTCCGAGTGGGCCGACCGGGTCACCACCGGGCCCTACGACGCCTACTCCCCCGCCGACCGGGCCGAGATCGGCCGGACCAACCCGTACAGCTTCCTGAACGTCACCCGCTCCCAGGAGGACGTGCCCGCCGACCAGCGCAACGACGTCGACGCCCTGATCGACAGCTGTGCGACGGCGATGCAGCGCCTTTACGACGCCGACGTCTACGAGGCCCACGGCCCGGCGCTCTTCCTGTACCGGATGGCCATCGAGGGCCACGTCCAGACCGGCGTGATGGGTCTGGTGCCGGTGACCGAGGACGACGACCGCCGCATCCTGCGCCACGAGGCCGTCCGGCCGGAACGAACCGTTTTGCTGGCCCGCCACCTCGTCGAGGTCGGTGCCTCGTCCAGCCCGGTATCGCTGACGTACCGCACCGACGACGCCCTCGACGACCGCCTCCGCCGCCTGTGCGACACCGAGCCGGTCCTCGAATCACGCAGCGAGGGCGTGGACCAGACGGTGTGGGTGGCGACCGGCGACGACGCCTGCGAGTTCATGAGCCTGCTGGGCGATCGCCCGCTCTACGTCACCGACGGCCACCACCGGCTGGCCGCCGCGGCCGCGGCCCGTCGCTCCGATCCCACCGCTGAGCCCCTCCAATGGGTCCAGGCCGTGCTGTTCCCCGACCGCGAGCTGCTGGTGCTGCCATTCCACCGGCGCATCCACGATCGTCAGGGACGGTCGGCCGGCCAGGTCGCCGCCGACCTGGCCGCCATCACGTCCTTGCGGCCCTGCGCCGACGCTGACGATGCCCGTCCCGACGGACCGGGCCGGGTCGGCGTGTACGCCGGTGGATGCTGGTACGCCGCCGACCTACCCGCAGCCTCCGGTGACCGGGCCGTCGACCGCCTCGACGTCTCCCGCCTGCAGGCCGGACTGCTCGCTCCGGTGTTCGGCATCGACGACCCGAGCAGTGACCCGGCCATCGACTACGTCCCGGACCCGGTCGGACTGGACGCGCTCATGGCCCGCTGCGACGCCGACGGGGCCGTCGGCTTCGTGATGCACGCCACCTCGGTCGCCGAGTTGATGGCGGTGGCCGACGCCAACGAGCTGATGCCTCCCAAGTCCTCCTGCTTCGAGCCCAAGCCCCGGTCCGGGGTGTTCGTCCGCCGCCTCGACCGCGAATCCGGAGCAGCCTCCTCGTGACCGAACCGGCGGTACGCAGCGCCCTACTGCAGTTCCCCCTCGATGGCCAGCGACGGTGGCTGGCCTTCGACACGCCGCTGGCCACCATCGTCGCCGACGAGCTGCGCGACGTCCCAGACGCCATGGCCCAGGCCGAACAGGCCGCGGCTGCCGGCCGGTGGGTGGTCGGCATGGTTTCCTACGATGCCGGCCCGGCCTTCGACGAAGCCATCCGCTCGTCACGCATGCGCCGGGTGCCGCTCGTCTCGTTCGGCGTGTTCAACGCTCCCCGCCCGGTCGACCGGCCGTCAGCGACCGGCGGTTACCACGTCGGACCCTGGACACCCAACCGGTCGCCATCGGCCTACCTGACCACGGTCCGCACCATCCGGGAGCTGATCGCCGCCGGCGAGACCTATCAGGTCAACCACACGCTGCGCCTCCGGTCGCCGTTCCACGGCGACCCCCTCGGGCTGTTCGGCGATCTGGTTCGGGCCCAGCGGGCCGACCACGCGGCGTTCCTCGACCTCGGTGACCGGGCCGTGTGCTCGGCCTCACCTGAGCTGTTCGTGTCCAGGCGCGGTCGGCGGCTGGTGTCCAAGCCCATGAAGGGCACCATCGGCCGCCATCCCGACCCCGAATGGGACGCCCTGGCCGCCGCCCACCTGGCCCGCTCCGACAAGGACCAGGCCGAGAACACGATGATCGTCGACATGGTCCGCAACGATCTGAGCCGCATCGCCGATCCCGGCTCGGTCAGGGTCCCGGCGCTGCACACCGTCGAGACCTACCCCACCGTGCACACCATGACCTCGACCGTGGTGGCCGACTCCGACGCCGGCCCGTCGGAGATCTTCGGCGCCCTGTTCCCGGCGGCGTCCATCACCGGCGCCCCCAAGGTCAGAACCACCGAGATCATCGAAGCCCTCGAGGGCGACGGACGGGGCGTCTACACCGGCAGCATCGGCGCCATCGCCCCTGACGGCACGATGGAGTTCAACATCGCCATCCGCACCGTGTGGGTCGACCTCGAACGCGGCCAAGCCGAGTACGGCGTCGGCGGCGGCATCGTGTGGGACTCCGACCCCGACGAGGAGTGGCGCGAGGTGGAACACAAGAGCCGGGTACTGGTCCGGGCCCGGGCCGGATTCCGACTGCTCGAGACCATGGCCTGGACCCCCGACGAGGGCGTCGTGCTCCGGCAGCGCCACGTCGACCGTCTGGCCGCCTCGGCCCGCCACTTCGGGTTCGACTACGACGTCGACCGCATCGACGAGTTGCTCGATGCCGTCGCCGAACCGGGTCGACGGCGCCTGCGGCTGCTGTCGGCACCGGACGGCACGGTCGAACTCCAGGTGCTCGACGCCCCCGAACCGACCATCGAACCCTGGGTAGTTCCCGTCGACGCCCACCCGGTCTCGTCCGAACACGAGTTCCTGTTCCACAAGACGACGGTGCGCGACACCTACGACGCGGCGAAGGCCCGGTTCCCCGACGCGCCCGACGTGCTGTTGTGGAACGAACTCGGCGAGCTGACCGAGACGACTACCGGCAACCTCGTCGTGGAGCTCGACGGTCACCTCGTCACCCCGCCGGTGGGTTGCGGCCTGCTGCCGGGCACCATGCGGGGCCAACTGCTGGCCGATGGCGACATCGTCGAACGGACCGTGCGGCGCTCGGACCTGGGCCGGGTCGGCGCCGCCTGGATGGTCAACTCGCTCCGCGGCTGGGTACCGATCCAACCCGACGCCACAGCGGTTCCGTCACCCCGGATCGAGACCCTCGAGCGTCGCCTCGACTGACCAGGGTCGGACGGGTCAGCTACGCCGCCGTCGGACCTCTTCGGTGATGGCCGGGATCACCTCGTGGAGGTCCCCGATCACCGCGTAGCCCGCCTTGACCACCATGTTGGCCTCAGGATCGGTGTTGACGGCCAGGATGTTCTTGGCCGCCATGGCACCGACCCAATGCTGGATGGCCCCGGAGATTCCAGAGGCGATGTAGATCTGCGGCGCGATCCGGGTGCCGGTCTGGCCGACCTGGTCGGCGTGGGGACGCCAACCGTTGTTGGTGACGGCCCGGGAGCACCCGACCACGCCACCCAGCTCGCCGGCCAGCTCCTCGAGCGGCGAGAAAGCCTCAGCCGAACCGACACCGCGGCCACCACCCACCACGACGGGTGAGGTCGACAGGGTGATGCCCTGGGTCAACACGACACGGTCGGTAACGATGCTGCAGGCCAGGCTCGGGTCCAGGTCAGGGGTGAACGCCACGATGGTGCCGGCGGCCGGGGAGGCGGCCGGAGCGGCCTCGACGGCATGGTGGGCGACGGTCACCAGCTTGACCCCGTCGGTGGTGAGGCCGGCGTCCTCGAGCAGTGAACCACCCCACTGGACCCGCGTGGTCGTCCAGGTGGCATCGTCGGCCGGGGTGACCGAGCGACAGTTGGCGACGAACGGGGCGTCCAGCCGGGCCGCCACCTGAGCCAACACCTCGTTGCCCCGGTCGGTGCCACAGGCCATGGCCGCCGCGGCGCCGGCTGAGGCGATCAGCTGGACCAGCGCCTCACCCCACGCCTCGGGGCCGAAGTCGGTGAGGACGTCATGGGTGACCACGTGGACGGTCTCGGCGCCGTAGGCGGCCAGGGCGTCCGCAGCGGTGTCGGCGCCGTTGCCGATCACCACCGCCTCGCACGACAGGCCGGCCGTGGCCGCCAGGGCCCGCCCGAAGGTCAGCGCCTCCAGTGACGCCTCGGCCAGCCGGCCGCGATCGTGGTCACAGAGAACGAGCAGGCTCACGACAGCACCCCCAGTTCCTCGAGCAGGTCGACGACCGCCGGGGCGGCATCGGGACCGTGCCCCAGGATCACCGTCTCGCTGACCTGTTCGACCGGCCGGTGCAGGCGGATGCGGGACTGCCCGCCAGGTTCGACCGACTGCTCGACGACCGACAGCTCGGCCTTCTTGGATGCCAGACGACCCTTCATGGTGGGATACCGGGGCAGGTTGATGCCCTCTTTGACCCCGAGCACCGCCGGCGTGGGCAGCTCGTAGACCTCGAACCCGCCGTCGATCTCCCGTCGGGCGGTGACCGCGCCTTCCGCGGTGTCGATGCCCTTGATGCCGTTGACAATCGGCCTGCCGAGGGCGTGGGCGACGCGGACGCCGACCTGGAAGCCACCGGCATCGGCCGATTCGTTGCCGAACAGGATCAGGTCGAAGGCACCCTCGGCCGCCTCGATGTCGCCGATGGCCGAAGCCAACGCCGTCGCCGTCCGCTGGGGATCCCAGTCGACGTCCTCGATCGGGATCAGGACGAGCCGCTGCCCGCCGACGCTGGCCGCATAGCGCAGCTCGGCTTCGGCGGCGGCCGGCCCCAAGGTCATGACGGTGACCTCGCCACCCTGGGCCTCGGTGATCTGAACGGCCTCCTCCAGCGCACACTCCTCGTGCGGGCTGGTGGTGAAGCCCAGGTGGGCGGCGTCGACAGCCTGTTCATCGGCCGTCACGTTGATGCGGGCGCCCGGGGCGGGCACGCGCTTCACGCAGACGAGGATCCTCATCGTCAGGTGCCTTTCGTCGTTGCGGTGGACCGACCCGTGGAGGGTCAGGCCTTCATCCGCGCATCGTCGGGATCGAACACGGCGCCGGTCGATGCGACCTGCACGGGATAAAGCTCGTTCATGTACATGACCTGCAGATCGGTGCCGGCGACGGCCAACTCGGTCGGCAGGTACGCCATGAGGAGGTGCTTGCCGACCGACGGCCCGTAGCCGGCCGAGGTGACCCGGCTGACCCGTCCGTGGGAGTCGGCGATGCGATCGCCGTCGAGGGTCAGGATCGGCTCGTTGCCGCCCATCATGTGACGGGTACGGCCCTGGCCGTCGGCCTGGTCCTCGACGGTGAGCGTGCACATCGACACCTCGGGGGCACCGGCCTCCCGGGCGGCCAGGTAGGCCTCCTTGCCGATGAAGTCGGCGGCCTTGACCTTGGGGCGGGCCAGGCCGGCCTCAAGCGGGTTGTACTCGCTCTCGAGTTCGGCGCCCATCAGGCGGTAGCCCTTCTCGAGACGGCCCGACGAGCCGTACACGCCGCCACCGGTGGCCCGGATGCCGAGGTCGGCACCGGCGGCCATGAGGGCGTCCCACAGGGCGGGGCCGTTGTCCCAGTCGGTGTAGATCTCCCAACCGGTGTCGCCGACGTAGGAGATGCGGAACAGCGAGCAGGCCTGTCCGCCGATCTCGACGTCGATGATCGAACCGTACGGCGACCCGTCCTGGCCGAGGTCGTAATCGGTGAGCTGGGACAACACCTCGGGGGCGTTGGGGCCCCACAGGCCGAGGGTGGTGAGCTGCCGGGTGATGTTGGTGAACCGCACGGAGCCGTCGATCGGCAGGTGCTTGCGCACCCAGAACTCGTCGCGGCCGCCGTCGAACACACCGGTGACGATGCGTACCCGGTCCTCGCCGAGGCGCATCATGGTGAGGTCCGAGTGGAAGCCACCGTCGCTGTTCAGCCACGGGGTGTAGATGGAGCGGCCGACCGGCACGTCCACCTTGTTGACGGCCAGGCGGTCGGCGAATTCGACCGCACCGGGGCCGTCCAACTCGTAGATCTGGAAGGCACTGAGGTCGACGACGCCGCAGTTCTCACGCATGTTGAGGTGCTCACCGGTGGTGATGGGGCTCCACCAGCGGTTGTCCCACTCGACGTCCCGTTCGGCGAGGCCGTACCGCTCGACGAGGTCGGCGTTGGCCCCGTACCACTGCGGGCGCTCCCAGGTGCGGGCCTGGAAGAACATGGCGTCGAGGTCCTGCTGGCGGGAGAAGTAGGGACCGACCTGCAGGTTGCGGCGACCCACCCACTGCTCGGCGGGGTGGACGATGCCGTAGGTCTTGATGAAGTGCTCGTCGGCCCGGGCCCAGATGTGCTCGTCGGTGCGCTCCTCGTCATAGAAGCGGGCGATGTCGGCACCGTGGGCGTCGATGACCCGCGGGTAGCCGTACGTCATCCACTCGGCGACGACCTGGGCCATGCCGGGGCCCTCCTTGACCCACACCGCGGCGGCCGACCACAGGTTGGTCACCTCGGTGGTCTCACCGAGGCACGGCATGGTGTCGGGGGTGAGGGACAGCAGGCCGTTGATGGCGTACTTGATCTCGGCGTCGCCGAGCATGTCCATCAGCTCGATGGCCGTCTCCATCTGGTCGTCGAAGTCGTCCGGGGTGAACGGCATCTCGGTGGGTGATAGGGCGGCCTCTTCGTTGGACGGGATCTCGTCGGGGTGGTGGAGGATCGCCCGGTGGCCGTACGAACCGACCTCCATGGACCCGGCCGACTGCCGCTCGTAGCAGAAGGTGTCCATGTCGCGGACGATCGGATAGCCGATCTCGTTGTTGGTCTCGGCCAGCACGTCGAGGGGGCCGACGTCGGCCATTTGGTGCACGGCGGGCACCAACGGGATGGTGGCGCCAGCCATGTAGGCGATGCGGTTGGACCACACGCCACAGGCCACGACCACGTAGTCGGCGGCGATGGTGCCCTTGTCGGTGACCACGGCCGACACCTTGCGTGTGTCGTTGGGGCCCTCGACGGTCTCGACGTCGAGCACCTCGGTGTTGGCGAACACCTGGCAGCCGGCGGTCTCGATGGCCTCGCGGCGCATCGTCGTACCGGTCTCGAGCGAGTCGACGACCGACACCGTCGGGCAGTAGAAGCCGCCGAGGATGACGTCCTCGTTGACGAACGGGACCAGCTCCTTGACCTGGGCGGGGGTCAACATGTGCGCCTCGATGCCCCAGGCCTTGGCCGACGTCATGCGGCGGGTCAGCTCGTGCATTCGCTCTTCGGTGCGAGCCACCTCGATGCCGCCGGAGTCGACCGACATCTGCATGTCGCGGTACTGGTTGGCGCTCTGCTCGCCGAGCAGGGCCATCTCCTTGTTGTGGTCGACCGGGAAGATGAAGTTCGAGGCGTGACCGGTGGAGCCGCCCGGGTTGGGCAGCGGACCCTTGTCCAGCAGGACCAGATCGGTCCAGCCCAAGCGGGCGAGATGGCCGACGAGACAACTGCCGACGATGCCGGCACCGATCACGACGACGTTGGCGCGTTCGGGGAACTCACTCATGGAAAATGCTCCAGTTCGCAGCGGAGATCGACCGACCGGGCGATCTCGGGGCAAAGGCACAGCAGGGTGCGGCCAGGACCGTAGATCACGGCCCCTGGGCGCGCACGCGAGCCTACCTCCCCCCGGCCGGAATCAACCACGATTCGGGATGCCTTGCCGTGGTGTGGCAAGAGACCCTCAGGTCCGGAACACCGTCCGGAGGGACTCCAAGCCCCCGTCCACCGAGATGACCTGACCGTTGACGTAGCGGGCGGCCGGTGAGGCCAGGAACACCGCCATGGCGGCGATGTCGGCACCGTCGACGAACGTGCGCATCGAGACCTGGTCCTCGTAGCGCCCCCTGATGTGCGCGGCGTCCACACCGGTGGCCGCTGCCTCGGCGTCGATGACCCGGTCCATCCGATCACCGCCCACCGACCCCGGGCACAGGGTGTTGACCCGGATCCCGTACTCGCCCAGCTCCATGGCCAGGGTCGCGCCCAGCCCGACCACCGCCCACTTCGACGCCGCGTAAGGCGTCCGCATGGGGAAGCCGACCAGGCCGGCCGTCGAGGACGTGTTGAGGATCACGCCGTGGCCGTCACGTCGCATCAACGGGATGGCCCGGCGACAGCAGAGGAACATGGAGCGGACGTTCACCGCCATGGTCCGGTCCCAGTCCTCGGCGGTCAGGTCCTCGAGCGGGCCGGTGGGCCCGGCGACGCCAACGTTGTTGCACAGCACATCCACCCCGCCGAGCGCCGACTCGACGTCGTCGAACAGTCGGTCGACACCGCCGGGGTCGGACAGGTCCACCTCGGAACGGCCGACGGCCTCGGGCAGGCCTGCACCGGCCCCGGGAAGGTCGGCCACGTGGACGCGGGCACCGTCGGCGACGAAGGCGTCGACCATGGCCCGGCCGATCCCGCCGGCGCCTGCCGTGACCACCACCCGTGTTCGTTCGCCCATGGTCCGGCCCTCCTGTTCGGCTCGCCGTCCGGTGGTCGGCGATGCTGCGGAACCTAGCCCGACGCCGACCGGACGTCGGATGGGGTCAGCCCCAGACGGTCAGCCTGAGACGATCAGCCCCAATGACCCGACGGTGCCGGCCAGCCCCATCCACTGCAACGGCCGCAGGTGCTCGTTGCGGAACAGGTAGCCGCAGACCACCGTCACCGCTGCGTACTGACCGCCGGCCACCGTGACCGGCGCCAGGTCACCGTGCTGCAGCCCGTACAAGAACGACATGGCGCCCGCACCGGCCACGAGGGCCCCCAGCGAGGCTCGCAGGGTGATGCGCCGGGACGGCAGCATCCGATGGTCGATCCGCAGGGTGATCGCCCCCATGATGGCGAACGCCACCGTCCGTTGGGCGACGATGGGCCAGAAGCCGGCCTCTGCAGCGACCTGGTCGAGCAGGACGTACATGCCGCCGTACAGGATCCCGGCGAGCACCCCGAACGCCAGGCCCCGCCGGACGTCCCCCAAGCGCCGCGGCCCGTAGGACACGAGCAGCACCGAACCGACACCCAGGGCGATTCCGGCCACCACTCGGCCCGGGGGAACGGGTCCACCGACGAAGTCGACGGCGACCGGCAGCGCCACGGCGACCACCGCGGCCGATGGTCCCACCACCCCGGCGGCCGCCGCGGCGTATCCGCGGTAAAGGCAGGCCAAGGCGCCAGCAGCGGTTACGCCGGACACCGCGCCCACCACCATGTCCCCGGACCGCCACTCGCTGGAGAACAACAGAGCGCCGGCGACAGCCACGAGAACTCCGGCCAGGAACACCGCGCTCAACGTCTGTCGGATGCCGCCCCGGTCGGCCGCCCCTCGGGTGAGGTGGTCGCCGACCCCGATACCCAGAGACGCTCCGACGCCGTAGATGGCGGACATGTCGTCAGGCCCCCGTGCTGGTCGTCGGTCGTCGGCTCAACTCTGGTGACCGAGAGCCTCGGACACCGTGGCTGCGGTCGCCACGACCCGCCGGGCGATCACCTCCCGCATCGCCTCGTCGGGGAACCGGTAGGAGGGACCGTGGCTGTGGAGGGCACCGACGACGGCGCCGGCCTGGTTGAACAGCGGCGCGGCCACCGAGTTGATGCCCTCGGAGAACTCCTCGTCGGTCCACACCGACCCGTCGACCCGGATCCGGTCGAGACGCTTGCGGATCGCTGTCGGGGCGGTGACCGTGCGCGGGGTGAAGCGGTCGAGCCTCCGATCGAGGAACCTGTCGACGGCGTCGTCGGGCCAGTGGGCCAGCACCACGAGCCCTGAGGACACGATGTGCATGGGGAGGCTGATGCCCGACCAGTCCCGGACCTGGACCGGGTTCGGGGTGTTGACCTGGCCGATGTAGTGCACGTCGTAGCCGGCCGGGATGGACAGGCCGACCGCCTCGCCCAGGGTCTCGGCCAGGTCCTGCAGGTGGGGTTGTGCCACGGCCAGCAGGCTCTGGGTGGGGTCGACGCTGGTAGCCAGGGTGACGATGGCCGGCCCCACCCGGTAGATGGTGTCGTCGGGCACCCGTTCGACTGCTCCGATGGCCTCGAGGGTGACGAGCAGGCGGGCCACCGTGCTGGTCGGCAGGTCGGCCCGGCGGGACAAATCGCTGATCCCGGCCGGCTCTTCGGCTATGGCGGCCAGGATGGCGAAGGCCCGGTCGATGCTCTGCACGGTCTGCATGGGTGGCCCCTGGCCTCCTGGGTCGACCCGCCCTACCGTCCCCGAAATACCAGCGGTTTGCCGCTGTGCGGGAACTCTCTCCGAATAGTGGACGATGCCGTCGATGATCTGTAGAGTTCCCACCATACAGAAACTTCCCGTATGACGGGAACATCAGTCACCCGTGTCGAGTCGTGGCACCACCTCACGAAACGGGTACCAGTCGGGACGCCACCATCGGTCATGACAGCGGCGTCCCCCCGAGTCGCAACGGAGCGAGGCCATGGCTGAGGAAAATCCCGACGAGGGCGAGATCGTTCTCGCTGAATTGCCCGACGACGACCTCGTCACCCAGATGCACGACGATCTGTACGACGGCCTGGCCGACGAGATCGTGGAAGGCACTGAGATCCTGCTCGAACGCGGTTGGGACGCCTCCCGGGTCCTCAACGACGCGCTCGTCGAGGGCATGCGCATCGTCGGCATCGACTTCCGGGACGGCATTCTGTTCGTCCCCGAGGTGCTGCTGTCCGCCAACGCCATGAAGGCCGGCATGGCCATCCTGCGGCCCCTGCTGGCCGAGACAGGCGCCAAGCCGATCGGCACGATCGTGATCGGCACCGTCAAGGGCGACATCCACGACATCGGCAAGAACCTGGTCGGCATGATGCTCGAGGGCGCCGGCTTCGAGGTCATCGACCTCGGCATCAACACCGACGTCGAGGAGTTCCTCGGGGCGCTCGACGAGCACCAGCCCGACCTGCTCGGCATGTCGGCCCTACTCACCACGACCATGCCGTACATGAAGGTGGTCATCGACACGCTCATCGAGAAGAGCCTGCGAGACGAGTTCATGGTCATCGTCGGCGGTGCGCCGCTGAACGAGGAGTTCGGCGAGGCCATCGGCGCCGACGCCTACTGCCGCGACGCCGCGGTGGCC
>CAZPGL010000027.1:0-28542 GCA_964586175.1 uncultured Microthrixaceae bacterium | reverse complement strand
TCCAGCTCACCCCCGAGTCCGAGGCCCCGGCCGAGATGCACTTCTACTTCCCCGACCATCGGGCCCTGTGTATGGCCGAGAACTGCACCGGCACCATGCACAACGTGCTCACCCTGCGGGGGGCGCTCGTGCGCGACGCCCTCATGTGGAGCCGCTACATCGACGAGGCCAGAGACCGGTGGGGCGACGTGTCCGACGTGGTGTTCGCCAGCCACGGCTGGCCCCACTGGGGGGCCGAAGCCGTCGACGGTTACCTCACCCGCCAGCGCGACCTGTACCGCTGGCTCCACGACCAGGCCATGCGCCTCGCCAACCTGGGCCACACCCCCGACGAGATCGCCGCCCGGGTCGAGCTGCCGCCTGGCCTGTGGGCCGACTACCTGTGCCACGGCTACTACGGCACGGTCAGCCACAACGTCCGGGCCGTCTACCAGCGCTATCTCGGCTGGTACGACGGGCACCCTTCGAGCCTCCACCCCTACGAGCCCACCGAGGCAGCGGCACGCTACGTCGAATTCATGGGCGGCATGGACGCCCTGCTCGCCAAGGCCCGGGCGTCCTACGACGCCGGCGACCACCGGTGGGTGGCCCAGGTCATGCGCCACGCCGTGTTCGCCGACCCGGCCAACGAGGAGGCCCGCCTCCTGCAGGCCGACGCCTTCGAGCAGCTCGGCTACCGGGCCGAGTCAGGACCCTGGCGGGACGTGTACCTCACCGGAGCCCAGGAGTTGCGCAACGGCGGCATCGACGTGCCGGCCGTCCAGCGCCCCCGACCCGAGGTGGCCCGGGGCATGTCGCTCCAACAGTTGTTCGACTTCCTGGCCGTCAAGATCGACGGGCAGCCGGCAGCGGCCATCGGCCCGCTGGCCGTCGACTGGGTCCTGCCCGACCTGGCCGACCGGGTGGCCGACGAGCCCGGGGCCGACCGGGTGCGGGTCACCCTGTCCAACGGCACGCTGCATTCGACCCCCTGTCGCACCCACGAACGCCCCGACGCCACCGTCAACTGCGGTCGGGCCGAACTGGAGCGCATCGTGTCGACCGGTGTCGGCCTGGCCGAGCTGGTCGAGGCCGGCGAGGCCACCATCGACGGCGACGCCGACCGGGTGCTCGCCCTGTGGGACACCCTCACCGACTTCCGCCTGTTCTTCGACATCATCGAGCCCTGAGCCGACCCTGCGACCCGGCTCGGCCCACCCGGACCGTCACCCGCGGATCGTCACCCAATCGTCACCGGCCACCGCCGCACTCGCGGTGCAAGCCGCCGAGGCCCATGCGAAACTTGTGCCGTGCGGGCGATCCGAGGCATCCACGTGGCAACGGTGATCATCGGCACTGTGCTGCTCAGCGGGTGCGGCAGCGACGGACCCGACGCCACCCCCTCCAGCACCACCGCCGCTGCGGCCACCTCGAGCGCCGACCCCTCCGCCACCCCCACCACCTCCACGACGACCACGACCACCACGACCACAACGACGCTGCCCATGGATCCGCTCGGCGACTTCGTGACCGCGGTGGCCGCCTGTGCCGAGCGGCCCGTCGAGACGTCCCCGATCGACCTGCAGGAATCCTGGGCCCACCAGTTCATCGAGGTGTCGACCTCCTGCGTGATCGACCACGACGACCCGAACCACGCGCTGCGCACCGACACGGCCTGGCTGCGGGTGTTCGGCACCTCGGCCGACACGGTCATCAACGACGCCGTCGAGTCGGCGGCGGTATCGATCACCTCGATATTCCACGCTGACGCCGTCGCCGTGGCCACCGACCATGCAGCCGGCGGCCCGGGGACGGCCCACACGCCTGAGCTCAGCTTCTCCATGTCCGTGGTGTTCGACACTCCCGACCTGATCGGGCTGCGGACCACGGTCGGCGGCTACTACTCGGGTCGGCCGAGCCTCGAGTACTGGACGGGGCAACGGACCTTCGACGCCGCCGACGGGCACGACATCCATGTCGACGATCTGTTCCTCCACGGCTGGCTCGACCCGGTGATCGCCATGGTCGGCCCGGCTCTCGTGGACCAGTACCCCAATGCCGAACCCGGCGACCGGCCCCTCACCCTCGACGACTTCGGGCTGTTCGTGCCGAGGGCCGACGGCCTGGCCTTCACGTTCAACGGCCGCTTCTACGGGCTCGACGACGACCCCACCGTCACCCTGCCATGGGCTGATCTGGGCAGCCTGGTCGACCCCGACGGCCCGGTCGGCGCCCACGTCGTCGTCGACCCCCCCGACCTCGACGACTTCACCGCCGAGATCGCTGCCTGCCGGGGTGCTGATCCGATCATCGAACCCCTCGAGCACCGGGCCGGCTGGACCCACAGCTTCACCGTGGCCACGCTCGCCTGCGACCACCCCAACGACTACGCGGGAATCGAGTTCAGCGCCCAATGGCCGCGTATCAGCGGCACACCGACCGACGACACCATCAACGCCACCCTTCAGGCCCACATCGACGCCGAGATCGACCGGTACCTGCTGTGGGCCATCGAGACCACGCAGTACAACCTGGACTACGACACCCCTGCCGGCTCGGCCTCGTACTCCCGGTGGGGGGTCGACATCACCCTCGACCAACCCGACCTGGTCAGCATGGTCGTGCACGACTGGTCGTACTACGCCGGCGCGGCCAACGGCAACGAAGCCGCCCGATCGTTCACCTTCGACACCGCCGACGGACACCTCATCGTCATCGACGACCTGTTCCTCGCCGACTCCGACTGGGTGACCGTGCTCGGCGAAGCCAGCCACGCCATCCTCGACGCCTCGGTCGACGGCATCAGCGACCTCGAGAGCTGGCTGCGCTGGCCGTCCCCGCTGGTCTTCGAGGACTTCGCCCTCGCCCTCGGTGGCGTGCAGGTCAACTTCGACGAATACGCCGTCGCCCCCGGCTATCTGGGCGGCCTGTCGGCACTCGTGCCCTGGGACCAGCTGGCCGACGTGATCGACCCCGACGGCCCTGTCGGCCGCTTCCTGCCCGACGCCTGACCCGGCCAGGCGGCCTGGGCCGGCCCCCGCCGGAGATCGGTCAGGTGTCCAGTTCCGCCCGGATCTCGTCGCCGTGCTCGTCGTTGCGCGGCGGTGGGCGACGCACGGTGGGCGGCGTCGCCGACATCCCGATCGCCGATCGCACCGACCGGAACGCCGCGTCGCCCGAACCCAGCACATCGATCGGCTCGAGACCCAAGTCGGCGGCCGCCGCGAAGGCGGCCCGGACGTCGTTGATGGGCCCGGCGGGGATGCCGGCCTCCTGGAGTCGTTCGACCCACACCACCACGGTGTCGGTGGCCAGGACGGCCTCGACCTCGGCGGCCAAGTCGTCCACGTGGGCCACCCGGGCACCATTGGTGGCGAACCGTGGGTCGGTCAGCCAGTCAGCCCGGTCGAGCACGGCGCAGAAGCGCTCCCAGAGCACCGGACTGGCCGCGGCCACCGCCACCACCCCGTCGGCAGCCCGGTAGGGCTCGTAGGGCACGATCGACGGATGCCGGTTGCCGTGGCGGCCCGGATCGGTGTCGGCCACCACGTGGGCCGCCCCCACGTTGAGTAGCCCGTTGAGGGCCGACTGCATCAACGAGAGCTCGATGTGCTGGCCCTCACCGGTCAGGTGGCGCTCCTCGACCGCGGCCAGGATGCCGATCGCCGCGTACAGCCCGGTCAGCTTGTCGACCATGGCCGAACCCACCTTGGCCGGCTCACCGTCGACGTCGCCGGTGATGTGCATGATGCCGCTCATGGCCTGGGCCAGGAAGTCATAGCCGGCCAACCCGGCACCCTTCCCAGTGCTGCCGAACCCGGTCACCGAGCAGGTGATGAGGTCGGGCCGGTCGACGGCCAGCGACCCGCGGTCGAGACCGAAGCGGGCCATGGTGCCGGCCCGGAAGTTGTCGACCACGACGTCGGCCCCGAGGCAGATGCGGCGGGCCACGTCGAGGTCGGCCTCGTCGCGCAGGTCGAGGGCGATGCTGCGCTTGTTGCGGTTCAGGCCCATGTAGTAGATCCCGACCTGCTCCTCGCCGTCGGACCACCACGGCGGGCCCCAGGTACGGGTGTCGTCGCCCACCCCCGGCTGTTCGATCTTGACGACGTCGGCACCCAGGTCACCCAGGACCATGGTGGCCAGCGGTCCGGCCATCACCCGGCTGAAGTCGGCGATCCGCAGATGACCCAGCGCACCCCGGTCGGCCCGGTCGCCGCGGTCGCTCGAAGTAGATGGTTCGGCCATGCCGGCGAGTCTCGCAGTGCCGGCACAGTCGGGACAACGACCGCCGAGCATTGCGCCGCCCCGGTTCGTCCGACATGCTTCACCGATGTCGACCCCCGCCCCCGGCCAGTGAGCACCGGCACCGAACTCGGCACCACTCGGCGGGGCCGCGACGCCCGGACCCGGGCCCGCCGTTCCCGGCCCCGCACCTGGCTGCCCGAGCTGGAGCGGGCCATTCCCTACGTCGACCTGCTGACCCCCGAGCAGGTCCAGACCGTGCACGACGCCTCGATGGACATCATCGAGGAGGTCGGCGTCGAGTTCCGCTGCGACGAGTCGGTGGCCATGTGGGCGGCCGCCGGGGCCCGGGTCGACGGCGTCCGGGTCCACATCGACCGCCACCACCTCATGGAGTTGCTGTCCACCGCCCCGTCCGAGTACACGATGACGGCCCGCAATCCGGCCCGGTCGGTCACCGTCGGCGGCGACCGGCAGATCTTCACCCCGTCATACGGCGCCCCTTACGTGCTGGGCCTCGACGGTGTGCGCCGCCCGGCCTCCCTTCAGGACTTCCGGGACTTCACCCGGCTCAACCATCTCTCGCCGGCCCTGCACATGTCGGGCGGCGTGGTGTGCGAGCCGATGGACGTGCCGGTCCCCAAGCGACACCTCTACATGACCGAGAGCCTGCTCAAGTACTCCGACAAGCCGTTCATGGGTGCCGTCACCTCCAAGGAGCGGGCCGAGGACAGCCTCCACATGGCCGGCATCGTGTTCGGCCAGGACGTGGTACGCGACACCACGGTCATGACCTGCCTGGCCAACGGCAACACCCCGCTGGTGTGGGACAAGACGATGCTCGACAGCGTGCGGGTCTTCGCCGGTGCCAACCAGGCCACCCTGTTCAGCCCCTTCGTGCTCGGTGGGGCATCCACCCCGGCCAGCACCGTCGGCTCGGTGATCCAGGTCAACATCGAGGCCCTCACCGGTGCCGCCTTCGCCCAACTCGTCCGGCCAGGCGCCCCGGCCCTCTACGGGCAGTGGCTGTCCACGGTGTCCATGAAGACCGGCGCCCCCCAGGCCGGCACCCCCGAGATCTGCCACATGAACATGCTGACCGGCCAGATGGCCCGCCACTACGGCCTGCCGTCGCGGTGCAGCGGCGGTTGCACCAGCTCCAAGATGGTCGACGCCCAGGCCGGCTACGAGGCCGCCCGCAACATGTACGGGGTGCTCATGTCGGGCATCAACTTCGTGCTGTCCACCACCGGCTACCTCGAGAGTGCCATGTGCCAGAGTTACGCCAAGTGGGTGCTCGACAGCGAGCAGTTGGAGATGATGTACCGACTGGGCCGGGGGGTGAGCTTCGACGACCTCGACGAGGTCCTCGCCACCATGCGCGAGGTGCCGCCCGGCGGGCACCATCTGGGCACCGCCCACACCCTGGCCAACTTCCAGACGGCGTTCGCCATGCCCGAGATGATGAACAGCGACAACTACGAGCAGTGGCTGGCCGACGGCGCCCAGAGCGCCGAGGAGCGGGCCGCCGACAAGTGCCGCCAGCTCCTCGCCGAGTACGAGGAGCCTGCCCTGCCCGACGACGTGGCCGCCGAACTCGACGACTTCGTGGCCCGCCGCGAAGCCGAACTCCCCGACATGGTGAGGTGAACGCCGTGCCTTCAGACAACGTGCCTTCAGACGACATGCCTTCAGACAACATGCCATCGACCAACGGATCCGCCCCAGCGACGGCACCGCCGCTCCTGCACGGGGTGTGCGCCGCCATGTGCAGCCCCTTCGACGACAGCGGTGAATCCCTCGACGAGGGGCGTCTGCGCGACCACATCGAGAACCTGGTCGACGCCGGCGTCCACGGGCTGGTGCTGGCCGCCGGCACCGGCGAATTCGCCTTCCTGAGCGCCGACGAGAAGCACCGGATCTTCCGTATCGGTGCCGAGACGGTGGCCGGCCGCATCCCCATCATCTGCCAGACGTCGGCCATCACCACCGTCGACGCCATCGAGAACTCCCGGGCCGCCATCGACCAGGGGGCCGACGCGGTGATGGTGCTGCCCCCCTACTTCGAAGGGCCCTTCGAACGGGGCGTGCTGTACCACTACGAGAAGCTGGCCCAGGCCATCGACGTGCCCGTCGTGCTCTACAACATCCCCGTCAACTCGGGGTTCGACATCACCCCCGACGTCTACCGGCGGCTCATCGCCATCGAGAACATCGACTACATCAAGGACAGCACCGGCGACCTGGTCCGCATCCAGCAACTCAACGGCATCGGCGGCCACGTGCTGGCCGGCGCCGACCCCATCGCCCCGTTCTCGCTGATGGCCGGCTGCCCGGGCTGGATCTGGGGTGCGGCCAACGTCATGCCCCACGAGTGCGTGCAGCTCTACGACCTCATCACCGCCGGCCGGCACGCCGAGGCGCTCGACCTGTGGGCCCGCATGCTTCCGGCCAACCTGTTCTTCTGGGACAACTCCGTCGACGCCGAGTACAACACGGCGGTCAAGACGGCCACCAACATGGTCGGCCGGACCGTCGGCCCGTGCCGCCGGCCGGTCCTGCCCATGACCCACCAGGGCCGGGTGTCCCTCCAGGCCGCCCTGTCCACCCTGCCCGTCAACGGCGTCGACCGAGACCGCCTCGTGTTCCGCGAGTGGGACGCCGAGCGCGACTGGCTGGTCCGCATGACCGACCGGGCCGGCGTCGGCCGTGGCCCGTCATGACCGGCCGCACCCACCTCTGTCCCCACCCCACATGATCCGGAGCCACCGATGACCACCACCCTCGCCGACCCGGCCGCCCTGGCCGCCTCCATCCAGCCGCCGACCCGGGCCGTCATCGGCGGTCGCAGCGTCGAGTCGGCCAGCGGAGCCACGTTCGCCACCCTCAACCCGGCCACCGGCCGGGAGTTGGCCCAGATCGCCGAAGGCGGTGACGAGGACGTCGACCGCGCCGTCGCCGCTGCCCGCACCGCCTTCACCGACGGCCCGTGGGGACGACTGAGCCCCGCCGATCGCAAACGGCTGCTGCTGCGCTTCGCCAGCCTGGTCGAGGCCCACACCGACGAGCTGGCCGTCATCGAGTCGCTGGAGGCCGGCAAGCCGATCAGCGACTGTGCCGGCTTCGACCTGCCGGACCTGGTGGCCACCCTGCGCTGGCACGCCGAAGCCTGCGACAAGCTCTACGACCAGCTCTCCCCGTCGGGGCCGGGTTTCGTCGGCATGGTGGTACGCGAGCCCATCGGCGTGGTCGGGGCCGTCCTGCCGTGGAACTACCCGCTCATGATGGCCGGCTGGAAGCTGGGGCCCATCCTGGCCGCCGGCAACACCTGCGTCGTCAAGCCAGCCGAGCAGACGTCGATGTCGACCATCCGGATCGCCGAGCTGGCCATCGAGGCCGGCATCCCCGACGGTGTGTTCAACGTCGTGCCCGGCTTCGGTGAGACCGCCGGGGCGGCCATCGGCCGTCACCCCGACGTCGACTGTGTCGGGTTCACCGGTTCCACCGAAGTCGGCCGCTACTTCCTGCAGTATTCGGCCGAATCCAACCTCAAGGAGGTGCTGCTCGAGTGCGGCGGCAAGAGCCCGGTCATCGTGATGGCCGACGCCGACGACCTCGACTCGGCCGCCGAGGGCATCTGCGAGGGCATCTTCTGGAACGCCGGCCAGAACTGCAGCGCCAACTCCCGCCTGCTCGTCCAACGGTCGGTGCACGACGACCTGCTGGAACGGGTCGCCGAACGCAGCCGCGACTGGATCGTCGGCGACCCCCTGGTGCCCGAGACGACGATGGGCGCCATGATCGAAGAGGCCCACCTGGGCAAGGTCATGGGCCACATCGACGACGCCAACGCCGCCGGCGCCACGTGCGCGGTGGGCGGCCGGCAGGTACGCCAGGACAGCGGCGGCTGGTTCGTCGAACCCACCGTGTTCACCGACGTCGACCCCGACAGCCGCCTGGCCCGCGAGGAGGTCTTCGGCCCGGTGCTGGCCGTGACGGCGTTCGATACTCCCGAAGAGGCCATCCGGCTGGCCAACGACACCGACTACGGGCTGGCCGCCACCATCCACACCACCGACCTGCGGACCGCCCACCTGGCGTCGCGGGCCCTGCGGGCCGGCACGGTGGCCGTCAACTGCTACGGCGAAGGCGACATCACCACTCCGTTCGGCGGGTTCAAGCAGTCGGGCTTCGGCGGCCGCGACAAGTCGATCGCCGCCCACGAGCAGTACACCGAGCTCAAGACCATCTGGATGGACCTCTCCTGACCCATGGTCTTCGTCTGACATGGGTGCCGTCACCCTCCAACCCCGGTACGACCGCAACAACGGTTGGTACGAGGCGCTGCCCGAACCCGAGCCGGCGCGCCCGCTCGACCGGGACGTCCAGACCGACATCGTGGTGGTCGGCGCAGGGTTCACCGGGCTGGCCGCGGCCCGGCGGCTGGCCGAGCTGCGGCCCAACGCCCACCTCACGCTCGTCGAGGCCGGTCGGGTCGGCAACACGGCGGCCGGACGGTCGTCGGGGTTCGCCATCGACCACGCCCACAACATCCGGTCCAAGGGCTTCGCCGACAGCGTCGACCACGAGAAGCAACAGATCGGGCTGAACCGGGCCGGTCAGGCGTACCTGCAGGAGGCCGTCGACGCCCACGGCATCGACTGCGGCTGGAGCTGGGCCGGCAAGATCCACGCCGCAGCCACGCCACGCGGCGAACAGCACCTGACCAGCTTCGCCGCCACCCTCGACCGCCTCGACGAGCCCTACGAGGCCCGTGACGCCGCCGCCACGGCCGACCTGCTGGGCATCGACTACTACGGGCGGTCGCTGCACACCCCGGGCACCGTGCTCATGCAGCCGGCGGCCCTCACCAGGGGCCTGGCCCGCCATCTGCCCGGCAACGTCGACCTCCACGAGGAGACCACGGTCACCTGGATCGACGATGGGCCGCCGCACGTGCTGTACACCCCCGGCGGCACCATCACCGCCGCCCAGGTGGTGCTGGCCAACAACGGGTTCGCCGCCGGCTTCGGCATCTACGCCAAGCACCTCATCCCGATCATCACCTGGGGATCCATGACCCGGCCCCTCACCGACGAGGAGTCGGCGACCATCGGCGGCGACCGCTCCTGGGGGGTCATTCCGGCCGACCCGTCGGGCACCACCGTCCGCCGGCTCGACGACGGCCGCATCCTGGTCCGCAACATCTACAGCTACAGCCGCCACTCGCGAGTCGATGGGCGGGCCCGCCGGCTGGCCGCCAAGGCGCACCGCCGGTCGTTCGAGCGCCGCTTCCCGACCCTCACCGGGGTGCCGTTCGAGCACTCGTGGGGTGGGGCGCTGAGCATGGCCCGCAACGGCGAGCCAGTGTTCGGACGCCTGGCCGACGGCGTGCACGGCGCGCTGGTGCACAACGGCACCGGCATCAGCCGCGGCGTGATCTGCGGCAAGCTGATCGCCGAGATGGTGTGCGGCGAGGGCTCCGACCATCTCGACCTCATGCTGGCCAAGGGACGGCCCAACCGGAACTTCCCCGAGCCGTTCATGTCGTGGGGTGTCAAGATGTACGCCCGTCGGCTCCGCATCATGGCCGGCCGGGAGATGTGACGGACCGTCGCCGCTCCGACGGGACCGCCGTGACGAGAGGAAGGGGCACGCCATGACGCAGCGGGTCGCCCTGGTCACCGGGGCCAGTTCGGGTATCGGCAGCGCCTGCGCGCGACGCCTGGCCGCCGACGGGATGGCCGTGGTCGTCGGTGGGCGCGACGCCGACCGGGCCGCCGAGGTCGTGGACGCCATCACCGCCGACGGCGGGGAGGCGGTGGCTGCCCTGGGCGACGTCGCCGACGCCGAGTGGGCGGGCGACGCGGTGGCGGTCGCCGTCGACAGGTGGGGCCGCCTCGACGTGCTCGTCAACGCCGCCGGGGTCATCCACCGGGGCGACGCCGAAGCCACCGGCGACGACGACTGGCGGCGGGTCATGGCCATCAACGTGGACGGCGTGTTCTACGCCTCCCGGGCCGCGTTGCCGGCGCTGCGGGCAGCCGGTGGAGGGTCGATCGTCAACGTCAGCTCGACGTGCGGGCTGGTCGGCAACGCGGGGCTGGCCGCCTACTGCGCCTCGAAGGGGGCGGTCACCAACCTCACCCGGGCCATGGCCCTCGACCACGCCGCCGAAGGCATCCGGGTCAACGCCGTGTGCCCGGGCGCCGTCGACACCCACATGCTCTACTCGGAGCGTGATGACTCGGCCGACGAGGTGCGGGCGATGAACCTGCCCGACATTCCGCAGGGGCGGATCCCCAGCGGCGACGAGATCGCCGACCTCGTGTCCTTCCTGGCCGGCGACCGGTCGCGGCACATCACCGGGGCCAACATCTCCATCGACGGGGGGTACACGGCACGATGACCGAGTATCCGACCGAATACGGCGGCCGTCTGGAGGGCCGGGTGGCCGTGGTGACCGGCGGTGCCCGGGGCATCGGGCGGGCCATCGTCGACCGCTTCGCCGCCGAGGGGGCAACCGTGGTCATCGGCGACCTCACTGACCCGGGCGAGGTGGGTGCCGGCCTCGACGTGGCCGGCCACCGTGAGTGGGTGCCGTTGGACGTCACCGACGAGGTGTCGGTCATCGAGTTCGCCCAATCGGTGCAGGCCGGCCACGGCGGGCTGGACGTGCTGGTCAACAACGCCGGGATCATGGCCGAGCGTTCGGTGCTCGACGAGACGGTCGCCGAGTGGGACCTCACCATGGCCGTGAACCTGCGGGGGCCGTTCCTGATGGTCAAGCACCTGCTGCCCCTCATGGAGGGCCGCGAGGGGGCGTCGATCATCAACACCGGGTCAATCGAGGGCCTGGCCGCCAACGGGCTTCACGCCGCCTACTGCGCGTCCAAGGGCGGAGTGCACGGGTTGACCCGGGCTCTGGCCGTAGACCTGGGGCCCATGGGCGTCCGCTGCAATGCGGTGGCTCCGGGGTGGATCGACACCGACCTGAACCGGGCCTACGTGGAGCGCCATCCCGACCGCGACCAGGTGGTCGCCGACCTGGCCCGCCTGCATCCAGTGGGCCGCATCGGCCTGCCGGCCGATGTGGCGGCCGCCGCGCTGTGGTTGGCCTCCGACGACGCCGCGTTCGTGACCGGCCAGATCATCCCCGTCGAGGGCGGCCGCACGACCCGCTTGTCGCTCCCCGACGCCCTGGAACCCTGACCCCCGAACCCGTGAGATGGGGACAGTCCCCCTCTCACGGGGTGGTGAGCAGGGCGGGGACGTCGGCGAAGCCGTCGACGACCACGTCGGGAGTGCCGGAGGCGGCGGCTACCGCCTCTGCTCGGTACTTGCCGGTACGCACCAGCACCCCGGTCAGGCCGCACCGCTGCGCAGCCAGCACATCGTTCTCGATGTCGTCGCCGATCATGGCCACCCGCTCGGCCGGCACCCCCAACTCGGTCACTCCGGTGGCGAAGAAGTCGGGCGACGGCTTGCCGAGCACCACCGGTGTCAGCCCCGACGACTCCTCCAGCGCCCGCACGTAAGCCCCGGTGTCCAACTCCATGCCATTGGCGGTCCGCCAGTACAGGTTGCGGTGCATGGCCACGAACACCGCCCCGTCGAGCAGGTGCCCGAACGCCCGGTTGAGCTGCTCATGGGTGAAGTTCATGCCGGCACCGCCGATGACCACCACATCGACCGGCCCGTCGTCCCGGTCGTCGACCAGGTCCACGTCGGGGAGGTCCTCCCGCAGATCGCCGGAGTTGAGGATGAAACACCGGGAATCCGGATGGTGGGCCCGAAGGTAGGCCGCGGTGGCCGCCGGGGCGGTCAGGATCTCGTCCGGGTCGACGGGCATCCCGGCCGCGTTGATGAGGCCGGCGACCTGTCGGCGGGTGCGGGTAGTCGTATTGGTCGCGAAACGCAGCGGCACGCCGCTGGCCCGTAATTCGGCCAGCGCGCCGGGGGCCCCGTCGATGGCCTCCCAGGACACGGTGAGGACGCCGTCGATGTCGATCAGCAGCCCGTCGATACCGGTCACGGTCAGGTCCTCCCGACCCCACCCTATTACCGCAAGCGAAGGGGCGTCGGCACGTCGATCCCGTCACTCCGACTGGAGGAGAGCGAGGCTGATCAGCCGGGCCGTTCGGGGTTGTCCCAGACGATGAGCACGGCGTTGTCGCCCACCGAGGGGTCGCTCAGGTAGTTCGGGATGGCCCCCATGGCCCGGAACCCGTTCTCCAGCTGGAAGCTCAGGGTGGCGTCGTAGAGTTCACCGGCCACGACCTTGTCGATGTACTCGTCGGCCGACATCGACCCCAGGTACTCCCGGTAGCCGGGGATGACCCCGCCAGCGACGATGCCGGCCTTGTCATGGTCGGTGACGATGCGCTTACGCCACTCGTAGAGCCCGCGGCCGATGCCACGCTTGCGGTACTCGGGCAGGGTGGCGATGGTGATGCCGTAGTACCAGTCGCCGTCCGGATCATGGTTACCGCAACTCAGTTCTCCGATCAGGTCGTCGAGGCTGTGGTGCGGGTCGTCGAAGTCGAAGTCGATGAAGATGCCGACCCCGAACGCCACCGGCCGGCCCTCGTCGAGGGTCACCACGCCGCCTTCGGGGAACACCTCGCACATGCGCTCTATGTCCTCGACCTGGAGCAGATCGACCGGGTCGATGGTGGGGAAGGCCGCCGCCTCGATGCCGGCCAGGTCGGTCGCCCATTCGATGCGCATCGGTTCGTAGGTCAGCTCGGCCATGGTCGTACCTCAGCTCGCGAAGGGGATGTGGACGTAGTCATTGTGGTTGGGCACGCCCCACACGGCCCAGAAGTCGCCGGTCCGGGGGCGCATGATGGCCGCGCCGCTGGACTCGATGTGGTGGACGTCGTCGTCGAACCGGCAGATCGAGTCCTCGTCGCGGGTGACGGCCATGAGGTGGTCGGCGTCGATGCCGTCACGGTCGAGCAGATCGCCGGCCCGGGCCAGGCGGTGTTCGGAGTTGGCCTGCAGGTCGGCGGGCCGCACGGCCTGGACGGCGGTGGCGTCGGCCCACTGCGTGTGGTTGGTGTGGATGAGGGCGTCACCGTCGAGGCCGACCCACGGTCGGGCCGTCGGCATGGCCTCGACCATGTAGCCGGTGCCGGCGGCGTCGAACAGCAGGAAGCTGTGGGCGCCGGCCAGGTCGGCGTCGAGCACGACCTGGAGGGCCTCGTCGGCGGTGGACCGCTGGAGGGCGTCGCGCACGACGGTGGGCCACGTCACCCCGACCTTGCCGTCGACCCCGGTGAGGTTGTTGATGCCGACGCACACCCCGACCTCGTTCATGCCGATCTGGCCGAGGCAGCCGGTGGTGGTGAACACGAGGGCCGCCGGGGCGTCGTCGGGGCGGATCCGCAGGAGGACGACGTGTTCGGTGGCCGAGTCGTGCATGTCCCACGTCTGGCCGTAGAAGCCCTGCCCGTCGGCTCGATGGTCGGGCACGATGAACGCCGTGCAGTCATCTTCGACGGCCCGGTCGGGGTGGCGGCCGCCGACCTCGGCCCGCACGGTGTCGACGAAGTCGGTGAACCCGCCGACGATGACCGCCTCGGCCAGGCTGATGCCGGCACCCTCGGCCATGCCGCACATCTCCTCGTGGAGGGCGGCGTCGTGGGCCTCGTGGGCCGGAAGGCACGCCTCGGCCAGGGCCAGCACGTCGTCGCGCTCGAGGCGGCTGCCGCTCCATTCGCCACCGCCGGCCAGGCGCACCCGTTCATCGGTGTAGACCCGGATCTCGTCGGCGTGGGCCGCACCGTGGGCGTGGCCCATGGCGGCCGGCGAGCCGGCCAGGTCGAGGATCCGCATCGGGGGTCGTCGCATGGGGTCCAGTGTCGCGCGTCGCCACGTCCCATGCAAGTGATCTAGTTGTCTCTTTTCTCTTTTGCAACTGATTTCGTTGTCACACTCCTGTCTCGCAACCATTCCCTTCCCATTGGCACCGTGCGGGGTGCCGGGGCACACTGGGTCCATGCCGAACCCCGGTCCCGACGCCGCCCCGCACCACGACCCCCTGCTCGTGGCCGAGGAGGTGACCGACGCCGTGCGCGACGGCCGGCCGGTGGTAGCCCTCGAGTCCACGATCATC
Organism: uncultured Microthrixaceae bacterium; assembly: GCA_964586175.1. Taxonomy (GTDB): domain Bacteria; phylum Actinomycetota; class Acidimicrobiia; order Acidimicrobiales; family MedAcidi-G1; genus CAZPGL01. The sequence continues at coordinate 14,198 of CAZPGL010000027.1, read as the reverse complement.
GCCCACGGTCTCCCCCGACCCGTCAACCTGGACACCGCCCGCATGCTCGAGGACACGGTGCGCAGGGGCGGCGGGGTCCCGGCCACCGTCGCCGTCGTCGACGGGCGTCTCCGGGTCGGGCTCACCGGGGCCGAACTCGAACTCCTCGCCGCCAGCGAGTCGGGCCGGGTCGCCAAGGTCAGCCTGCGGGACCTCGGCGCCACCCTGGCCTCTGGTCGGCTGGGTGCCACCACCGTGGCCGCCACGATGTTCGCCGCCCACCGGGCCGGCATCGCCGTGTTCGCCACCGGTGGCCTCGGCGGCGTGCACCGGGGCGACACCGGCGACGTCTCGGCCGACCTGACGGCCCTGGCCATCTGCCCCGTGGCCGTGGTGTGCGCCGGCGCCAAGGCGGTGCTCGACCTCCCCCGCACCCTCGAGGGCCTCGAGACCCGGGGGGTGCCGGTGCTCGGTTACGGCACCGACGCCTTCCCCGAGTTCTGGACCCGGGGCACCTCGCTCCCCGTGTCGGCCCGGGTCGACGACCCCGACGCCGCGGCCGCCGCGCTCGACGCCCACTGGGCGGTCGGACTGACCAGCGGTGCCGTGGTTGCCGTCCCCGTGCCCGCCGACCACGAGGCGGACCGAAGCGTCATCGAGCGGGCCGTGGTCTCCGGGCTGGCCGCCGCCGACACAGCCGGCATCTCCGGCGCGGCCATCACCCCCTACCTGCTGGCCCACGTGGCCGAAGCAACCGGCGGAGCCAGCCTCGACGCCAACGTGGCCCTGGTCGCCAACAACACCGCGGTGGCCACCGCAGTGGCCGTGGCCCTCAGCGCCCGTCGGACCGCCCGAGAGTCTGGGCGCCCTTCCCCGGGTTGAACAGGTCGGTCGGGTCGAGGGCCGCCTTGACCCGGGCCATGAGCTCGAGCTCGGTGGCCGACTTCTGGCCGGGCAGCCGGCCCAACAGGTCCTGGCCCACCCCGTGCTCGGCGCTGATCGTGCCGCCCAGTTCCCAGATCAGCCCGTCGACGGCGACGGTGACCTCGGCGACCAGCCCGGCGTCGAGGCGTGCCCCGTGGTCCAGTGACGGCAACACGTACACGTGCAGGTTGCCGTCGCCCAGATGCCCGAACGAGAACACCACGGCACCGGGTCCGCACACCTCCTCGGCCAAGGCCTCAGCGCGGCGCTGGAACTCGGCGGTGCGGTCGATGGGCACGGCGGCGTCGAACTTGGCCCCCCGGGCGTCGAACAGGGTCTCCGGGGGCAGTTCGTCGCGCAGGGTCCACAGGTTGGCCTCCTGGGCCGCGGTGTCGGCGACCACCGCGTCGGTGACGAGGCCGCGGTCGGCGGCGGCCGTGAGGAACCGAGCCACGGTGTCGTCGACCGGCGTGCCGCCCGAGAAGCGAGCCAGCAGGTACCACTCGGCCCGGGTCGGACACGGCCGCACCAGGCCCAGGGCGTCCACGGCGATGGCCACCCCCGCCTCCGGGACCAGCTCGAAGGCGGTGAGACCCCCGTGGTCGGTGGCGCACGCCAGGTCGTAGAGCTCGTTGACGGCGGTGAGGTCGTCGAGGGCGGCCAGCATCGACCGGTGGTACGGGGTGGCCGGGTACAGCCGCAGCACGGCCCGGGTGACCACGCCCAGCGTGCCCTCGGCGCCGATGAACAGGTGCTTGAGGTCGTATCCGGTGTTGTCCTTGCGCAGGGCCCGCAGACCGTCGAAGACCTGCCCGTCGGCCAGCACCGCCTCGAGCCCCAGCACGTGGTCGCGGGTGGGGCCGTAGCGCAACACGTTCAGCCCGCCGGCGTTGGTGGCGATGGCCCCTCCGACGGTGGCCGTTCCCCTCGCCCCCCAGTCCATGGCCAGTTGCCGGTCGACGCCGGCCGCCGCCTGTTGCACCTGTTCGATGGTGCAGCCGGCCTCGACCGTGATGGTGAACCGGGCCGGGTCGACGGAGACGATCCGGTTCATCCGGGTCGTCAGCACCAGCACGGTGGGTCGGTCGTCGGTGGGGACCGAGCCGCCGGACAGCCCGGTGTTGCCGCCCTGGGCGACCACGGCGACCCCGTGGCGGGCACACGCCTCGACCACTCCGCGGACGCCGTCCACCGTGTCGGGGCGGGCGACGAGCAGCGGGATGCCCGAATAGTTCCCCCGCCAGTCGACGGTGTGGCCAGCGGCGTCCCCCGCTGTCAACCAGCCCTGTGGTCCCAGCAGGTCGCGGAGTTCGGCGACGAGGGCGTCGTTCGTCGTCCCCATGGTTCCTCCGTGGCCTCGTGTCGGGTGGGGCGGATCCTACGGCCCCCTCGCCGACTCAGCCGACGTCGATGGCGTACTCGGCCAGCCGGGCGTACAGGGGGCGGGCCGCGTCGAGCACCGGGCTCAGATGGTCGGACACGGTGGTGTCCGACGGGGTCCACGGCCGGAAGCCGGTGGAGGTGTGCACGGCGTCGTACCAGTGCTCGGCCCAGACGCCGTCCTCGGGTTTGGGTCCCGCCGGCCACGACAGCATCGCCGGATCGAAGGGGATGCCGAGGCGTTCGCAGAAGGCGACCAACGCCGCCGCCGGGTCGCGGCGCAAGGTGGTGGCGTCGAGCACCGTCGGTGTCCCGCCCGCGGCCAACACGTCGTCGAGCAGGTCGACCTGCATCTCGAGCCCGGTGTCGGCCAGGGTGGCGTCGTCGAGGCGCACCGACAGCGAGGCCAGCATCTCGGTGGGCTCGCGCACCAGCAGCACGGTGTGGACATCGGCCAGGAACCCCAGGTCGAGGTCGACGAGGTGGTGGGCCATCTGCTTGAAGAACGCCACCGGCGTGCCATGGTCGGCCAACATCACCTCCCGCACGACGCGGTCGCCGTGCTGGTCCTGGGCGGCCAGCACGTCGTCACGGCCCGGATGGTCCCGGCCGGTGACCCGCAGGTAGTGGGCGTACAGAGGCTCGTCGAACGCCGTGGTGTCGGCACGCCGGGCGAACGAGTACATCAGGGCCGTCGAGATGTTGCGGGGCCCCGAACAGCAGTTGATGCGGACGGTCACCGGGCGACGTCTGCCTCGACGGCCGCCTCGTAGAGACCCCGCAGGTGCCCGGTCATCGGGCCCGGAACCTCGCCGTTGCCGATGGTGCGGCCGTCGACCTCGGTCACCGGCGTGAGGCCGCCGAACGTGCCGGTCACGAAGGCCTCGTCGGCCGCGTACACGTCGTCGACGGTGAACGGTGCCTCGTGGGTGGCGATGCCGTCGGCGGCCGCCGTCTCGAGCACCATGCGGCGGGTCACCCCGTTCAGGTTGTAGACGCCGGACGAGGTCCACACCTCGCCGTCCCGCACGATGAAGAAGTTGGTGGCGTTGCAGGTGGCCACCGCCCCGGTCGGGTCCAGCATCAGGGCCTCGTCGGCCCCGGCCTCGACGGCCTGGAGCAGGGCGATCACCTCGTGCAGCTTGGAGTGGCAGTTCAGCCGCTGGTCCAGCACCTCGGGTCCGGGCCGGCGCACCGTCGCCGTGAACAGGGTGATGCCGGCGTCGGCCACACCGGGGTCGGCCACCTTGTGTTCGGCGATGATGACCACGTTGGGCCCGCCGATGCAGTTCGAAGGGTGCTGGGACGGGGTGGTCTTGTCGCCCCTGGTCACCATGAGCCGCAGGTGGACCCCGTCGTGCATGTCGTTGCGGTCGACGGTGGCCTGCAGGGCGGCCGTCACCTCCTCGCGGTCCATGCCGATGTCGAGCGACACCGCCTCGGCCCCGGCGAACAGCCGGTCGAGGTGATGGTCGAGGAAGGCGAAGCGCCCGTGGTGGAGCCGGATGCCCTCCCAGATGCCGTCGCCGACGAGGAACCCGCTGTCGAACACCGAGATACGCGCCTCTGCCCGGGGGAAGAACCCACCGTTGATGTAGATCTCGACCTCGGCGTTGCGGGCGTCGGCCAGGGCCTGATGGGTGCTGCGGACCATGGGGCCGAACCTACCCTCGCCCGCCGGGTTCTCAGTCGAGGCGGGCCACGGCGATCCCCGATTCACCGGCCACCGCGTAGAACAGATACGTCGCGCCGTCGTGCTCGAACAGGGCCGGGTCGCGCAGTTGGCACACCGGTTCGTGCACCGCACCGCGCACCGACGACCCGGTCGGCCGGCCCACCCCCTCCCAGGGGAGTTCGGGGCGCAGCACCTCGACGGCCGGCCCGTCGGTCCAGTTCGACCAGTCACCGTCGAGTGCGACGGTGGACAACAGGATCCGCTCGGGATCGTCGCCGACCCGGGTCCAGAACACCTCGAGGACCCCGTCGACGACCCGGACCGCGCAATGCCGCATGTCGACACCGAACAGGTCCCGGGGGCCGGCCTCCCAGCCGGTCAACCCGTCAGCCGACCGGTGGAGTACGCCGGGCATGGCCAGCCCGTACCACCGGCCGTCGTGTCGGAAGGCCCGCAGGTAGGTGTCGGGGATGGTCGCCGGCAGGGCGGTGAAGTGCACGCCGTCGTCGGACACAGCCACCCGGCTGACCTGGTGAGCCAGCGACTCCAGGCCGTGGAAGTACATGACGATCCGGCGTTGCTCGTGGTCGACGTGCACGTCGGGCGAGGCGATGTGGGGGGTGATGGCGTCGGACCGCACGTCGGGGGGGAGGCGGTCAGCACCCATGGCTGCCGTGTAGCGCCGGATCAACTCTTCGACCTCGGCGTCGGTGACCGCCGGCGGCTCGGTCGGGAACCGCGAGTCGGCCAGTTGCAGGCTGCCCGCCGGGTACACGGTCCACGGGCCGGCCGGATGGTCCGCGAACGCCAGCCGGATGTAGGTGCCCTTGTGGTCGGCGAAGTACAGGTGGAACCGGCCCAGCGGATCGGCCACCCAGCCCGGCACCTCGATGACCGACGGCCCCTGGATGTTGGTGCCGATCGACGGGTGGCTGTCGGGTCCGATGACCGGCCCGTCACCGAGGCGGGTGACCGTCGGCGCCTCCACGGCGCTCACCGTCCGGCCCGGGCGTCGACCACCGACTGACGCGGCGTGAGCATGTCGGGGTCGACGACGAGGTGGAGCAGCGCCCCGGTCGGCGAGGCCACGGCCCGGGCGAAGGCATCGGGGAACCGCTCGGCGTCGTCGATCCGCTCAGCGTGGAACCCATAGGCCCTGGCCAGGGCCACGAAGTCGGGGTTGACGATGTCGGTGCCGACGACCCGTCCGGGGTGCCGTCGTTCCTGGTGCATGCGGATGGTGCCGTACATGCCGTTGTCGACGACCAAAACGATGGGGCGGGCGCCCTCCTGGGCGGCGCTGCCCAGCTCCTGCACCGTCATCTGGAGATCGCCGTCACCGGCGAAGCACAGCACCGTCCGGTCGGGGTACACCACCTTGGCGGCCACCGCGGCGGGCAGGCCGTAGCCCATCGTGCCGTTCTGCGGGGCCAACAGCCGGGCCCGGGGGCCGTACAGCAGGAACTTGTTGGGCCACACCGAGAAGTTGCCGGCCCCATTGGTGACGATGACGTCGTCGGGAAGGGTCTCCCGCAGGAACGCCATGACGGCCGGCATGTCGACCCCGGACGGCGGGGACGGTGCGTCGAGGGTGGCGAGGAACCGCTGTCGGGTGTCGGCCCGCCAGGCCGCCCACGCCCCGGCGTCGACCCGGTCGGCACGGTCGGCCAGGGCCGCCACCGCAGCGCCCGGATCGGCGTGGACCGTGACGGTCGGGGTGACGATCTTGCCGAACTCGGCCGCTGACGGATGGATGTGGACGATGCGGGCATCGCCGTCGGCGAACAGCGTGAAACCGTCGGTGGCCATGTCGCCGAACCGGGAACCCACGGCGACAACCAGGTCGGCGTCGTGCAGCGTGCGGCGCACCGCGGGAGGCATGGCCACCCCGGCCTCGCCGGCGTAGCACGGGCTGTGGTTGTCCATGAGGTCGTTGCGACGGAAGGTCACGACCACCGGCACGTCGGCTGCTTCGGCGAACCGGCGCAGGTCGGCCCGCCCGGAGTCGGCCCAGCTGCCGCCGCCGGCCAGCACCACGGGCCGTTCGGCGGTCGCCAGCTCGGCCAGCACGGCGTCGATGCCGGCCGCCGAAGGCTCCTGGCCGGCCACCGGCTCCGGGACCCCCACGGTCACGTCGGAGACATCTTCCAGGACGTCCTCCGGCAGGGCGACCACGGCCGGCCCCTGGCGTCCGCTGCACGCCTGGTCGAACGCCTCGGCAATGGCCGCGGGCACGTCGTCGGGATGGTCGACCTCGGTCACCCATTTGGCGACGTCGCCGTAGAAGGCCCGGTAGTCGATGTGCTGGAAGGCCTCGAGCGCCCGGTGCCCGGTGGGGATCTGCCCCACGAGCAACACCATGGGCACCGACCCCTGCCGGGCCGAATGGACCCCCACCGAGGCATTGGTGGCCCCCGGGCCGCGGGTCACCAGGCACACCCCGGGCCGCCCGGTCAGCCGGCCGTAGGCCTCGGCCATGTAGGCCGCCCCGCCTTCCTGGCGGCAGCCGACCAGCCGGATGCGGTGCCGCTCGTCGTGCAGGGCGTCGAGCACCTCGAGGTACGACTCGCCGGGAACGGCGAACGCCGTGTCGGCCCCGTTGGCCAGCAGGGCGTCGACGGCCAGCCGGCCGCCCGAGCGGCTCACGCCCGGTTCCGACCGACCAGGAACACCACACAGGCCGCGGCGAACAGGCCCGAGGCCACGATGCCGACGGCGTCGCCGTCGCGCACGGCACCGACGACGAAGAACGCCGCGCTCCCGAGGAACAACCACCACGACAGGGCCTCGGTGTCCCATCGCCGCAACAGCTTCTTCATGCCTGCCGAGTCTGGCACGGCCTGTCGTGCCCGTCGTGCCCGCAGGGCCCTGGCTGGCCTAGTTTCGACGCCATGTCCGGGTTCACCGCCATGACCGACGGGCCGTTCTTCGACGACCTGACCGTGGGCGACATCGTCCCGCCATTGCCCGCGGCCACCATGACCGACGCCGACAACGCCTGGTACCGGGCCATCACCGGCGACCAGCACCTGGCCACCGCCGACCACGGCCTGCACCGCCGCGTCAGCGGGAGCGACGGGCCTCTGGTCAACCCGGGCCTCGTGGTGCAGATGGCCATCGGCCAGACCACCAACGCCACCCGACGGGCGATCGCCAACCTGTACTACCGGTCGGTGCGCATCCTCGGGTCGGTCGCCGTCGGCCAGACCCTGTCCACCGAGACCCGGGTGCTGGGCCTGGCCGACGCCTCGGCCCGCGACGGCGTGCACCGGGGCAAGGTGTGGCTGGGCGTGGAGACCCGGGCCGACGACGTGCCGGTGGTGCGCTACGAACGGGTGGCCCTGCTGCCCTGCCGAGGCGACGCACCCGGCCATGCCACCGACCTCCCCGGGCCCGATACCCCCGGCCCGCTCGACGAATGGGACGACCTGGTCCCCGACTGGGACCTGTCGTCCCTCCCGTCGACCGACTGGACGGTCGGCGAGGAACGGGCCGACCCGCTGGCCGACCACGTCGACCTGGCGGCGGCGATGGCCCGCTTCACGTTCAACCAGGCCGCCGTGCACCGTGACGTCGACGCCTCACCCACCGGGAGGCGCCTGGTGTACGGCGGGCTCACCCAGGGTCTGGCCCAGGCGTCGCTGACCCGCCTGCTGCCCGGGCTGGCCACCGTCGTCGGCTGGTACGGGTGCGACCACCTGGGCCCGGTCTTCGAGGGCGACCGCCTGGAGTTCCGACACCGCCTCGCTGGCGAACGGCCCGCCGGTTCGGGCCGGTTGCTGCACATCGCGGTGCACGCCGCCCGCGACGGCGAGGACGTGCTGGCGTGGACCCCGGTGGTGTGGGCCCGGTGAAGCCGCTCATCGGTGTGACCGGCAAGCGCCGCTTCGGCCGCGACCTCGTCGGCGACCACCGGGTGCTGGCCGACCAGACGGTCGACGTCTTCTGGACCAACTACGCCCAGGGGGTGCTGGCCGCCGGTGGGCTGCCGGTGTTCCTCCCCATGGACGTCGATCCGGCCGACGCCGCCACCCGCCTCGACGGTCTGCTGCTCACCGGCGGCACCGACATCGGCCCCGACCGGTACGGCGCCGAGGCCCAGACCGACCGCTTCCCCGTTGAGCCGGAACGGGACGAGTTCGAGCTGGCGGTCCTCGGAGCGGCGACCGGTCGGCGACTTCCCACCCTCGGCATCTGCCGGGGCCACCAGGTCGTCAACGTGTTCTTCGGCGGCACCCTCCACCAGGACGTACCCGAGCACGCGGTGTTCGACCAGCCCATCACCACCCGCTCCCATCCAGTGTCGTTCACGGCAGGCTCGGTGCTGGCCGACCTGTACGGCGACACGATGGACGTCAATTCGCTGCACCACCAGACCGTCGACCGGTTGGGCGACGGCCTGTCGGCCACGGCCCGTGGCGCCGACGGCAGCGTCGAGGGGCTGGAAGGCGTCGACCTGCCGATCGTGACCGTGCAGTGGCACCCCGAGATGCTGCCCACCCGGCCCACCGACCCGGTGTTCGCCTGGCTGGTGGCCAAGGCCTCCGAACGACCGGGGGACTAGGGCCACCAACCTCTGCTACGAAGAGGACCGTGCGGTTCCTCTACGTCGACATCGACACCCTGCGGGCCGACCATCTGGGGTGTGCCGGCTACCACCGGAACACCACCCCGAACATCGACGCCCTGGCCGCCGATGGCGTGCACTTCACCAACGTGTACGCCTCAGATGTGCCGTGCCTGCCGAGCCGCACCGCCCTGATTACCGGCATGTTCGGGATCCGCAACGGGGTCGCCAACCACGGGGGCCAGGCCGCCGACCTGGCGTCGGAGGGCCGACGGCGCGGGTTCTTCTCCCGGACCGCGGTGCGGTCGTGGGCGTCGGCGTTCTATCTGGCCGGCTGGCACACCGCCTCCATCTCCAGCTTCCCGTTCCGCCACTCGGCCGCCTGGTGGAACCACGGGTTCATGGAGGCCATGAACCTGATGCGGGGCATGGGTGGCGAACGGGCCGATCAGGTCCTGCCCGGTGCCCTCGACTGGCTGGACCGCCGGGGCCGGGCCGACGACTGGTTCCTCCACGTCCACCTATGGGACCCCCACACCCCATACAACACGCCCGCCGGGTTCGGGAACCCATTCGCCGGCGACCCTCTGCCGGGGTGGCTCACCGACGAGGTCCGGGCCGCCCACTGGGATCTGGCCGGCCCCCATTCGGCGCAGGAACCGTGGGGGTTCTCGCCCGACGAGTGGGGCGACCCGCCGCCCCGCCAACCGTGGAACGCCGCGTCCATGGGCGACCTGAAGGCGATCGTCGACGGCTACGACGTCGGCGTCCGGTACGCCGACGATGCCGTCGGCACCATCCTCGACAAGTTGGCCGACCTCGGCGTGCTGGACGACACTGCGGTGCTGGTGTCGTCGGACCACGGCGAGGCGTTCGGCGAGCTCGGCGTGTACGCCGACCACCAGGCGGCCGACGAGGCCACCTGCCACATCCCGGCCGTGCTGCGCTGGCCGGGGCTGGCCCCCCGGGTGGATACCGGCCTCCACTACCACCTCGACGTGGCGGCCACCGTCGTCGACCTGGCCGGGATCCCGGTGCCCGAACACCGGTGGGACGGCCGTTCGCTGCGGGCCGGGCTGGAGGCCGGCGAGCCTTCCGGGCGGGACCATCTTGTGCTCACCCAGGGGGCGTGGTCGTGCCAGCGGGGGGTCCGGTGGGGTGACCACCTGTACTTGCGGACCTGGCACGATGGCTTTCACCCCCATTGGGCCGAGGAGATGCTCTTCGACGTGGCGGCCGACCCCCACGAGCAGCACGACCTGGCCGCCGACCGGGCCGATCTGACCGCGGAGGCCACCGGGCTGCTTGCCGACTGGACGGCCGACGGGCTGGCCCGCAGTCTCGCCGACCGGGATCCGCTGGAAACGGTGCTCGACGAGGGCGGCCCGTTCCACACCCGCGGCCATCTGGCCGTGTACTGCGATCGACTGCGGGCCACCGGTCGGGCACACTGGGCCGACGAGTTGGAACGACGCCATCCCGGGGAGGCTCCGGCATGAAGCTCGGTGTGTTGACCGGCGGCGGTGACTGCCCCGGGCTCAATGCGGTGATCCGGGGCGTGGTCCGACGGGCCGAGCGGGGCTTCGGCGACACCGTGGTCGGGTTCATCAACGGTTGGCAGGGAGTCATCGAGGACACGACCGTGCCCCTCGACGTCGAGGCCTGCCGGGGGCTGCTCCCCAAGGGCGGCACGGTGCTCGGCACGTCGCGGATCCAACCATTCGGGGTGGACGGCGGTGTCGACGCCAGCCGGGTCACGTTCGAAGCCCACGGCATCGACGCCTTGGTGGTCATCGGCGGTGAAGGAACCTTGTCGGTCGCCCGCCGGTTCCATGAGCTGGGGTTTCCGGTCGTGGGGGTGCCCAAGACCATCGACAACGACATCGGCTGTACTGAGATGACGTTCGGGTTCCAGACTGCGGTGGAGATCGCCACGGAGGCCATCGACCGCCTGCACACCACCGCCGAGTCGCACGACCGGGTCATGGTCGTCGAGGTCATGGGCCGTCACGTCGGCCACATCGCCACCTGGTCGGGCATGGCCGGCGGGGCGACAGTGACCCTGATCCCCGAGGAGCCCTTCGACATGGCTGACGTGGAGCGGGCGGTGCGGGCCCGCCACGCCCGAGGCCGTTACGCCTCGATCGTGGTGGTGGCCGAGGGAGCCAAGCCGGTGCCCGGCACCCTGGAGGTCCCCGCCGACGAGATCGACGAATACGGCCACGCCCGGTTGGGCGGCATCTCCCACGTCGTGGCCGGCGAGATCGAGCGCCGTACCGGGTTCGAGACCAGGGTCACCATCCTCGGCCACGTGCAGCGTGGCGGCACCCCGAACCCGTTCGACCGGGTGCTCTCGTCCCGCTTCGGCGTGGCCGCTGTCGAGGCGGTGCACGACGGTGACCTGGGTTCGATGGTGGCGCTGCAGGCCGGTCACATCACCCGGGTGCCGTTGGCTGAGGCAACCGCCGAGCTCAAGTTCGTGGATCCGGCCCTACGCCACGCGGCCCGGGTGTTCTTCGCCGACTCCTGAATGGGGTGACCGGGTCAACGGCCGGCCGGACGGCGGACCAGGGTGGCGACCAGGCGGTCGACGGTGTCGGCCGGGTCGGCCTCCAAGGTGAATCCGCCGTCGCGGTGGAGCATGGCGAACCCGTAGACCGCCGACAGGGCGATGCGCTGCCAGTGTTCGCGTTCGACGGGGTCGAGCCCCATGTCGGCCAGCACGCCCATGAGGGGCCGGGCCACCTGGTCGACGGCGGCCGCCAGGTCGGGGTCGTCGCCCGGAGGGTGCACGGCGGCGGCGAAACGCCCGGGGTGGGCGAGGGCGTAACGCAGTTGGGCCCGCAGGATCGCCACGACGGCCGATGTGCCGGTGCGTTCGGCACCGGCGGTTTCGACGTCGATGGCTAGTTCGGCCAGACAGGCCAGGGCCAGGGTGCGTCGCAGGCCGGCTGCCCCGTCGAGGTGGGCGTACAGGGACTGGGTGCGGATACCGAGTCGCCGGGCCACGTCGCCGAGGGTGACGTCTTCGGGTCGTCCGTGGTGTTCGAGGGCGTCCATGGCCGCTGCGGCCACCTGGTCGGCGTCGATGCCTCGTCGTGCGGCCATGCGTGGGGTTGCATCCTCTGTCGATATGAATCAGACTGATGTCTGATGTTAGCAGACACTGGGTCTTTCCTGGATCTCCCCGACGGAACCACGGCTCAGGACCTCTACGAGGCCCGGGGCTGGGGCGACGGCCTGCCCCTCGTCGCCCCCACTCCGGAACGGGTGGCCGAAATGCTGGCCGGCTGCCCCGGCACAGATCCCGACGAGGTCGTGGCCGTGCTCCCACCCCGCGACGGCGAGGCCACCCGCCGCATCCTGGCCGTCAACGCCGTGCTGGCCGGCTGCCGCCCCGAACACCTGCCGGTCCTCGTCACCGCGGTCCGGGCCTTGGCCCGACCCGAAGTCAACCTGCGGGGCGTCAACGCCACCACCCACTGCGTCGCCCCCCTACTCGTCGTCCACGGCGAGGTGGCCGACACCGCCGGCTACAACGGCGGCCTGGGAGCCTTCGGGCCCGGCAACCGGGCCAACGCCTCGACCGGCCGGGCGTTGCGCCTGGTGCTCATGCACGTCGCGGGCGCAGTGCCCGGGCCCGGCGACGCCTCCACCCAGGGGGGCCCGGCCAAGTACGGCTACTGCGTGGCCGAGAACACCGCCGACAGCCCCTGGGAGGACTACGCCCACCGAGTCGGGGTCGACGCCCCGTCGGCGGTCACCGTGCACTGCGGCGAGGCCCCCCACAACGCCCACGACATGGAGTCCGACGACCCGGTCCGCATCCTGGCCAAGATCGCCTCGGCCATGACGTCGACCGGCCAGAACAACGCTGCCATCAGCCAGGGCGAGTACGTGGTGGCCCTGTGCCCCGAGCACGCCGCGGCCTGCGCCGACGCCGGCTGGTCCCCCGACGACGTGTCCCGCCACCTCTACGAACAGGCCACCATGCGGGTCGGCGACCTCCGGGACGCCTTCGCCCTCCGGGCTTGGGCCCCCTGGCAGGAGGAGCTTGCCGACGACGACCGCATGTCCATGACCGAACGGCCCGAGAACATCCGGGTGCTGGTCGTCGGCGGGCCCGGCAAACACAGCTCGGTCGTCCCGTCCTGGGGCATGACCCGTAGCGTCACCCTGCCCGTCGAACCCTGAGACCCGAGGAAGCCGACCATGTTGATCCATGAACCGTGTGGCACCGTGCACACCCCGCCGCTGGCCCTGGCCGAGCCGCCCCCGCTGGTCGGGGCCACCATCGGCGTCCTCGACAACACCAAGCCCAATGCAGGCGTGCTGTTGCACCGGTTGGCCGGACGGCTGGCCGAACGCACCGGTGCCGTCGTGGGCCCGGTCGTCACCAAGAACGCCGCCACCCCCTGCGAGGACCAGGTGCTCGACCGGCTCGGCAAGGAGGTCCGGATCGTCCTCACCGGGTCGGCCGATTGAGGCAGCTGCACGTCGTGGAGTGTCCACGACACCGTGAAGCTCGAAGCGGCCGGCGTCCCGACCGTGGTGGTGACGACAACGGCGTTCGCCCCCCTCACCGGACAGGTGGCGGACAGCCTGGGCCTTCCGGGGCTGCGGATCCTGACCGTGCCCCATCCCCTCGGCGGCACCGACGCCGCGGTCGTCGAGTCGTGGGCCGACGACGCCGTCGACGAACTGTTGGGCCTGTTGGCACCGACGGCCGGAGGCTGAGCCGATGAGCATCACCATCGACCACGCGGGCCGGGTGGCCCTGGTCACCGGCGCCGGGGCCGGGATCGGCCGCCAGATCGCCGCCTGGCTGGCCCGGGCCGGAGCCACGGTGGCCGTCAACGACCTGCGGGCCGAGGCCGCCGACGCCACCGTCGACGAGATCACCGCGGCGGGGGGCCGGGCCGTCGCCATGCCCGCCGACTGCCGGGACGACACCGCCGTGGACGGCATGGTCGCCCGGGTCGTCGACGAGCTCGGTGGCCTGGATCTGGCCGTCAACAACGTCGGCATGCTGCCCCCGGGTCGCACCCCCAAGCCGTTCACCGCCTATCGGGGTGACGACTGGCGGGACATCGTCGACCAGAACCTGACCGTGGCCGCCCTGTGCGGACGGGCCGAGGCCGAAGCCATGCTGGCGGTCGATCCGCGGCCCGACCACGACCGGGTGATCCTGTTCGTCACGTCGGGTGAGACGACCCGCCCGTCACCGTTCAACAGCGCCTACGCAGCGGCCAAGGCGGCGGTGAACCACCTGGTCACGTCGATGGCCGTCGAACTGGGTCCGGCCGGTGTCCGGGTCAACGCCATGGCTCCCGGCACCACGCTGACCGAGACGGTGGCCGCGGCGTTCACCGAGGAGCGGGTCGCCGCCATCGTCGGGTCGACGCCGTTACGGCGCATGGTCGAGCACGACGAGCTGGCCCGGCTGGCCGTGTTCCTCACCAGCGACCTGGCCCGCTGCGTGACCGGGCAGTTCATCCTGGCCGACGCCGGCGCGTTCCTGTCAAGGACCCGTCCGGCCAACACCGAAGGGCTGGTCCGCCCAATCGACGGCACCTGACCGTGGCACGGCGAGCCGGCGGGGCGACTCAGACGTAGTCGGCGTAGGCCTTGAGGTTGCGCACCGGCTTGGACAGGGCGTCCTTGCGGAACGGG
>CAZPGL010000026.1:0-31247 GCA_964586175.1 uncultured Microthrixaceae bacterium | reverse complement strand
GGTGCCGGGCGGGCTGTCCGGGGTGCGGGCCAGCACCAGTTGGATGATGTTCTCGGTCAGCTCGTGCTCACCGAAGGTGATGAAGATCTTGGTGCCGAAGATGCGGTAGCTGCCGTCGTCCTGGGGCTCGGCCCGGGTGGTGAGCGCCCCGACGTCGGATCCGGCCTGGGGTTCGGTGAGGTTCATGGTGCCCGACCACTCGGCGGCCACCATCTTGGGCAGGTAGGTCTCCTTCATGCCCTCGTCGGCGAAGGTGTGCAGGGCGTCGAGGGCGCCGATGGTCAGCATCGGGCCCATCGACCACGACCGGCTGGCCGTGGCCAGCAGCTCGGTCATGACGGTCTGGACGACGCCGGGGAAGCCGCCGCCGCCGTAGTCGGGGTCCTGGGAGATGGCGCCCCAGCCGGCGGCGATGAACTGCTCCCACGCCTTGTGGAACTCGGCCGGCACCGTGACGACACCGTCGGCGACCGAACAACCCTCGGTGTCGCCGATGCGGTTGACCGGTGCCACGACCTCGGCCACGAAGCGGCCCAGCTCGTCGAGCACCCCGTCGACGGTGTCGGGGTCGACATGCTCGAATCCCGGCAGGTCGCAAACCCCGGCCAGGTCGGCCACGTCGTGCAGCACGAGGCGGATGTCCTCCAGCGGTGGCGTGTACTCGCTCATGACCGCAGAGTAACAACCGGTGAGCCGGTCGGCTGCGAGCGGGGACCGCTAGGTTCGGTGCCGTGTCCGACCGCTTGCCCTCCCACGTCCAGATCACCAACCTGCTTCACGTCTACGCCGAGTTGATGGACGCCGGGCGGCTCGAGGAGTGCGCCGACCTGTTCGCCGACGCCCGCATCCTGACCGGCGGTCCAGGCGGCGGGGTGCTCGACCGCGACGGGCTGCTGGCCCTGTGGAGGGACATCGTGATCCTCCACGACGACGGCACGCCCCGCACCCGGCACGTGACCACGAACCCGATCATCGACGTCGACGAGGAGGCCGGAACGGCCACCTGCCGCAGCGTGTACACCGTGCTCCAGCAGATCGACGACGGGCCGCTGGCCCCCATCCTCTCCGGCCGCTACCACGACCGGTTCGAACGGGTGGACGGCACGTGGCGGTTCGCCGAGCGGGACTACGCCATGGTGGACCTGGTGGGCGACGTCAGTCGCCACGTGCGCCTGGACCTGGGCTGACCGGGGGCGGGTCTCAGCCGCCGGCGTCGGCCAAGGCGTGGGCGCCGACCCGGGTGCCGTCGGGGCCACTGTCGCCGGCGATCCAGTGCTTCCGGCACCGCAGCTCGTAGGCGACCTGGTGGTTCTCGGGGTCGTCGACCACGACGAGGGCACCGTCGTAGACCTGCACCCCGTCGACCAGCCGGGCGTTGTGGGTGGCCCGGGCACCGCACCAGCAGCGGGCCTCGACCTGGACCTCGACGGATTCGTCGGCCAGCTCGAGCAGGCGGCGGGACCCCTCGAACAACTCGCCCTGGAACGACGTGAGGAGCCCGAACGCGTAGACGTCGGTACCCAGGTCGTCGACGACCCGGGCCAGCTGGTCGATCTGTTCAGGGCGGTAGAACTGGGCCTCGTCACAAACCAGGTAGTCGAGGCGGCCGTGGCGGGCCGCCATGGCCAGGGCCAGCTCGTGGAGGTCGAGGCGAGGCCCGACGTCGAGGGCGTCGGCGGACACGCCGAGGGCGCTGGACACCTTGCCGTCGGCCCGGTCGAGGTGGCTGCACAGCAGGCCCCGCAGGCCGCGAGCCGACAGGTTGTGGTGGATCTGCAGGGCCAGGGTGCTCTTGCCCGAGCCCATGGTGCCGAACGAGAACCTCAGCGTCGCCACGGGCTGCTCCCCCGGTGGGCGTCGGCGCACATCACGAACATCCGCTGGTGGCGCCGCAGTCGGTGCATACGTAGCAGGAACCGGCCCGCTGCATCGCCACGCCGCACTGCATGCACATCGGGGCGTCGCTGGACGGCCCCATGGCCAGCTGGGCGGCGAACTGGGCGGGCGACGGCACGGTAGGCGGATCGGCGGGCACGTCGGACCCCTGTCGGGTCTCGGTGGCTGATTCGACCACCCCGGGCAGGGTCGGCTGGCTGCGCTCGCTGACCGTGAGGATGTTGAGCTCGGCCCGCTCCTCGGGGCTCAGGTACTCGACGGCCAGACGCCGGAACAGGTAGTCGATGATGCTGGTGGCGATACGCAGGTCGGGATCGTCGGTCATGCCGGCCGGCTCGAATCGCATGCCGGTGAACGCCTCGACGTAGGCCCGCAGCGGCACCCCGTACTGGAGGCCGTGGCTGAGCGAGATGGCGAAGGCGTCCATGATGCCGGCCATGGTGGAGCCCTGCTTGGAGACCCGCAGGAAGACCTCGCCCGGTCGGCCGTCCTCGTACTCGCCGATGGTGGCCCAGCCCTTGCAGTCGGCGACCCGGAACTCGAAGGTGCGCGACGTGCGGCTGCGGGGCAGCTTGCGTCGGACCGGCTCAGCCGTCGACGCCGCCAACGCTTCGACGGCAGCCACGGGGCCGCTGGCGCGGTCGTCGGCGCCATTACCGGTGGACAGCGGCTGGGCCACTTTGCAGTTGTCGCGGTAGATCGCCACCGCCTTGAGGCCGAGCCGCCACGATTCGAGGTAGAGCTCCTCGACATCGTCGACGCTGACGTCTTCGGGCATGTTGCATGTCTTGGAGATAGCCCCCGACAGGAACGGCTGCACGGCGCCCATCATGCGGATGTGGCCCATGTGGTGGATGGGGTGGTCGCCCATGGAGGTGGCGAACACGGCCCGGTGGTCGTCGGCCAGGTCGGCGCACCCGGCGATGGAGTGATGCTCGTCGATGTGGCGCACGATGGCGCCAGCGGTTTCAGCCGTGTAACCGAGGCGGTCGAGGGCACGGGGCACGGTGCGGTTGACGATGGACATGGTGCCCCCACCGACCAGCCGCTTGGTCTTGACGAGGCCCAGGTCGGGTTCGATGCCGGTGGTGTCGCAGTCCATGAGCAGGCCGATGGTGCCGGTCGGGGCCAGCACGGTGGCCTGGCTGTTGCGGACCCCGACCCGCTGGGCCAGGGCGCAGGCCTCGAACCAGGCGGTACGTCCAGCGTCGACGAGCACCGGGGCGACGCCGTCGTCGAGCAACTGGGAGGCCTCACGATGCTGGTCGAGCACCTTGAGAGTGGGTTCGCGGTTGGCCTCGTAGCCGGCGAACGGCCCGAGGCGATCGGCCAGGCGGGCCGAGGTGCGGTAGGCGTAGCCGGTCATGAGCGAGGTGATGGCCGCGGCCACGGACCGTCCCTCGTTGGAGTCGTAGGCGAGGCCCAACGCCATGAGCAGGGCCCCCAGGTTGGCGTAGCCGAGCCCCAGCTGGCGGAAGTCACGGGTGGTGGCGCCGATGGCCTCGGTCGGGTAGTCGGCGTTGCCGACCAGGATCTCCTGGGCGGTGAACACCACCTCGACGGCGTGGCGGAACCCGTCGACGTCGAACCCGCCGATGGCCTGGCCGTCCCCTTCGTCAGGGCCGGTCTCGCCGAGAAAGGCCAGCAGGTTCAGGCTGGCAAGATTGCACGCCGAGTTGTCGAGATGGACGTACTCGGAGCACGGATTGCTGGCCGTGATGCGGCCGGTGTTGGACGCGGTGTGCCAGCGGTTGATGGTGGTGTCGAACTGCACGCCGGGGTCGGCGCACTCCCAAGCCGCTTCGGCCATCTGACGAAACACCGCCCGGGCCGGCAGGGTCTCGATGACCGAACCGTCGGTGCGGGAGGTGAGCGTCCAGTCGTCGCCGGCGACGACGGCCCGCATGAAGGCGTCGGTGACCCGCACCGAGTTGTTGGCATTCTGGTACTGCACCGAGTGGCTGTCGGCGCCGTCGAGGCTCATGTCGAAGCCGGCGTCAGCCAGGGCCCGCATCTTGCGTTCCTCGCGGGCCTTGCACCAGATGAACTCCTCAACGTCGGGATGGTCGGCGTCGAGGATGACCATCTTGGCGGCCCGGCGGGTCTTGCCGCCGCTCTTGATGGTGCCGGCCGATGCGTCGGCGCCCCGCATGAAGCTGACCGGGCCGCTGGCCTCGCCGCCGCCCTTCAACAGCTCCCGGGAGGATCGGATGCGGCTGAGGTTGACGCCGGCCCCTGAGCCGCCCTTGAAGATGACGCCCTCCTCGACGTACCAGTTGAGGATGGAGGTCATCTCGTCGTCGACCGACAGGATGAAACAGGCCGACGCCTGCTGGGGGACGTCGGGGACTCCGATGTTGAACCAGACCGGCGAGTTGAACGCCGCCATCTGGTTGACGATGAGGTGGGTGAGCTCGTCGCCGAACGCCGCCGCCTCGGTGTCGTCGGCGAAGTAGCCGTCGCGTACCCCCCAGTCCTTGATGGTGCCGACGACCCGGTCGGCCACGTCGCGCAGCGAGGTCTCGCGCTCGTCGGTGCCGAGCGTGCCCCTGAAGTACTTCTGGGCGAGGATGTTGGTGGCGTTGACCGACCAGGAGGCCGGCACCTCGACGTGGGTCTGTTCGAAGGCCACCGTGCCGTCGCGGTGGTCGACGAGGCGGGCGTCGCGGTGCTCCCACTCGACGGTGTCGTAGGGGTGGGTGTCCGGGGTCGTGAAGTACCGCCCGATGCCCAGGACTCCGCGCTCTGCGCTCACTGCCATCGTCGTGCTATCCGCTCGTGGTCTGCGACCTGTCGAGGTGGGCGACCGTCGTGGATCTGGCAGCCGTCCACCGGTGGTGGGTTCATTGTACGGGACACCGGCGACGGCCTCATCGGCCACCCCCGGGGTCCCCGACGGGTTGGCGACCGGCGAGGGGAAGCCCGGGTCGAAGACCGGCCCCGAACCACCCTCCAGGCATCGGAACCGCCGGCCTCAACACCGGTCGGACCCGTGGGCCCCCGGTGTGTCATGCCGGAACCTCCCATCGCCGATCGCATGGGCCACGGTACGGACACGGCCCTGTGGATCGGTAGTGGGATTTGCTGGGGAAATCGCGGTGGACGACCGGCGGGTTCTCCACAGTCGGCGACCGGATACCGTCGGGGCGTGCTGCAGTTGCTTCCCGAGACGCTGGAACGGTCGGTCACCGAGATCGTGGGCGGCGCCGCGGGCTTCGGGCGCGCCCCGCACGACGGACGCCCGTGGGTGCTGGTGAACATGATCGCCTCCGTGGACGGGGCGATCGCCGTGGACGGGCGCTCGGGTGGCCTGGGCGGGCCAGCCGATCAGGCCATGCTGGGCGCCCTGCGGGCCACCGCCGACGTGGTGCTGGTGGGGGCGGGCACCGTGCGGGCCGAGGGCTACCGGCCGCCCCGCACCCCGGGGGTCGAGGCGGCGGCCGGACGGACGGCCAGGAGTCAGACCCCGCGCCCCCGGCTGGCCGTGGTGACGGCCCGTGGCGACCTGGACGCCGGGCTGCCGATGTTCGCCGACCACAGCTCCGGCGACACTGCCGACGACCCACTGCCGCTGGTGTTCACCACTCCGGCCGGCGCCGACGCCCTGCGGGGCTCGCTGGGTGATCGCGCCGAGGTGGTGGTGGCCGGCGACGGCGCCGACGTGGCACCGGTGGCCGTGTTGGCCGGGCTGGCCGACCGCGGCGCCGGCGTGGTGTTGGTGGAGGGCGGGCCGACCCTCAACGGCCGGATGGTGGCCGACGGCCTGGTGGACGAGCTGTGCGTGACCGTGGCGCCGATGCTGGTGGGCGGGGGCGACGGGGGCCTGCTGGCCGGGTCGGTGCCGGAGGCCCCGACTGCGCTGCAGCTGGTGGGCCTGGCCACCGAGGACGGCCTGCTGTTCTGCCACTACCTGGTGGGCTGAACGCACCCGGGGAGCCGACCCGTCTGCGCCTACCAGCCGGCGGGCAGGATGATCTTCTGGCCAGGCAGCAGCAGCGAGCCGCCGGTCACCGCGTCGAGGTGGTCGACGGTGTGGCGGATGTCGCCGCCGTCGGGCGCCAGGCGTTCGGCGATGCCCCACAGGGTGTCGCCGGGCTGGACGATGTAGATGACCGGCTCGCCGGCCGCCCCGAGGGACGGGTCGCCCGGGGTGCCGGTGACGTGGCCCCGCAGCCCCCCGCCGAGCAGCGACAGGGTGAAGACCAGCGTGCCCACCAGCACCGCGGCGGCGAGCCGGCGGCGGCGGTAGACGTGGGGGGCGCACCGGACGTAGCCCGGAACGAGGGCGGGAGACGCCGGTGGGTTCAACAGGACTGCGGTCATGGCCTTCATCCTTTCGGTGGGGTGTGACAGGCGGGGTCGGGATCAGGGTGCTTGACACGGAACGCGTGTTCGACGAACATGTGTCCGCAGAACAGGTGTTCGGTCATGGACACCACTCTATCGAACACCTGTTCGATGTCAAGCCCGAAAGGACGTCCTCATGTCATCCACGTCGACCGGCCTCACCGCCCGGCAGCAGCAGATCCTCGAGTTCATCGACTCCCAGACCCGTGAGCGGGGGTTCCCGCCGTCGGTGCGGGAGATCGGCGAGGCCGTCGGGCTGACCTCCCCCTCCACGGTGCACTCACACCTGTCCACCCTCCAGGACCGCGGCTTCCTGCGCCGCGACCCCAGCAAGCCGCGGGCCATCGAGGTGTGCCTCGACCCCACCTCCGGGGCGGCCGTCGAGCGGGGGGCGGTGCGTCACGTGCCACTGGTGGGCGACGTGGCCGCCGGCACCGACGTGCTGGCCCACGAGAACGTCGAGGAGTCGCTGCCCCTGCCGGCCGAGTTCACCGGCGACGGTGAGCTGTTCATGCTGCGGGTGCGGGGCGAGTCGATGATCGATGCGGGGATCTTCGACGGTGACTTCGTGGTCGTGCGGGCCCAGCCCACTGCCGAAACCGGCGACCTGGTGGTGGCCGGCATCCCCGGCGAGGAGGCCACGGTCAAGCACCTGCGCCTCGACGGGCCCCACGTCGTGCTGGTGCCGGCCAACCCGGCGTTCGACGAGCTGCGCTACCCGGCCGCCGACGTCACCGTGTTCGGCAAGGTCGTCACCGTCCTGCGCCGCGTCTGAAAGTCACCCAGTCACTCGACCTCAACTTCCAAGTGATTGGGGGCCTGTCCCCCTGTCACTTGAGGGGCTGCTCCAGGAGATCGCGTAGCGCGGCGTAGCCGGCCTCCAGGGGGGCGCGGTCCAGACGCTCGTCGGCGGTGTGAGCCAGCAGAGCGTCGCCGGGGCCGAAGTTGACCGCCGGCACCCCGTGCTCGGCGAAGAACGCCACGTCGGTCCAACCCAGCTTGGCCGCCACCGTGAGCCCGTTGCGCTCGGCCAGAGCGGCCAGCAGCGGGTGGGCCATGCCCGGGGCCGCAGCCGGCGAGTGGTCGACCAGGGTCACCGAGTCGCCGTCTCCGACGTGGGGGGCGAACACCTCCCGCACATGGGCCTCGGCCTCGTCGCCGGTGCGGTCGGGGGCGTACCGGTGGTTGACCCTGAGCATCACCTCGTCGGGCACCACGTTGCCGGCCACCCCGCCCTCGATATGCACCACCTGCAGGGCCTCCCGGAACCGGCAGCCGTCGATCACCGGCTCCCGGTGCCCGTAGCCGGCAATGGCCTCGAGCAACGGCCCGGCCCGGTGCACAGCGTTGACACCCATCCACGGTCGGGCCGTATGGGCCCGGGCCCCGGCCAGACGCACCTCGAAGCGCATGGTGCCCTGGCAACCGGCCTCGATCGCCCCGCCGGTTGGCTCACCCAGGATGGCCACATCGCCGGCCAGCAGCTGGGGCGCCTCGGCGAACAACTCCCGGAGACCGTTGTCGGCGATTGCCACCTCCTCCCGGGCGTAGAACACGTAGGTGACGTCCACGGCCGGCTCGGTGACCGTGCGGGCCAGCTCCAGCATGACGGCCAGGCCGCCCTTCATGTCGGCGCTGCCCAGCCCCCACAGGGTGTCGCCGTCGATTCGGGCCCCCTGCCCGCCGGGCACGGTGTCGGTGTGGCCGCCCAGCACCAGCCGGTGCTCCCGGCCGAGATCGGTGCGGGCCACCAGGTTGTCGCCCACCCGATCGACGGTCAGTCCGGGCACGGCCCGCAGCTCGGCCTCCAGGTGGGCCACCAGGGCGGCCTCGTTGAAGCTGACCGACGGCACGTCGACCAACTCGGCGGCGAGGGCCAGCAGATCGGTCATCGGCGCAGGGCTGACGCTCAGGTGGTGACGCCGTGGGTGCGCAGCACGTCGTTGAGGGTCGACTTGTCGTGACGCTCCCCCTCAGCCAGGTGCTTGAGCACGAGCACACACGGCATGCCGAACTGGCCGCCGTCGAACTCCCGGGGCCGGGTGGCCTGCACGGCCACACACCACGGCGGCACCTCGCCGCGGGCCAACTCGTGACCGGTGGCGGCGTCGATGACCGGGATCGACCCCGTCAGCACCGATCCGGCGCCCAGAACCACACCGTCGCCGACCCTGGCCCCCTCGGCCACGATGCAACGCGACCCGATGAGGCACTCGTCGCCGATGACGACCGGCACGGCGTTGGGCGGCTCAAGCACACCGCCGATACCGACCCCACCCGACAGGTGCACGTTGCGGCCGATCTGGGCACACGACCCCACCGTGGCCCAGGTGTCGACCATGGTGTTGTCGCCCACGTAGGCCCCGATGTTCGTGTAGCTGGGCATCATGACCACACCGGGACCCTGGTAGCTGCCCCACCGGGCCTGGGCACCGGGCACCACCCGTACACCGCGGGCCTGATAGTCGGTCTTGAGCGGGATCTTGTCGGCGTACTCGAACGGACCGTGCTCGATGGTGGCCATCTGCGACTGGCGGAACAGCAACAGGATGGCCAACTTCAACCACTCGTTGACGACGACACCGTCAGCGCCTGGTTCAGCCACCCGGGCCTCGCCCGAGTCGAGCAGGTCGATGGCGGCGTGGATGGCGGCGTTGGCGTCAGCGTCGTCGACGGCCAGCGAGTCGCGCCCGGCCCAGAGTTGTTCGATGTGTGCCTGCAGATCCGACATGGCGCCGAGGCTACCGCCCGGCCCCGGCCGGTCGCCGCACCCGTTTCCGTCGGCTCAACTCAGGGCGGCGGCCCGCTCGGCCACCAGGGCCATGCGGTCGTCGGGGGCGACCATGGCCAGGCGCACGTGGTCCGCCCCCTTCGGCCCGTAGATGTCGCCGGTCGGCACGACCACACCCAACTCCTCGGCCAAGCGGCGGGCCAGGGCCGGGGCGTCGCCGTCAGGGGCGGCCACCCACAGGTAGAACGAGCCGCCAGGCATCGAGGCCTCCACACCCATGCGGTCCAAGATGTCGACCATCGTCTCCAGCCTCGCCCGATAGCGGTCACGCTGAGCGTCGACGTGGGCTTGATCGGCCAGGGCGGCCACCCCGGCGGCCTGGGCCGGACCGGGCACCATGAACCCCTGGTGGCGGCGCACGTCACGCAGGTAACCGGCCAGGTCGGGGTCGCCGGCGTAGAACCCGACCCGCAGGCCGGCCAGGTTGGAGCGCTTGGACAGCGAGTGCACGGCCAGCACGCCCTCGTGGCCGTGGTGGAGCACCGTGCGGGGCGGTCCGTCCCAGGTGAACTCCACGTAGCACTCGTCGCTCAGCACCGGCACGTCATGGTCGCGACCCCACGCGGCCACCGCAGCGAGGTCATCGAGAGCGCCGGCCGGATTGCCCGGGGTGTTCACCCACAAGGCCAGGGCCCGGGCAGCGTCAGCCGGGTCGATGCTCGACACGTCGAGCCGCCAACCGTCGTCAAGGGCCACCGGCACCGCTCGACAGCCGGCCAGGACGGCCCCCATCTCATAGGACGGGTAGGCCACCTCCGGGTAGAGCACCGTGTCGCGTTCGGGGGTACGGAGGCGCAGAAGGTGGGGCAGGCCGGTCACCAGCTCCTTGGTGCCGACACAGGCGCCGATGGCCGACGGGTCGACGGCCACCCCGTGGCGACGGTCCATCCAGGCGGCCATGGCGTCAAGCAGGGCCGGGCTGCCCACCGACGGCGGGTAGGCACGGGCCGGGTCGGCGACAGCCAACGCCCGGGCGACGACGTCGGGCACCGGGTCGCCGGGCGAGCCGATCGAAAGGTCGACGGCACCGCCGGGCAGGGCGTCGGCGATGGCCCGCAGGCCGGCCACCGAGTCGTAGGGCATGGGCGGGGGCACGAATCCGGTCACGGCGCTCATTCCAGACCGTCAGGCTGGTCGCTGTCGATCCGGAACCCGGCCAGGCGGCCGGCGGATCCGGCGTCGAGGCGGGCCCGGACCCGCCAGCCCTCCTCGTCGGCGGATTCCTCGAGCACCTCGCCCTCCCGGTGGACCATGGCCAGCACGTCGCCCCGGTCGTAGGGCACGACCAGCTCGACGAGGCGGAACAGGCGCCGAAGGTGGGCGCCGACGACGCTGAGCAGGTCGTCGAGCCCCTCGCCGGTCGCCGCCGACACGGCCACCGAGCCCGGTTCGCGTTCCACGAGCCGGGCCGCCGCCTCAGGAGCCAGGTCGGCCTTGTTGAACACGTAGATCTCAGGCACGCCGTCGGCGCCGATCTCGCGCAGCACGGCGCGCACGGCGTCGATGCTGCCGTACGGGTCGGGGTCCGAGGCGTCGACGACATGGACCAGCAGGTCGGCGTCGATCACCACGTCGAGGGTGGAGGTGAAC
The DNA here is from genome assembly GCA_964586175.1 of uncultured Microthrixaceae bacterium. Taxonomy (GTDB): domain Bacteria; phylum Actinomycetota; class Acidimicrobiia; order Acidimicrobiales; family MedAcidi-G1; genus CAZPGL01. The sequence goes on along the minus strand of CAZPGL010000026.1, from coordinate 20,623 downwards.
GCCTCGACCAGCTGGTGGGGCAGCTTGCGGATGAACCCCACGGTGTCGGTCACGAACACCGCCTCACCGCCCGGCAGCTGCAGCCGCCGGGTGGTGGCGTCGAGGGTGGCGAACAGGCGGTCCTCGACCAACACACCGGCGTCGGTCAAGCGGTTCAACAGGGTCGACTTGCCGGCGTTGGTATAGCCGACGATGGCCGCCGCCCGGTTGGCGGTGCTGTGGCGGGCCTTGGACTGGGTGGCCCGGTTCTTGCGCAGCCGCTTGAGGTCACCCTCGAGCTTGGTGATGCGCCGCATGAGACGTCGACGGTCGACCTCGAGCTGGGTCTCGCCGGGGCCCCGGGTGCCGATGCCGCCGGCCTGCTGGCTGAACGTGCGGCCGCTGCGCCGCAGGCGGGGCAGGCGGTAGCGCAACTGGGCCAGCTCGACCTGGGCCTTGCCTTCGGGGCTGGAGGCGTTCTGGGCGAAGATGTCGAGGATCACCGCCGTGCGGTCCAGGGCGCTGCGTTTCAGGATCGTCTCGAGGTTGCCCTGCTGGGCCGGGGTGAGATCGTTGTCGAATACCACGGTGTCGGCGTCGAGCGACTCGGACACCTGGCGGATCTCCTCGGCCTTGCCCCGGCCGATGTAGGTGGCTCGGTCGGGGGTGTCGCGCTGCTGGTGGACCCGGGCGACCGGGTCGGCACCTGCAGTGTCGACCAGCAGGGCCAGTTCGTCCATGGAGGCTTCCGTGGTTTCGACGTCGGCCCGGTCGAGGGTGACCCCGGCCAGCACGATGCGCTCCCGGAACGCCCGGTCGATGAAGCCCCGGGACTCGCCGCCGTACTCGCCGAACGCCCCGCGGTGCGACTCAGGCTGCCCGGCCGGGTCGGCATCCGGCTGATCCGGGTCGGAACCCTCGGGCCACTCACCCATCGGCGATCTCGATGTCGGCTTCGTGGACGGCCGGTCCGGTGAGAGCGACCTCGTCGTCCACGGTGACGGTGGCCGTGCCGCCAGGCATGCGGACCTCGACAATGGCGTCGACGGCGCCCCAGCCTCGGGCGGCGACCGCCGCCGCGCAGGCCCCGGACCCGCACGCTGCTGTGAGCCCGGCGCCCCGCTCCCAGGGCCGCAGGGCGACGGTAAACCGGTCGACCACGGCCACCAGGTGGATGTTGCAGCCGGTGGGTAGGAAGTGGGCCTCGAGCGCCGGTCCGACGACCCCAAGGTCGATGCCGTCCAGGGTCGTCACGTCGGCGACCTCGATCACGACGTGGGGATTGCCCAAGCCGACCGAGGTGACCCGGCCGTGCTCGGGCCCGCCCAGGTCGACGGCCAACCCGGTGACGTCGGGGCCGGGACCGGGGGCGCCCATGCCGACGGTGGCGGTGACGGTGGCGTCACCCGGCTCGCCGACCACGGCGATGCGGCGGGGCCCGGCCGGGGTGTCGACCACCAGGTCGGGGTCGGTGAGACCGTCCCGCCGGCCGATGGCCTGCCCGAAGGCCCGTAGCCCGTTGCCGCTGACCTCGGCTGGGCTGCCGTCGCTGTTGACCAGGGTGAACGTCGCGTCGATGTCGGCCGAGGGGGTGCCGAACACCAGCCCGTCGGCCCCGCCGTGGGGCGAGGACCGGTCGCACAGTCGCCGGGCCAGATCGGGCGCGTCGGACGGCACCTCGTCGACGAACGTGACGAGGAAGTCGTTGCCCAGACCGTGATGGCGGCTCAGTCGCACGGGATCCAGTCTGGCCGACGGCGGGTCCGCTCCCCTGCCCCATTCACCGGCTGGACCGTCATCCGTCGATTCCGATGGTGTCGAACCGCTCGAGCACGACGTCGAGCACCTCGAGGGCGTCGTCGGCGACGTCCAGCCATTGGATGCGGGGGTCACGACGGAACCAGCGCTCCTGTCGGCGGGCGAACTGGCGGGTGGCGGCCACCGCTGCGTCGACGGCTTCGTCCAGGCCGCACTCGCCGGCCAGATGGGCGGCCAACTCCCGGTAGCCGAGGGCCTGGCCGGCGCTACGCGACAGGCCACCGGGGGCGGCCAGTACGGCGGCCACCTCGTCGAGGAACCCGGCGTCCAACTGGCGCTGGTAGCGCTCGGCGATGCGCCGGTCGACGACGTCGCGGGCCAGCCGAAGGCCGATCTGGGTGAACGGGGACTGCGGGTAGGCCTCGAGTCCGGGGCCGAACGACGAGAACGGCCGCCCCGACCCGACGGTGACCTCGAGGGCCCGCAGGATGCGACGCCGGTTGGTGGGTTCCATACGGCCGGCGGCCGTCGGGTCGGCGTCGACGAGGCGCCGGTAGAGGGCCTCGGTGTCGGCATCGGTGTCGATGGCGTCGCGTATGTCGGGAAACTGGCCGGGGATCTCCAGGTCGTCGACCACCGAACGCACGTGCAGGCCGGTGCCTCCGACCAGCACCGCCCGGCCGTGGCGCTTCTCGATGTCGGCCAGGGCCCGGTCGGCCGCGGCCTGGAAGTCGGCCACGCTGAACTCCTCGGACGGGTCGACCAGGTCGAGCAGATGGTGGGGCACCTCGGCCCGTTCGGCGGCCGTGGGGGTGGCGGTACCGATGTCCATGCCCCGGTAGACGGCCATGGAGTCCATGGAGACCAGCTCGACGCCCGGCCGGCGACGGGCCACCTCCAGGGCTAGCGCCGACTTGCCGGACGCCGTGGTGCCGATGAGGACGAGGTGGCCGTTGGGCTCCGGGGGTCGGTCGGCGGCCACGTCGGCGGGGAAGGTGCCTATGCCGAGGCGACGGGGATGCGGCGCCGGTGACGCGGCGGGGCGGTGACGTCGACCAGATCGCCGAGCAGATAGTGGTTGGCGGCGTCGACGACGGTGACGTCGGCGTAGGCCCCGACCCGCAGGCCGTCCTCGCCGATCCGGCCGCTCAGGTGCACGAGCTTGTTCTGCCGGGTGCGCCCGGTGACCTGGTCGGGTTCACGCTTGGCCGGCCCCTCGATGACCACCGACTCGACCCGGCCGATCCGGGCCTGGTGGTGCAGACGGGATGACCGGGCCAGCACTGCCTGGAGTCGTTCGTAGCGCTCGACGCTGACCGCATGTTCGACGAACCGGTCGGTCAGCTCGGCCGCCTCGGTGCCGGGCCGGGGCGAGAAGATGAACGAGTACGCCGAGTCGAAGCAGGCCTCGGCAGCCACCTCGAGGGTGGCTTCGAAGTCGGCCTCGGTCTCGCCGGGGAAGCCAACGATCAGGTCGGTGGTGACGGCCAGGTCGTCGATGGCGGCCCGGGCGTCGGCGAGCCGGGCCAGGTAGCGCTCGGCGGTGTAGCCCCGGTGCATGGCGGCCAGGATGCGGTCGCTGCCCGACTGCAGCGGCAGGTGCAGGTGCTCGCACACCGCGGGCACCTCGGCCATGGCGGCGATGGTCTCGGGGCGGAGATCCTTGGGGTGGGGGCTGGTGTAGCGCACCCGGTGGATGCCGTCGACGTCGCCGGCGGCCCGCAGCAGGTCGGCGAACAGCGGCCGGGGCCGGCGGGCCGGGTCGGAGGCCCAGAGCCCACCGGCCTCGTAGGCGTCGGCCGGGCCCGGATCGATGGTGCGCAACCGGGTGGTGAGGTCACGGCCGTAGGAGTTGACGTTCTGACCGAGCAGGGTGATCTCGGAGACGCCGTCGGCGGCCAGGGCCGCGATCTCGGCGACCAGCTCACCGAACGGACGGCTCACCTCGGGACCCCGCACGGCGGGCACGATGCAGAAGGCGCATGAGTTGTCGCAGCCGATCTGGATGGTCACCCAGGCCGTGTGGTCGGCATCGCGGCGGCTGGGCAGGTCGGTGGTGAGCGCCGTGGGGAAGGCGTCGGCGTCGTCGCGGGCAGTGGCCTCGAGGATCTCGAGCACCGGCCCGTGGGTCCGGGCCTCGGCCAGCAGCTCGGCAGCCCGATGCACGTTGTGGGTGCCGAACACCACGTCGACGTGGCCGGCCCGCTGTTGGATGAGGTCGCGGTCCTTCTGGGCCAGACAGCCGCCCACCGCCACCTGCACGTCGGGCCGTCGGTCCTTGAGCGCCTTGAGGTGCCCGAGGGCGCCGTAGAGCTTGTTGTCGGCGTTCTCGCGGATACAGCAGGTGTTGAGGACGATGACGTCGGCGTCGTCCTCCGAGGCCGCCGGGGTGAGGCCGTCGGCTTCGAGCAGGCCGGCGATGCGCTCGCTGTCGTGCTCGTTCATCTGGCACCCGTAGGTGCGCACGGCGTAGGTGCGCGGTGCCGAGGCGTCGGGGAGATCCGGGGAACTGCTCACGTCCCACAGGCTACGCGTGCCCACGGATGCGGACACCGGCCGGCGCCGCGGTGGCCCCGGGAGTCCCCGGGAGTCCCCGGGGTGGAGGGAAACCCCGGGGCCCCGAGGGCGGGTCAGTCGTCGAGGCTGATGGGGAGGTCGTCGACGTCGGTGAAGGCGTCGTCGGCCAGACCCTCGGCTTCGGCCTCGACGGTCTCGTCCGGTTCGGGGGCGACCTCGCGCCACACCCGGTCGGTGATCTCCATCATGATCTCGGGGTTGTCGGCCAGGAATTTCTTGGCGTTCTCCCGGCCCTGGCCCAGCTGTTCGCCCTCGTACGTGTACCAGGCGCCCGACTTCTTGACGACGCCCAGGTCGACACCCAGGTCGACGACTGAACCCTCGCGGCTGATGCCCCGGCCGTACATGATGTCGAACTCGGCCTGCCGGAACGGCGGGGCGCACTTGTTCTTGACCACCTTGACCCGAGTGCGGTTGCCGACCACCTCGACGCCGTCCTTGATGGCTTCGATGCGGCGGATGTCGAGCCGGACCGACGAGTAGAACTTCAACGCCCGCCCGCCCGGCGTGGTCTCGGGCGACCCGAACATGACGCCGATCTTCTCGCGCAGCTGGTTGATGAACACGCAGATGGTCTTGGACTTGTTGAGGTTGGAGGTGAGCTTGCGCAGGGCCTGGGACATGAGCCGGGCCTGGAGGCCGACGTGGGCGTCGCCCATGTCGCCCTCGATCTCGGCCCGGGGGGTAAGGGCGGCCACTGAGTCGATGACCACCACGTCGAGGGCGCCGGAACGGATGAGCATGTCGGCGATCTCGAGGGCCTGCTCGCCGGTGTCGGGCTGGGAGATGAGCAGCTCGTCGACGTCGACGCCGATGGCCCGGGCGTACACCGGGTCCATGGCGTGTTCAGCGTCGATGTAGGCGCAGATGCCGCCGTTGCGCTGGGCCTCGGCGACCACGTGGGTCGCCAGGGTGGTCTTGCCGGAACCCTCCGGACCGTAGATCTCGACGACCCGGCCCCGGGGCAGGCCGCCGATGCCGAGGGCCAGGTCGAGGGCCAGGGCGCCGGTGGGAACGGTCTCGATGGCCATGGAGGCCTTGTCGCCCATCTTCATGACGGCACCGGCACCGAACTGCTTCTCGATCTGCCCGAGGGCGAGGTCGAGGGCCTTGCCGCGGCCCTCGGTGTCGAGGCCCTCGGGCGGGAGGGGCTTGCCCGGCTTGGCGATCTTGCTCATCGTGGTGCTCCGTTCGTGTCGAAGTCGTGTGCTGTGGATGCGGGAGTAGTTGTCGGTGACCCTAGAGATGGGGTGTGACAGGGCTCGGCGGCCGCTGGCGTTCTCGAATGACAACAGCGTAATTGCGAACAGGCGTTCGATGCAAGTATTCAAGCCCGATCCGCCCGTTCGGCTAGTTTTCGGACCCATGAGCGAGACCCCCAGCGAGTCCAACGCCGACCTGCGGGCCCGGCTGACCCCCATGCAGTACCACTGCACCCAGGAGGCCGGCACCGAGCGGGCGTTCACCGGCGAGTACGTGGACGACAAGCGGGCCGGCACCTACCGCTGCGTGGTGTGCGACGAGCCGCTGTTCGCCAGCGACACCAAGTACGACTCCGGGTCGGGGTGGCCCAGCTTCTGGGAGCCGATCGACGCCGACCGCCTCGACAGCCACTCCGACACCAGCCTGGGCATGGTGCGCACCGAGACCCGCTGCCGGTCGTGCGGTGCCCACCTCGGGCACGTGTTCCCCGACGGTCCGGCCCCCACCGGCGACCGCTACTGCATCAACTCAGCCTGCCTGCGCCTCGACGCCGACTGAGCCTCCCCGTTCAGCCGAGGGCGAAACGCCCGATCACCTCGTAGCGGGCGCCGCCGGGCTCGGTGCGCGACGCCACCAGGGCCACCTCGTCGACCGGGAAGCGGCCAGCGCACGGCTGACCGACCGCCCCGTCGGGCAGGGGGCCCCGGCTGCGGGCCAGGGTGAGGTGACCGGTGAACTCCCGCTGCTCGGGCGGCTCCCCCACCTCGGCGGTGACGGCGATCACCGCGGCGGCCAGCTCGTCGACCCCGGCCACCGGCACCGTCAGCACACCACGGCCCAGTTCGGCGGTCGCCGGACCGAGCACGGCTTCGGTGGAAGCTCCGGCCAGCCGGGCCAGGGCGTCCGCGGCCTCGCCGGGGTCGGCGTCACCGAGGAACCGCAGGGTGACGTGCCACTGGTCGGCCGTGGTCCAACGCAGCCCCGGCGCCGCCGGCCGGGGCAGGGCACCCAATTCCTCGACGACGGCCGGCGTCGGCCACACCGCAACGAACAGACGCACGGCGCCTCAGCCGCCCAGCCGTCTCCGGAGCAGGTCCAGGGCGGTGATCACCGTGAGTTGGCGGGTCATGGTGCGGCCGAACGGGTACCGCAGGCGCTGCGCCTCGACCACATCGTCGACACAGGTGGCGATCCACACCGTTCCCGGCTCCTCACCGTCCTGGGGTTCGGGGCCTGCCACCCCCGACACGGCGATCGACACGTCGGCGCCCACCGCGGCACACACCCCGACAGCCATGGCCGACACCGCGGCCTCGGACACCACCGGCCCCTCCGGCACACCCAGCAGGCCCCGCTTCACCTCGGCGTCGTAGGCGACCACCGACCCCCGGAACGCCCGGCTGGACCCCGGCACGTCGGTCAACCGGGCCCCGATCAACCCACCGGTCATGGACTCGGCCGTCGCCACCGTCAACCCCCGCTCGACCAGCAGGTCCAGCACCACCGACTCCATGGTCTGGTCGTCGACCCCAAACACGATGGGGCCGACGATGGCCCGTACCCGAGCTTCCTCGGCGTCGAGCACCGCCACCACCTCGTCGTCGGTGGGTGCCTTGGCGGTGATCCGCACCTTCAGCCCCTCCATGCCGCTGGCCAGGAACGCCAGCGTCGCCCCGCCCTCGGCGTCGAGGCGGTCGATCTCGTCGGCCAGCACCTCGGCCAGCCCCGACTCGGACTGCCCCCACGTGCGCAGGGTGCGCGACCGGATCACCGCCCGCTCCCCCGACCGGGCCACCAGGTCCGGCAGCACCGTGCCCTCCACCATCTCGCGCATCTCACCGGGCACGCCCGGCACGGCGTACACGACCTTGCTTCCCGGCGGGTCCCCCACCGGGCACACCAGGCCCGGGGCGGTGCCCGGCATCTGGTCGATGGTCCACGCCCCGGCCGGCACGTCGGCCTGCCGCAGGTTGTTCGCCGGCATGGACCGCCCCCGCCCGGCGAACCGGGACTCGATCCGGGCCACCAGGTCCGGCCATCGCTCCAGCTCGACCCCCATCACGTCGGCGATCACGTCCCGGGTGATGTCGTCCTGGGTGGGCCCCAGCCCGCCGGTCACGATCACCGCGTCGGACCGCTCCAGGGCCTCGACGAAAGCGGCCCGCATCCGCTCCGGGTTGTCGCCCACCGCGGTGTGGCGATGGCAGTCGATGCCCACCATGGCCAGCTGCTCGCCGATCCAGGTGGCGTTGCCGTTCACGATCTGGCCGAGCAGCAGCTCGGTGCCCACGGCCACGACCTCACAGCGCATCGCAGCCCCCCCGCATCCCGCCCTACTTCTGCTTCTCGCCGGTCGTGCTGGCCGCCTGGCCGCCGTCCAGCAGGTACTGGGCGCCGGTGACCAGGGTGAACGCCACCGCCACCCACAGGGTCACGTCGACGACCAGGTCGGCGTCCTCCAACGGCGGCACCACGGCCACCAGCAGGGCCAGGCCCTGCACCGTTGTCTTCCACTTGGCCGACTTGCGGGCCGGAACGGCCAGGCCCCTCCGGGCGAACCACAGCCGGTACACCGTGATGACGGCCTCCCGGAACGTCAACAGGGCCACCGGCACCCACCAGTAGCGGTCCACGGCGACCAGCGACACCGCCACCCCGATCACCACCACCTTGTCGGCCAGCGGATCGAGGAACGCCCCCCACCGGCTCACCGTGCCCCGACGGCGGGCCAGGATGCCGTCGAGGTAGTCGGTGGCGGCCAGCACCGCCCCCAACACGAACGCCCCCCACGACACGCCGCCCCGGTCCTCGGCGGCCAGCACCATGGCGAACAGCACCGGGGCCAGCAACAGCCGGGCCAGGGTCACCAGGTTGGCCGGGCTGACCACCGTGCGGAAGTGCTTGGGGGCCCTCACGCCGCCACCAGATCCGGCCCCAACGCCCCGGTCACCGTCACCTCGGCCAGCCCGCCGACCGCCAAATCCCCGGGCACCTGCACGATGCCGTCGATCTCGGGGGCCTCCCGGTGAGTGCGGCCCACCCCCGGCTCATCGACCAGCACCTCCACCTTCCGGCCGATGAGGGCGTCGCGCCGCCGGGCGGTGATGGCGTCCTGGATCTCCGACAGCTCGCCCAGCCGCTCATTCACCAAGCCGGAAGCGACCGCCCCGTCGAGGCCGGCGGCATAGGTGCCCTCCTCGGCGCTATAGGCGAAGAACCCGCACCAGTCCAGATCGGCGGCGGCCACGAACTCCAACAGCCGGTCGTGGTCCTCCTCGGTCTCGCCCGGATAGCCGACGATGAAGTTGGACCGGAACGCCGCATCGGGCTCCACGGCCCGCACGTGCCCGATGCGTTCGAGGAACCGGTCGCCGTCGCCCCAGCGCCGCATGGCCGCCAACAGCGGGCGCGACACGTGCTGCAACGACAAATCGAAGTACGGCACGCCGGTGGCGCAAATGGCCTCGACCAACGTGTCGGTCAGATCCGACGGATACAGGTACAGCAGGCGCACCCGGTCGACGACGGCCGCCACCTGCTCCACCAACGGCACGATGGCCCGCTCACCCACCCCCTGGTCGCGGCCGAACGCCGCCAGATCCTGGGCGACGAGCACCACCTCGCGTGCCCCGGTGGCTGCGGCCTCGGCGACAACGGCGTCGATCGAACGGCTCCGCTGGGGGCCTCGGAACGACGGGATGGCGCAGAAGCCGCACGCCCGGTCGCAGCCCTCGGCGATCTTGACGTACGCCCACGGCCGCTCCGACGCCGGCCGGGGCAGGTTCAACAGGTCGAACGCCGGTGTCTCGATCGCCACCGGCTTCGCTCCGAGGGCCACCGGCACCCCGAAACCAGCCACCGTGTCGACCTCGGGCAGCGCATCGGCCAGCTCGTCGCCGTACCGCTCGGCCATGCAACCGGTCACCACCAGCCGGGCCCCGTCACGACGCTCGTCGGCCACGGCCAGCACCGTGTCGACCGACTCCCGACGGGCCTCCTCGATGAACGCACACGTGTTGACGACCACCAGGTCGGCGTCCGCTGCACTAGACACCGCGGTCAACCCGTCGGCCACCAACCGTCCGGCCAACTTGTCGGAATCGACCTGGTTCTTGGGACACCCGAGCGTCACCAGGTGGTAGGTCTGCGCATCCATGAACGCCCCAGGCTAGAGCGCCCCGGCCCCAGGAACCGGCCTCAGGCGCCTGCTGCCAGAACGCCCACCACGATGCCGTAGCCGGCCAGCAGGGCCACCCCTTCGGCCCGGTTGATGTCGCGGCCCAGCTTCATGGCGAGGATCACGATCCAGGACAGCCCCACCATCACCAGCAGTGACCATGGGGGCAGACCAGCGTCGGTGTCGAACGCTCCCCCCCCGTTGACGATCAGCACCACGCCGCCCACGGCCAGGCTGTTGAACAGGTTCGAGCCAAGCAGGTTGCCGAAGATGAGGCCTGTCTCGCCCCGACGAGCCGCGGCGACCACGGTGACCAGTTCGGGCAGCGAGGTGCCGACGGCCACCAGGCCGAACCCCACGAACCCCCCGTTCCAGCCCATCTCGTCGGCGATGGAGGTGGCCGCCTGCACCACCAGGTGGGCGAACCCGACGGTGCCGACCAGGCCGAGCACGGTCGGCCCCCACGGGCTAGCGCCACCGGCGGTGGCAGGCGGCGGCGTACCGCCGAACCGGTCGCCCAACACCACGACCAGGCACAGCAGCGCCACCGCCAACACCAACAGCACCACACCCTTGACGACGCTCGGTCCCCCGAAGTGGACCATCCCGGCGAACACGGAGACTCCAACGGCCGACAACGCCGCCTGACGCTTGGTGCCCTCGGCGACGGTCAGGCAGGCGAACATCACCGCCGGCACCCCCAGCACCAGGGTCAGGTTGGCGACGTTCGAACCGACCACGTTGCCCAGAGCCAGCGCCGTGCCCTCGGCCCCCTCGGTGGCCACCGCCACGGTCGACACCACCAGCTCCGGAGCGCTGGTGCCGAAGCCGATGATCAACGCCCCGGTCACCACGGTCGACACCTGCAACCGTGTCGCCAACAGCGCGGCGCCGACCACGAACCGGTCGGCGGCCACCGTGAGCCCGGCCAGCCCGACGATCAGGGCGAACACGGCGACGGCCACAGCTGGCGCCGCCCTACAGGCCCTGCTGGCGCAGGGTTTCGAGCTCGTCGGCGCTGATCAGCACCTCGCGGGCCTTGGAGCCGGTGGACGGCCCCACCACCCCGGCCTCCTCCATGAGGTCCATGAGGCGACCGGCCCTGGCGAACCCGACCCGCAGCTTGCGTTGCAGCATCGACGTGGACCCCAGCTGGCTGGTCACCACCAGCTCACGGGCCTGGTCGAACAACTCGTCGTCGTCACCGGGTCCCCCGCTGCCCCCGACCCCGCCTTGGTCGGCGATGATCGAGTCGGCCAGGTCGTCGGCGGCGATGGCGGCTGGGCCTCGTGGCGCACCGACGTCGGAGGTGATCGCGTCGTCGTCCCCACCGTCGGACCCATCGGCGTCGTCGGCCATGGCGGCCACCTGCCGGGCCCACACACCCACCACGTTGCGCACCTCGTCCTCGCCGACCCACGCCCCCTGGATGCGCTGCGGAGTGCTGGAACTGGGCCCGAGCAGCAACATGTCGCCCTTGCCGACGAGACGCTCGGCCCCCGGCTGGTCGAGGATCACCCGGCTGTCGGCCAGGCTGGACACGGCGAAGGCCAGCCGGGCCGGAATGTTGGCCTTGATGACGCCGGTGATCACGTTGACCGACGGCCGCTGGGTGGCAACGACCAGATGGATGCCGACGGCCCGGGCCATCTGGGCCAGCCGGCAGATCGAGTCCTCGACGTCGCGGGCCGCGACCATCATCAGGTCGGCCAGCTCGTCGACCACGACCAGGATGAACGACAGCCGCTCGTAGTGCACCGGCTCGCCATCCTCGTCGGTGACCCCCAGCGGATCCTTCAGGTCGCCCCGGTCGTAGGCCGCGTTGTAGCCGGTGATGTCGCGGAACCCGCAGGTCGACAGCAGGTCGTAACGGCGCTCCATCTCCTTGACCGCCCACGCCAGGGCGTTGGCCGCCTTGCGGGGATCGGTGACCGGCGCGGTCAGCAGGTGAGGCACGCCCTCGTACTGGCCCATCTCGACCCGCTTGGGGTCGACGAGGATCATCCGCACCTGGTCGGGGGTGGATCGCATCAGCACCGACGTGACCAGCGAGTTGATGCACGACGACTTGCCGGCGCCGGTGGCCCCGGCGATCAACAGGTGGGGCATCGTGGCCAGGTTCAACAGCATGGAGCGGCCGTTGATGTCGCGGCCGACCCCCACCTCGAGGGGATGCCGGGCCTTGGCCGCCTCGGCCGACGTGAGGATGTCGCCCAGCGCCACCGTCTCCCGGTCGTCGTTGGGCACCTCGATGCCGATGGCCTGCTGGCCGGGGATGGGGGCCAGGATGCGCACGTCGGCGGCCGCCAGGGCGTAGGCGATGTCCTTGTGGAGGCTGGTGATACGGGCCACCTTGACGCCGTCGCCCAACTGCAGGGCGTAGCGGGTGACGGTGGGGCCGACGGTCATGTCGACCAGCCGGGTGTCGACCCCGTGGGCGGCCAAGGCCTCCTGGAGGCGCAGCCCCCGCGCCTCGACGGCCTTGGCGTCGACGTCGTGGGTGGTGCTTCGCGACAGCAGCTTGACGGCCGGCAGCCGCCACGGTGAATCGGCGATGGCCGGCCCCAGCTCGATGGTGAGTTGACGGCTGCCGTCGGGCGGGGCCTTGACCTTGCGGCGGCGCTTGGGGGCGACAGGGGCCGGTGCCGCCTCGTCGGCCGCCGGTTCGGGCTCAGGCTCGGGTGCCGGGGTGGGGTCAGGTTCGGCGCCGATGACGACCGGCGGCTCGTCGTGCCCGCCCGGCGGGGTCAACAGGCTGCGGATGCCGGCGGCGATCGCCCGACCCACCGGCCGCAACCCCACGACGGCACCGGAGGCCGCCTGCCGGGCCGTGGTGCGGGTGATGACCGCGGCCGCCACCAGGCACAGGCCGATCAGGACCAGCACCGCTCCGCCGGTCGACAAGGCGGCCTCGAAGGCCCCTCCGCCGGCCAGACCCGAAAGGCCGCCGGCGGAACCCAACTCGTCGGCGCCGTCCTCGAGCCCGGGGCGGCCTCGCCCCAGGTGCAACAGACCGGTGACCCCGACCACGCCGAGCACCGCCCCCACCGGTATGCGTTTCGAGATCTCGCCCATCTCGTGGCGCTCACGGAACATGGCCAGGCCCAGACCCACCATGGAAACCGGGAGCACGACCTTGGTGATGCCCACCGTCCAGCCGGCGGCGTCGTCGATGAGCCGTCCGACCACCCCGGCCTTGTCGAGGTAGATGGACAGGCCGGCAAGCAGCCCGCCGAGGAACAACCCGAGGCCCAGCATCTCGTCGCCCCGCCCACCGAAGGCGGCACGCAGCATGCGCCGGGCCAGCGGCTCCTTGGTCGGCACGGCACCGTTGGAGCCCTTGCCGCCCGCAGAACCCTTGCCGCGCTTGGCCGACCGGGCCGACGAGCCGGACTTTTCGGGCGGTCCGGTGCGCGCAGATCTGGTGCTCACAGCGTTCTCAACGTACCACCGGGGGGTGTCAGGATCGGGATGCCCCGAGCCCCTCTTCAGCGGATCTCGACCACCGGAACCAGGGCCGGACGCCGCCCGGTGCGCTTGGCGACCAGCTGCCCGGTGGCCCGCCGGACCCGGCGTCGCAACTGGTCGGGATCGTGTTCGTCGTCGTCGAGCGCATCAGCCACCGCGGCGGCCACGGCTTCGGCCACCTCGGCACACCACGTGTCCCGCTCGTCGGGTTCGACCCATCCCCGGGTCTCGACGAACGGCCGCCCGACCATGCGGCCCTTGCGCACGTCGACGACCACCCTGACCAGCACGAACCCTTCACCCTCCATGGTCCGGCGCTCGGCCACCAACTCCTCGCTGACCGGCCGCCCCGACTCGTCGACCATGACGTACTCGTCGGACACCCGTCCGGCCAAGGCCACGCCGTCGTCGCTCAACCGCACCTGGTCGCCGTCGGTGCAGCGCAACACCCGATCGGGGGCCATCCCCAACTCGAGGGCCAGCTCGTGATGGGCCACCAGATGGGCGTACTCGCCGTGGACGGGAATGAACAATTCGGGATCGGCGGCCCGATGCAGCTCGGCCAGCTCGTCGCGCTGGCCGTGCCCGGTGGTGTGCACCCCGAGTTGCCGGCTGTGCACCAAACGGGCCCCTCGACGGGCCAGGCCGTTGTGGAGCCGGGACACCGCGGCCTCGTTGCCGGGAATGGGATGTGACGAGAACACGATGGTGTCGCGGTCACCGATGGTCAGGTGGCGGTGCCGGCCCTGGGCCATCAGCGACAGGGCGGCCCGGGGTTCGCCCTGCGACCCGGTGCACACCACGCACGTGCGGGCCAGATCCAGGTCGTCGAGTTCATCGGGCGTGGCCAGCATCCGGTCCGACACCCGCAGCAGCCCGATCTCACGGGCCAGGGTGACGTTGCGGACCATCGACGGACCCATCACGACGAGGGTGCGGCCAGTGGCCGAGGCGGCGTCGGCGATCTGCTGGATGCGGTGCACGTGACTGGAGAACGCACCGACGACGATGCGGCGTCCCTCGTGGGCCTCGAACACCGACCGGATCACCGGACCGATCTCGGCCTCGCTCGTCGACGACCCGGCCGCCCCGGCATTGGTGGAGTCGGCCAGCAGCAACCGGATGCCGCCGTCGGCGGCCAGCTCCCGCAACCGGGGCAGGTCGGTGACCCGCCCGTCGATGGGCGTCGGATCCAGCTTGAAGTCGCTGGAGTGCAGCACCCGCCCCTGGGGCGTCTCAAACACCGTCATCAGCCCGCTCGGCGTCGAATGGGTGACCGGCAGGAACTCGCAGTCGAACGGCCCGATCCGGTGACGGTCGTGGTCGGCCAGCTCGACCATCTCGGGTGTCTTCAGCCCGGCCCCCTTGAGCTTGCCGGCCACCATGCCCAACGTGAACCGCGACCCGTAGATCGGGAACTCGACGTGCGGCAGCAGGTACGGCAGGCCCCCGATGTGGTCCTCGTGGGCGTGGGTGACGATGCAGCCCTCGATGCGGTGGGCCCGCTCGATGAGCCACGTGAAGTCCGGCAGCACCGCGTCGACCCCCGGCAGGTCGTCGGGGAACAGCTGGCCGCAGTCCAACAGGACGATGCGGCCGTGGGCCTCGAGGGCGGCACAGTTGCGGCCGATCTCGCCCAGGCCGCCCAGGAACGTGATGGTGACGTCGGCGGGCACCGTCGGCCGCTCAGGCCCGTCCGAGGCCGGCCAGCACCGACCGGGCCTCGTCGGCCAGGCCGTCGGGCTCGGGGCCCATGGGAAGCCGGCAATCACCGCCGGGCAGGCCCAGCACCTTCATCATCGCCTTGGACGGCACCGGGTTGGGCCGCAGGTCGCCCGACTCGAAGTCGTACGAGGGGATGAGCGCCTGGTTGATCGCGGTGGCCCGGGCCACGTCGCCGGAGAAGAAGGCCGCCATGAGTTCGACGGTCTCCGGGGTGGCCCAGTGGGTGGCCACGCTGACCGTGCCCACCGCCCCCACGGCCAGCAGGGCCAGGGTGAGGGCATCCTCGCCGCTGTAGACCTCGAAGCCCTCAGGGGCCGCGGCGACCAGCCGGGCCGTCTCGCCCAGGTCGCCGGCCGCGTCCTTGACGGCCACGACGTTGTCGACCTCGCCGGCCAGCCGCAGCAGGGTGTCGGTGTTGATCTTGCGGCCGGTGCGCACTGGGATGTCGTAGAGCATGTTGGGCAGGTCGGTGCAGCGGGCCACCGCGGTGAAGTGCTCGACAAGCCCGGCCTGCGACGGGCGGTTGTAGTACGGGGTGACGCTCAGGATGGCGTCGGCCCCCACCTCGGCGCAGCGCTCGGCGTTGCGGATCGCCGACCGGGTGTCGTTGCTGCCCGCCCCGGCGATGACCGGCACATCCACCGCGTCGACCACCGCGGCGACCAGGTCGACCTGCTCGTCGTGGGTGAGGGTGGGCGACTCGCCGGTCGTGCCGGCGATCACCAGGGCGTCGTTGCCCTGTTCGACCAGCCACCGGGCCAGTACGCCGGCCCCGTCGAGGTCCAGCGAACCATCGTCGGCGAACGGCGTGATCATGGCGGTGAGCACCCGCCCGAACCTGGGTTTCATGGCCGTGTCTCCTGTACGTCCTCGTCGGCCGGCGGCGGTCAGCCCGCCGCCTCGTTCACCCGCTCGATGCCCAGCGTGGCCAGCAGGTTCTCGTGCAACTCGAACCACACCGTGTGGTACGACTCGATCATCGGCTTGGTGAACCAGTCGAGGTCACCGGCCCGGACCCGGGCCAGGGCGTCGCCGAAGCGCTCACCGTAGCCGCCGAACCGCGCCAACAGCCCCGCCAATTCGGCACAGATCGGCTGGACCACGGCGTCGGTGTCGGCCAGACGGCCGATGACCGCGGCATCATGGTCGGGGTCGGTGTGGTCGTTGACGACCTGCTCGCCGTCGACGGTGCGCAGCTGCCAGTCGGTGCACAACCCGAGGAACCCCTGGTTCACGGCGAGGAACCGCCGATAGGCGGCATCCACCCCGTCGCGCACACCGGCGGCCGACAACTCGGCGGCCACCATGGCCTCGCCCCGGGTGCGGCCCTGCGGGGTCAGCATCCAGCCCGACATGCGTCCCTCCCGGTAGCGGGCGTCGCCGCTCTCGGCGAAGGCCGCCAGGCGGTCGGCCACATCGTCCTCGGGCAGATCGAGCACCTCGACGATCACCGGGGTGTCGACGAACCCCTTGACCCGCAGGGTGTGTAGGACGCGCAACTCAGGATCGCTGTGGTGGGCCACGTGCGTCACGCTAGTGCAGGGTCGCCGTCGGACCCCGGCCCGGGATCGGCCGGATCGCCCGGCCGCCGGGCCACGGTGAGCAGCAACAACGGGTACCCGAACACCCCGATCAGCGTGAAGAGGAACCACTGCATGGCGTAGGAGAAGTGAGGCCCCTCGTCCTGTTCGGGGGGGACCAGCACCTCAGGCCACACCCCGGCGGCCGCACCGGCGGTGGACTGCAGTACCGCGGGCAACAGCCCGTCGATCCCCCACCGGGCCTCGAGGTCGGCCAAATCGATGGCCGCCACCTCATCGCCGTGGGCGCCAGTGCTGGCCCCGCCGGCCACGACGAGCCCCGTCACCTCGACCCAGCCGTCGGGCGCCGCCCACGCCCCGGGGTCGCCGGCCAGGTGGACGCCGCGGGACACGAACCCCCGGTTGACGACCAGGAACTCCTCGACGTCGGCCAGCTCGAACAGGGTGACGACGTGGTAGCCCGAGACCTCGTGCTGGCTGCGGTTGGCCACGTACACCTCGCGGGACGTGTCGAACCGTCCGAAGGCGGTGGCCGTCCGGTGCTCGATCGGAGCCACCTCACCCCGGGAGTCGACGAGCAGCCCCATGAGGCCCACCACCGGCTCGTCGGCCCGGGCGGCGACCAGGGCGTTGTGGGCCTGACGCTCGTCCAGACGGCGTAGTTGCCAGAACCCGAGGTTGACCGTGGCGACCAGCACGGCCAGCACGACCACGTGACGGACCAGCCACCATGGCCGCAGCAGGCGGCGGGCCCCCGGCGTCACGGGCTCACGGGCCGGTCAGATACCCAGCAGGGCGTCGAGGCCCACGGTGAGCCCCGTGCCGTCGATGCGCCGGGCCGCCAGCACCACGCCGGGCATGAACGAGCCGCGGTCGGTGGTGTCGTGGCGCAGGGTGAGGGTCTGCCCGGTGGTGCCCAACACCACCTCCTGGTGGGCGACCATGCCCCGCATGCGGACGGCGTGGATACGGATGTCGGCCGGACCCGAGCCGCCCCGGGCCCCGTCGACCACCTCGGTCTCGGTGGGGTCCTCGGCCCAGTCGACCGACGCCGCGGCCATGCGGTCGGCGGTGGCGATCGCCGTGCCCGACGGGGCGTCGACCTTGCCGTCGTGGTGGAACTCGATGATCTCGGCCGTGTCGAACCACGGGGCCGCCGTCTCGGCGAAGCGCATCATGAGCACGGCGCCGATGGCGAAGTTGGGGGCGACCAGACAGGCGCTATCGGTGAACGCGGCGGCCAGGGCAGCCTGGTCGTCGTCGCCGAGCCCGCTGGTGCCGACCACGGCGTGCACCCCGGCGGCGGCCAGCACCGGCAGGTTGGCCCGGGCCGCATCGGCCACGGTGAAGTCGACGACCACATCCACACCGGCGGCCACCAGTTCGGCGGCACCGGCGACGACGGTCAGCCCACCGACATCGGCACCCACCGCACCGGCATCGGCGACCGCCACCAGGTCGAGGTCGGAGGCGACGTGGACGGCATCGACGACGGCCCGCCCCATACGCCCCGCAGCCCCCAGCACGCCGACCCTTCGGTTCTGCGACCCGTTGCCCATGGGGCGAGGCTAGCGGTCGTCGTCGTCGGGTTCGGGAACGGTTTGACCGTCGGGGCCGACCCGGGCGACGACCGCGTCGGGGGCCAGCACCTCGGCGAGCACGGCGTTGACCTGGTTGAGGTCGACCGACCGGATGCGGTCGACCACCTCCTCGAGCGGCACCACCCGGCCGAGCAGGGCCTGGTCGGCCCCCAGCCTGGTCATGCGGCTCCCCGAGTCCTCCAGGCCGAGTAGCAGCGATCCCTCGAACCCACTGCGGGCGATGGCCAGTTCCTCGGCGGTGATCCCGCCTGCGGCCAGGGCCGCCACCTCGTCGGCGACCACGGCGATCAGCTCGTCAGCCCGGTCGGGAGCGGTGCCGGCGTACACGGTGACGGCACCGTCGTCGTGATGGCAGGCCGACGAGGCGAACACGTTGTACGCCAGGCCGAGGTCCTCGCGGACCCGCTGGAACAGCCTGCTGGACAGCCCGCCGCCGAGCACATGGGTGCCGATGGCCAGGGCGTACCGGCGGGGATCGTCTCGCCGCACACCCCGCCACCCCCACGCCACGTGGGAAGCCTCGGTGGGCCTGCACAACGACCGGGCCGAGGTCGGGCCGATGGTCGGTGCCGTCCGAACGGGGGCCGCTCCTCCGCTACGCCCCGAGAACGCCGCCATGACCTGTTCGACGAGCACGTCGTGGTCGACGGCGCCGGCGGCGGCCACCACCAGGTTCGGGGCGCGGTACCAGCGGTCATGGAAGGCCGCCAGGTCTTCCCGGCCCAGACCGGTCACCGACCGGCGGGTGCCCAGCACCTCGCGGCCCAACGGGTGCCCGGGAAACAACGCCTCGTACAGCAGCTCAAAGACGACGTCGTCGGGGTCGTCGGCCGCCAGGTGCAACTCCTCGAGGATGACCCGCCGTTCAGTCTCGACATCGTCTGGCCGCAAGGCCGGATGGCACAGCACGTCGCCCAACAGGTCCACGGCCAGTTCCTGGCCGTCGGCCGGGAAGCGGGCGTAGAACGCCGTGTACTCCTTGGCGGTGAAGGCGTTCAGCTCCCCACCGGTGGCATCGGCCAACTCGGCGATGGCCCGCCCCGAATGGCGGTCGGTGCCCTTGAACAGCAGGTGTTCGAGGAAGTGGGACGCTCCGGCGACCTCGTCGGGTTCGTCACGCCCGCCGACACCCACCCAGACTCCGACGGCGACCGAGTGGGCGCCGGAGACATGCTCCGACACCACACTCGGACCGTCATCGAGCAGGGTGGTGCGGACCGCCGGTTCGGCGGTCGTCACGGGACCCGCATGGCGGGTCCGATGCCGGGTGGCGCTCAGCGACCCCGGCGGCGACGGCCACCGCCGCCACCACGGTTGCCGGCCTGGGCCGGACCCAGGTCGCCGTGCACGCTCTCCAGCTCGGAGGCGAAGGCCGACTCGAAGCTGGCCTCGACCACCTCGACGACCTCGTCACCGTCGTCGCCGTCGTCGACGGTGTCCACGGTGTCGTCGGCCGGGGCGTCGTCGTCGGAGTCGGCGTCACCGGCGTCGGCTGCGGGAGCCTCGGCCTTCGGCTTGGCCTCGGCGGCCGGGGCGTCGCCGCCCGGCTTCAGCGAGATCTTGCCGTTCGGGTCGACGTCCTCGACGACGACCTCGATCTCCTGGCCCAGCTCGAGCACGTCCTCGACCTTGTCGATGCGCTTGCCGCGACCCAGCTTGGAGATGTGGACCAGACCGTCGCGACCCGGGAGGATGTTGACGAACGCACCGAACTTGGTGATGTTCACCACCTTGCCCTGGTAGACGGCTCCAACCTCGGCGGTCGGCGGGTCCACGATGAGCATGATCTGGCGCTCGGCCTCTGCCACCTTCGCCCGGTCGGGCGAGGCGATGGCCACGATGCCGACCATGCCGTCGTCGTCGACGCTGATGTCGGCGCCGGTCTCGGCCTGGATGGTGTTGATCATCTTGCCCTTCGGGCCGATGACCTCACCGATCTTCTCGACCGGGATCTCGAAGCTCTTGATCTTCGGGGCGTGCTCACCGACGTCCTCGCGGGGCTCGGCGATCGCACCGGCCATGACCTCCAGGATCTGCATCCGGGCGTCCTTGGCCTGGTTCAGGGCGCTGGCCAACACGTCGGCGGGGATGCCGTCGATCTTGGTGTCCAACTGCAGGGCGGTCACGAACTCGGACGTACCGGCCACCTTGAAGTCCATGTCCCCGAAGGCGTCCTCAGCCCCGAGGATGTCGGTCAGGGTGATGTACTGGCCGTCGTGGTACACGAGGCCCATGGCGATGCCGGCCACCGGCGCCTTGATCGGCACACCGGCGTCCATCAGCGACAGGGTCGACGAACACACCGAACCCATCGAGGTCGACCCGTTCGACGACAGCACCTCGGACACGAGACGCAGCGTGTACGGGAACTCCTCGAAGCTGGGCACGACCGGGAACAAGGCCCGCTCGGCCAGGGCCCCGTGGCCGATCTCACGGCGCTTCGGGCCCCGCATGAAGCCGGTCTCGCCCGTCGAGAAGGGCGGGAAGTTGTAGTGGTGCATGTAGCGCTTGCGGCTGATCGGGTCGATGCCGTCGATCATCTGGTCCATGCGGCCGGTGCCCAGGGTGGTGAAGTTCAGCACCTGGGTCTCGCC
>CAZPGL010000025.1:0-32039 GCA_964586175.1 uncultured Microthrixaceae bacterium | reverse complement strand
CCGAGGTGGCCCAGCAGATCGGCGACAGCCGGGTGCGGGCCATCGCCATGAAGCCCACCGACGGCCTCACCCGAGGTACCACGGTGCGCAACACCGGCCAGGGCATCACCGTGCCGGTGGGCGACGACACCCTCGGCCACGTGTTCAACGTGATCGGCCAGGGCCTCGACGATCCGACAGCCGCGGCCGACGCCGACCGCTGGGTCATCCACCGCAGTGCCCCGTCGTTCGACTCGCTGGAGCCCAAGGCCCAGATGTTCGAGACCGGCGTGAAGGTCATCGACCTGCTCACCCCGTACCTGCAGGGCGGCAAGATCGGCCTGTTCGGCGGGGCCGGCGTGGGCAAGACGGTGCTCATCACCGAGATGATCAACCGGGTCGCCACCAACCACGGTGGTGTGTCGGTGTTCGCCGGGGTCGGCGAACGCACCCGTGAGGGCACCGACCTGCGCCTCGAGATGGACGAGTCGGGCGTGCTCGAGAAGGCCGCCCTGGTGTTCGGCCAGATGGACGAGCCGCCGGGGGTCCGCCTGCGCGTCGCCCTGTCGGCACTCACCATGGCCGAGTACTTCCGTGACGAGCAGGGCCAGGACGTGCTGCTGTTCGTGGACAACATCTTCCGGTTCGTCCAGGCCGGCTCGGAGGTGTCGACCCTGCTGGGCCGCATGCCGTCGGCCGTGGGCTACCAGCCGACGTTGGCCGACGAGATGGGCGACCTACAGGAGCGGATCACCACGACCCGTGGCCGGTCGATCACCTCGATGCAGGCCGTGTACGTGCCGGCCGATGACTACACCGATCCGGCACCGTTCACGTCGTTCACCCACTTCGACGGCACCACCGAGTTGAGCCGTGACATCGCCGCTCTGGGCATCTACCCGGCCGTGGATCCGCTGGCCTCGACGTCGACCATCCTCACCCCCGAGGTCGTGGGCGCCAAGCACTACGAGACGGCCCGCCGGGTGCAGGAGATCCTGCAGCGCTACAAGGAACTCCAGGACATCATCGCCATCCTCGGCCTCGACGAACTGTCGGAAGAGGACAAGATCACCGTGTCCCGGGCCCGCAAGGTCCAGCGGTTCCTGTCCCAGCCCATGAACGTGGCCGAGATCTTCACCGGCCTGCCCGGCGTGACCGTGCCCGTCGAGGAGACCGTCGACTCGTTCGCCGCCCTCGTCGACGGCGAGCTGGACGATCTGCCCGAGCAGGCCTTCCTGAACGTCGGTGGTGCCGAGGACGCACAGCGCAAGGCCCGCGAGCTCGAGGGCTAGAGGCGACGATGACGTTCCAGGTCGAGCTGGTCTCCCCGGAGGCCATCACCTACAGCGGCGAGGCCGAGATGGTCATCGCCCGCACCGTCGAGGGTGGCGACATCGCCTTTCAGCCCGGGCACGTGCCGTTCATCGGCGTGCTGGCCGTCTGGTCGGTCGACGTGATCCGCCCCGACGGCGACCGGGACACGTTCGCCGTGCATCAGGGCTTCGTGCAGGTGGCCGGCACCAAGGTGTCGATCCTGTCCGACGTCTCCGAGGGCTCCGCCGAGATCGACGTCGACCGGGCCCGTACCGCCAAGGCCACCGCCGAGGCGGCGCTGTCGGCCGACAAGGAGGACGAGGCGGCGGCCGGGGCCCTGGCCCGGGCCGACCTGCGCCTCCAGGTGGCCGGCGCCGACGCCTGACCGGCCGGCCGCAATCAGAACGAGGGGTGACGGCCGGGTCCTTCGGGGCCCGGCCGAACCGCGTCGGCGACGGCTAGTAGGCGATGGACGAGATCTCGTCCAGCTTGTCGAGGCTGTGGTGGGCCTCGATGAGACGCACCGTGCCCGACTTGGACCGCATGACCAGCGACTGGGTGTGAGCCTGACCCCGCGAGTAGTGCACGCCCTTGAGCAGTTCACCATCGGTGATGCCGGTGGCGGCGAAGAAGCAGTTGTCACCCGACACGAGATCTTCGGTGGAGAGCACCGCCTCGAGGTCGTAATCCAATTCGGCCGCCGCGGTGCGCTCGGCCTCGTTACGGGGCCACAGCCGACCCTGGAGAACGCCGCCCATGCATTTGAGTGCGGCGGCGGCGATGACGCCCTCGGGGGTGCCGCCGATGCCGAACAACACGTCGGCGCCCGAATCGGGCCAGGCGGTGGAGATGGCGCCGGCCACGTCACCGTCGGGGATGAGCCGGATGCGGGCCCCGGCGTCACGGACCTCCTCGATGAGGGTGCGGTGCCGGTCACGGTCGAGGATCACCGCGGTGACGTCGCGCACCGATTCGCCTTTGGCTTCGGCGACCCGTTGCAGGTTCTCGGTGGCCGACAGGTGGATGTCGATGGCGTCGGCGCATTCGGGTCCGGCGGCGATCTTCTCCATGTACACGCACGGCCCGGGATCGAACATGGTGCCCCGTGGGCTCACGGCGATGACGGCCAGGGCGTTGCCCCGCCCGAGCGACGTGAGGGTGGTGCCGTCGATGGGGTCGACGGCGATGTCGGTGAGCTGGGGGGTGCCGTCGCCCACCTTCTCGCCGTTGAACAGCATCGGCGCTTCGTCCTTCTCGCCTTCGCCGATGACGACCAGGCCGTCCATGGGCACGGTGTGGAGGATGGCCCGCATGGCGTCGACGGCGGCCCCATCGGCGCCCTCCTTGTCGCCTCGACCCATCCACCGTGAGGCAGCCAGCGCCGCGGCTTCGGTGACCCGAATCAACTCGAGGGCCAGGTTGCGGTCGGGTACGCGGTCGACGTCGTTCATGACGGCCGAACCTAGTGGGCTGGACAGCGTTCGACACGGCCCTGCTGTCGGTTGTCGGAGCAGAGGTGGGGAATGTTCCTGCAGCCTGACAGGATGGCCGGGTGCGATGGTGCTTCCAATGCGGAATCGAATACGCCGACGGGGTGGCCGACTGCGTCGAGTGCGGCGTGCAGTTGGTTGACGAGGCCCCGGTCGACGCCGGGGAGGTCGGCCACGACGACGAGGAACAGTTGGCCTACGAGCTCCACGAGTGGGCCGGCGAGTCCCGTCGTCTACTCGACCAGGAACTGACCGGCCGGGGGATCGCCCACGCCTGGCAGGGTGCCGCCCTGGTCGTGCGGGCAGCCGACGAAGTAGCGGTCGACGAGGTCGTCGAGGTGATCGACGGCTCCGGCGGGCCGGTGCTGGACCCGGCGGCCGACAAGGTGGCCTACGAGGTGGGTGACTGGGCGGCCGACGAGCAGACGGCGTTCGCCGAGTTGCTGGGGCGTCTCGGCATCGCCCACGAGTTCGACGAACTGGGTGACCTGGTGGTGCTGGCCACCGACGAGGACACGGTCGAAGAGGCCCTCGACGCCTTCCAGGGTGGGGCCGACGAACGACCCGAATTCGGTGGTCTCGACGCCAACCTGGTACTGACCGACCTGTTCGTGGCCTGCGACCGGCTGCGCCGCGACCCACGGGACAACCGGGCCGTCGAGAACCTGGTTGACGGGGCGCCTCTGGTGGCCGGGCACCGGCCTCCATTCGGTTTCGATCCCCAGGTCTGGAACAGCATCGGGGAGCGGGTCGCCGAGCTGGCCGACCTGTTGGCCGCCGGCGACACCGACCACGATGAACTGCGGGAACGGGCCACCCAGTTGGCCGAAGGGCTGCGCCGCCTGACCTGAGTCGGTGGCGCCCCGGGGCGACGCTGTGCCACACTCACGGCCACAAGACGGGAAGGACCGGACGCGACATGCGTTTCTACCAGTTGATCGAATTCCGCGGTGACGCCGAGCAGGCCATTGCCGAAATCGAGCGCTACAAGGAGCTGATGGAGGGCCAGACCACGGCTCGGCGGGGCACGGTGTGCGTCGACCGCGATGACCCGGGGCTGATCGTCCAGATCGTGGAGTTCGACTCCTACGAAGAGGCCATGGCCAACAGCGAACACGAGACCACCCAGGCCGAGCACGAGGCCATCGAAGAGGATGTCGGCGAGGTGACGTTCCGGAACCTCGACGTCGTGAAGGTCGTCGACATGTGAACCGGGCCCACCGGTGGTGGGCCGTTCAGGCGGTGATCCGCTCCTCGCCGGAGCGTTGGGCCCGCCACAGCGTCCGGTAGTCGGGCCACACCAGGTCGTCGGTGATGTAGCCGTCGGCGACCAGTGCCTCGTGCAGCCGCCGCAGGTTGCGCCACGGCACGGTCATGTCGACGTGGTGGGCCAGGTGGTAGCCAACCCCCACCGGGGCGATGACCAGTCGCGACCAGAAGGTCTGGCGGACGTGGTGCGAGGTGCGGCGCCGGTCGGCCGAGCGGGTCATGCCACCGTGTTCGGCGATGGCCCGCAGCCGGTTCAGCACCTGGTAGACGACGACCCACGGCAGTACCCACAGGGTGAGGTACAGCCACGGGTGGCCGGTCAGGGCGAACACCCCGAACACCAGCATCTGGCCGATCAGGAACTTGTAGGTCAGCCGGCGGTGACGCACCTCGCCGAGCCGCTGGAACCGTGGCCGTACGATGCGGAACGCCGACACGCCGCCGACGTCGCGCAGCATCTTGCGCCGCATCGACGCCCGGCTGATCGGGTAGAAGCTGTAGAGCAGGAAGTCGGGTTCGCCGGGGCCGAACTCGTCGCGGTGGTGGCGGATGTGGCCGATGCGGTAGCCGTGGCTGCCCGTGCCGAAGGTCAGCCAGCCGACGAGCGTGATGCCGACCAGGTCGTTGGCCCGACGGCTGGAGAACAGCACCCGGTGGGCCGCCTCGTGGTGGAGGATGAACAGCCGGTTCTGGGCCAGGGCCATGGCCGGGACGGCAGCCACCCAGGCCACGGGGTGGCCGATGGTCACCGCGGCCCACACGATCAGTACCGGTGTCGCCAGCGCGCTGAGCACGGTGCCGATGTTGCGCACGTTGGACACCCGGCGCAGGTCGTCGCGGAACGGCCCCTTCGGCCGGCCGTCGGGGTGCAGCCGGTCACTGCCCGCGAACGGCGCCGGCTCGGGGGCCAGGCCGCCGGTCATGGTGGCGACCAGCGTGTCGTGATCAGGGGAACTCTCAGGGGCCACGTCCTCCATGGTACGACCACCGTAGGATCGTCGTCGTGTCGAGTCGGC
Organism: uncultured Microthrixaceae bacterium; assembly: GCA_964586175.1. Lineage (GTDB taxonomy): Bacteria > Actinomycetota > Acidimicrobiia > Acidimicrobiales > MedAcidi-G1 > CAZPGL01. The sequence continues at coordinate 26,971 of CAZPGL010000025.1, read as the reverse complement.
CACCAGGGAGTTCGGGCCCGTCGGGGCTGTTCCTCACCCCTGGGGCCGGCTCGTCAGCCGACCATCCGGGGCTGGTGCTGCTCGAGGAGCGCCTGGCGCCGTTGCCGGTGGCCCGGTTCGACTTCGCCTACCGGCGGGCCGGTCGGGGCTTCCCCGACCGGGCTCCGAAGCTGGTCGCCGAGGTGGGCGACGGTGTGGCCGCCTTCGCTGACGAGGCCGGGGTGGACCCGGCCCGGCTGGTGCTGGGTGGGCGGTCGATGGGGGGTCGCATGTGCTCGATGGCCGTCGCCGAAGGTCTCCCGGCGGCCGGGCTGGTGCTCGTCTGTTACCCGCTGCACCCGCCCAAGAAGCCCGGGAACCTCCGGGTCGACCACTTCGGCGCCATCGACGTGCCGTGCCTTTTCGTGTCCGGCGACCGCGACGAGTTCGGCTCGCCCGACGAGTTCGCCGAGCACCTGCCGGCCATCGCCGGCCCGGTGACCACGGTGCGGCTGCCCGGCAAGCGCCACGACCTGCGGGGGGCCGACGAGGCCGTGGCCGACGCCGTCGAGAATTGGTTGGCCGGTCTGGCCGGCCGCTAGTCGAGGGTGGCGTCGTCGGGGTTGAGGTCCTCCAACTCGACCCGGGCCGTCTCCGGGAAGCGGGCCAGGACCAGCACCGCGGCAGCCAGCGGGGCCAGGGCCACCACGGCGAAGGCCTTCCCGTACGAGCCCAGCCAGTCGTTGAGCACGCCGATGAGCAGCAGGCCCGAGGCGCTGCCCATGACCCCGATGGTGACGATCAGGCCGTTGGCCCGGCCCCGGTGGCGGGTGCCGAACATCTCAGGGCCGTACACCCCGAGGGCCACGGTGAGCGAGGCCAGCACCACGCCGGCCAGGTGGGTGCCCCACATGGCCAGGCCGGCCGTCGAGTACCCGGCGACGATGAACACCGCTCCACCGGCCAGGCCGAGGGCGCCGACACCTCGGCGGCCCCGGGTGTCGGCCACCTTGCCGGCCAGGAAGATGCCGATGGCGGCCGGCGTGCTGGTGCACAACGTGAACAGGGTGATGCCCGACGCCGTGTAGCCCCGGTGGTCGCGCAGGAAATCGTTCTGGAACTGGCTGGCCGGCGAGGCGAACATCAACAACAGGAACGCCGCGGCGGCCAACAGGAGCAGGCGGCGGACCTCGAAGGGGTGGTCGTCGGCCGCTGCCCGGTCGGGGGCGGTGTTGGCGGTGAACCGGCGGGTCTCGGGCAGACGCCGGCCGACGGCGGCGACCAGGGGCAGGGACAACAGGGGCACCAGGTACACGATGCGCCACCCGGCTTCGCCCAGGTCGGCGACCGGCAGCACCCACACGGCCATCCCCGCGCCGAGGGCCGCGCTCAGCGAGAGCATGCTCACCCCGTAGGCCCTCGACCCGCGGGGCAGTTCCTCGGCGGCCATGATGCCGATGAGGATGCCCATGCCGGTGGTGAGCCCTCGGCCCACCAACTGGGAGCCGCCGAGGAACCACAGGCCAGGTGATGCCGCACCCAGCGCGGTGACGAGCACGGCGCCGAACGCCGCGCCGATGAGCAGGCGGCGGCGTCCTCGTCGGTCGGCGAGCGCGACGACGGTGAGGGCCACGAGCACCCCGGCCCGCACCACGGCCAGGGTCACGCCCTGGGCGGTCGAGCCACGGTCGAACTCGTCGGCGGCGAACGTGATGGTCTGGCTGATGACGGTGCCGAGGTAGCCGTCGACGATCTGGATGACGGCCAGCAGCCCCAGGACTCGGGCGGCCCGGGCGTCGAGGCGGTCAGGCGGCGCCCACCAGGGAGTTCGGCGGCGGGTCAAGGAGCGTCGCATGGCCGCGGTGAACAGGGGTCGCCACACCGGAACGGCCACCCGGAAGTCGAACGACTCGGTGACCCGGTGGCGGTCGGGGCCGTCTTCGGCGACGGCGAGGGTGCGCTCGTAGGTCTCGAACGGCCCGTGGTCGCAGACCCAGCGGTCGGGGCCGTCGACCCGCTCACCGACCACGTCGTCGCGCGGCACACGCAGTTCGGCCAGACCGGCCCCGTCGACCACCAGGTCGTGAGAGATCCTGGTGATGGGGGCCTCCCTTCGCTTCCGGTGCGCCGCGCAGCATACTGACCGGGTGGAATCCGTCCCGAACCCCCCGTCGGGCGCCGAGCCGGTGTCGTCGTCGATCCGCGTCGGCCGGTCGGGGCCCCTGCACGGATCGGTGCGGGTCGCCGGAGCCAAGAACTCGGTGCTCAAGCTGATGGCCGCGTCGGTCCTGGCCCCGGGGCGGTTCACCATCGCCAACGTGCCCCGCATCGCCGACGTGGCTTGGATGGGCGAGCTGCTCGAACGCATGGGTGCCACGGTCGACCAGGACGGGGACGTCCTCACCATCGACGTGCCCGAACAGCTGATCCCTGAGGCGCCGTACGAGCTGGTGGAGCGCATGCGGGCGTCGATCGTCGTGCTCGGACCGCTGCTGGCCCGGTGCGGCGAGGCCCGGGTGTCGGTGCCGGGCGGCGACGACTTCGGGCATCGACCGATCGACATGCACCTGAAGGGCCTCGAGGAGTTGGGGGCCACCTTCACGACCAGCCACGGGTACATCGAGGGCCGGGCCGACGGCCTGACCGGCACTCGGGTGCTGTTGGAGTTCCCCAGCGTCGGCGCCACCGAGAACCTGCTCATGGCCGCCGTGCTGGCCAAGGGCACCACGGTGATCGACAACGCGGCCCGGGAGCCCGAGATCGCTGACCTGGCGTCGTTCCTGAACCGCATGGGGGCCGAGATCACCGGCGCCGGACGGTCGACGATCACCGTGCACGGTGTCGAGCGGTTGGTGCCGGTCGAGCACACGGTCATCCCGGACCGCATCGAGGCCGCCACCTACCTGGCCGCCGTGGGGGTGGCTGGCGGCGAGATCAGCATCGAGGGGGCCCGGGCAGACCACATGGACATGTTGATCCGCAAGCTGGGCGAGATGGGACTGCGGGTGTCGCCGTCGCTGGGCGGGCTGTGGGCCGCCGCTCCGCAGCGGCTGACGGCCATCGACGTGTCGACCCTGCCGTATCCGGGGGTGGCCACCGACTACAAGCCGCTGTTCGTGGCGATGCTGGCCACCGCCGACGGGGTGGGCATCGTCACCGAGAACATCTTCGCCGGCCGGTTCCGGTACGCCGACGAGCTGGTGCGGATGGGTGCCGACATCCGGGTCGAGGGCCATCACGCGGTGGTGCGGGGTCTGCCGGTGCTTTCCGGGGCGCCGGTGCGGGCCCCCGACATCCGGGCCGGTGCGGCGCTGGTGGTGGCCGGGCTGGCCGCCGACGGCGAGACGGTCATTGGCGACGCCCACCACGTGGCCCGCGGCTACCAGGACCTGGTGGGCAACCTGGCATCGCTCGGCGCCGACGTCGCCTACGCCTGACGCAGTCCTCCGCCCCGCCCCCGATCACTTGTCGCGGGGGAGGAGGCGGTCAGTCGTCGTCGGGGCTGGCCATTCGGCGGGAGCGACGGTCGGCCAGCCACAACAGGCCGACGACCAGCACCAGGGGTCCGGCCACCAGCAGGATCTCGTCCCAGCCGCCCTGATGGGCGAACACGATTGCCTGGGCCGGATCCATGGATCGCGAGCCTAGGGGTGGCAGGGACCGTCTCGGCTGCGAGACTGTCGGCATGTCCCTGCACGCCACCGCCGACTCCGCAGCACCGCTCGGCGACCAGGTTGCCAAGGTCATCGAGGTCATCCGTCCGGCCATCCAGGCCGACGAGGGCGACATCAACCTGCTCGACGTCGACGAAGCCACCGGTGAGGTCACCGTCGAGCTGGTCGGCGCATGCGTCACATGCCCGGCCTCCGACCAGACCCTCAAGGCCGGCATCGAGCGCATCCTGAAGGACCGGGTGCCCGGCGTGACCGCGGTCCGCAACGCCGGGGAGACCTTGGCCCCCGAGGACGGCACCGCAGTCAGCCTCTGACCGTCCGGCGCATCGGCTACCGTCCCGCAGCGTGGACGACCTCGAACTGCTCCAACTGACCCGACACGACGTCGACGGCGGCGGCCCCGACAACCATGTACTGGTCATCGCCCTGAATCGGCCAAAGGTCAACGCCCTCAGCACGGCGCTGCTCCACGAGATCCTGCAGGTCGCCGAAGCCTGCACGGCCGACCCGCCCGGCGCCGTGGTCGTCACCGGGGCCGGCCGGTTCTTCGCCGCTGGCGCCGAGATCTCCGAGTTCACCGATCCCACCACCCGCTCCGCCCTGCTCATCGCCTTCCGCGACGCCTTCGACGCCGTGGCCGGCATCCCGTGCCCGACCATCGCCGCCGTCAACGGCTTCGCCCTCGGCGGCGGCGCCGAGTTGGCCTGGTGCTGCGACCTGCGCATCGCCGGTACCGGGGCGGCATTCGGCCAGCCGGAGATCCTGCTCGGCATCATCCCGGGGGCCGGCGGCACCCAGCGGCTACCCCGGCTCATCGGCACCTCCCGGGCCAAGGAGCTCGTGTTCGAAGGCGGTCAGGTCGACGCCGAACGGGCGCTGGCCCTCGGCATGGTCAACGCCGTGGTGCCCGACGACGAGCTGCTCGACACCGCGGTGGCCCGGGCCACCGCCCTGGCCCAGGGGCCGGCCCTGGCCCTGCGGGCGGCCAAGACGGCCATCGACACCGGTGGCGACGGCCACCTGGACGACGGCCTCGACCTCGAGGGCGAGCTGTTCGCCGCCCTGTTCGACACCGACGACGCGGCTACCGGCATCGCCTCGTTCTTCGAGCACGGCCCCGGCAAGGCCACGTTCACCGGGACCTGACCGGCCGGCGACCAGGGAGGGCCCGTGGCCGATCCGCTTGAACTGCTCCACGCCGTCGCCGATGCCACGGCGGCGGGTCACCGCCTAGACGGACCGATGGGCCTGATGCGGGCCGGGCTGGCCGGCGCCACCCCGCTGTCCGAGCCGGCCGGTCCGCCGATGCGCTGGCCGGTCGTCGAGGAACATCTGGAGACCGCCCTGGCTGCCGCGCCCGAGTCGCCGGCCCGGGCGGTGATCGCCGCGGTGGCCGACCGACTGTCGTGGGGTCTGCCGTATCCCGAGCACGTCGGCGACCCCGACATGGACGCCATGCGGGACAACTACGCCTACGCCCCGATCATCGGCGAGTCGCTCATCGGCGACCCCGACGAGCCACCGCTGAGTGCCCTCTACGCCTCGGACGACGTCTTCGTCGGGGTGGTGCTCCAGGGTCCGCACTGCGTGTACCCGCCCCACGTCCACAAAGCCACCGAGGTGTACTGGCCGGTCGGCGGCACCGCCGACTGGCAGTTGGGCGACGAGTGGAGCGTGCACGGCCCCGGCGAGGTCATCCACCACGTCACCGGGGCCCGCCACGCCACGGTCACCGGCGACGAGCCGGCCCTGCTGCTCTTCGCCTGGGTCACCGACCCGGCGTCCATCCCGGTCATCATCCGCGTCTGAGGCGGACTGTGGGGCGGGTACCGTCACCCCGGTGAACGACGCCGTCTGCCATCGCCATCCCGACCGCCGAGCCGGGGTGACCTGCCAGCGCTGTGGGGCCCTGATCTGCCCCGACTGCATGCGCACCGCGTCGGTGGGGTTCCACTGCCCGTCGTGCGCCGCCGGGGCGCCGGGCGGCCGCACCGTGCACCCGCTGCGTCAGCGCACCGGTGACCCAACCGTCACCCGGGTGATCATCGCCGTGAACGCCGTGGTCTTCTTCTCCGGGTTGGTGTCCGGGGTGTCGGCCACCGACCTGTTCGCCCGGGGCGGCGGCGAGATGTTCACCCGGTTCGCCCTGTGGGGCCCGCTGGTCGACCAGGGGGAGTGGTGGCGGCTCATCGGTTCGGCGTTCCTGCACGCCGGGCTGCTCCACCTGGCGTTCAACATGTTTTTGGCCTGGATGCTCGGCCAGCAACTGGAGAAGCTCCACGGCCCGTTGCGGTTCCTCGGCCTCTACGCGGGGTCGCTGGCCGGCGGTTCGCTCGGGGTCATGCTTCTCGAACCTGACGCGGTCACCGTCGGCGCCTCGGGCGCGGTGTTCGGCCTGATGGGGGCCACGTTCGTCCACCAGCGGCGCCGGGGCGTCAACCCGTTCAGCACCGGCATCGGCGGGCTGGTGCTCATCAACCTGTTGCTCACGTTCGGGCGGCCCGGCATCTCCATCGGCGGCCACCTGGGCGGGCTCATCGGCGGGGCCGTGCTGGCCTGGCTGGTCGACGAGGCCGACCGCCGCCGGGCCCCCCGCTGGCTGGGCACCGCCGTGCCGCTGGTGTTCGCCGTGGTGTGCCTGGTCGCCGGCGTGTGGGCCGCCGGCCACTGGATGGACCCGCTCCTCGGCTGACCGGCGAGCCGGCCGGTCCGACTCAGCGCTCGAAGATGTTGCCGAGGCCCCCCAGCACCGAGCCCTGGCCCTTCGAGGTGCCGCCGGCCGATGGGGCGTGGGCGATGATGCGGTCGGCCAGCCGGGAGAACGGCAGCGACTGCAGCCACACCCGGCCCGTGCCCTGCAGGGTGGCCAGGAATAGGCCCTCGCCGCCGAATACCATCGACTTGAGGTTGCCGGCCCGCTCGATGGAGTAGTCGATGCCCTCCTCGAAGGCGACGAGGCAGCCGGTGTCGACCCGCAGCTTGTCGCCCGTCAGGCGCTTCTCGACGATGGTGCCGCCGGCGTTGAGGAACGCCATGCCGTCGCCCTCGACCTTCTGGAGGATGAACCCCTCGCCGCCGAACAGGCCGGTGCCGATGCGCTTGTTGAAGGCGATCGACAGCTTCGTGCCCAGCGCCGCGGCGAGGAAGGAGTCCTTCTGGGCGATGATCGGCCCGCCGAACTCGGCCAGGTCGAGGGCCAGCACCTTGCCGGGGAACTCGGCCGAGAAGGCGGCGATCTGGTGGCCGCCGCCGCCGTTGGTGAAGTGGGTGAGGAAGATCGACTCCTGGGCCAGGGCCCGCCCGGCCGCCGCTTTGACCTTGTTCCAGCCGCCGGCGTCCGGATCCGAACCGTCGCCCATCTTCGTCTCGAACGTGACGCCCTCCTCGATGAACATCATCGCCCCGGCCTCGGCGACCACCGTCTCGCCGGGGTCGAGGCCGATCTCCACGAACTGCAGGTCGTCGCCCTTGATCTCGTAGTCCACCTCGTGGCAGATGCGCGCCATGTCGTCTCCTGGTTGGCTGGGCTGGAAGCCCGATCCTAGGTTGGCGTCATGGCTCCCGTCCCCGCTTCCGACGTTTCCACCGACCCCATGCACCTGGAATTCTTCTGGGACCCCATCTGCCCGTTCGCCTGGCAGACCTCCCGCTGGCTGCGCCGGGTGGCCGCCCTCCGGGGGCTGAGCGTCGACTGGCGGTTCATCAACCTGTCCATCCTCAACGAGGCCCGCGACTACGACGCCGAGTTCCCCGAGGGCTACCGCGAGTCCCACGACCGGGGACGGCGCATGCTGCGGGTCGCCGCCTCGGTCCAGGCCGCCGAAGGGTCGGCCGCCATGGCCCCGCTCTACGAGGCTTTCGGCCGGTCCATCTGGCATCAGGTGCGCGAACCCGGCGACGACTTCCGTTCCCGGTTGGCCACCCCCGAGCACCTGACCGCCGTACTGACCTCGGCCGGGTTCGACCCGGTCCATGCCGCGGCGGCCGACGACCGGTCGTTCGACGAGTTGTTACGGGCCGAGACCGAGGAGGCGGTGGGCCGCACCGGCCGTGACGTCGGCACCCCCATCATCTCGTTCGGGCCGCCCGACGGGCCGTCGATCTTCGGTCCGGTCATCTCGGCGGTGCCTGAGACCGACGACGCCTGCCTCGAGCTCTTCGACGCCACCCTCACCCTGGTGCGGCACGGCACGTTCTCCGAGTTGAAGCGGTCGGACCGGCCGCAGTTGGACCTTCCCGTGGTGACCGGCCGCCCCGGCTGATTCGGCCGCCGCGGCTCAGACCGGGCGACGCCACGTGGACACGTGGAAGCCCGACTCGTCGGTGAACGCAGCACCCGCCCAGTCCTCGGCGCGGTCGACGAGCACCATGCCGGCGTCGGCCGCCATGGCGTCGAACTGGTCGGGGGTGGCGTAGCGCAGCATGTACGGGAACAGTCGATTGCCGGATTCCGTCATCTCGATGCGCTGCCCGGTGATCGTCTGGGTGTCGCGGTCGATGTGCACCGCGTCGAGCATCACCCGGTCCACGTCGACGCTCCGGACCGTGACCCCGTCGTGGGCGTCAGGAGCCGGCACGAACGCCTCGACGACCAAATGGCCGCCGGGTGCTAGCAGGCGGCCGATCGCGGCCATGCAGCGCTGCTGGGCGTCGGCCGTCGTCAGGTTGAAGAACGTGTTGAACCCGATCAGCACCACGGCGAACGAGGCGTCGGCCAGGCCCGGCGGGTCGGCCATGTCGCCCTCGACGAGGGTCAGGAGGTCGGCACCCGGTTTGGCCCGTAACACGTCGAGCATGGCCGCCGACGCGTCCAGGCCGGTGACGGCGAGGCCCCGGTCGACCAGCGGCAGGGCCAGCCGTCCCGTGCCGACGCCCAGTTCGAGTACCGGCCCGCCCCCGGCCAGGCCGGCGATCCGGTCGGCCACCGCGTCCGGGGTGCCGATGCGGGTCAGGGCCACACCGCCGTCGTCCCCATACCAGGCGTCGTACACGCAGGCGTGCCGGTCGCCGTAGGTGCTGCTGTCGTAGCCGTCCATCGGTGCAGTCTGCCCGACCGCCGGATGCCCCGGTGCACGAGTTGCTCGTAGCCTGACCATCATGGACGCCTACCTCGACCACGCGGCCAGCACGCCGGCCCGCCCCGAAGTGGTCGACGCCATGCTTCCGTGGCTGTCCGAGCATCCGGGCAACCCGTCGGGTGCCCACCGGGCGGCCCGTGCGGCCCGACGGGCCATCGACGATGCCCGCGACCACGTGGCCGCCCTGACCGGCACTGACCCGGGCCTCGTCGTGTTCACCAGCGGCGGTACCGAGGCCGACAACCTGGCCGTCGACGGGGTGCTCGGCGCGTCGGGCGGGGTGGCGGTGTGCACGGCCGTCGAACACCCGGCGGTGCTCGAACCGGTGCAGGCCGCCGGCGGTGTCGTCGTCCCCACCGACCACACCGGTCGGGTCGATCTCGACGCGTTGGCCGGCACGCTCGACGCGGTAGCCGACGTGACGCTGGTGTCGGTCATGACGGCCAACAATGAGACCGGTGTCGTCAACCCGGTGGTCGACGTCGTCGAGCTGGTCGTCGAGCGGGCGCCGTCGGCTCGTGTGCACACCGACGCCGTGCAGGCCACGGCGTGGCTGGACCTGGCCCACCATTGCCGGGGCGCCGACCTCATCAGCATCACCGGCCACAAGTTCGGGGGCCCCAAGGGTGCTGGTGCGCTCATCCTGGCCGGCGAACAGGACCTGGAGCCGATGCTGCGGGGCGGTGGCCAGGAACGGGAACGGCGCAGCGGCACCCAGAACGTACCGGCCATCGTCGGCTTGGGTGAAGCGGCCCGCATCATCGCCGCCGAGCGGGAGGCCCTGGTCGCCCGGGTGGCCGGCATGCGCGACTTCCTCGAGTCGGGTCTGGTCGCGACGGTGCCCGACACCCGCCGCACCGTGCCCACTGGGGCCCGGCGCACCCCGCTGGCCGCCCACGTGTGCTTCGCCGGCATCGAGTCCGAAACCCTGCTGTTCCTGCTGGAACAGGAAGGCGTTGCGGCGAGCGCCGCCTCGTCGTGTGCCAGCGGCGCCCAGGAGCCGTCGCACGTGCTGGCCGCCATGGGTGTCGACCGGGAGGCCGCCGCCGGGTCGCTGCGCCTGTCGCTGGGTTGGAACACGACCGACGCCGAGATCGACCATGCCCTGGCCGTCATCCCGCCGGCCGTGGCCCGCCTCCGGGAGCACGGCAGGTGAGCACGCCATGAGCCGGATCATGGTCGCCATGTCGGGCGGGGTCGACTCGTCGGTGGCCGCCGCCCTGCTGGCCGAGGCCGGGCACGACGTCGTCGGGGTCACCCTGCGGTTGTGGGGCGGCGAGTCCGACTCGGGATGCTGCGCGGTGTCCGACGTCGACGACGCCCGCCGGGTCGCCGACGCCCTCGGGCTCGATCACCACGTGTTCAACCTGGGCGACGACTTCGAGCGCCACGTCGTCGGGCCCTACGTCGCCGACCATGCCGCCGGCCGTACCCCCAACCCGTGCATCGAGTGCAATCGTCACGTCAAGTTCGATGTGCTCTACCGGCGGGCCCGGACCCTCGGGTTCGACCGGCTGGCCACCGGCCATCACGCCCGTGTGGTCACCACCGCCGACGGGGTCCATCACGTGGCCCGTCCGGCCGACCGGGCCAAGGACCAGTCGTACGTGTTGCACATGCTCGACCAGGATCACCTTGTCGATCTCGATCTCCCGATCGGCGACCTCACCAAGGACGAGGTGCGCCGCCATGCGACCCGCCTGGGTCTGCGCACCGCGTCCAAGCCCGACAGTCAGGACGTGTGCTTCATCACCAGGGAACACGGCCGTGATGACTTCTTGTCCCGCCGCATCGCCCTCACCCCGGGTCGAGTCGTGGACGGCGACGGCACCGAGGTCGGTCGGGTCGACGCTGTCGAGATGGTCACCGTCGGCCAGCGCAAAGGCATGGCGACCGGCGGGGCGGGGGAGCCCCGCTACGCGGTGACCGTCGACGTACCATCGGCCACCGTCACCGTCGGCTCGGCCGCCGACCTCCTCGTCGAGGCAACCCCGGTCGAGCGGCCGACATGGGCCCACCGCCCCGTTTCCGGCCCCGTCGAGGTCCAGGTCAGCGCCCACGGGTCGCCGGCGGCGGCCGAACTCGTCGGGGACCAGGTGCGTTGGGTGGAGCCGCACCGGCGGGTCGCGCCCGGACAGAGCGTCGTGTTCTACGACGGCGACCGGGTGCTGGGCGGGGCGTTGGCCCGCTAGCCGGCTGGCAGGCCTCGGCGCTGCGCTTCGGCCAGCACCACGTCGGGGCGGATCGGGGAGACGAGCAGGGCGTCGACCGGGGTGGCCTCTACCGCTCCGCCCCGGACCGTCGGATACACGTCGTGGGGCAGGGCGCAGCCGATCTCGACGGCAAGGCCGTGAGCACCCTGGGTGAGGTCGAGGGCCGCGGTGTCGGCCGGCGCCGGGCCGACCCGGGACAGACCGGACTTCTGGAACAGCGTGGGCTCAGCCAGGGCCAGGTGGTCGTGGACGACCAGGCCGGCCGGCACCAACACCAGCCAACGGCGGTGCATCTGGTGCTCGGCCCGAAGGTCGATGGGCACCAGGACGGCAGCGGCCAGGCACACCACGACGCCCGGCCCGGTGCGACCGTGAGCCAACAACAGTGGACCGCCGATCAGCGCGGCGGCGGCCGACCCGTCGAGCACCAGCCCCAACACCAGCGCCACCGGCGGCCAGCGGAGGAGGAAGCGCCGTTCGTCGCCGTACGAGGCACCGTCGACGAACGCACCCCCGACCGCCGGGAGGGCACCGACCATGGCCACGACCAGAGACAGCACGGCCGACGGACCCCACGATCCGTCGGCGGTGGCCAGCGACAGGAAGGCCGCGGCGACCAGGCCGGATCCGCCCGCCCGCACCACGGTGAGGGCGACCGGGCGGAGGATCAGGGTGGCGCACAGCCCGACCCCCCACAGCGCCCACAGCCACACCGACGCCCACGACCGGGAGGTCGGGTCGGCACCGTCCAGCCCGTCGGCGATCAGCGGGCCGACGGTCAGCGGCACCGTCAGCCAACCGGCCCGCAGGGCCCACACGGCGAGGCGTTCGGATCGGCGTCCCGGTTCGGTCACGGCGTCACGCTAGAGGCTGGCCGGTCTGTTCTGGGCGGGTCGGCGACCCCCGGTAGAATCGACGGGTGGACGAGACCCCGCAGGCCCGGCAGACCCGCCAACGAGCCCAGGCCCGCATCGACGACCTGCGGGCCCGAATCGCCCACCATGACGAGGCGTACCACACCCTCGACACCCCTGAGATCCCCGACGCCGACTACGACGCCCTGTTGGCCGAACTGCGGGCGCTGGAGGCGGCCCACCCCGACCTGGTCACGCCGGATTCCCCCACCCAGCGTGTCGGCGGTGCCCCGGTGACCACGTTCGCCGAGGTCGAGCACCGGGTGCGGATGATGTCGCTGGACAACGCCTTCGACCTCGACGAGCTGCATGCCTGGGCCGAGCGGGTCCGGCGCCGGCTGGGCGACGACGCCCCGGAGCCGGCGTGGGTGTGCGAGCTCAAGTTCGACGGCCTGGCCGTGTCGATCCGCTACGAGGACGGCCAGTTGGTCCAGGCGGCAACCCGCGGCGACGGCCGGGTCGGCGAGGACGTCACGGCCAACGTGCGCACCATCGCCGGCGTGCCCCACCGGCTGGGGGCCGGTGCCCCGTCGGTGCTGGAGGTGCGAGGCGAGGTGTATCTGGGCCTGACCGCCTTCGCCGCCCTCAACGCCGCCCAGGAGGCGGCCGGCGGGAAGACCTACGTGAACCCCCGGAACACGGCGGCCGGGTCGCTGCGCCAGAAGGACCCGGCGGTCACCGGCACCCGCGACCTGGCCCTGTGGGCCTACCAGGTCGGCGAGGTGGTGGGCGGCCCCGAGCCGACCTCGCACCTCGACACCTTGCGCTGGCTGGGCGAGTTGGGCCTGCCGGTCAACGACCGGGCGGTGCGGTTCGACGACTTCGCTGACGTGGTGGCCCACGTCGGGGCCGTCGAGGCCGGGCGCCACGACCTCGACTACGAGATCGACGGGGTGGTCGTCAAGGTCGACGACCTGCGGGTCCAGGCCGAACTGGGGGCCACGGCGCGGGCACCCCGCTGGGCCATCGCCTACAAGCTGCCCCCCGAGGAGCGCACGACCACCCTGCTCGACATCGAGGTGTCGATCGGGCCCGGCGGCCAGGCCACGCCGTTCGCCCGCCTCGAGCCGGTGTTCGTCGGCGGCTCGACGGTCACCGCGGCGACGCTCCACAACGCCGACCAGGTGGCGGCCAAGGACGTGCGGCCCGGCGACACCGTCGTGGTCCGCAAGGCCGGCGACGTCATCCCCGAGGTGCTGCGGCCCGTGCTGGCCGACCGGCCCGGCGGCCGGCCCCCGTGGGTGTTCCCCAGCGACTGCCCCGAATGCGCCACCCCGCTCGATCGGCCGGAGGGCGAGGCGGCCACCTTCTGCCCCAACCACGACTGCCCGGCGCAGGTACGGGGGCGCATCGCCCACTTCGCCTCCCGGGGGGCCATGGACATCGAGGGGTTCGGCGAGCAGCGGGTCGACCTGTTCGTCACCGAGGGCCTGCTCGGCGACGTGGCCGATGTCTTCACCCTGGACTTCGACCGGATCGCCGGCTTCGACGGGTTCGGCGAGGTGTCGGTGGCCAACCTGCGGGCCGCCATCGACACGGCCCGGGGGCGCCCGCTGGGCCGGCTGCTATTCGGGCTGCGCATCCCACATGTCGGCACCACGGTCGCTGACCTGGTGGCCGGGGCCTTCGGCGACCTCGACGCCCTGCTTGCCGCGTCGGTCGAGGACCTCGAGGCCGTCGAAGGCCTGGGTCCGGTCATCGCCGCCGCCGTCCACGACTGGCTGGCCGCCGAAGCCAACCGGGCGCTGCTCGAACGCCTTCGGGCCGCCGGCGTCAACCTGGAGGCCGCCCGAACCGACCCGGCCGACGACGTGCCCCCGGTGCTGGCCGGCATGAGTGTCGTCGTCACCGGCACCCTGGCCGGCTACGGCCGCGACGACGCCAAGGCGGCCATCGTGGCCCGGGGCGGCACGTCGCCGGGCAGCGTGTCGGGACGCACAACGGCCCTGGTGGTCGGCGAGGGCGGGGGCTCGAAGCTCACCAAGGCCGAGTCGCTGGGTGTGCCGGTTCTCGACGAGGCGGCGTTCGACCACCTCCTGGCCACCGGCGAACTCCCTGGGTAGCGGCAACCTGCAGCGTGGGGACAGGCCCCTTCCTGCAGGTTCGACGCCTCGCCGATCCTCCGAAACCTGCAGGAAGGGGCCTGTCCCCACGCTGCAGGTTCAGTGCCGGTGAGAGCCAGGTCAGCCGTCGACCCGGAAGCACCAGTCGAAGATCTCGATCCGGTCGGGGTTGCGGACCGGCCAGTAGCGGGCCCGGGTGCACACCTGCTGGGGAGGTAGCCGGTCCAGCACCAGGCCGTCGTCGGGCCGGAAGATCACCGAGTTGAGTGCCGGCTCGATGCGCTGCTGGTCGAGCGGGATGACCGTGCCGTCGATGTGCACCAACTCGCCCATCCAGCCGGCGGCCAGGATGATGCCCACGTTGCCCTGCGGAAGGATGGTGTCGCCCCGGGGCGGCAACAACTCGACGACCGCCGGGTTCGAGTCGACGCTGACGTCACTGCCGTCGCCGTCGCCGGTCAACACCGCGGCCATCATCACGCCCGCACCGAGGGCCAGCAGCACGCTGATGACGAGGGCATTGCGTCGGTTCACGGGGGCGAGGCTAGCGAGGCGCCGGGGGCAGTAGCGTGGCCCCCCGTGAACGACCCCACCCAGGCCTGGTCGGGCCCAGCAGCGGTGCCCGACGCCGCCGGCCGCGTGTTGGCCGACCGGTACCTGCTGCGCCAGGCCGTCGGCAGCGGCGCCTCGGGCACCGTGTACGCCGCCGACGACCTCACCCTCCAACGGAGGGTCGCCGTCAAGGTCCTCCACCCCTCCCTCGCCACCGATGACGTGTTCGTCGAGCGGTTCCGGGCCGAAGCCCGCACGGTGGCGTCGCTCAGCCACCCCCACGTCCTCGCCGTCTACGACTGGGGCATCGACGGGTCCGCCTACCTCGTCACCGAGTATCTGGGCGGCGGCAGCCTCCGCAGCCTGCTCTCCTCGGGCCACACCCTCAGCCCGTCACAGGCCCTGATGGTGGGTCTCGAAGCCTGCCGGGCCCTCGAACACGCCCACGGCCAGGGACTCGTCCACCGAGACGTCAAACCGGCCAACCTGCTGTTCGGCGAAGACCGCCGTCTGCGAATCGGCGACTTCGGCCTGGCCCGGGCCCTGGCCGAAGCGTCCCGCACCGAGATCTTCGCCGAGGGCATCGTCGGCACCGTGCGGTACGCGTCGCCTGAACAGGCCCGGGGCATGTCGCTCGACGGACGGGCCGACGTGTACGCCATGGCCCTGGTGCTCGTCGAATCGGTCACCGGCCACCTGCCGTTCATCGAAGACACCCTCATCGGCACCCTGCGGGCCCGCGACGGCCGATCGGTGCCGGTGCCGGCGGCCCTCGGACCCCTCGCCCGGGTCGTCGAGCGGGCCGGTGCCGCCGACCCGGCCGACCGGCCCGACGCCGCCGAGCTCAAGCGCCTGCTGCTCGACACGGCACCCGCCATGCCTCGCCCCGAACCGCTGGTCCTTGTCGGGCCCGGCGAGGTGGGCGCCGCACCGCTGGCCGGCGAAGCCACCATGGTTGCCCCGACCGTCGCCCCACCGGCCCCGCCGCGCCCGGTGCGCCAGGTCGGCCCCAAACGCCGCTGGCCGGCGATCGTCCTCGCCGGCGCTCTTCTGGTCGCGGCGTCGATCGGCGGCACATGGCTGTGGATGCAGACCCGCACCGAAACCAGCATCGTGCCTTCGCTGTCAGGGCGGAGTGCCGAAGAGGCCGAGCTGCGCCTCACCGACCTCGGGTGGACGGTCGAACAGCGGTTCGAGCGCCGGGACGGCACCGCCGAAGGCCAGGTGCTGTCCACCGACCCGCCCGCCGGCACCGCGTTCGAGACGGGCGGCGAGGTGGTGCTCACCGTGTCGCTCGGTCCATCCCGCGTCGAGGTGCCGGTCGGGCTGGTCGGGCTGAGCCTGCCCGAAGCAACCAGGCTTCTGGAGGACGCCGGGCTCGAGGTCGGGCACGTCAGCGAGATGGCGGACGAGGATGTTGAGGCCGGGTTGGTGCTGCAGGTGGCGGCTCTGGCCGGCGACCTGCCCCGTGGCGAGGCCGTCGATCTGGTGGTGTCGTCGGGACCCGCTCCCCGGATCATCCCCGACGGCCTCGTCGATGCCGACGCCACCGAGGTCGAAGAGGCCCTGGCCGCCATGGGGCTCGTCGTCGAGGTGGTCGAGGAGCACAGTGAGGCGGTGGCCGCCGGTCAGGTGGTGGAGGTCGACCCGGATGCCGGAAGCGAGGTGATCGTCGGTGGAACCGTCACCGTCACCGTGTCGAGCGGCCCGATGCCCCGCCCGGTGCCCGACGTGATCGGGCTCGGCCTGGATGCCGCCGAGGCCCGCCTGCAGGCCGCCGGCTTCCGGGTGGTGGCCGTCGACGGGCCGATCGCCGGCATCGTCATCGGCCAGGTTCCGCTGGCCGACGAGATGGCCGTCCCGACCGACACCATCGAACTCATCCTGGACTGACCCGGCTCGTGGCGTCGCACGGTGGGCCGTCGGCGGTGTGGCTCTACCCTCTGACTCCATGACCGAGCGGATCTCCCGGGACGACGTGGCCCACGTGGCCGACCTGGCCCGGCTCACCCTCAGCGACACTGAACTCGACGCCTTCACCGGTCAACTGGCCGACGTGCTGGACCACGCCGCCGACCTCGACGCCCTCGATCTCGACGATGTGCCTCCCACCGCCCATCCGCTGCCCCTCGTCAACGTGTTCCGCTCCGACGAGCCCGGCGACCGTATCGACCGCGACGAGGTGCTGGCCGCCGCCCCGGTGGTCGAGGCCGACCAGTTCCGGGTGCCGCCGGTGCTCGGGGAGGCCCCGTGAGCGCCGTCGACACGGCAGCCGCCGTTCGCGCCGGGACCCGCACGGCCCGATCGGTCGTCGACGAGCACCTGGCGGCCATCGAGTCCGGCGAGGACGAGATCCACGCCTTCAACCTGGTGCTGGCCGACGAGGCCCGGGCCGCCGCTGACACCATCGATGCCCGGGTGGCGGCCGGAGACGACCCCGGACCGCTGGCCGGCGTGCCGGTCGCCGTCAAGGACAACATGTGCACCCGCGGCGTCCCCACCACCTGTTCGTCGCGCATCCTCGACGGCTGGCGGCCGCCGTACGACGCAACCGTCGTCGAGCGCCTCGCCGCGGCAGGTGCGGTCGTGATCGGCAAGACCAACCTGGACGAGTTCGCCATGGGCAGCTCGACGGAGAACTCGGCGTTCGGCGTCACCCGCAACCCGCTCGACACCAGCCGGGTTCCCGGCGGCTCGTCGGGCGGTTCGGCCGCCGCAGTGGCCGCCGGCTTCGCTCCGCTGGCCCTGGGCAGCGACACCGGCGGGTCGATCCGCCAGCCGGCCGCCCTGTGCGGCGTGGTCGGCGTCAAGCCCACCTACGGGTTGGTGTCCCGCTACGGCCTCGTGGCCTTCGCGTCCAGCCTCGACCAGATCGGGCCGTTCGCCGCCGACGTGGCCGACGCCGCCCTGCTGCTCGAAGCCATCGGCGGCCACGACCCGCTCGACTCCACGTCGATCCGCCAGCCGGCTCCCGACCTTCTCGGCCAGCTCGACCGCGGTGTCGATGGCCTCCGCATCGGCATCATCGAGGAACTGTCCGGTTCCGGCCTCGAGGGCATCGCCTCCGACGTGCAGGCCCGGGTCGCCGTGGCAGCCGACGCTCTGCGGGTCGCGGGCGCCACCGTCGAGACCACCTCGGTGCCGTCGACGGTTTTCGGGCTGTCGGCCTACTACGTGATCGCCCCCGCCGAGGCGTCATCCAACCTGGCCCGCTACGACGGCGTCCGGTACGGCCCCCGGGTCGACGGAGCCAGCGCCGCCGAGATGATGACCGCCACCCGCACCGCCGGCTTCGGCGACGAGGTCAAGCGCCGCATCATGCTCGGTACCTACGCCCTGTCGGCTGGCTACTACGACGCCTACTACGGCAAGTCCCAGAAGGTGCGCACGCTCATCGTCCGAGACTTCGCTCGGGCCTACGAGCGGTTCGACCTGCTGCTCACCCCGACCGCACCGACCACGGCGTTCCCGATCGGCGCCAAGACCGACGACCCGATGCTCATGTACCTCAACGACGTGTGCACCATCCCGTCGAACCTGGCCGGCCACCCGGCGGTGTCGGTGCCCTTCGGCGTGGGCGACGACGGCATGCCCGTCGGAGTCCAGCTGTTGGCCCCGGCCATGGGCGAGCCCACCATGCTGCGGGCCGCCGCGGCGCTGGAGGCGGCCCGATGAGTGGAGAGCTTGACGGCTGGGAGGTCGTCATCGGGCTCGAGGTGCACGCTGAGCTGGCCACGGCCACCAAGTTGTTCTCCTCGGCCCGCAACGAGTTCGGCGGCGAACCCAACACCAACGTCGACCCGGTGTCGCTGGGCCTGCCCGGCTCGCTGCCGGTGCTCAACGAGCACGCCGTCGAACTGGCCATCCGGGTCGGGCTGGCCCTCGACTGCGTCATCCAGCCGTCGGTGTTCGCCCGCAAGAACTACTTCTACCCCGACATGCCCAAGGCGTACCAGATCTCCCAGTACGACCTGCCCATCAACGGTCCGGGCCGACTCGAGCTGCCCGACGGGCGGACCATCGGCATCGAACGGGCCCACCTCGAGGAGGACACCGGCAAGTCCACCCATGTCGGCGGGGGCGGCCGCATCCACGAGGCCGGCTACTCGCTGGTCGACTACAACCGGGCCGGCGTGCCCCTCATCGAGATCGTGAGCGCCCCCGACATGCGCGGCGCCGACGACGCCCGGGCCTACGTCAGCGAGCTACGGGCCATCCTCGTGGCCATCGGGGCCTCCGACGGCAAGATGGAGGAGGGTTCGATGCGGGTCGACTGCAACGTGTCGGTCCGCCCCGTCGACCAAGCCGAGTTCGGCACCCGGTGCGAGGTCAAGAACATCAACTCGCTTCGGTCGCTGGGCAGGGCCATCGAGTACGAGTCCCGCCGGCAGGTCGACCTCATCACCTCCGGCCAGGCCGTCGAGCAGCAGACCCGCCACTGGAACGAGGATGAGGGCCGCACCCACAAGCTGCGGTCCAAGGAAGAGGCGTTCGACTACCGGTACTTCCCCGAACCCGACCTGGTGCCCGTCGAGCCGTCCGACGAGTGGATCGCCGGGATCCGGGCCGCTCTCCCGACGCTGCCGGCCAGCCGCCGGCACCGGTTGGCTGAGGCCGCGGGCGTCGAGCCGGCCGCCACCGCGCTCAGCGTCGAACGGGGTCTCGACGACCTCGCCGTCGACGCCATCGCCGCCGGTGCCGATCCGGCACGGGTGCTGGTACACGTCGAGAACAACCTGGCCGACGGCGCAGGGGCGTTGACCGCTGCCGCGTTCGCCGCCCTGGTCACGATGGAGACCGACGGCGACCTCACCGCCACCCAGGCCAAGACGGTGCTGGCCGACCTTGTGGCGTCGGGCGGCGACCCGGCCGACGTCGCGACGGCCCACGGCTTCGAGGCGATGGACACCTCCGAACTGGAGGGCATCGTCGACGACGTCATCGCCGCCCACCCTGACGACTGGGCGGCCTTCCTCGCCGGTGACGACAAGGAGCGAAAGAAGAAGTCGGGTTTCTTCGTCGGTCAGATCATGAAGGCCACACGCGGTCAGGCGGATGGCAGAATGGTGAACCAGATCCTGGGTCAGCGGGCCGCGGACGGCTGAGCGCTGGTACCCACCGAGGAGGTGGCCCCACCATGGCACTACAACTCGACCGGTACCCCGACATCGAGTACGCGACGGGCACCGAATCGCTGACCGACCCGGCCGAGGTGCGACTGCTCCGCAAGTGGGAGGTTGCCATCGGCTACCGCATCTTCTCGGCGATGCGGTGGGGTCAACTCGGCGACGGCCACATCACGGCCCGCGACCCGGAGCGCCCCGACCATTTCTGGGTGCTCGGCTACGGCATCCCATTCTGGGGGGCCACGGTCGACAACCTGTCGCTGGTCGGTCCGGACGGTGTGGTCGTGGAGGGCCCGACCGCCGGCGGCATCAACTATGCCGCCCACAACATCCACTGGCCGATCCTCGACGCCCGGCGTGACCTGGTGTCGGCCGCCCACACCCACACCCAGTTCGGCACCCCGTGGTCGGCCAACGTGCAGCCGTTCCGGGCCATCTCCCAGGAGGCCTGCGCCTTCGTGTTCGACCAGTCGATGTACCTGGGTGAGGATCTCGAGGTCGACACCCTCGACGGCGGCCGGGCCATCGCTGAGGCCATGGGCACGACCCGGTTGTGCATGCTGCGCAACCACGGCCTGTTGACCGGCGGGGCGTCACCAGGTGAGGCCGTCGGGCTGTTCGTGCTGGCCGAACGGGTGGCCGAGGTCCACGTCAAGGCCGTCGACCCGCAGCCGATCGGCGACGATGCCGCCAAGCGGGTCGCCCTGGGGCTGCGGCCCGAGTCGCTGGGTTGGAAGTCCTTCCAGTGGCTGGCCCGCGACCTCGTGCCGGACCCGTCGGTGGTGCTGGGCTGAAGCGGGCGCGGCGCGGCCGAACGGGTCACGCGCCGCTGCCGACCACCTGCCACCGGTCGCCCCGGAACCGCACCAACAGGATCACCGACCGGGCGAGTATGAACAGCCAGATGGTGCCCCACAGCCAGCCGATGCCGAGGCCGGCCAGGCGGGTGGCGGCCATCACCGGCAGGGTCACCATGGCGGCCAGCACCATGGCCCGGGCGAGGAAACGCTGATCGCCGGCGCCGATCAGGATGCCGTCGAGGGCGAACGACACCCCGCCTAGCGGGGCCATGGCGCCCACGTGCACGATCAAGAACCCGGCCAGGGCGACCACCGCGGCGTCGGCAGTGAAGATTCCGGCCAGCGGCGCGTGCAGGGCGACCAGCGGTAAACCGGTGACGATCCCGATGGTGACCGACCACCCGATCACCCGCTGCCCCACGACACGGGCCGTGTCGGGGTCGTTGGCGCCCAACAGGTTGCCGACCATGGCCTGGGCGGCGATGGCCACGGCATCCATGGTCAGACTGGTCACCATCCAAATCTGGAAGGCCACCTGGTGGGCGGCCACGTCGACGTCGCCGATGCGGGCCGCCACCGACGTTCCGGCCAGGAACGTGCCGGCCAGGGCCAGGTTGCGCACCATCAGCTCGGCGCCCACCCCGAGGAGCCGCCGGATGTCGCGCCACGCCGGGGCGAAACCCACGTCGAGGTGGCGGGCCCGGGCGATGATCCACGCCGTGAACCAGACGGCGCCCACCCACTGGGCGATCGCCGTGGCCAACGCCGACGCACCGATGCCCCGGTCGAACCCGTAGATGAGCACCAACTCGACCACCAGGTTCAGCACCGCGGTGCCGGCCGCTACCTGCAGCGGACGGATGTTGTCCTTGCACCCCCGCAGATAGCCGACGCCGGCCAGCATCACCAGCATTCCCGGTGCACCCAGCAGGCTGATCCGCAGGTAGATACGAGCCTCGTCGAGCATCGGCCCGTCGGCACCCAGCAACCGGAGCAGCGGGTCGGCGATGGCCCAGCCGACCACGCCGAGGACCGCGCCGAGGCCGCCGGCCAGCCACAGGCCCTGCACCGCCTGGTGGGCGGCCTGGCGTTGGTCGCCCGCCCCGAGCAGCCGGGCCACGGCCGCCGTGGTGCCGTAGGCCAGAAAGATGCACAGGCCGTAGACGAACAGCAGCGCTCCGGACGCCACGGCCAGGCCCCCGAGCTGGGCGGTGCCGAGATGGCCGACCACCGCGGTGTCGGCCAGCACGTATAGCGGC
Source organism: uncultured Microthrixaceae bacterium (assembly GCA_964586175.1). GTDB lineage: Bacteria > Actinomycetota > Acidimicrobiia > Acidimicrobiales > MedAcidi-G1 > CAZPGL01. Next base: position 5,313 of record CAZPGL010000025.1, on the reverse strand, counting down.
TCGGCGATGAGGGCGCCGAGGGCCGGTACGGCGAGGGTCAGGATCTCCCGGTCGACGGGGGACAGGCGGGCCCTGGGCATCGCCGCAGCGTAGGGGTCGTCCAGGGTGACGGCCGTGGTCCGGCCGCCCTAGCCTGCACGCCATGAGCAACTCCGATTCCCGGGGTGTGAAGCCCCGCTCCCATGAGGTCACCGACGGCAACAACCGGGCTCCGGCCCGGGCCATGCTGCGGGCCATCGGCATGTCTGAGGACGACTTCGACAAGTCCCAGGTCGGTGTGGCCTCCTCGTGGAACGAGGTCACCCCCTGCAATCTGCCGCTCGATTCGCTGGCCAAGCGTTGCAAGGAGGGTGTGGCGGCGGCCGGCGGTTTCCCGATCGAGTTCAACACGATCGCGGTGAGCGACGGCATCTCGATGGGTCACGAAGGCATGCGAGCCAGCCTGGTCAGCCGGGAGATCATCGCCGATTCCGTCGAAGCGGTCATGCACGCCGAGCGCTTCGATGCCTTCGTCAGCTTCGCCGGCTGCGACAAGTCGCTGCCCGGCATGCTCATGGCCTCGGCCCGTATCAACCTGCCGTCGGTGTTCGTGTACGGCGGGTCGATCATGCCTGGTGAACACAACGGCCAGAAGCTCGACGTCGTCAGCGTCTTCGAAGCAGTGGGTGCCCACGCGGTCGGTGACCTGCCCGATGCTGAGCTGTTGGAGATCGAACGTAAGGCCTGCCCGACCATCGGGTCGTGTGCCGGCATGTTCACCGCCAACACCATGGCTGCGGTCGGCGAGGCCATCGGCATGTCGCTGCCCGGTTCGGCGTCGGCGGCCGCCATCGACGCCCGCCGGTCCGACGTGGCCTACGCCAGCGGCACCGCGGTCATGCAGCTGCTGTCTCTCGATCTGCGGCCCCGTCAGATCATGACCAAGGCGGCGTTCGAGAACGCCATCGCCGTGGTCATGGCCCTCGGCGGCTCCACCAACGCCGTGCTCCATCTGCTGGCCATCGCCTTCGAGGCCGGTGTCGAGCTCGAGTTGGAGGACTTCAACCGGGTGGGGGAGCGCGTGCCCCATCTGGCCGACACCAAGCCACACGGCAACTACCACATGGTCGACATCGACCGCATCGGTGGTGTGCCGGTCGTGATGCAGATGCTGCTCGACGAGGGCCTGCTGCACGGCGACGAGCCCACGGTCACCGGACGCACCGTGGCCGAGAACCTGGCCCTGCTCGACGCTCCGGCTCCCGACGGCGAGGTCATTCACGCCTTCGGCGATCCCATTCACGACATCGGCGGCATCGCCGTGCTGCGGGGGTCGCTGGCCCCGGAGGGAGCGGTGGTCAAGGTGGCCGGTATCGACGTGGACCGGTTCGAGGGCCGGGCCCGGGTGTTCGACGGCGAGGACGCCGCCATGGAGGCAGTGCTTGGCGACCGTATCGAGGCCGGCGACATCGTGGTGATCCGGTACGAGGGCCCCAAGGGCGGTCCGGGCATGCGCGAGATGCTGGCCATCACCGGAGCCATGAAGGGTGCTGGGCGGGGTGGCGACGCCGCCCTCATCACGGATGGCCGGTTCTCCGGCGGCACCCACGGGTTCTGTGTCGGCCACGTGGCGCCCGAGGCCGTCGACGGTGGCCCCATCGCGCTGGTCGCCGAGGGCGATCGCATCGTCATCGACGTGCGGGCCCACACCATGGATCTCATGGTCGACGATGCCGAGCTGGCCGAGCGGCGGGCTGACCTGAAGCCGTTCGAGCCCCGTTACACGTCGGGTTTCCTCGCCAAGTACGCCGCTCTGGCCCAGGGCGCCGAAAAGGGCGCCGTCACCCAGGCGTAGCCCAAGTGACAGGGGGACAGGCCCCTTGTCACCTGGGAGGGGTGCTCCACAGGCCGGAGGCCAGCGCTTCGGGCAGCATCATCGACGGGTCGGTCGACACGGCCCGGGTCGACGACTGGTCGCCAATCCAGGCCGGAAGGTCCAGGGCCAACCCGTCGGGCACCGTGAACGGCGGCCGGGGAGCAACCGCGACCTCCGGCAGGCGGGCCACCGCGGCGTCCCGGGCCGCGGGATCGCCGCCGTAGAACGCCGGGTCGTGGACCTGATGCCACTTGTCGGCCCCCATGACCACCACGTCGAGACCGGCGGCCAGGTCGGCGATGAGCACCAGGTCGGTGACCTCGATGGCCAGCCACGGATAGGCATCTGCCACCGCCTCCAACACCGCCAACCGGTCTCCCAAAGCCGTCCGCCCTCCGGCCTCCTTGCCCAACGGGCGTCGGGACACCGCCCACACCACCCGGTCCAGGTCGCGCTGCCGTCGGGCCGCCTCGGCGATCGCCAGGTGGGCTGCCGTTGGGGGATCGAACGAGCCGGGCTGGATGCCGGTCCGTGGGCGGGTCATACGGGCTCCGTCGGTGCCGGTGGGTCGTCCCCATCATGGTGCCCGCCGGGTTGTGGCCGGCGGCACACCCGGCGATACTTGTCCCCCATGCAGGCGACCGTCACCACCGAGGTACTGGTACTGCCGTAGGCACGCGGCGTCATCGCCGACCGTTCGTGTGCCCCGACCTCCCTCCCCCGGGAGGTCGTTCCGCTTTTCGACCCGAATCCCCTGACCACCGACCCACCTCTTCCCCGACCCACCCCCCCAGAGCCCGGAGCCACCATGACGATCGACGGCGGTCAAGCCCTCATCCGTGCCCTCGAGAACGAGGGTGTCGACGTGATGTTCGGGTTGCCCGGCGGGGCCATCCTGCCGGTCTACGACCCGATCATCGATTCGTCGATCCGCCACATCCTGGTGCGCCACGAGCAGGGGGCGGGCCACATGGCCTCCGGGTACGCCCACGCCACCGGCCGCCCTGGTGTGGCGATGGTGACCAGCGGTCCGGCGGCCACCAACATCGTGACCCCGCTGTGCGACGCCTACCTCGACTCGGTGCCCATGGTCGTCGTCACCGGACAGGTGCCCACGGCGGCCATCGGCACCGATGCCTTCCAGGAGTGCGACACCACCGGCATCACGTCGTCGATCACCAAGCACAACTTCCTCGTCACCGAGGCCGCCGACATTCCCCGCACCATCAAAGAGGCGTTCCACATCGCCACCACGGGTCGCCCCGGGCCAGTGTTGGTCGACATCCCCAAGGACATCGTCGACCCCGCCAACCCCCGTTCGGCCCTCGAATGGACCGACGACTTCGAGATGGACCTCCCCGGGTACCGACCCCAGACGGCCGTCGACCCGGACGCCATCGCCGCGGCCGTCGCCATGATCCGGGCCGCCGAGCGCCCCGTGCTCTACATCGGCGGCGGCATCCTCAAGTCCCGGGCCGCCGAGGCGCTGCGCGACCTCGCTGAACTCACCGGTATCCACGTCGTGACCACGCTCATGGCCCGCGGAGCGTTCCCGGACAGCCACGACCTGTGCCTGGGCATGCCCGGCATGCACGGCAACTTCACCGCGGTGACCGCCATGCAGGAGGCCGACCTGCTCATCGCCCTCGGTGCCCGCTTCGACGACCGGGTCACTGGCCGCCTCGACGGGTTCGCCCCCGACGCCCGCATCATCCACGTCGACATCGACCCGGCCGAGTTGGGCAAGGTGCGCCGCCCCGACGTGGCCATCCAGGGCGACTGCCGGGTGGCCATCGAGGCCATGACCCGGGTGCTCGCCACCGATGGCGTCGGCGACACCGACCGCAACGCCTGGCGGTCGCGTATCAGTGGCTGGCAGGAGCGGTTCCCCCTCACCTACGAAGCCGCCCAGCCCGGCGAGGCCCTGAAGCCCCAGTTCGTGGTCGAAAAGTTGCGCGACCTGGCCCCCGACGACACCATCGTCGCCTCCGGGGTGGGTCAGCACCAGATGTGGGCCAGCCAGTACTGGACCTTCGACCACCCCTACACCTGGATCAACTCCGGTGGCCTGGGCACCATGGGGTATTCCATCCCGGCGGCCATCGGGGCCAAGGTGGGCTGCCCCGACAAGATGGTGTGGGCCGTCGATGGTGACGGCTGCTTCCAGATGACCGCCCAGGAGCTGGTGACGGCGACCGTCGAGAACATTCCGGTCAAGGTGGCCCTGCTCAACAACTCGTACCTGGGCATGGTGCGCCAGTGGCAGGAGATGTTCTACGACGAGCGCTACTCCGAGGTGTTCCTGTCCAAGGACGTGCCCGACTACAAGATGTGGGCCCAGTCGATGGGCTGCGAGGCCATGCGGGTCGACGACCCCGACGAGGTGGAGGCGGCCATCGCCAAGGCCAACGAGATCGACGACCGCCCGGTCGTCATCGACTTCCGGGTGCTGGCGTCGGAGAAGGTGTACCCGATGGTCCCGTCGGGGGCCACCAACTCCGATCTGGTGGTGCCGCCCTCCCAGGAGCATCAGCCCCGATGACCGTGCACGCCGCTCCCGCGTTGACCGACGCTAGGACCCTTCGATGAACATCCACGCCCCGCAGCACCGCTACCACACCCTGGTCGTCACCGTCGAGAACAAGTCCGGCGTGCTGGCGAGGGTGGCCGGTCTGTTCGCCCGCCGGGCGTTCAACATCGAGTCGCTGGCCGTGGCCCCCACCGACGACGAGCACCTGAGCCGCATCACCGTGGTGGTCGACGTCGAGTCGGCCCCGCTGGAACAGGTCGTCAAGCAGCTCGACAAGTTGATCAACGTGGTCGAGATCCGCGAGCTGCAGCCGGGTCAGGCCGTCGAACGCGAGCTCATGCTTGTCACGGTGGCTGTCGAGCCCGATGGCCGCGACGAGATCGTCGAGCAACTGGACCGGGCCGGAGGCAAGGTGATGAGCGTCGGCGCCGACTCGATGATGCTGTCGCTCGTCGGCTCGCCGTCCCGGGTCGACGATTTCGAGGATCTGCTGCGCCCCTACGGCATCGTGGAGTTGCAGCGCACCGGCCGGGTCGCCCTGGCCAACCTCGACGAGCCGGTCGTCTGACCGGCCTGCCGAGTTCAACCAGTCCAGCCAGTCCAATCATCCGAGACAGAACCAGCCAGGAGAACCCCGTGGCCAACGTGTACTACGAGAACGACGTGAACCGGGCGGCCATCGCCGACCGGAAGGTGGCGATCCTGGGCTACGGCTCCCAGGGCCATGCCCACGCCCTGAACCTGAAGGAGTCGGGCGTCAACGTGTGCGTCGGGCTGCGCGAGACGTCCAGTTCGGTCGCCAAGGCCACCGAGGCCGGCCTCGAGGTCAAGTCGATCGCCGACGCCTCGGCGTGGGCCGACGTCATCATGATTCTGCTGCCCGACACCGACCAGGCCGCGGTCTACGAGGAGCACATCGCCCCCAACC
>CAZPGL010000024.1:0-32156 GCA_964586175.1 uncultured Microthrixaceae bacterium | reverse complement strand
GGCTCCCGCCCCGGCCCCCACCACCACCGAGGTCCCCGCGGTGGTCGAAGACGACTCCACCTACGTCGCCCGGGCCCAAGGCGGGGTCGACGCCTACACCGACCCCAGTGACGCCGACCCCTCATGGTCGTTCGGCGAAAAGACCGACTACGGCTCGACCACCGTGTTCCTCGTCAACGAAATCGACGGCGACTGGTACAACGTCAGCCTCCCGGTCCGCCCCAACGGCACCACCGGATGGGTGCACGCCGACCAGGTCGAGCTGCGGACCGTGTCCCTCCGGGTCGAGATCGACCTCTCGGACCGCACCATCACCGTCCTGGACGGCGACGACGAGATCCTCGTCAGCTCCTCGGTCGCCATCGGCACCGACGAGAACCCCACCCCGACCGGCAAGTACTTCCTGACCGACAAGTTGCTCACCGGCAACCCGTCAGGCTCCTACGGGCCCATCGCCTTTGGCACCTCGGCCTTCTCCGACACCCTCTCGGAGTTCGCTGGCGGCCCCGGCCAGATCGGCATCCACGGAACCAACCAGCCCGATTCGATCGGCAACGCCGCCTCCCACGGATGCATCCGCCTGCCCAATGACGTCGTCCTCGAGTTGAACGACCTGCTGCCCCTCGGCACGCCGGTCACGATCACCGCCTGATCCCAGAGCGGGAACCCGCCCCGGCCCGCTGGTCCCCGGGCCGGGGCTTCCCCGCGCCTGGAGCCACCCACGGTCCAGCCCGACACCTAGGCTGACCGGCCATGAGCGACGACCCCCGCCCACCGGTCGACCCCGCCCTCGTCGACTTCGCCGTGGCCATCGCCCGGGATGCCGGTGCCCTCACCCTCCGCCACTTCGGAAACCCCGACCTCGACGTCGACGGCAAGGACGACGGCACACCCGTCACCGCGGCCGACCGGGGCGCCGAAAGGCTGCTCCGGGAACACATCCGGGCCACCCATCCCGACGACGGCATCGTCGGTGAAGAGGAGACCGACACACCGGGAACGAGCGGCCGTACCTGGATCCTCGACCCCATCGACGGCACCCAGTCGTTCATCCATGGGGTACCGCTCTACGGCAACCTGGTCGCCCTCGAGGACGAGCACGGGCCGGCGGTCGGCGTGATCAACATGCCGGCCCTGGACGAGTGCGTCTGGGCGGGACGGGGCCGCGGCTGCTTCCACGACGGCCAGCCGACCCGGGTGGCCGATCGCCGCGACCTCCACGGCGCATGCATCGTGACCAGCGGCATCGACTACTGGCCGTCAGCCGCCCACCTCGACGCGTTCGTCGGCCACGACACGGTCATCCGCACCTGGGGCGATTCGTATGGCTACGTGCTGGTGGCAACCGGTCGGGCCGACGCCATGGTCGACCCCATCGTCAGCCGGTGGGACGTGGCCCCGATGCTCACCATCCTGCCGGAAGCCGGCGGGGTGTTCACCGATCTGTCAGGCATCGCCACCGCCGACGGGGGCGATGCCGTCGCCACCAATCCCCACCTGCTGCATCCGATCCTCGAACTCGTCGGGCGTTGACCCGTCGGGGGCCACGAACGGCTGGTCGGGCGGCACGCCGATGGCGCCGGTACAGCGAACCCCCGGCTCCGGTGAGTAGTCACCGTCAGTGAAGGCCTCGATGAACGCGGCCAGACGCGGATCGTCGATGTCGTCCATCTCGAGGCGACGACCCCACGCCGTGGCGATCACCGGGGCCGGCTGGCCCTCGTAGGGCGACACCAGCAACTTCTCGTGGTGGGCCAGTGCCTCGGTCAACTCCAGAATGGCCGTCGGCCCGATGCCGGGCTCGTAAGTCACCCACACCGTGCCGTGCTCCATCGTGTGCACCGCGGCGCCGTCGTGGAGGGGCACCGTGTAGATGCCACAGTTGTGCCACACCCCCAGATGGTCTCCACCGGCCGGCGGCACCGTCGGATAGTCGACGTCGTCGGTCGTGTGGTCGCGGCTGGTGATCACCAGGTGCTCGACGCCGGGAATGTCGTCGAGATCGATGGTCGTGGTCGTCGACCCGTCGACCACCGGCTCCTCCACCGTCGTGGGCACCGTGGGATCGGGCGCGACACTGCTGTCGCCGCACGACACCCCGACCAGTGCCGCCACGGCGAGCAGGGCGGCCAGGCCCCACCGGTCAGGCCGCCACATGATCGCCCTCGAACACCTCGACCTGGAGCCCACGCGCCCCGAGATCGTGCAGGAACCCGACCGGGTCGACCATCTCGCCCAGGCCGGCCATGCCGCGGACGGACAACCGGCCGTCCAACGCCCATTCGGCGGTCGTCGCCGCCACCATGGCCGCGGCCACCGCCGGTCGCTCGGCCGCGCCGAGCACCACGACCTCGTGGGCACCGGCCCGCTGACCGCGCAATTCGACCCGGATCGCGCCCGGGCCGCCCTCCGAATGGGGTGGTGCCAGCATCGGCATCGGTGCCGTCAACCGGTCGCGACGGGTCGCCGCCACCCGGGAGGTGATCCATCCGACGTCCGGAAGCGCATGGTGCAGCAACACCGGACCGGCCAACGCCCCCCGGTAGCAGTCGTGGGGTCCGACCGGCTCGGGGAACCAGCACAATTCCCGCCCCGAGCCCCCCGGTCTGCGCACCCACTCGCCGTCCCGCCAGTCATAGGCCAGCCTGCTCAACGCCCGGTGGTGGACCAGGGCGCAGGCCGGACCTCCGGTCCCGACCTTGGCCACATGCACCTCGTCGACCCGATCCAGCCACGCCGCCCCGTGCATGGCGAGGACACAGCTGAGGCCCGGGGCGAACCCGGCCCCCAACACCACCGGGGTTCCGGCCCGGCCGGCCAGCTCGGCGGCGCCGAGCATCCCCACGGTCTCCGCCAGACCGTCACCCGTTGCGATCACGGTTTGGCCCCGGTCGACGGCGTCGAGCACGGCGGGCAACTGGGTGCCACCCGGGGTGGCGACCACCACAAGGTCGGCGTCGAGTGCCGACGGAAACGGGTGGTGCTGGATCTCGACCCGATCACCGAGCGTTCGAGCCACCCAGGCCAGGCGCTCGGCATCGGTGTCCCGTAGAACGATCCGATCGACCGCGTCGCCGGTCAACAGCTGACGGGCCACCCGAGCACCGACCGCTCCGGCACCGAGTACGGCGACCCGCATCAGCGAAGACCGGGTCCACGGAGAGGTCGCCAGCCCCCGGAACCACGAGGAAGCCCGCCTCCACCCGTGATGCGCAACGCCCCAGCCACCGCCGCGGCCACCGAGATGGCCGCCATGGCCCGCCTGATCGTGCGCATCATGGCTGGTCACTCCTTCACGGGTCCGCGTCGGCACGTTGCGAACCGGCGTGGGGCTAGCTGGAATCGAACCAGCGACCTCACCCTTATCAGGGGTGCGCTCTAACCGACTGAGCTATAGCCCCGCAGTGCGGGCACGGTATCGGCGGCCGGGCACCGGCGCTACCCGTCGGGAGGGCCCCGTTCGCCGGACCGTGCCGTGGGCAGGACCCGTTCGCCGGACCGCACCTTGCGACGCCGGACCGCCGTCTCCTCTTCGATCATCGTGAACCGGATCCCGCCCATCAGGTCGCTGATGAGGTTGAAGACGACGACGAGCACCACCGTCACCGCCGTGCCACCGACCACCATGACGAGGCCCCCCAACACGAACGCCCGGAAGATCTGCTCGGTGTCGAACTCGAAGGTCTCAAGGGCGAACAGCTGCTCGATGAACCGCTCCACCTTGTCCACGGTGCCGGCGTCGCTGGCCGCCCCCCAGACCATGGAGGTGGCGATGACGGCCATTCCCCAGACACACAGGTAGAAGACCAGGCCGATCTTGAGCACTGACCAGGGCTCGATGTGCCGAAGCAGGCGCCGGACCCGGCGCACCCGGTACCCGGACCGCTCACGGCCGGTGATGCGCTCGGCCTTCGCGGCCCGAGCCGCGTCGGCCTTGGCGCCCTGGCGCCGCCCCAGACGCCGTCCAGCCGGGAGCTCTCCGTTCGCGTCGGTCACTCCATCCGAAGGGTCGCCGGCCAGGGTTTCATCGTCACGCCCACTGGCGAACAGATCCTCGAGCCGGGCGCCGGTGGTCGCCGGCCCTGCCTCAACGGGCACATCGACGACCGTGGGTTGATCGGGTTCATCGGCCGGCTCCGACGGGTCGGCCGCGTCGGATCCGGTCGGGGCCGGCGACTGCCGGAACAACTCGTCGAGATCGGAACCGGCGACGGGCGACGGGTCGGCCGGCTCCGCCGGATCGGCACCGGTCCCTGAGGGTTCGCCCGACGGGTCGGCGTCGTCGAAGTCCGTCTCGTCATTCTCGTCGGCCACGACCGGTGAGTCTAGGTCGGTGGTCGGGTCGGTCGACGTTCGCCCCGGGCGCCACCAGTAGATCCCCCGGCCGGGGCATTCTCGACCGTCGCCACTCCCCGAGCGCTGGCGACAGCCCGGGCCCGTCCGACCCGGACCACCACCGTCACCTCACCATCCACCCACCGGTACGACTCGAGGACGGCCCCGTTGACCGAGGCGAAGAGGCGGGCCACGGGCTCACCATCACCCCGTTCGACGGCGGCGGCTAGAGCGGCGGCATCGGCCGCGGTCCGGGCCCGGGCCCGCTCGCCGGAGATCGCCCCCAGCTCCCCGGCCAGAACGGCCAAGCCGACGGCCAGCACCACCAGCAAGGCAGCCAACGGCAACACCTGGCCACGGTCCGAATCGATCATGGGCATCTCCTCACGTGCCGCCGGCACCGGCCGGCATCTGCTCTGGAGGAGGAAGTGGATGGCCGGTGGACCGGCCGCGGATTCAGCGCTCGTCGGGCTCGATCGAACCCTCGGATTCGGCCGGAACGACCGACACCGCGGCGACCTCGTGAGCGTCGTCGGGCGTCATGACCCGGACCCCGGTGGCATCACGGCCCTGCACCGAGATGTCGGCAACCGGCATACGGATGATCACACCACCCGTGGTGACGGCGAAGATGTCGTCGCCTTCGACCACCATGACGGCCCCGGCGACCCGGCCACGGCTGTCGGTGGTGCGGATCCCCCGCACGCCGAGTCCGCCGCGCCCCTTGCGGGCGAATTCGTCGAGTTCGGTGCGCTTGCCGTAACCCTCGCTCGTGAGGTGCAGCACGGTCGCTCCGGCACGGGCCACCGCACAGGAGACCAACTCGTCGTCGTCGCGGAACTTCATGCCGATGACGCCGGCCGCGTCGCGTCCCATGGCCCGGATGTCGGATTCGGCGATCCGCAAGGTCTGCCCCGTAGCCGACACCAGCAGCAGGTCGTCGTCGCCGCTGGTCGGGACCACGTCGACGAGCTCGTCGCCGTCGTTGAGCTTGATGGCGATGAGCCCCGCCTTGAGCGATGAGTCGTAGGCCGTGAACCGGGTCTTCTTGACCCGGCCCGACCGGGTCGAGAACACGAGAAACCGCTGGGTCTCGTAGTCACGGGTGTCGACCACCGCTTGGATCCGTTCACCGGGTTGCAGCGGCAGCAGGTTGACGATCGCCGTGCCACGGGCGGTGCGGCCGGCCAATGGGACCTCGTGGGCCTTGAGCCGGTACACACGCCCCCGGGTCGAGAAGAACAACAGGTAGGCGTGGGCCGTGGTGTGGATGAGATGGGCGACGGCGTCCTCGTTCTTCAACCGGGCGGCGGCGATCCCGCGCCCTCCTCGCCCCTGGGTGCGGAACTCGGTGGTCGACACCGTCTTGACGTAGCCCGAGGCGCTCATGGTGAACACGAGCTCCTCGTCGTCGATGAGGTCTTCGATGTCGAGCTCTCCGGGGTCGGCGATCATCTCGCTGCGCCGTGGCGTGGCGAATTCGTCGCGGAGCTCGATCAGCTCGTCCTTGATGAGCCCCATCAGCCGGCCCTCGTCGGCCAGCACGGCTTCGAGGTCGGCGATGGTCGTGTATAGGTCGGCCAGGCGCTCCTCGAGGGTGGTCCGTCCCAGTCGGGTGAGGCGAGCCAGCTGCATGTCGAGGATGTGGTTGGCCTGGATCTCGCTGAACCCGAACGTCTCGCCCATCAGGCCGTCGCGGGCTGCACCGCGGTCGGCGGATCCGCGGATGAGGGCGATGATGGCATCGATGACGTCGAGTGCCTTCAGGAGGCCTTCGGTGATGTGGGCTTCGGCCCGGGCCCGGTCCAATCGGAACTCGGAGCGCCGGCGCACCACCTCGACCTGATGGCTGACGTACGCCACCAGGGCGTCACGCAGGTTCAGCGTCCGCGGCACCCCGTCGACGAGAGCGACGGCGTTGACCGAGAACGTGGCCTGCAACGGGGTCCGCTTGAACAGGTTGTTCAGGATCACGAGGGGCGCAGCGTCGCGTTTCAACGTCACGACGATGCGGGTGGCACCCTGTGCGGATTCGTCGTTGACGTCGGCGATGCCGTCGATCTCACGGGCGTCGACGAGGTCGCGGATCTTGGACATGATCTGGTTCGGGCTGGCCTGGTACGGCAGTTCGGTGACCACGATGCGGTTCGACCGCGGGCCCTCCTCAATCTCCGTGCGGGCCCGCATCCGGATGCTGCCCCGCCCGGTGCGGTAGGCCTCACGGATGCCGGCCCGTCCCAGGATGAGGGCACCCGTGGGAAAGTCGGGACCCGGCAGATGGGCCATGAGCTCGTCGGGGCCGGCGTCGGGGTGGTCGATCAGGTGGACGGTGGCGTCGATCACCTCACCCAGGTTGTGGGTGGGGATGTTGGTGGCCATGCCGACGGCGATGCCCTGGCTGCCGTTGACCAGCAGGTTCGGGAACCGGGCCGGCAGCACGTTGGGTTCGGTGAACTCCCCCGAGTAGTTGTCGCCGAAGTCGACGGTGTCCTCGTCGATGCCGTCGAGCAGGGCCAGGGCGATGGGGTCGAGGCGGCATTCGGTGTAGCGGGCCGCAGCCGCCGCATCGTCGGGGGAGTACCCGAAGTTGCCCTTGGGGTGGACCACCGGATGGCGCAGGCTGAAGTGCTGGGCCATGCGGACCAGGGCGTCGTAGATGGCCTGGTCACCGTGCGGGTGGTACTTGCCCATGACCTCACCGGTCACCCGGGCGCACTTCATGGTGGGCCGGTCCGGGCGGGCACCCAGGTCGTACATGCCCCACAGGATCCGCCGGTGCACCGGCTTGAGGCCGTCACGGGCGTCGGGCAAGGCCCGGGCAACGATGACCGACATGGCGTAGTCGAGGAACGACTGCTCCATCTCGACCTGAATCTCGATCGGCTCGATGGCGCCCGTCGGGTCCTCGTTCATGGGGGTGTCGGTGGTATCGCTCATGGGGTTCTCAGATGTCCAGGAAGCGGACGTCCTGGGCGTTGGCCTGGATGAACTGCTTGCGGCTCTCGACGTCGTCGCCCATCAGCACCGAGAACACGTCGCCGGCGATGGCCTCCATCTCGACGGACACCTGCAACAGGCTGCGGGTGGCGGGATCCATGGTCGTGGACCGCAGTTCGTCGAAGTCCATTTCGCCGAGGCCCTTCAACCGCTGGAACTCCCGCTTGTGCTTGGGGTGCTCGACGAGGAAGGCGTCCTTGGCGTGATCGTCCTTCAGGTAGATCTTCTCCCGGCCAACCACCGTGGAGTACAGCGGCGGTTGGGCGATATAGACGTGCCCCTTCTCGACCAGGGATCGCATCTGACGGAAGAAGAACGTGAGCAACAGCGTCCGGATGTGGCTGCCGTCGACATCGGCGTCGCATAGCAGGATCACCTTGTGATACCTGATGCGTTCCACCTCGAACTCGTCACCGAATCCGGCCCCCACCGCTTGGATGAGGGTCTGGATCTCGTTGTTCTTGAGCATCTTGTCGGGGCGCGCCCGCTCGACGTTCAGGATCTTGCCCCGGATCGGGAGGATGGCCATGGTGCGGGGGTCGCGGGCCTGCACCGCCGACCCGCCGGCCGAGTCACCCTCGACGATGAACAGTTCGGATTCGCGGGGTTCGCGGGAGGTGCAGTCCTTGAGCTTGTCGGGCATGCCGGCACCATCCAACGCCGACTTGCGGCGAGCCGACTTGCGGGCGTCCTGGGCGGCGATGCGGGCCCGCTGGGCGTTGACGGCCTTCTGGAGGATGCGTTTGGCCTCAGAGGGGTGCTCCTCGAGCCATTCGCCCAACCGTTCGTTGGTGGCCCGCTGGACCAGGGACCGGATCTCGACGTTGCCCAACTTGGACTTGGTCTGGCCTTCGAACTGCGGCTCGGCCAACCGGACGCTGACGATGGCGGTCAGGCCCTCCCGGATGTCCTCGCCCTGCAGGTTGTCGTCCTTGTCCTTGAGTAGGCCCCGGGCCCGAGCATGGCGGTTCATCACCCCGGTGAGCGCACTGCGGAAGCCCTCCTCGTGCATGCCACCCTCGATGGTGTTGATGCCGTTGGCGAACGAGTGCAGCCCGTCGGTGTTGAACCCGGTGTGCCACTGGAAAGCCACCTCGACCTCGTGGCCGTTGTCCTGCTGCTCGTAGTAGCCGACGGACGAGAACAGTGACTCCCGGGACCGGTTGGCGTGGGCGACGAAGTCCTTGATGCCGCCGTCGTACCGGTACGACACGGTGTCGGGCTCGTCATCTCGCTCGTCGCGGATCGTGATCTCAAGACGCCGGTTCAGGAACGCCATCATCTGGAATCGTTCGAGCAGCGTCTGGGTGCGGAACCGGACCTCGTCGAAGATGTCGGGATCGGGCCAGAAACGGACGGTGGTGCCGGTTCGCCCATCGGGGGACGGGCCAACCTCGTGGAGCCGGGTGACGAGCTGGCCGCCGCCCGCGAAGTCCATGGAGTGCCGTATGCCGTCGCGGTCGATCTCCACCTCGACCCGGGACGACAGGGCGTTCACGACCGAGATGCCGACCCCGTGGAGCCCGCCCGACACCTTGTACCCCTCGCCGCCGAACTTGCCGCCGGCGTGCAGGACGGTGAGCACCACTTCGGCGGCGGTCAGTTCCTCATACTGATGGTGCCGGTCGACCGGGATGCCGCGGCCGTCGTCGACGACCTGGCACCCGCCGTCGGCCAGCAGGGTGACCGCGATGTGCGAGCAGTGGCCGGCCATGGCCTCGTCGACCGAGTTGTCGACGACCTCCCACACCAGGTGGTGGAGGCCGGTCGGACCAGTGGACCCGATGTACATGCCGGGCCGCTTGCGGACCGCTTCGAGTCCCTCCAGAACCGTGATGTCCGCTGCGCTGTAGGAGGCTTCCGCACTGGTCATCCGACACGCTCCGGCAGGTGGATTTCCCGTTGGCTGGCTGGTCGGGGAAACCGTGTCGTTTTCGGCTGGATGGCGGTGAAAAACCGCAGGTCAGAGGGTACGAACACGACCCAGCCAGTGTAGCAGCGACACCGTAGGATTCGACGGCATTGCCCGGCCCGAAACCCCCCGCGTCGGGGCCCGTCGGAGCCCCTATCTGCGAGCCACCCGGGCCCGTACGGCGGTGATCCGATCAGGGCCCACCAACGCCTCGACCCGCTGCAACAACTCGGCCTCCAGCCAGGCGATCTGGCCGGCCCAGGCCGGGTCCCGCACCAGGATCACCAACTCGGATCCGCGGACGCCGACCGCCTCGATGCGGGTGGCCAACTCGGGTCCCACGATCTCCGGCCAGGCCTCGACGATGGACGTCGTGGCCTCGATCTCGGGCGCGCCCATGCCCGCCATCAGCCGTTCGAGGCTGGCCCTGATCGGGACCGGTCCGGGATCACTCATTCTGGGTCCGCCACCCGGCCAGCGGAGATCCTGACCACGTTCGGGGTCTGGACACCGGCCGGCAACACCCCGGCCGAGGTGAGCAGCGTCTGGCAGTCGGGCAGGAGTTCGACGAGCGCGGTGGCCCGGTCGGTGTCCAACTCGGAGAACACGTCGTCGAGCAGGATCACCGGCTCGGTTCCGGTGCGGTCGCCGACCACGCGATGGCCGGCCAGACGCAGGGCGAGGGCCAGGGACCGCTGTTCACCCTGCGACGCCTGGATGCGGGCCGGGAGGCCGGCAAGCCGGATCTCGACCTCGTCCCGGTGGGGACCCGTCGTCGTGACGCCCCGGCGGAGGTCGTCGTCCCGGGAGGCCGCCAACGCTTCGGCCAGCCCGCCGGCCTCATCCCAGTCGGCCATGTACCGCAGCGAGACCCGGGCTGTTCGACCGGTCAGGGCGCACAGCACCTCGGCGAACACCGGTGCCAGCTCCGTGATGAGGGACCGCCGGGCCCGGACCAGATCCTCACCGACAGCGGTCAGCTTGGCGTCCCAGACGTCGAGGGTCGCCGCGATCTCCATGGTGGCCTGCCCCCGGGCCTGCTTGAGCAGGGTGTTGCGCTGTCGCAGGATCCGGTCGAGGTCGGTCCGGAGTTCGTGGTGTCGGGGGTGCATCGCAACCAGCAGGTCGTCGAGATACCCGCGGCGTAGCGCCGGGCCGCCCTTGACAAGGAACAGGTCGTCGGGGGCGAACACGGTGGCTCGGAAATGGCCGAGGAGCTCCCGGAGCCGACCCACCGGGTTGCGGTTCACTTGGATCCGGTTGCGTCCGACCGTCGTCAACTCGGCTTCGAGCAGCACCGTCCGGGACCCGTCGGTAACCTCAGCACGGACCACCGCCCGCTCGGTGCCGTGCCGGATCAGCGCCTCGGTGGGCACGCCCCGGAAGGACGAACCGCTGGACAGCCAGGCCAGGCCCTCCAGCACGCTCGTCTTGCCGGCACCGTTCTCCCCGACGATCGCCGTGATCCCGTCGGGAAGGGATAGGTCGAGTGATTCGTGGTTGCGGTAGTTCTCGAGCCAGAGCCGACGGACCGGCATGTCGCAACCAGACGGATCAGGTCACGCGAACCGGCATCAGCAGGTACAGGAACTGGTCGTCGTCGACACCTCGCACCACCGCCGGGCGCAACGCGTCGATGGTCTCCAGCCGGACCGATGTCCCCGGCGACACCTCGAGGCCGTCGAGGAAGTATCCCGGGTTGAATGCCACTGTCAGATCCTCGCCGGTGTACTCGGCGTCGATGGTCTCCCGGGCCTGGCCGACATCCTGGGTGATGGCGATCAACTCGAGGCCGTCGGCGGACATCGACAGCCGCACCGGTGTGTTCTCCTGGGCGAGCAGCCGAACCCGGCGAAGCGCGTCGACCAGGGCGGCCCGCTCGACGACCAGGCTGTTCGGGTGGTCGTCAGGGATCAGGCCCCGGTAGTTCGGGAACTCGCCTTCGATGAGACGGGTCACGATCCGGACGCCGTCCACCTCGAACATGGCTTCGCGGTCGCCCAACGACACGGTCAGGTCCTCGGCGTCAGCGAGCAGCTTCCCCAGGGCCTCGAGGGCCCGGGACGGCACCAGCACCGTCTGGTCACCGCCCAGGATCTCCGTACCGGGAAGGTCGCGTACCGCCAGGCGGTAGGAGTCGGTGGCGACGAACCGGAGGCCGTCATTCTCCGCGGCCAGCAGGACACCGGTGAGGATCGGACGCGAGTCGTCGCCGCTGGCGGCGGTGACCACCTGGTCGAGGGCGGCAGCAACACCGGCCGCGTCGAGGGTGACCGAGTCACCGACCGATGCCTCGAGACGGGGAAACTCCTCGGCGGACATGGTCCGCAGGCTGAAGTCAGACCTTCCGGCGGCGACCCGGGCACCGTCGTCGTCGACTGCGACCTCGACCTGGCCGCTGTCGAGCGCTCGCACGATGTCGCTGGCCAGTTTGGCCGGCAGGACCGTGACGCCGTCCTCCTGACCTCCCACATCGACCTGTACGTCGATGGTCAGATCCAGATCACTGCCCGTGACGTTCAATACGTCACCGGTCAGGCTGAGACGCAGACCGGCCAGGACCTGGTGTGGTGCACCTCGAGCCGAAACCGCACGGCCGGCGATGGAGAACGCCCGGTCCAGGACATCTCGTTCGCAGCGAAACTTCACAGGCAGATCACTTTCGGTTCGAAGGTGGGTAGATCAGGTAGTGAGGACAGTAGGCGTTGTGGATTGTGGATGAGCGGTCATTGTCGCAGGTCGCCCTGAGTTTCGAAATCCACCCGCCGTCCACCGTCGTCCCCAACCCGATCTGGCCGGGGCCGAGGTGCTGTGGGTGTTCCGATGGTTGTCCACAACCGGTCCACCGGTCAGTCCCCGGTCTTGATCGCCGCGGTCAGTGCCGTGACCTGGTCGTAGATCTCGCGCCGTTCCGCCATCAACCGGCTGATCTTGTCGACGGCGTGGATCACCGTGGTGTGGTCGCGGCCGCCGAACTCCTTGGCGATGGCCGGGTAGCTCAACTCGGTGAGATCGCGGAACACGTACATGGCGATCTGCCGTGCCGTGACGAGGGGGCGACGACGGCTACCACCGATCAGATCGTCGTAGCTGAACCCGTACATCTCGGAGGTGCGGGCCAGGATCACCTCAGGGGTGATGGGGCGGGGCTGATTGGTGCCGATCAGGTCAGCGAGGACCGACCGGGCCAACTCTTCGGTCAACGGCACCTGGTCGAGGCTGGCGAACGCGGTAACCCGGGTGAGGGCGCCCTCCAACTCGCGGATGTTGTCGGTGACGTTCTGGGCGATGAACAACAGCACATCGTCGGGGATCTGCACGTTCGACGGGGCGTCCTCGGACTTCTTACGGAGGATGGCCAACCGGGTCTCGATGTCAGGCGGCTGGATATCGGTGATCAGGCCCATTTTGAAGCGGCTCTTGAGCCGGTCCTCGAGGGTTGGAATGGCATCGGGCGATCGGTCACTCGACAGGACGATCTGGCCGCCAGCCTGGTGGAGGCTGTTGAAGGTGTGGAAGAACTCCTCCTGGAGCCCCTGCTTGCCCTCCATGAACTGGATGTCGTCGACGAGGAGAACGTCGATCTCCCGGTAGTGCTGTTTGAACTCGGGGAGGGTCTTGTTGCGGATCGCCTCCACGAACCGGTTCATGAACACTTCGGAGGACACATAACGCACCCGGTGGTTCGGGTAGTGATCGCGGACGTAGTTGGCGATGGCGTGCAGCAGGTGGGTCTTGCCCAGCCCGGCGTCGCCGTAGATGAACAGTGGGTTGTAGCTGCGACCTGGGGTGCCGGCCACCGCTTGGGCCGCTGCGGTGGCAAACCGGTTCGACGAGCCGACGATGAAGTCCTCGAACGTGAGGCGGACGCTGAACGGTTCGGCCGAGTCGACACCGGCGCGGCCGGTGGTCGCGGCCGGAGTGTCCGACGGTGATGGGAGGATCGTCTCGTTGGCCGGTTCGACGGTGTCGGACCCGGCGAGCGCGCCCCCGAAGTCGAGCTCGTCGGCCACGTGCCCGGTCAACAACTCGTCATCGGTACGGACCTCGATGCGGAGTACCAGTTGGTCATCGGACACTTCGGCGACCGCGTCGTCCACCAGTTGGGCGTATCGGCCCTCGATCCGGTCGCGGACGACGGTGCTCGGTACGGTGAGCACCAACTCGTCGTCGGTGACGGCGACCGCTTCGGCCGAGTTGAAGGTCATCTGCCAGACCACGTCGGAGACCTGAGCCCTGATCGCCTCCGAACAACTCCCCCACAATTGCTCCGCATCTATCAACGCCCTACTCCGTTCCGTGTTGTCCACAGGTGTGGAATCAGTTGTGGAAAGGGGGCGCCCATGGGGTCGAACCCCGATGGAGGCCCTCTCCGCCCCTCGTGTGGGCCGGGCAACGTAGCACCCGGAGGGACGGTCCGCGCAAGGGCGGATATCGCGCGTGGAACGACCTGCTCATGCCGGGTTTCGCGCCAGGGGGTGAGTGGAGGGAGCGTTGGCGGGGAAGGGCAACGTGCCGCATCGACGGTGCATCGCTCATCCACTGAGCCTGTGGACAATTGTGGAAAACTTCTCCGACGTCCGCCCGCGCCGATGAGATCGATCGTCGGCATACGCACGCGACGGTTGGCGCGCGGGGGCGCGCGGCCGTAGCCTCGTGGCGACGTCTCGCGGCTGCCCGGGCGTCGGTCGTCTCCACTTCGGGACGGCACTGCGGTGGTGGCCAACCAAATCGACTGCACGCCGGGTGCTCCTTCCTCTTCATGACACCCGCTGTGCGCCAGGAGATCCGAGATGAAGCGCACGTTCCAGCCCAACACCCGGAAGCGGGCCCGCAAGCACGGCTTCCGGCACCGCATGTCCACCCGTGCGGGTCGGGCCATCATCAAGTCACGACGCCGGAAGGGTCGAACCCGCCTGAGCGCTTGATCGGTCGACTTGGACTCCGGGGCGATTTCGATGCCCTTCGACGTGCAGGACGTAGCGTCCGTCGTGGTCCGTTCCAGGTCCGGTTCCGGGCCGTGGACGCCACGCCGGGCGTCGTGCGTGTGGCGTACGCCATCGGCCGACCGGTCGGCAACGCGGTGGTCCGCAACCGCATCCGCCGCCGGCTGCGTGCCGTCATGAACGATCTGGCCCGCAGGCCCGTCGGCCTGCCATCAGGTGACTACCTGATCCGGGTGATGCCCGGTGCCGCCGATGTCGATTTCGCAGCCATGCACCGGTTGACGACTGAGATCGTCGACGAGTTGGGCGGCACCCGATGAACCGAAAAACTACTTCTGAACTGGGTGTTTTGACCCGGATTCTGCATGGTGCGGTCCGTGGCTACCAGCGCTTGGCTGCCGGTCGTCCGACCCCGTGCCGATTCGTCCCCACCTGTTCGAACTACGCCCTCGACGCCCTCGAGCAGCATGGAGCCGGCCGTGGGACCCGTCTCATCATGGGACGACTGTGCCGCTGTCACCCATGGGGCGGCCATGGGTGGGATCCGGTGCCCCTCACCGGCTCCCGTTCACCCGTTGTCGCCCGACCCACCGAAGAGGCCCGCTAGATGTTCGACCTGATCGCCAAACTGCTGGCCTGGTTCTACGGGCTGGTCCCGTCGTACGGGCTGAGCATCGTGCTGCTCACCCTCGTGGTGATGATCATCGTCACCCCGCTGACCCTCAAGGGCACGCGGTCGATGATCAAGATGCAGCGTCTCCAGCCGGAGATGAAGAAGATCCAGACCCGGTACAAGAACGACCGGGACCGGATGAACAAGGAGATGATGGCCTTTTACCAGGCCAACGGCATCAACCCGATGGGCGGGTGCCTCCCGCTGTTCATCCAGGCACCGGTGTTCATCGTGTTGTACAACGTGCTGCGGGGCCTGACCCGGCGCCTGTCCGACGTGGGCGACGGTGTGGGCTGGGCGGCTGGGCGGATGGCCGATGGCGCTGCGGTTGCCGGTGTACCCGGGGTGAAGTCGCCGTTCTACCCCGACTACATCGCCGCTGATTCCCAACTTTTCAAGGATCTCAGTGGCGAGACCGAGATGGTGTCGTTCGGGATCGATCTGTCCCGGTCGGCCAGCCGGGCACTCAGCGAGTCCACGGGTGCGGCCCTTCCCTACGTCCTCCTGATCCTGGTGGTGTTCGTCAGCTCGTGGTACCAGCAGCGCCAGATCCGCGGCCGGAACCCCGATCAGTCGATCAACCCACAGCAGCAGATGATCATGAAGGTCATGCCGTTCTTCCTGCCGGTGATCTCATTTTCGCTGGATGCGGCGCTGGTCGTGTACTTCGTGGCCTCCAACCTGTACCGCATCGCCCAGCAGTCCTACATCACCCGGACCCTGTACGGGCCCGGGCAGGAAGCCCCGGCGGTGGTGATCCCCGAGCCACTCAAGGCCGAAAAGCCTGAGAAACCGGCGAAGAAGCCCCAGACCGGCAAGAACTCGAAGGGTGGCTCCGGCAGCCAGGAGCAGGGCCCGCGTCAGGCCGGAGGCCAGGGTTCGGCACGCAGCCGCCGCACCACTGCAGGCGAAAACAGGAATGATTCTCAGAAAAGCACGAGCGAGCGGCAGACGCCGCCCGCATCGAAGGCCCGAGGCAAAGGTCCCGTCAAGGAGTCCCGCCGCGGCCTGTTCGGCCGCCGGGCCACCGGCACCCCGAACGAACCCACTGACCAGCGACCGCCGGCCGCCCGCAAGGGCGGGGGTCGGACCACTCCTCCGGGCACATCCCGGCCGGGGGGCTCGTCGCGCAAGAAAAAGAAGAGGAAGTGACCCGTGGAGTGGATCGAAACCACCGGCGTCAGCATCAACGACGCGAAGGATGTTGCTCTGGACCGCCTGGGTGTGGCCGAGGACGACCTGGAATTCGAGGTACTGGCTGAGGCGTCCAAGTCGATGTTCGGCCTGAAGCGCACGGAAGCTCGCCTGCGGGCCCGGGTGCGCCCGACCAGCCCCCGTCCCAAGACCGAACGCCGGGACCGGAACCGTGACCGCCGAAGCGGCCGTGGCCGGAGTGACCGTCAGGGAGGGCGCAGCTCGAAGGGTGCCGACCAGCAGGCCAAGCAGGCCAAGCAGGGCGGACAGGCCAAGCAGGGCGGACAGGCCAAGCAGGGCGGACAGGCCAATGATCGAAACGGTGGCCGTCAGAGCCAGCCGTCGGAGCCCCGACGGGGCAGGGAGAGCAAGGAGCAAAGCGACGTGGAGAAGATGGATCTGCCGACCCAGGCCGGCATCACCGAAGAGTTCGTCGGCGGCCTACTCGACCGCATGGGCCTCGAGGCCCGTGTCCAGAGCACGATCGACGAGGACCGCCTGACCGTTGAGGCTCAGGGCCTGAACCTCGGTCTGGCCATCGGGCCGCAGGGCGAGACGGTACGGGCCATCACCGAACTGTCCCGCACCCTGATCCAACGCAAGTCCGATGGCGCGGCCAGCGGTTCGTTGACCGTCGACATCGGCGGCTACCGGGCGCGTCGCCGCTCGTTCCTCGAGGATTTCGCTCGGACCCAGGCCGAGGCTGTGCTGGCCGATGGTCGGGCCAGGGCGCTTGAGCCGATGGGTTCCGCCGACCGCAAGGCCGTCCACGACGCCGTCGGGGAGATCGAAGGCGTCGAGACCACCTCTGAGGGCTCCGACACGGACCGGCGGGTGATCATCCGGCCCACCGCCGGCTGACCCGGGCCCTAGGGCCAACGAGATGGATGGACGCGTCAGGCAGGTGCTCGACGCAGCGGTCGCTGAGGGTTATCTGACCCCGGCGGCGGCACACGAGGGGCCCGAGCACAGCGCGGGCTTCCTTGGTTGTGGACCGGAGGCGGCCGCATCGCCCGGTCGGGACGACGAAGCGGTGGATCTGGGGACTGGTGGCGGCCTTCCCGGGCTGCTGTTGGCTGCGCAGACCGATTGTCACTGGCATCTCGTGGACCGCGGTGCCCGCCGGTGCCGATTCCTGGAGTGGGCGGTGCGCCTCCTGGAGTTGGCCGACCGGGTCGCCGTCATCGAGGCCGATGCGGCCGAGGTAGGCCGGGGCCCGCTGCGCGGCACGGTGGCATTGGTGACGGCACGTGGTTTCGCCCCACCGGGCCCCACCGCTGAATGTGCGGCACCGCTGCTCCGGCCAGGGGGCCTGCTCGTGGTGAGTGAGCCCCCGGATGACGCCGGTGAGCGGTGGCCCGCCGACGGCGTCGGTGCCTTGGGTCTCGCGCCGGCGGCCCGCTGGCACAGTGGTACGGCGGGGTACCAGGCGCTGCGTGCCGTCGGACCCTGTGCCGACCGGTTCCCTCGCCGCTTCGCTCGACAGCAGGCGGCGCCCCTTTTCTGAGCGGGTGGGGCCCGGGTGTTTCACGTGGAACAGGGGTCCTTGCATTGCGGCCTTGGGGCCAGCAGGATGCAGGGAATGGTTCCGGAGTCCTATCGCCCGCGTGTGATCGCCATCGCCAACCAGAAGGGTGGCGTGGGCAAAACCACCACCACGATCAACATGGGTGCTGCCATGGCCGAGGAGGGCCGGCGCGTCCTGATCGTGGATCTGGATCCACAGGCCAACGCCACCACCGGCCTAGGGGTGTCCAGCCGGGGCGCGGTCGGCCAGGAGGACCAGCAGTCCGTTGACCAGTCCATCTACGAGGTGCTGTCCCAGAAGGCGACCATCGCCGACATCCTGACGCCGACCGGCGTTGATGGCCTGGACCTCGTGCCGTCCAGCCTGGCCTTGGCCGGCGCCGAGATCGAATTGGTCACGGCGTTCAGCCGGGAACACCAACTGGCCCGGGCACTGGAACCGGTCCTCGGCGACTACGACATCGTCCTCATAGACTGCCCACCCGCCCTGGGGTTGCTGACCATCAACGCCTTGGTGGTCGCCGACGAGGTGCTGGTGCCGATCCAGTGCGAGTACTACGCCCTCGAGGGTCTGGGCCAACTGATGGGCAACGTTGAGCTGGTGAAGGCCAATCTCAACCCCGACCTCCACGTGTCCACGATCGTGCTGGTCATGTTCGATGCTCGCACCAAGCTGTCCGAACAGGTGGCTGACGAGGTCAGGGCCCATTTTGGAGAGCGGGTGTGCCGCCAGGTCATTCCCCGGTCCGTCCGGCTGTCCGAAGCACCGTCGTACGGGCAGCCCATCACCAGCTTCGATCCGACCTGCCGGGGCGCGGTGGCCTACCGGCAGGTCGCCAAGGAGGTCCTGACATGAACCGACGTAGTGGTCTGGGACGCGGCCTGGCCGCCCTCATCCCCGATGATGGCCCCGAGGACACCGCGGCACCACCGGCCGCGGGCGTCCCGCCGGCCCCTGGTCGATCCTCCGGAGCCGATGAGGGGCTGGTCCTCGTCGCCGTCGACCGGATCGTGCCCAACCCCTGGCAGCCCCGGTCGGTCTTCGACGACGAACGCCAACAGGAGCTGGTCGAATCCGTACGACTTCACGGTATTCTTCAGCCAATTCTACTCCGTTCCACATCATTCGGTTATGAGTTGGTGGCCGGCGAGCGACGCTGGCGGGCCGCCTGCAGCGCTGGTCTGGTGGAAATCCCCGCCCTGGTGGTGCAGATCGACGATCGGGAATCCCTGGAACAGGCCATCGTCGAGAACCTGCACCGCGACGACCTCAACCCGATCGAAGAGGCGGCGGCGTTCCACCGGCTCATGGACGAGTTCGAGTTCACCCAGCAGCAGGTGGCCAGCCGGGTCGGACGGAGCCGGTCGGCGGTGGCCAACGCACTGCGTCTTCTGCATCTCGACGACCATGTGCAACTCCTGGTCATCGAGGGCGCCATCACGGCCGGTCACGGACGGGCCCTGCTCGGCGTCGACGACCAGCAGGTCCAGCGCATCCTGGCCCGCCGAATCGTTGACGAGGAGCTCACGGTGCGCCAGATCGAGGATCTGGTGCGGGACCTGGTGGCCGACCCGGTGGTGGTTACGCCGCCGAAGCCGGATGGCGTCATGCGCGATGCGGGGATTTTGGAGGTCGAGCGGCTGTTGAGCGATCAGCTCGACACCAAGGTCAACGTGTCGACCCGGGGTGGACGGGGCCGGATCATCGTGACCTTCGCCGACCGCGACGACCTCCACCGGATCTACGGCCTGCTGGCCCGCTGACGAACCCGCGCCCGACTCGGCAACCGGCGTCAGTCGTCAGCTGCCGGATCAGCGGCCCATGTGCTGATCGCCGCGGCCAGGGCGTCGGCCAGCTCAGCCGTCGACTGCACGACCGTCGAGGGGGGGCCGAGGGAGCACAGGACGGCGGGCATGCGGGTCCGACGCAGGATCGCCAGGCGCATTCCCTTGACGGACGATACGTCCGGGGTGACCGAGGCGATGCCGGCGGCGCAGCGGTTGGCCAGCCGGAAGCCACCCTCGCTGTGGAAGCCCTCGGTGGCGAAGTAGGCGATGCGCGAATGGGAGTCGTTCTCGATACGTAGCCCGAGGTAGAGGTCGGCATCGAACCGGTTGGCCGTTTCGGCCTGACTCGTCTCGTCGGGATGGTCGAGGGTGGCCACGTTGGCACCACGGGTACGCAGCAGCCGGGTCAGCGCCGAGGCCAGTGCCCCGCAGTCCCCGAACTGGCCGAGGGCGATGCGGCGCTCTTCGAGGTCGGGGCGGCTCCGCCGGAGTCGGTCCAGTTCCCGGATCTGGGCCACCGGGGTCGAACCCGAGGACCGGCCGGCCAACTGACGGAGCTCCTTGACGGTGTCGACGCCGGCGATGCCGTCGGTGACGAGGGCGATGTTGCGTTGAAACTCGATGAGGGCCCGGGCGGTGTCGGGTCCGAAGATCCCGTCGATCCGCCCGGCGTCGAAGCCCAGGGACCCGAGGCGGAGCTGGAGGTCGGCGACGTCGTCGCCGCGCAGCATGGGGACGTGAAGGTAGAGATGCCGGTCGCCGAGTCGGAACCCGGCCTCGATGAGCGACGCCAGGGTCTCCGGGCCGACCAGGCCGTCCTCCTGGAGGCCCCGTTCGGCCTGGAACCGGAGCACCAGACGCGCCGTGTCCGGACCGAACTCACCGGCGTCGACCTCGGCTTCGACCACCTCGTGGCCGACTGCCAGGAGACGTCGGTGCAGGTCACAAACGGTTTTTCCGTGGTCACCCGGCCGGAGCGGCCCGGGGGACGGAGGATGGTCGCCCGTCATGGCCGGAGTCGCTGGGCCGTCGGGCGTCGGGGTCGGCTCAGAGGAACTCGGCCAGCTCGTCGAGCAGCTGGGGCTTGCCCTTGGCGCCGATCATGCGCTTGGCCGGCGCACCATCGCGGAACACGATGAGGGTCGGGATGCTCATGACCTCGAAACGCCGGGCCAGGTCGGGGGCGTCGTCGACGTTGACCTTGGCGACCTTCAACGTGCCGTCCTGCTCGGTCGCCAACTCCTCGAGGATGGGGGCGATCATCTTGCAGGGACCGCACCACTCGGCCCAGAAGTCGACCAGCACCGGCTCGGCGGCCGAACCGATCTCTTCATCGAACGTGGCTTCGGACAGGTGGCTGATCGAACCGGCCATGGTCGGCTTCTCCTCGCGGGTCGCGGTGTCGGACTGTAGTTCTACCCGCCATCGGTGTTCGACGGGATGGTTGGGCGGCGGCCGGACGGGGGTCAGACGTCACCCTGGTGGGTTCAGTCGTGGCGGTTCTCGAGCCACCGTTCGGCGTCGATGGCCGCCATGCATCCCGATCCGGCTGCGGTGATGGCCTGCCGGTAGGTGTGGTCCTGGACGTCGCCGCAGGCGAACACCCCGTCGAGGTTCGTGAGGGATCGACCCGGCGCGGTGATGAGGTAGCCGTTGTCGTCCATGTCGAGTTGGCCGGCGAACAGATCGGTGTTGGGGCGGTGGCCTATGGCGATGAACACCCCGGTGACCGGCAGCACGCTGGTGGTGTCGGTGAGGATGTCTCGCACGGCGAGGCCCTCGACCTTGGTGTCGCCCACCACGTCGTCGACCACGGTGTTCCAGGCGAACTCGATCTTCGGGTTGTCGAACGCCCGCTGCTGCATGATCTTCGAGGCCCGCAGCTCGTCGCGGCGGTGGACGATGGTGACCTTGGAGGCGAACTTGGTGAGGAAGGTGGCCTCCTCGACGGCCGAGTCGCCGCCGCCGACCACGGCGATCTCCTGGTCGCGAAAGAAGAACCCGTCGCATGTGGCGCACGTGGACAGACCGTGGCCGATGAGCCGGGTCTCTGCGTCGAGGCCCAACATCAGAGAGCGGGCGCCGGTCGACACGATGACCGCGTCGGCCAGGTGGGTTGGCTCACCGTCCGGGTCGCCGACCCAGAGGCGCTTCGGGTGTGCCGCCAGATCGACCCGGCTGACCTTGGCGGTCAGGAACTCGGCACCGAACCGTTCGGCCTGGGCCCGCATGTCGGTCATCAGTTGGGGGCCCATGACCCCGTCGGGGAAGCCGGGGAAGTTCTCGACGTCGGTGGTCAACATGAGCTGGCCGCCCGGCTGATCACTGGTCGATGACGGCTCGCCCTCGATGACCAGCGGGGCCAGGTCGGCCCGGGCGGCGTAGATGGCGGCGGTCAGCCCGGCCGGGCCGGAGCCGATGACGATGACCTCGCGTGCGGTGGCGGACATGGGTTCCTTCGGACGGCGTGCGTGGGTTCAGTCGGTGGGGGGCTGGGGTGAACGGCGGGACCACAGCAGGGCGCCGAGCGTGCAGCACACGGCGCCGAACACGAGGTGGGCCGACCAGCTCTCGCCTGGGATCAGCAGGTCGAGCAGGCGGAACAGGCCGATCCCGAGGAGTACCAGCACGGTCAGGCCGCAGACGATGGCGACGATGCCGTACACGATGCCCCGGGTGGCGGTGATGACCGGCTGGGTGGTGCGGGCCCGCAGGGCACTGACGGCGTCGACGAAGCGGCCGGTGGTGGAGGTCACCCAGTCGGAGGGGTCCGGAGTCGGTTCGGCCATGAGCCGAGCCTATCCAGACCCTCAACGGGCTCAGGGCCCGTCGGGGTCGGGTGGTTCGGTGAGGTACACCCAGGAGCAGTCGACGGAGTCGGCGACCAGCCGCCGGTCGGCCCCGGCGTAGACCCACAGCCCGTCGGGGGCGTCCGGGTCGAGTGGGCCGGCGGCCAGGACCGGCTGGCCGAGGAGGTCGGCCATGGCGTCGACCGGGCAGGGGGTGCCGTCGAGGTCGGTGCCGAGGTCGTCCCGGGCCCAGGCTTCGACGTCCAGGCTGTCGTCCGCCGGGAGCAGGTCGACGGTGGGCCCGTCGGCGGGCTCAGCGAGGTAGGCATCTGATCCCGCCAGGGCCGACTCCGCCTGCTCGACCCTGGCCGCGTCGGCGTACGACCCCTCCTCGTCCATGGCGGCCGCGGTGTTCGTCTCGAGAGCGGCGGTCGTGGCCGCTGTTGCCATGGT
This sequence comes from uncultured Microthrixaceae bacterium, assembly GCA_964586175.1. Lineage (GTDB taxonomy): Bacteria > Actinomycetota > Acidimicrobiia > Acidimicrobiales > MedAcidi-G1 > CAZPGL01. The sequence goes on along the minus strand of CAZPGL010000024.1, from coordinate 9,542 downwards.
GGTCATCGCCGGCTGCTCGTCCTCAGCGCTCTCTGCCGTGGTGGCCGACACCTGGACCCCGGCGACGTCCGTTTCGTCGGAGCCCAGGTCGCCCAGCACGCCGACGGCGAGTACCAGCACCGCGGCCGCCGCCGCCACTGCGCCGGCCAGCACCGGAGTCGATGTCCATCGGGGTCGCCGGCGCAGCGGGACCACGACCCGGTCGCCGGCGGCCGACACCGCGGCGGCGATCTGGGCGTCGCGCCGTTCGGCGTCGGGGAACGGCGGGGTGGCGGCCAGCGCTGCCGAGGCCTCTTCGAACCGCCGTACCCGATCGCGGAGCTCGTCGGAGGCGTCGTCGGGCCAGGGGGTCTCGCCGTCGAGGATCGACGCTGCGAGGAGGTCCCGATCGTCGTCGGGTCCGGGTGGAGGCGGGTATGGAGCCATGTTCATCGGTTCTGACGTCCGTCGCTGTCGGGCTGGTTCCCGGGATCGAGAAGATCGGCGAGAGCACCGCGGGCTCGGGCGATACGGGAGCGGACGGTGCCCGGCGGGATCTCGAGCACGTCGGCGATCTGGGCGTAGTCGAGGTCGCACAGGTCGCGGAGCACGACGGCGACCCGGAACTCCTCGGGAAGCGCACCCAATGCGGCGTCCACGTCGAGTCGGTCGACGACCTGCGCGTCGTCGGGGGTGCCGGCCGCCGGCCGCTCGAACAGGCCGGCGTCCAGCCCGGGGACCGGCCGCCGCGACCGCCGCCGCAACTCGTCCAGGCAGGCGTTGGTGGTGACCCGGTAAAGCCAGGTGGTGAATCGGGACCGGCCGTCGAACCGGTCGAGGCGGGTGGCCACGGCGATCAGGGCCTCCTGGGTGGCGTCGAGCGCATCGGCCTCGTTGCCGGCGAGTCGCCGGCATATCGCCCAGATCCGGTCGTGGTGGCGGCGCAGCAGCCGGTCGAGGGCGTCCCGGTCCCCGGCCCGTGCCGCCGTGACCAACTGGTCGTCGGGTGGATCGTCGGGGCCGCCCACTGATCGTTGGTCGAACCGGCTGATGGCTCGGAGACTAGCCCCCGCCCTCGGCGGCGGCGGGAGCGGATCGGACCGGGTCCGGAGACGGGTCGGTGTCGCCGAGGAGCAGTCGGGCCGATGCGACCACGACGCCGATGAGGAGCGCGGCCCCGAGCACCGGGACCAGCCAGCGGAAGATCCGGCGGGTGGACCCCGTGGCAGTCGGCGGATGGAGGGCCAGGCGGAGGGTCAACAGCGACTCCGGTGGGCCGGCGTCGAGCAGGTCGCCCAGGCGGCGCAGGTGGGGGGGCAGCGACGCCGCCGGACAGCGCCCGAGCAACCCGGCGACGAGGTCGCCGATCGCGACGAGGTCCGGTTGATGGTCGAACGGCCCGGGGCCGTCGCCGTCACAGCGCCCGCGGAAATCGGTCAGCCGGATGTCGCCGTCGTCGAGCACCAGGATGTTCGACGGCCGCAAGGCCAGATGGGGAACACCGTGACGATGGGCGTCGTCGAGGATGCGGGCCGTCGCGTCGGCGATGGTCACGACGTCGTCCGGGTGGAGGACGGGATGGGCCTCCAGCAGCCGGTCGAGCGGCCAGACATCGACGTGCTCGGACACCACGACGGCCATGTTCTGGTGGGTGGTGACGTCGAACAGGTCGGGCACCCCGTCGATGGTGAGGCGCCCGGCTGCCGTTGGAACGTCGCCGGCGTGGATCAGCTTGCAGGTCACCGGGCGGTCCAGGACCTCGTCGCATGCTGCCCAGATCTCGGTAAGCGAAGTAGCGGCGACGAGGCGGCCCAGCCGATACCGCTTGGCGATCAGCGCACCAGGGGCGCCACCGGGTGCGTGTTGGAGTGCCACCGCCCGCGACGGTAGCGACGGGGCCACCGGCGATGGTGGAGGCCGGGGTCGCCGCCCCGGGCCGGTCAGCCGGCGAGCGTGAAGTTGACGGCCACCAGGCCGGGTCCGCCGTGGCTGGCGACCACCGGGCCGACGATCGCCGATCGGATGTCGTCGCGGCCGGTGGTCGCCGCCAGGTCGGCGATGAAGGGGGCCACATCGTCGGCCATGGCGTGGGCCACCGCCAGATGTTCGATCTGATCGCCGTGATGCAGGACCTGGTCCCGCAGCCAGGCCAGCGACTTCTTGCGGGTGCGCTGCCGGCCGGCCTCCTCGACCTCGCCGGAGCTGATGTCGATGAGCGGCTTGATCGACAGGACGCTGCCCAGCAATGCCTGGGCGTTGCCGATGCGGCCGCCCTTCTTGAGGTTTTCGAGGGTGTCGAGGGCGCCGTAGACCCGGTTGCGGCCCGTCAGGTCGGCGACCAGGGCGGCGATGTCGTCGGTCGACGCGCCGTCGGCCGCCGCGGTGGCTGCAGCCAGCACGATGGTGCCCTGCCCGACGCTGACCGACCGGCTGTCGAGGATGCGGACCCGGTCGCCGAGGTCGCGTCCGCCGGCCTCTGCCGACTGCATGGTGGCCGACACGCTGCTGGACAGGTTGATGCACACGACGGCGTCGGCACCTTCGTCGAGCCGCCGGCGGAACACCTGTTCAAATGCTCCGGGGGCCGGGGCCGCTGTCTGGGGAAGGTGGTCGCTCGACGCCATGCGTCGGTAGAAGTCGTCGACGGTGAGTTCGTCGCGGTCGAGGAGTTCCTCGTCGCCGAAGCGGATGCTCAACGGGACGATGTCGATGCCGAGGCGGGCGGTCTCCTCGTCGGTGAGGTCGCTTCCGCTGTCGGTGACGATACGAACGGTCATGGTGGGGCTCACTGTTCGGTCGTGGTCGGAGAGAGCGTAGTGCCGGCGGAGCGGCGGGCCCGTGCCGACCGCACCCACCACACGACGAGCACGACCAGGGCGGCGACGAGCAGCAGCACGCCGACCCCGGACAACTTGGTGGTGCGGACGGTCACCTGGGCGGTCTCGAGCAGCAGGAGTCCGCCGGGGTCGGGAGAGCGCACGGTGATGTGCAGCCGGGCGTCGCCGGAGGCCCGGGCCTCGATCGAGATCGGGACGCGATTGGTTCCCGGCTGGAGGGTCACCGCCATCGACGGGCCGTCCGGGAACTCGAGGCGGCCGTCGCTGGTCAACTCGAACAGGACGGCTGCGGGAACATCCAGCCCGTTGTCGATGGTGAACGGCACCTCGGCGTGGCGGGTCGTCAACCGGAGGTTCTGGTTCTCGGCGCCCTGGAACAGGTCGGCGACGGCGGCCATCTCGAGATGGATTGCGTCCATGTAGCCGGCGGCCTGCGTCTCGTCCAGCTCGGACGCGGCGAGGGTCTCGACCAGCATGCGGAGGGCGGCGATGTCGGGATCGGCACCGCCGCGGATGGTCTCGTAGGCATCGACCAGGCGGTCGACGTGCAGGCGGTCCACGGCCCGCTCGGTGATCGGGACCACCGCGTCGGGCCACAACTCGTAGCCGGCCGTGCCGTCGGCCGTCGGGTCGGCACCGTGGGCGAACATGTCGGCGACCGGGACGAGGTCGATGAACGGTGCATCGTCGAGCACATCGAGGAGGACGTCGAGGAGTTGGGTGTCGAAACCCACTTCGGCGTCGACGACGAGCGGCACCATCGCATCCGTCGGTCCGTGCCACCCGGAGAGGGCCAGATCGGCGAGTAGGTTCTGGACGGCGGCGACCGGTCCGGCGTCGGCGGACAGGTGGGCGACCAAGCCGGCGTCGACGACGATCGCCGGGTGGAGCCGGTCGGCGTCATCGCGGATCAGGACCGGCCCGGGCCCGGTGTCGACGGCGTCGGCCGAGTGGGACATCAGGTGCCCGCTGTCCACGATGAACGCCGTACTGCCCAACTGGACCAACAGGCCCACGGTCCCGGCGGAGGCCGTGGGTTCGAACGTGGTAACCGTGCGGTCGACCGAGCCGCCGAGGTGGTCGGCCAGCACGGCGTCGCCGTGGTCGAGGAGGTCCCGATAGACATCGCCGTCGTCGAACTGCCGCCAGGCTTCCGGATCGGCGGTGACGAACGGCGCCGACCGCAGGTGCAGGGATGCGGCGACCGCCGCCTCGAGGTCGGCGATCAGCTCGGCGTGGGCCATCTCCCCCGACCGGGCCAGGGCGACGATGGTGGCCGGCGGCAGCTGGGCGTCGACGGGAACGCCTGGGTGGGCGCCGCTGGCGTCGGCGAGCGCGCGCAGGTGGGCCAGGGTCGCCTCGTCGAACGACAGGCTGCCGTCCGGCTGCAGCGGCGGGGGACCGGCGATGCGAATGCTGAGGCTGGTCCGGACGGCGGCCGGCGGATCGGCGGACAACCGGATGACCGGGGTGGTCAAGGCGTCGACGACCATGCCGTCGCCGTCGATGAGGCGGATCTCGAGCAGGGCGACCGTGTCGGCGGACAGGTGCAGGTCGGCGTCCGGCCCGATGGTGAGCTCGGTGGACACGACGCCGCTGGCGTCCAGCTGGCCGGCCAGCGGAACGACGACGGCACCGCCGACCGGCGTCCAGGTGGCATCGTCGGGATGGTGGAGCCCGTCATGGTCGACGGCTTCGCCGAGCTGGAAGACCAGCGCACCCTGTTCGTTCGAGCCGGAGATGCGCACGTCAATGGACTGGGGGCCGTCGATGACCCACGGGGACTGCCCGACGAGGGTCAGGCCGCCGGACTCGCCGGCGGCCCCGGCCGCGCCACCAGCGGCCACGGCCATGGCCAGGCCGGCCAGGCCGGCGAGCGAGGTGACGAGGCGGATCACGGGGCGTCGCCAGGCCCGGGGAGCCGCAGCACCGCCAGCCCGCCCGGCCGGTCGACGAAGCCGTTGGCCCGGTACAGGGTGAGGGCGGCCTCGTTGTCGGGCTGGGTGTTGACCCACGTCGAGGCAACACCGTGGCGGCGCAGCCACCCGAGGGCGTCGTGCAGCAGGCTGGTGGCGATGCCGACCCCCCGCCGATCCGGGTCGACGGCCAGCCGTTGGATGAACCCCTGGTCGGCTGCAGCACCGGTGACCGCGTAGCCGACGGCCGAGTCGTCGGCCCGGACGACCCGGCGACGGGCCGCCGGTGTGGCCCGCCGGGCCTCGACGAGCGCCGCGGCGTCGAACCGCCAGAAGTCGTCGAAGGCCCGCCCGTCGATGGCCAACATGCGGGCGAGGTCCTTGCGTCGGGCCCGCCGGGTGCGATGGGCCGGCCGTGGGATCGGCGCCGGGCCCGATGTGCGCTCAAGGAGCACGAGGGGCTGGTCGATGGCGAATCCGTGGGCGAGGAACGGCTGCTGCTCGAGCGGCGACAGGGCCGAGGTGTAGAGGTCGTGGTAGCCGAGCCGGAGGAGGTGGGTGACGGCCGCGGCGACCGCCCGCTCGTCGGGGCAGCCTCCGCAGGGAACGATCTGGCCGGCGTACGCGTCGTGGCGCCACCGGGCGTAACGGAATCGGGAACCATCGGCCGCGGTGAACCTGCCGGAGGGGCCGCCGGTATGGTCCGGTCGGCGCAACCATCTCGGCGACGGCGTGGGGGCGGTGGCACGGAACGCGATGCCGCCACCCTAGAACCGCTGCCGGTGCCGGTCCTCCACGGTGGGTGGGGCGGGGCCGCCGGTGGATCCGGAGCCCGTCGCTCCACGCATTACGCTCGCCGCGGTGACGATGCTGGTGGTGACCGACGAGCGGTTCCTGGACCATGTTGGCGGTCGACGGCATCCTGAGTGCCCCGAACGGCTCCGGGCCGTGTGGGACGGACTCGACGCCTCGGGGGTGGCCGACGGGATCGAACGCCGTGCCGCCGAGCCGGCCGATACCGCCGCCCTGGCGCTCGTGCACGAGGCCGGCCATCTCGAGCGGCTCCGGGCCGTTGACGAGGCCGGTGGCGGTGCGTGCGACCCCGACACCCGGATGAGCGCCGGCTCGCTCGACGCCGCACTGCTGGCCGCCGGGGCTGGGCTCCAGGCGGTCGCCGCACTCGAGGCCGGCCGGGCCGACCACGCCTTCTGCGCAGTGCGGCCCCCCGGCCACCACGCCACCCCCGACCGGGCGATGGGGTTCTGTCTGCTCAACAACGTGGCTGTCACCGCGGCCTCCCTTGCCGACCGCGGCCATCGGGTCGCCGTGGTCGACATCGACGCCCACCACGGCAACGGCACCCAGGACGCCTTCTGGGCCGACGGGCGCGTGCTGTTCGTGTCGTGCCACCAGTGGCCCCTGTATCCGGGCACCGGTGCTGTCGACGAACAGGGGGCCGGCGACGGTATCGGCACCACGATCAACGTGCCGCTCCCGGCCGGGTCGGCCGGCGACACCTACCGGGCGGCGCTGGACCAGGTGGTGCAGCCGGCCCTGGAGCGGTTCGCCCCCGACTGGCTGCTGGTGTCGGCGGGGTTCGATGCCCACCGGGCCGATCCGCTGACCGACCTGGGCCTGACGTCCGGCGACTACGCCGACCTGCTGGCCCGGCTGGTCGGTGCCATGCCGCCCGGCCGGACGGTGCTGTTCCTCGAAGGAGGGTACGACCTGGCCGCCTTGACCGACTCGACGGCTGCCACCGTGTCTGCGCTGCTCGGCGGCACCTACCGTCCGGAGGCCGCCAGCAGCGAGGGTCCGGGTGCCGAGGTGGTGGCCCAGGTCGCGTCCATCGAACGGGGCAGGGCCGATCGGTGAACGCCCCGGTCGACGTCCCGCTGGGGTTCGACGACATCCGGACCCGGGTGGCACCGTTGGCGGCCCGGTTCACGGCTGCCGGCCGACGGCTCTATCTCGTCGGCGGGGTGGTCCGCGACGTCTTGTCGGGCCGCACCGGAGAGGCCGGAGACCTGGATCTCACCACCGACGCCCCACCCGACGAGACCCGGACCCTGGTCGACGGCCTGGCCGATGCCGTGTGGACGCAGGGTGAACGGTTCGGCACCATCGGCTTGCAGTTCGCCGAGCACGTGTACGAGATCACCACCCACCGGGCCGAGGCGTACGTGGACGACTCCCGCAAGCCGGTCGTCGCCTTCTCCGGGGACCTCCACGCGGACCTCGAGCGGCGGGACTTCACCGTCAACGCCATGGCGGTCGACGTCGTCGACGGCGGGCTGCATGATCCGTACGGAGGCCGCGAGGACCTGGCGGATGGAGTGCTACGAACCCCGATGGCCCCCGAGGTGTCGTTCGCCGACGATCCGCTGCGGACCCTCCGGGCCGCCCGGTTCGCGGCCGGCCACGGGCTGACCCCGGCACCCGGCCTGGTCGAGGCTGCTCGGACCACTGGCGATCGGCTGGCCATCGTGTCGGCCGAGCGGATCCGCGATGAGGTGGTGCGCCTCCTGGAGGTGGACGACCCCACGGTCGGGTTCGCCCTGCTCGAGGGCGCCGATCTGCTGCGCCGTATCCTCCCCGAGCTGGCGGGCCGCCCGGACGACGAGCGGGCACTGCTGGTCACCCGCGTGGCGGCTGTCGACCCTGAGCCGCTGATGCGGTTCGCCGCGTTCGGCGACGCCGTGCCCCCCGCCCGCCTCGAGGCGCTGCGGCTGTCGGTCAGAGAGGTCCGGGAGGTGACGGCGACCGCGGCGACCGTCGCCGCCGTCGACGCCCACGGCCCGGCCGCGTGGTCCGACGCCGACATCCGGCGGCTGGTCTCCGGGGCCGGCGGCCGGCTTGACGCGGCGCTGACCGTTGCCGCCGCCTCCGGCGTCGATCTTGACGGGCTACGCGTGGCGATCGACCTGCTTGCCGGAGCGGGCGAGCTGGACGACCTGGGGCCGGCATTGTCCGGTGACCGTGTCATGGCCGAACTGGGCCTCGATCCTGGACCCGAGGTCGGTGCCGCGATGGCGTGGCTGACCGAACTGCGGATGGAGGCCGGTCGGCTGCCCGAAGGCGAGGCCGTCGACCGTCTGCGGGCCTGGTGGGCCCAGCGCGGGGCCTGACCGCCGAACCGGGTCTCGGCGGTGGCCTACAGTGACGGCCATGGCGTCGGGAATCGCCCCGGGAGGTTCGGCCCGCCAGGGCCTCGTCCCCGAGCGCCGCGCCGCCGACGTCGACTACCGACTGGCCCGCCAGACGGTGCTCCAGGCATGGCGCAGCGGCGCCATCGCCCGTGACCTGGTGTGCGACGCCCAGCCCATGCTGCGCCGCAATGCCGTGCACTGCGGTGTCGAGACGAGCGAGTGGTGCCCGGTGTGCGAGGACCACCCCTTGGCCCACGTCACCTACGTGTTCGGCCCCAGGCTGCCGTCCCATGGCCGCTGCATCTCGTCGCCTGGCGAGCTGGCCCGTATCAGCGGCCGGCGGGGCGAGTTCACCGGGTACATCGTCGAGGTGTGTCCGGCGTGTGGGTGGAACCACCTGGTGCGGAGCACCACCCTCGGCCGGGGCTGAGCCCGCCGGTTCGGCCTCCGGGCCGTGTGACACATGTCCACTGGCCCCCCTCGACGGCCGTGACTACCCTGCGGGGGACCGCCGGCAGCCGATGGCGCTGGACGGGGAAGGAGGCCAGCGATGGCTCAGCAGTTGACGGCGCCCGAGATCCGGGCCCGCAAGGTGTCCGATGGTGCCGAACCTCTGGTGATGCTCACGGCGTACGACGCGCCCGGGGCCCGGATGGTCGACGAAGCCGGGGCCGACATGATCCTGGTCGGCGATTCGGTGGCCATGGTGGTGCTCGGTTACGACGACACCCTCCAGGTGACGGTCGACGACATGGTCCACCACACGGCGGCCGTGGCCCGGACCCGCCCGTCGGCGCTCATCGTGGCCGACATGCCGTGGATGAGCTACCACGTGTCCGTCGAGGAGACGGTGCGCAACGCCGCCCAGCTCATCCGGGCCGGCGCCCAGGCTGTGAAGTTGGAGGGTGGTCGCCGCCGCCTGCCGATGATCGAGGCGCTGATCGCCGCCGAGATCCCCGTCATGGGCCACATCGGGTTGACCCCACAGTCGGTGAACGCCATGGGTGGTTTCAAGGTCCAGGGCCGTGACACCCGTGCCGCGTTGGATCTGGTGGCCGTAGCCAAGGCGCTGGCCCACGCCGGGTGCTTCTCGATCGTGTTGGAGGGCGTGCCCGACCAGGTGGCCGGCATGGTGACCGACGCCGTCGACGTGGCCACCATCGGCATCGGTGCCGGTGCCCGCTGCGACGGCCAGGTGCTGGTGTTCCACGACGTGTTGGGCATCGAGCACCGCATCCTGCCCAAGTTCGTGCGCCGGTACGCCGACCTGCACGGTGCCGGGGTGGCCGCCCTGGCCGAGTTTGCCGCCGATGTGCGGTCGGGAGCGTTCCCGACACCGGCCGAGAGCTACCGGCTGGACGACGAGACGGCCGATGCCCTGGGGTTGTACGGCTCCTGTTGACCTGCCCGCCCGGCCCATCCGGTCCGCCAGCCGGAGGCCTGTCACACCCTGTCGGCATGATGGGGACATGACCAGCCCGACAACGCGAACACCCGGCCCGCCGATAGTCTCAGGGCGCTCGACGAGCGAGCGACGCAGTACCCCACAATCCGTTTCCCCTGCCCCACGAGGGGCCTCGGCCGCCGACGAGCGTGTCGAGTCCACAGGAGGTGAGTGCCTGCCATGCGGGCCTACGAACTCATGATCATCTTCGACGGCG
>CAZPGL010000023.1:30226-32929 GCA_964586175.1 uncultured Microthrixaceae bacterium | reverse complement strand
CGCCGCACCGTCTTCACGGGTCGGCCGCATGCTGTCCGGGTTGAGTACCGCCGCACCGTCTTCACGGGTCGGCCGCATGCTGTCCGGGTTGATGAACGCCGCACCGTCTTCACGGGTCGGCCGCATGCTGTCCGGGTTGATCACCGCCGCACCGTCTTCACGGGTCGGCCGCATGCTGTCCGGGTTGATCACCGCCGCACCGTCTTCACGGGTCGGCCGCATGCTGTCCGGGTTGATCACCGCCGCACCGTCTTCACGGGTCGGCCGCATGCTGTCCGGATTCACCACCGCAATACGGTCATCCGGGCCGCCATGGGCACCATCGGCCACCGGTGTCGGATGGGGCGTCGGTCCGGCGGCAGGCTCGGGAGCAGGGTGTGGGGTCGGATTGCTGTCGGCCCGGCCGGGAACCGGCATCGGAGACGGCAGCGGGGCGATCGACACCGGCGCCGGACTCGGCAGCGGCTCGGCTGACACCGGAGCCGGACTCGGCAGCGGAGCGATCGACACCGCTCCGGGCCCACGTTGCGTCGCGGGGACCACGCCGATGGGAGCGACGCCGAAGCCCAGCGGAATCCGGCCCACCACCACAGCCACCGGGCCGGGATGGGGTGTTGGGTTGCTGTCGATCAGACCGGTATCCGGGCGCACGCTGAGCGGCGCCGGCATCGGGCTCGGCAGCGGAATGGCTGCCGAAACCGGACTGGCCAGTAGAGCGGCTACGAGGCCGACCGTGGTCAGCCCGGAGGCCATCAAGGAACGGACGGGGCGCATTGGGGTTCTCCTTTACCGTGGGTGTGTGCACGGTGAGGACGGCCCCCGGCGCCCTCGTGGACGCTTTTCCCCGACTAGGGCGAGCCGAGCACGGAGACCGCTGCGGCGTACCCCTCGTCGATCAACGAGGCGGCCTCGGTGAAGTCGATGTCGAGGCCCGTGCTGTCCACCGGCAACTCCAAGTGGATCACCTCAATGTCGGCTGGCACGTCCGCCCATTCCTGACGGGTCAACTCAGCGGCAGCGGCCCGGAACCCGGTGAGCATCAACGTCAACGCCGTCTGCTTCTCAGCCGGTAGAAAGCGTGCTGCGACGTCACACACCACGATCCGCGTCGGATCCAGACCCACCGCATAGCGGAGCGGCACGTTGGACACGACGCCGCCATCGAGATGGAGGTCACCGTCGGCAAGTTCGACCGCTGGCAGTACCCCGGGAACCGCCGCCGAAGCACACAGCAGGTCGACGGCCGAGCCGGCCCGCCACCACACCTGGCGTCCCGTCGACGCTGCGGTCGTTCCCAGGTGGAACGGGACGACCGTGTCTGAGATGTCCTCCACCGGTGCGTGTTCGGCCACCAACTCACGGAGGCGTTCACCGTTGTCGAAACTAGGTTTGCCGCGCACGATCGAACTGACGGTGCGCACCACGTTGCCGCGGATCGGGGGCCGTTCGGCGGTATCCCGCCATATGGCCTCCAGCGAATCCATCCGGTCGAGAGTCGGGGTGACCGCCAACGCGAGACCGTTGAGAGCCCCGGCGGACACGCCGACCACCTCATCCGGGGTGATACCCCGTTCCAGAAGGGCCCGCAGCATCCCCACCTGGGCGGCACCGCGCACCGCGCCGCCCGACAGCACGAACACCGTGTGCGGCGTCCGACGCCGGAACCACCAACGGGGCGTCCGGCGGCGTCTGCCCGGCGTCACTCCTCTTCGTCGGAGGCAACGGCCGCCTGATCTGCCCCGGCTCCACCGCCGGACCGCTGCTTGGCTACGAGCACCGCTGCCAACAAGACGACGGCGACGACCACGACGATGATGACCGTCGTCGACGAACCTCCGTCGTCACTCGACGAAGACGACGCAGCGGGTGCCGACACGTCGGTCGAGGAAGACGACGCAGCGGGTGCCGACACTTCGGTCGACGCCTCCAGCACGCTGGGGGAGTCACCGCCCATCAGGTTGAGGTTCCAGGTGAATGTCGAGCCGTCGACGCTGTCGGCGTTGTGCTCCACCGGCGCACCGGGCAGGGTCACCCTGATCACGAACTCGGGTTCGGGGATCTCCATCATCTCGAAGAACATGGCCATCTCATCGGGTGACATTTCGTCCTCGCCCATGTCCTCGAGGTCGGGGATCATGCGGAAGGTCATCACGTCACCCTCCCGGTCGATCTCTGGGAACCCCATGCCGAGACCAGCGTCCTCCATGTCGAGGAGTTCGGCGATGTCATCGACTTCAGCGGCCATCCTCACCCCGCACCAGTCGCCGTCCTCATAGGTTTCGATGGTGCCGCCGGTGGGAAAATCGCCGGTCATGTCACCAGTCATGTCCCCACAAAAGTCTTCGCCTTCTTCCCCGGTCATTTCAGCCATCGCCTTGGCCAAGGCGATGTCGACGGCCAACGAGCCGCCACCGTCGGCGTCGACGGTCAGGTGGTAGTCGACCTTCATGCAGGCGGTGGCCAGGAGTATCAACGGAAGGACGACCAAGGCGGTACGGGTTCGGCGCATGTCCATCAACCTAACCGACTCCGCTGCCCGGCGGAGTCATCCGCGACTACCGTCGTCTCGTGAAATTCTTGGCCATGCTCGTACTCGTCGTGACGGCATGTGGATCGACCACCACCGCACCCCCGACCACCTCCGAAACATCGACCACCACCGCACCCCCGACCACCTCCGAAACATCGACCACCACCGGGTGC
>CAZPGL010000023.1:20857-30126 GCA_964586175.1 uncultured Microthrixaceae bacterium | reverse complement strand
ATCGACCACCACCGCACCCCCGACCACCTCCGAAACATCGACCACCACCGGGTGCAGCAGCGACGGCCATGAGCCTCCGGCCGGGGTCGAGATGCTGACCACACACGAAACCTGGATCGGGGTCATCGACGGTGACCGGATCACCGGTGAGCGGCTGCTGGCCATGGGCGCTTCGGTTCCCGACGGGCTCTGGTGGAACGGAGCGGTGCACGTGTGGTGGGTGGAGGCCAGCGACCACACCATCCACCACGGCACCGTCGCCGAGGACACCGGCGAACTCGTCGACCTCGGCCCCATCGTCGTCGACGGCGACGTCTTCGCCGGCATGGTCGACCCCGACGCCGTACTCGTCGACGCCGACACCGTCGGGTTGACGGTCCTGGACGGGTTCATGCGTCGGGGGGCTCCCGGACCGATTTGCCATCTGCGCTCCACCGACGGCCAGGTCTTCACGACCCATTCGACACTCCTCGACGTGGTCGACCGCTTCGACCCGTCGGTGGCCATCGTCGACGGCACCTGGTGGCTGGCCGTCGGCGTCCTGGGCGACGACCCGTCGACCGAGGTGTTCGCTGGCCACCCCGACGACGGCTTCACCCTGGTCGACACGTTCTCCGGCGCCGTGCCCGACCTGTCGTTCGAACACGACCGCTTCCGTCTGCTGACCTGCAGCCTGGGGGGGCTGAACCGCTACGAGTCGACCGACGGCCGATCATGGACCGACACGGGCGTGATCGAGCGCGCCGGCTGCGACCCGTCGACGATCGTCGGCACCGAGGGGTTGTTCCTGTTCAAACGACAGGCGCCGGGCAGCGAGATAGAGCCTCCGCTGGACTGAGTCGCCCTCGCTGGCTCAGTGGCAGACGTCGACCACCAACCGAGGTGGCCCGGTGAGGGCGAAGACCGTGAACGGGGCCTGGTGGTCGAAGCCCAGAGCCCACGTCACGTAGCCCTCGAAGTCGCCGGCGTCCTCGGCCTCGACCAGGTTGCCGGCCCCGATGTCAGCCCCGAAGAACTCGGTGGGTCCGGAATACCAGTCGGCCGGATCCTCCATGGCCCAGCCAGCCGAGCCCAGGTAAACCACCTGCAGGAACTCGTTACCGCCCACGGCGACCGGCATGCCCGAGCCGTCATGCACCGGGATGCCCGAGAGCCAGTGCACCGCCCACCCACCTGGTGGTGCGCCCGAGGCCTCGAACTCGACGACGAACCGGTCGAAGCCGGGATGAGCGCCGATGCGCACCTCGGTCTGCAGGGTGAGGCCGCTATAGGTCCCGCTGGACCCGGGCCAACCGGTCGTCGTGATCGGTCCGGTGGTCCACGACGAGTCGCACGGCGGCACGGTCGTCGTGGTCGTCGTCTCCGGCGCGGCGGTCGTCTCCGGCGCGGTGGTCGTCTCCGGCGCGGCAGACGTTGCGGGTGCAGCGGTGGTGGCCGGTGCAGCCGTCGAGTCGGGTGCCGGTGCGGCAGTGGTGGCCGGTGCAGCCGTCGAGTCGGGTGCCGGTGCGGCAGTGGTGGCCGGTGCGGCCGTTGTTTCGGAGACCGCTCCCCCACCCTTGTCGCTCGCGCAGGCCCCGGCCAGCAGGGCCGCCATCAGGATGAACGCCGTCTTCCGCATGGGCGAACCGTAGCCCTCAAGGCCGGCCGGCACCGGGCACCCCCACCCGGTGGGTCCAGATCGCTCCGCCGCCCGTCTCGGCCACCGACGCCCCGGCTCCTTCGGCGGTCAACACGAACAGGGTCCGCCGATCGGCACCGCCGAGCATGCAGGCGAAGGTTCGCTGCGGGGTCGGCAGTTCGTCGAGCACCCCACCGCCCTCGGCAACCCGCAGAACCCTCGGTGCCCGGGCATCGGACACCCAGATGGCACCCTCAGCGTCAAGGGTGCAGCCGTCGGGGGCCACGCCGGGCATTTCAGCCCAGATACGCCGGTCGGACAGCGCACCGTCGTCGCCGATCGTGAACGCCGTGTACCGCCCGGCGAACGTCTCACCGACGATCAGCGTCCGGCCGTCCGGGGTGATCACCGAGCCGTTGGGGAACTCGAGTTCTTCTGCACCGACCGACACCGTGCCGTCAGGCGCCACGTGGGCCAGGGCGGCCGTCCGGGGCTCCTCCCCCGCCTCGAGGTCGAAGCCGAAGTTGCCGACGTAGGCATGACCCCGCGCATCGACGACCATGTCGTTGCAGTGGAAACCGGCCACCGTGCCCAGATCGGCATGGATCGTCACCACGCCGTCCGCAACCCGCAGCACCTGACGCCGGGTCATCGACACCACAAGCATCGACCCGTCGGGCAACCAGCCAAGACCCGACGGTTGGTCATCGATCTCGAGGATCGTCTCCCGTCCGCCGGCCTCGTCCACGGCGTACACCGCCCCCTGGTAGAAGTCCGAGTACCACAGCCGGCCCTCGTGCCACCTCGGCCCCTCCCCGAAGTCAAGACCACCGATCAAGCGTTCCACGACGCACCCCCTGCGATTCTCAGAATCCCGGAGTCGAGACTACGGTCCCGGCCCATGGCCGTCCGACACCTTGACCCCACCGGACCGACCGACGCCTCCACCCGCTACGGAGGTGAGGACCATCCGATGCGCCGTGTCACCCGCCAGGTGGCCTTCGACGATGCCTGGGACCGGGAGCGTCTCGGCAAGGTCCGCGACCTGTTCGACGGCCTGGCCGTCGACTGGACGGCCGAACGTGGTGACCCGGCCCGCCTGGCCCCTCTCCACGACGCCCTCGAACGGGGAGAGGTTGACGACGGGACCGTCGTCGAGTTGGGAGCCGGCACCGGTCTGGCCTCGGCGTCCCTCCTGGCCCGCTTCTCAACGGTGGTCTCAATGGACCTGTCCTTCGAGATGCTTCGCCGGGGAACGGCCGTCCGACCGGTGTGTGCCGACGCCGCCCGCCTCCCGCTGCCTGACCACCGGGCCGATGTTCTGGTGCTCATGAACATGCTGCTGTTCCCCGCCGAAGTCGACCGGGTGCTGGCCCCGGCCGGCACCCTGGTGTGGGTCAACAGCCGGGCCGGCGACACACCCATCCATCTGCCGGCCGACGATGTCGACGCCGCCCTCCCGGGAACATGGACCGGGGTGGCTTCGCTGGCCGGACAGGGCTCCTGGTGTGTGCTGCGCCGGACCGGCAACCACCGCTAGTGTCGCCGCCATGGCTGAACCCGGCGTCTGGCCCACCATGCGCTGCGCCGACGCCCGGGCCCAGATCGACTTCCTGACCGCCACCTTCGGCTTCACCCCGGCGTTGGTCGTCGAAGAAGAAGGGCTGATCGTCCACGCCCAGTTGCGCTGGCCATACGGCGGTGGCGTGATGCTCGGTGACACCGCATCGGGCGATGCCGGCCACCTCGCCATGCCGACCGGGCCGATCTCGGTCTACTGCGTGACCGACGAACCCGACGCCCTACACGACCGGGCCGTGGCAGCCGGGGCGACCATCGTGCGAAGCCTGCGCGACGAGGACTACGGGTCACGGGGCTTCACCGCCACCGACCCCGAAGGCAACGTCTGGAGCTTCGGCACCTACGCCGGCGACTGAGCCGCATGGGCACACACCCACCCCGGGCGCGAAAGTGACACCCATGAGCGACACCGACCTCCGGGACACCTGGCTGGCCTTCTGCGACCGATTGGCCGGCGCGGCAGACGTGGTGCTGGACCCGGAGCGGCCCGGCGATGCTGTCGACCGGGCCGAGGGCTTCCGCCACGTCCTGCGAGTCCTCCACCAGACCATCGGCAACTCGATCGAGGCCGGCGATGCACAGCACCCCGAGTTGGCCTGGGTCCACCCCTTCAAGGCCGGCCAGGACAACCCCGACGGCATCTACCAGGCGGCAGCCGTCGACCTGCGCAACACCTACCGGCTGACCGGCGACCCGGGCACGGTGCACTACCTCGGACTCACGCTCATGACGTTCAACTTCGGTACCGCCGATGTCCGGCAACTCCTCACCCTCAACGGCGACGAGCTCCCCCTCGATGACGACGGGAACCTGGACCTGGTGTTCAGCCCCGACCCGGCACCCGACGGCCACCCGCCGGGGACCTGGCACACCGTCGATCCGATCACGTGCCGTCTGATGATCCGCCAGTTCTTCAACGACTGGGAACACGAGGAACCGGCCCATCTGCACATCGAATGCCTCGACATCGAACCGCACCAGCCGCGCATGGACGCCGACCGGCTGGACCGCGCTCTCCGGGAGCTCGCCACCCAGGCCGTCGACATGACCGGCTTCTGGTCCGACTTCGGCCGGCGGCACCTCGACCGGGGGCAGGTCAACTCGTTCAGCCACATGCGCCCCGATCAGGGCCCCAACCTGGCGATGGGTGCCAGCACGGAACAGGACTACGGGCAGTGCTGGTGGCACGTAGAACCCGGTCAGGCCCTCGTCTACGAGGTCGAGGTCCCCGACTGCCACTACTGGGGCGTGCAGTTGGGTGACGTCTGGTTCCAGTCCCTTGACTGGGTGTACCACCAGTCCAGCCTCAACGGCCACCAGGCCGTCATCGACCCGGACGGGGTGTTCCGGGCCGTCATCTGCGGCCACGACCCCGGCGTCGCCAACTGGCTGGACACCGCCGGCGCCACCCAGGGCTGCATCACCTACCGCTGGAACCGGGCCGACCGGGCCCCGGTGCCCAAACTGCGCCTGGTCGATGCCGACCAGGTCGACGGGCTGCTCCCCGACGTCACCACCCGCCTGACCCCGGCACAGCGGGCCGACACCCTCTACCGTCGCCGTCGAGGAGCCCTCGGAAGGTTCCTGCGGTGACCCGGCCCACCCTGTCGGTCCAGCTCCGAAACTTCGCCGACCAGCCCGACGGCTGGAACGCCCTGTTCGACCAGGCCCGGGCCGCCGACGACGCCGGCATCGACAAGGTGGTGGTGTCCGACCACATCGCCTACGGCAACGGCATGGACGCCTACGCCGACCCGTCCAAGGGCGGCACGGTCGGCGGCCGCCAGCCCACCGGCCCCGACGGCCACTGGCTGGAGCCGCTGACCACCCTGTCCTTCGTCGCCGCCCGTACCGAACGGATCCGGGTCGGCACCTCAATCCTGCTGGCCGCCCTCCGCCGCCCGGCGGTGCTGGCCAAGACGGCCGCCACCATCGACGCCCTGTCGGGCGGTCGCCTCGAGTTGGGGGTGGGGGTCGGATGGCAGGCCGAGGAATACGAACTGTGCGGTCTCGACTTCGCCGACCGGGGCCGCCTCCTCGACCACACGCTCGAGGTGTGTCGATCCTTGTGGACCGAACAGCCCGCCACCTACCACAGCGGCGAACTCTCCTTCACCGACATCCACACCAACCCGAAGCCCGCCGAAACCAATGGCGTCCCCATCTGGGTCAGCGGCACCGTGAACCGCCGGGTGGCCCGCCGCCTCGCCGAGTTCGGCACCGGCTGGATTCCGTGGGGACCGGCCATGGCCGACCCGGTGGCCGGCATCGGTGCCATGCGGTCGCTGCTGGCCGACCTGGGCCACGACCCGACGGGGCTCCAGGTCGTCGGGTCGGTACCCCTCGTCCGCACCGACGCCGGCGTCGACCTGGCGGCCTCCGTGGCCGGGGTCCCAGCGCTGCTCGACGCCGGCGTCACCGACTTCCGCCTCCATCTGCCGGTCCCGGCCGGGCACGCCGCGGCCGCCGACCTCTACGGCGAGGCGGTGGACGCGTTCCACGAGGTCACCGGCCGATGAAGTTCGGCCACTTCGGGGTCAACACGGGGTCGACGGCCGACCCGGCGACCATGGCCACTGTGGCCCGGGCCGCCGAGGGCGCCGGCTTCGAGTCACTGTGGACCGGCGAGCACCTCGTGGTGGCCAGTCCCCGCGTCGATCCATCACCCGTGGCCCCCGACACCCACTTCATCGACCAGATCGCCACGCTGTCCTTCCTGACCGCCCACACCACGACGCTGCGCCTCGGTACCGGCATCGTGATCCTTCCCCAGCGCACGCCGGCCGTCCTGGCCAAGGAGCTGGCCTCGCTCGACCTGCTGTCCGGAGGGCGGCTCGAGGTCGGCGTGGGCGTCGGCTACGTCCCCGCCGAGTTCGAGGCCGTCGGCGTGCCATTCGACGAACGGGGGCCCCGCACCACCGAGCACATCGACGCCCTCCGGGCCATGTGGCGGGGCGACCTCGAATTCACCGGCCGCTTCACCTCCTGGAGCGGGGTCGAAGCCCACCCACGACCCACCCGGCCCGAGGGCCCGCCCATCCACGTCGGCGGCGGGTCGGTGCCGGCCTTCCGTCGAGCCGTCACGAAGGGGCACGGTTGGTACGGCTTCGCGACCACGCTGGCGTTCGCTGAGAAGGCGATCGGACAGTTGCACCGACTGACCGACGAGTTCGACCGGGCGGCCGACCTGGGCAGCCTTGAGATCAGCGTGACCCCGGTCGAGCCGCTGACCGCCGAAACGATCGACCGCTACGCCGAGTTGGGCGTGGACCGCATCATCGCCATGCAGGATTTCCGGGGCATGCGGGGCGGCCCGGTCGACGGTGCGGCCGACACCGCCGTCGCCTTCATCGAGCAGGTGGCCGAGACGGCAGGACTCGGCTGAGCCGCTGCCGGTTGGCGGCCACGGCCCGGTAAGCACCCGCAGCGGCCCACGACACCGGCGGCACCCCGAGCAGCCGTCCGACCACCCGCCACGGTCCGCCCACGGCGATCAGGGCCCGGGCCACCGCCCGATGGCCCCGCAGACGTGCGTCGCCGTCCAGCCACCACGCTGCGGCGTGCAACTCGTGATCCGATAGCCCCCACTCGGCGGAATCCACCTCGGAGGCGGCGACGACGGTGACATCGGCCCGAGCGGCCACCCAGGCCGCACACCAGCGGCAGAACACGCACCCCGCGTCGTGGACCAGCATCCGGGCCGCCGTGGAGTGCCGGATCAGCCGTCGAGGCGGGCGGCCTCGGCGCCGATGGTGGTCGAGTCGCCGTGGCCGGTGTGCACCACCGTGTCGCCGTCGAGCACGAACAGCCGGGCCCGGATGCTCTCGACCAGCACCTCGTGGCTGGAGAACGACCGGCCGGTGGCACCGGGGCCACCGTTGAACAGGGTGTCCCCGCTGAACACCACCCCGAGGCTGGGCACGTGGACGCAGCAGCCGCCCGGCGAGTGACCAGGGGTGTGCAGTACCCGTAGCTCGTCGCCGGCCAGGTCGATGGTCGCCCCGTCGCGCAGCGGGTCGTCGACCCGGCGCCCTGGGTGCACGGCGTCCCACAACATGTCGTCGTCGGGGTGCAGCCAGATGGGCGCCCCGGTGGCGTCGGCCAGCTCGACGGCGGCGTTGATGTGGTCGTTGTGCCCGTGGGAACACAGCACGGCCCGTACCGTCCGCCCACCGATGCCGTCGAGGATCGGCCGGTGGTCATGGGCGGCGTCGACGACGATCACCTCCCGGTCGTCGCCGATGATCCAGATGTTGTTGTCGACGTCGAAATCATCGCCGTCGAGCGAGAACACGCCGCTGGTGACGACGTGGTCGATGCGCAGCGTCACAGCACCACGACCGAGCGCAGCACCTCGCCCTGTTCCATCTTGTGGAAGGCCTCCTCCACGTCCTCCAGCGTGATCGTCTCGGACACGAATCGGTCAAGGTCGAGGCGGCCCTGGAGGTACAGGTCGATGAGCATCGGGAAGTCCCGGGTGGGCAGGCAGTCGCCGTACCACGAGGACTTGAGGGTGCCGCCTCGGCCGAACACCTCGATCATCGGCAGCTCGATCTTCATCTCCGGGTTGGGTACGCCGACGAGGACGACGGTGCCGGCCAGGTCGCGGGCGTAGAAGGCCTGCTCGTATGTGACGGGCAGACCGACGGCCTCGATGGCCACGTCGACCCCGTTGCCGCCGGTCAGGGCCCGGATGGCCTCGACGGGATCCTCGGCGCCGGCGTTGACGGTATGGGTGGCCCCGAACTCGCGGGCCCACTCCAGCTTCCGGTCGTCGAGATCGACGGCGATGATGGTGTGGGCGCCGGCCAGGCGAGCCCCCTCGATGGCGGCGTCGCCCACACCGCCACAGCCGAACACGGCGACCGAGTCGCCCCGGCCGACCCCACCGGTGTTCATGGCCGCGCCGAGGCCGGCCATGACCCCGCAGCCGATCAGGCCAGCCACCTCGGGTCGGGCCTCGGGGTTCACCTTGGTGGCCTGGCCGGCGGCGACCAGGGTCTTCTCGGCGAAGGCTCCGATGCCCAGGGCCGGCGACAACTCCACCCCGTCGAGGGTCATCTTCTGCGCCGCGTTGTGGGTGGCGAAGCAGTACCAGGGCCGACCCCGACGGCACGACCGGCACTCGCCGCACACCGCCCGCCAGTTCAGGATCACGAAGTCGCCCGCTTCGACGTTGGTCACGCCCTCACCAACCTCCTCGACGATGCCGGCCGCCTCGTGGCCGAGCAGGAACGGGAACTCATCGTTGATGGCCCCCTCCCGGTAGTGGAGATCGGTGTGGCACACGCCGCACGCCTGTATCGCCACGACCACCTCGCCGGGCCCCGGATCGGGGACCACAATGGTCTCGATGGTCACCGGCTGGCCCTTGGCCCGAGCCACGACGGCCCGTACCTGCTGTGGCATGTGGATGCTCCTGCGTCTCGTGGGTCTACGTGCGGCGCGCACGCTAACACCGGTGGTCGACCCGGGTGTCAGGACCGCCGATACCGGTCCGCGGCCCGGCTCACGAGAAGACAGCCCACGCCCAGGACGGCCAGGAATACCACGCCGCTGCCGGCCACGACACCAAAGGCGGCCAGGGCCACCAGGCCGACGACGAGGACGGGCGCCACCAGGCGGCTCGGGGTCATGGTGGCCATCCTGTCACGGAAGCAACACCAGATTCGCTCCGATGTTGGGAATGATTCCCAATATCACTATGCTGCCCCCATGCCCCCCCGAATAGCACGACCGTTCATCCTCCCCGTCCTCGTCGCCGGCCTCATGGCTTGCGGCACTGCGGCCTCCAACCCGGCCGACGTCGTGGCCACCACGCCGGTGTGGGCGGAGATCACCTCGGCGGTGGGGTGCGGCATCGAGGTTCCCGCCCTCATCCCCGGCGACGCCGACCACCACGCCGACGAACCCTCGCTGGCCGACCGGGCCCGGGTGGATGCAGCCCGGCTGGTCGTCGCCAACGGCGGGGGCCTCGAAGGCGGCTGGATCTCCACGCTCGACGCCACACCGACCCCCGTCCTCGACGTGGCGGCGTCACTCAACCTCCACGACGACGAACACCACGACG
>CAZPGL010000023.1:0-20757 GCA_964586175.1 uncultured Microthrixaceae bacterium | reverse complement strand
CCACGACGACGAACACCACGACGGCGACCCCCACCTGTGGCTGGATCCGCAGCTCGTCGTCATGGCCCTGCCGTCGATCGAAGCCGCCCTGATCAACCGGGCCGGACTGGACCCTGCCGCAGTGGCCGACTGCCGCTCTGCGGTGGCGGCGTCCCTGACCGCCCTCGACGCACGACTGCGGGCCCGCTTCGACACCCTGGCTCCCGCCGCCCGCTCAGTCGTCACCGACCACGCGTTTCTCACCCACCTGGCTGGGCGTTACGGGCTCGAGGTCGTCGGCACCATTGTCGACGGCCACTCGTCCCTGCACGAAACCAACCCCCGACGCCTGGAACGACTCGCCGATTTGATCGGCACCTCGGAAGTCAGGGTGATCGTCACCGTCGACACCGAGGACCCCGCTGATGCCCGCCGTCTAGCCGATGCCACCGGAGCCACACTGATCCGGATCCCGGTGTCACCTCGTGACGGTGACGACCTGGCCGGGCTCCTCGACACCATCGCCGACCAGTTGATCGACGCCCTCGACGGCTGATCAACCAGTCGCCGAGCGGTCCCCGGCCACCCGCCACCGCACCGTGGCCACCACCAGGAACTGGGCCACCGCGACACACGCCATGGTCGCCCCCGCAGCCGTTCCATGATGGAAGCTGACCGCCGACCCGACGACCACCGCACCCACGCCCAGGCCGACCGCGGTGAGCATGACGATGGGCACCCGGCGGACCCACAGCATGGCCGTGGCCGGCGGTGCCACCAGGAAGGCGAAGACCAGCAGGCTGCCCACGGCCTCGAACGACGCCACGATGGCCAACGCCACCAGCAGCATCAGCGCCTGGTTGGTCCGCTGGGGCCGCATGCCGGCCAACTGGGCCTGGGTCTCGTCGAACGTGGCGACCAGCAGGCGTCGGTGCAGCAGCAGCGCGCCGACAACCACCACCGACGCCGCCGCGGCCTGCCGCCACAGGTCACCGGCATCGACACCGGTGACCGAGCCGAACAGCACCCGATGCAGGTCGCCGGCGTCGGCGCCTGCGTCGCTCGACACGATGACTACGGCGAGGGCCAGCATCCCCACGAACAGCAACCCGATCGAGGCGTCGTCGGGGAGCGGCGACAGCCGCCGGACGGCCCCCACCCCCGTCACCATGACCACCGCAGCCACCAGGGCCCCGATCGTGGGGCTGATGCCGAGCACGACGGCCAGGGCGATGCCGGGCAACACTCCGTGGGCGAGGGCGTCGCCCAGGAAGGTGATGCCGCGTAGCACCACCCAGGTGCCGACGACCGAGGTGGCGACCACGGCCAGCACCCCGGCCAGCAGGGCCCGCTGCATGAACACGTTGTCGACGAACGGGGCCACCCACCACGACCAGGGGTCGGTCAGGAACTCCATCGGCGGCCCTCCTCGACGGCGATCAGCACCCGTACACCGGATGCGTATTGAGAACGAGTCTCAATGCTATCCGTCAAGATCGGAGCACGACCAGCCGTCGACCGGCACCTCCAGGTCGACGAGGTAGTTGTTGACCACCCTGGTGACGCACATGCTGTTGGCGAGGAACGCTCCATGGCCGTCCCCGTCCGAGGTGATCACGACGGCGGCGCCCATCGAGTCGGCCAGCCCCCGGGCCCAGGCGATCGGGGTGGCCGGGTCACCCTCCAGGGCGATGATCAGCGCCGGCACGGCCAGATCGGCCGGGCCGACGTGCAGCGGGTCGAGGGCCGCCGGCAGGCCGGAACACCCGATGTCGGCCCGGAACAGGGGTCCGAAGTGGGGAAAGCGATCGGCCAGCGCGTCGGCACCGGCGACCATGTCGTCGAGCGGGGGGCGGACGGGATCGTCAGCACAGTTCACCAGGAAGTTGACGGCGTTGGAGTTGTCGTAGGTGCCGTCCTCCCGGCGGCCGATCATGTCGTCGACCAACTGCTGGTGGAAGGTTCCCCGGCCCTCCTCCAGGATCTCCACGAGGCCTGCGAAGAGGTCGGTCCACGTCAACGGCGAGTACAGCGCCGACAACGTGCCGAACAGGAACTCGGCGCGGTTGAGGCTGCGGTCCGAGCCGGCCGAAACCGTCCCCTCGGACATCCGGGCATCGGCCGCGGCGAACGCCGCCTCCGCACCCCCCAACGCCCGAAGCGGACACTCCGGGTCGGCATCGCACGATGCAGCGAAACGGTCCCACGCGGCCTCGAAGCCCTCGCCCTGGATCGGGCTCAGGGCGCTGGGGTACTCGTCGGGCGCCACCGGGCCGTCCAACACCATGGCCCGGACCCGGTCGGGGAACAGGGCGGCGTAGACGGCACCCAGTCGGGAGCCGTACGAGTAGCCCAGGTAGGTGATCTGCTCCTCACCCAACTCCTCACGCAGCACGTCCATGTCGCGGGCCGCGTTGTTGGTGCCGACGTGCAGGGCAAGATCGCTGCTCGACGACAAGCAGTCCGCCGCCTCGGCGAGGAGCAGATCGACCATCGCCGACGGATCCTCACCGTCGTCGAGCAGGTACTCGACGCTTTCGTCATCGGGATCACCCGGGCACGACACCGGCGTGCTCCCACCCGCACCCCGCGGATCGAACCCGATGACGTCGAACTCGGCGAAGAACAGTGCCCAGACGTCGACGATGTCCGTCACCATCCGGACCCCCGAGGCCCCGGGCCCGCCGGGGTTCAACAACAGCACCCCGAGCGGATCGGGCCGCGAGGCCGGGACCCGGGCCACCGCCATCTCGATGACGCCGGCCGACGGGTCCCCATGGTCGAGCGGTACCTCGATTCGACCGCACTCCACGACCGTGCTGTCGACCTCGGGGCACGGCCCCCACCGGACGGTGGACGGGGTGTCGTCGACGGTCGTGGTCGGAGCCGAAGTCGCCGGCTCGGCCGTGGTCGTGGTGGGCACCGGCACCATCGTCGAACTGCACGCGGCCAGCAACAGTGCCCCGCTGGCTGCCCGCACGGCCGCCCCGACCCTCACGAAGGCCAGGCCTCCCGCAACCGGGACCACGTGTCGATCAGGGTCTCGGGCATCACCCGCAGCCCGGCCACCACAGTCGAGAAGTTGGTGTCACCCTCCCAGCGGGGCAGGCAGTGGACGTGCAGGTGTTCGGGCACACCGGCGCCGGCCGCCCGACCCTGGTTGAGGCCGACGTTCACCCCTCCGGGCCGGTAGGCCTGCTCGATCGCGGCCACCGCATCCCGCACCAGGTTCCAGAGCTCTGCGTGCTCGCCGTCGGTCAGCCCGGGCAGGGTGGCGACAGCCCTGCGGGGCAGCACCATGACGTGGCCACTGGTGTACGGGTACACGTTGAGCAGCACGAAGCAGTCGACCCCCCGATGGACCACGAACGACTCGTGGTCGGGCAGGCCGCTCGCCTCGATGGCGGTGAAGATCGACCCGCCCTCGGGAACCTCGGGCGACGGGCGGCCGTCGGATCCGCCGGCCAGGTAGGCCTGCCGCCAACCGGCCCAGAGTTGCTCAAGGCGGCTCACCGTCGGGCCGCCACCTCGTCGGCCAAACGGGCCGTGAACTCGTCGAGGGGAAGGTCGCGCTCCGG
This sequence comes from uncultured Microthrixaceae bacterium, assembly GCA_964586175.1. Lineage (GTDB taxonomy): Bacteria > Actinomycetota > Acidimicrobiia > Acidimicrobiales > MedAcidi-G1 > CAZPGL01. Next base: position 17,200 of record CAZPGL010000023.1, on the reverse strand, counting down.
GGCATCGGCACCCCGGGCGTTCTCCCCCACCGTCATGTGGGCCATGTCGTCGTCGCCGACCACCAGCACGTGCGGGATCTTGGCCACCTTGGCGTTCCGCACCCGCTTGCCCAGCGGCTCATCGGCCGGATCGACGGTGGCCCGGAACCCGGCTGACTCCAGCCGGGCGGCCACCGACCCGGCGTACTCCAGGTGCTCGTCGGCCACCGGCAGCACCCGCACCTGTTCGGGGGCCAGCCATGTCGGAAAGGCTCCGGCGTAGTGCTCGAGCAGCACCCCGAAGAATCGCTCGATGGACCCCATCAACGCCCGGTGGATCATGACCGGACAGTGCCGATCACCGTCGGCACCCACGTACTCGAGGTCGAAGCGGTCGGGCAGGTTGAAGTCGAGTTGGATGGTCGACAGTTGCCACGCCCGGCCGATGGCGTCGTTGACGTCGACGTCGATCTTGGGTCCGTAGAAGGCACCGCCACCCTCGTCGACGACGTACGAGAGCCCGGCTGAGTCGAGGGCGGCCCGCAGACCGTCGGTGGCCATGTCCCACAGGTCGTCGTCACCGACCGACTTGCCCGGCGGCCGGGTCGACAACTTGGCCTGGAAGTCCTCGAACCCGAAGGCCCGCAGCACCGACAGGGTGAAGTCGAGCAGCGACGCCAGCTCGTCGGGCACCTGGTCACGGGTGCAGAAGATGTGGGCGTCGTCCTGGGTGAACCCCCGGCTGCGCAACAGGCCGTGGATGGCCCCCGACAGCTCGTAGCGGTACACGGCACCCAGCTCGAAGAACCGCCGGGGCAGATCCCGGTAGCTGCGTTGACGGCTGTCGTAGATCGCCACGTGGAACGGGCAGTTCATGGGCTTCGGGTAGTAGCTGGCCCCGTCGAGCTCCATGGGCGGGTACATGCCGTCGGCGTAGAAGTCCAGATGGCCGCTCGTCTCCCACAGCACCGACTTGGCGATGTGCGGGCTGTACACGAAGTCGTACCCGCCGGCCTCGTGACGCTGACGGCTGTAGTCCTCGATGATCTTGCGGACCAGCGCACCCCTGGGATGCCACACGGCCAGCCCCGGGCCGAGGGCCTCGGGCCATGACACGAGGTCCAGCTCGGCGGCTAGGCGGCGGTGGTCGCGCTTCTCGGCCTCGGCCAGGCGGTGCAGATGGGCCTTCAGGTCCTTCTTGTTGGCCCACGCGGTGCCGTAGATGCGCTGCAGCATGGGGCGGCTGGTGTCGCCCCGCCAGTAGGCACCGGCCACCTTCTGGAGGGCGAAGTGGCCGAGTCGCCCCGTGGACGGCACATGGGGGCCCATGCACAGATCGATGAACCCGTCGCCGTTGCGGTAGTAGGAGACGGTGCCGTCGCCTGCCAGCTCGCCGGCCATCTCGTCGTCGGCGCCGCCCCCCGTGACCTTCTCGATGATCTCGCACTTGTACGGATGGTCGGCGAACAACGCCAAGGCCTCGGCCGCCGGCACGTCGGCCCGCTCGAACAACTGGTCGGCGGCCACGATGTCGCGCATGCGGGCCTCGATCGCCTCGAGGTCCTCAGAGCTGAACGTGGCGTCACCGGGCAACTCGAAGTCGTAGTAGAAGCCGTGTTCGATCGGCGGACCGATCGCGTAGGTGGCACCGGGCCACAGCCCGAGCACCGCCTGGGCCAGGACGTGGGCCGTCGAATGGCGCAGCGTGTGGAGGCCGTCGTCGCTGTCGGCAGTCACGATGGCCACGGTGGCCCCGTCGGGCAAGGGATCGCCGAGGTCGCACGGTGCCCCGTCGACCAGGGTGATGAGCGCCGCCTTGGCCAGCCCGGGGCCGATGTCGGCTGCCAGGTCGGCACCGGTGGCCCCAGCGGAAAGAACCCGGGTCGAGCCGTCGGGCAGGGAGATGGTGGTGTCGGCCATACGGCCCCTGAGGTTAGCCAGCCTGGCCCTGCACCCTGCGGCCCGATAGGTCGACCCCGATCAACGCAGCCGCCGCCGACACGCCCGACCCGGCCCACGTCGCCTCGTCGATGGACCGCAGCGCCGCTGGTGTGTCAAGGTCGTCGTCGAGGGCGGCCCGTACCGCGTCGACCGCACCGTCGCCGTCGCCCACGGCCCGCCAGCGTTCCAACCGGGCCGAGGCCTCCTCGAGCAGCCGCGGATCCCACGACCACGAGCGGCGGTAGTGATGGGCCAACAGCGCCAAGCGCACCGCCATCGGCTCGTGGCAACGCAGCAGGTCGGCCACGAACACCAGGTTCCCGAGCGACTTGGACATCTTGCGGCCCTCGTGGACCACCATCGCCTGATGCAGCCAGTGCCCAGCCAAGGGCTCGCCCGTCACCGCCCGGGCCTGGGCCGCCGAACACTCGTGGTGCGGATAGATCAGGTCCGTCCCGCCGCCGTGGAGGTCGACCGTCGGCCCGGCGTGGCGGACGGCCAGCGCCGAGCACTCGACGTGCCATCCCGGCCGGCCCCTCCCCCACGGTGCATCCCACGCCGGCTCGTCGACCGCCGAGGACTGCCACAACACCGGGTCGAGCGGATGGCGTTTCCGATCGTCGTCGGGCTGCTCGCCCCGCTCGGCGCCCAGTCGAACCATGGCGTCGGCCCGTAGCCCACTGAGCTCGCCGAACTCGGCATCGGCCGCCGCGTCGAAGAACACTGCACCGTCGACCACGTAGGCGGATCCCCGTTCGAGCAGGGCGTGGATGAACCCCCGGATCTCGGGGATGGCTCCGGTCGCCCGGGGTTCCATCCACGGTTCCAGGTTCCCGAGGGCCGCCATGTCGTCGTCGAACCTCCGGACCTCACCGAACGCCAAGTCCAGATGGTGGACGCCACGCCGGCGGGCTTCCCGGAGCATGTCGTCGTCGACATCGGTGATGTTGCGGATGCACCGGGTCTCGTGGCCCCGGTCGCGTAGGCGGCGCTCCAGGACGTCGTACGTGACGTAGGTGGCTGCGTGGCCCAGGTGGGTGGCGTCGTAGGGGGTGATGCCACAGACGTAGAGCGTCACCACCGCACCGGGGTCGAACGGCACCACCGCCCGACGGGCCGTGTCGTACAGGCGCATCGGGGGCAGCGCCCCGGGCGGCATCAGTCGTCGATGCCGGTGAAGCGCACGGCCACCCGGGTCCTGTACCGGCTGTTCAACTGGAGGAGGACGGCGGTGAACGCCTCGATGGCCATGGCATTGGAGAGGCCCCCGGCGTCGAGCGGCCGCACACCCGGGAACCTCCCGACGATCTCCGACACGACCCGAGTGGCCTCGGGATGGTCGGAGCACACCAGGACGTCGCTGCTGATCTGTCCGTCGAGGTCGCCCAGCTCGGTGGCCGGCACATGGTGGAGGGCGGCGGCCACCAGCGCGTCGGGCACCTCGGCCTGGACGCTGGCCGACACCGAGCCCCGGGGCGGCACCAGCGGCTGGAACTCGCCATGGACCCGGGCCAGGGCGTTGGACATGCACACCACGACCTTGCGGTGGAGATGGTCCACCACCGAGTTGGCTGTGGAGGCTGCAGCATCCCAGGGCGTGGCGATGACCACGATCTCGGCGTCGGCCGCCCCGGCGTTGTCGGCAGCCCGGATCGGCAGGTGCCGGTCGGGCCAGCGGGCGGTGATGCCGTCGACCACCTCGAGGGCGCGGTACCGGGAACGAGAACCCAGCACGACGTCGATCCCCACCGACGCCAACCGGGCCGCCAACGCGCTACCCGCTGGTCCGGTCGCGCCGAGCAGTCCGATCTCCATGGCGTGAGCGTAGGACACCGCCGGGCCCCCACGACCAGGTTTGCCCCCGGCCGGGCACCCCGTGCCGGGTAGGGTCGGCGACGACGACCGGCCCGGACACAGGGCCCAGGAAACCGGAAGGGAGCGTCGTGGGGATCCTCGACGGCAAGAACCTGTTGATCACCGGCGTGCTGACCGACGCCTCCCTCGCTTTCGCCGTGGCCCGCCTGGCCCAGGAGGAGGGAGCCGAGATCGTCCTCACCGGAGCCGGCCGCGGCCTCCGGCTCACCGAGCGCACGGCCCGCAAGCTGCCGACGCCGCCCGAGGTCCTGGAGTTCGACGTGACGTCGGCCGACCAGGCGGCCGCCCTGCGGACCCACCTGGCCGACACGTGGGGCCGGGTCGACGGCGCCCTGCACGCCATCGGCTTCGCCCCCGAGGTCTGCCTCGGCGAGGACTTCATGGCCGCCGAATGGTCCGACGTCTCGGTGGCCGTCGAGATCTCCGCCTACTCGCTCAAGACGGTTGCCGAGGTCGTGGCCCCGCTCATGACCGACGGGGGTTCGATCGTCGGGCTGGACTTCGACGCCCGGGTGGCCTGGCCGGCCTACAACTGGATGGGGGTGGCCAAGGCCGCCCTCGAGTCGACGTCGCGATATCTGGCCCGTGCCCTCGGAGGCGACGGGATCCGCTGCAACATGGTGGCCGCCGGACCCATCCGGACGATCGCCGCCAAGAGCATTCCGGGGTTCGCGGCCTTCGAGGACGCCTGGGGGGTCCGGGCACCGTTGGGCTGGGACGTCAACGACACCGAACCGGTGGCCCGGGCCTGCGTGGCCCTCATGTCCGACTGGTTCCCCGCCACCACCGGCGAGATGATCCACGTCGACGGCGGGTACCACGCCATCGGAGCCTGACCGGCCCGGCTCACTGCACGCAGTGGGCCTCGACGATCGGGAACGGATTGACCGACAGGCCGCGTCCGCCCGGCCGGTATTCGAAGTGCAGGTGGTTGCCGACGGCGTTGCCTGAACGCCCGACGTAACCGATCACCGTGCCGGCCTCGACGGTGCCGCCGGTCTCCGTGGCGCTCAGGTGGGTGCCGAACCACACGTCACCATCCTCTCCCACCAGGTCGTAGGACAGTCCGCCGATCGAATCCGACCGGAACGTCACCTCACCGTCGACCGGAGCCACGAGCGGCGTCCCCCAGCGAGCCACGATGTCGATGCCATCGTGACTGCGCCCACCGGAGCGGGGTTCCCCCCACGAGTCGCGGAACTGCATCTCGCCGGCCACCGGACACACCCAGGTCGTCGAGGCGACGAACCGGGCGACCGCCTTCCGATCGGCCTCCTCACGGGCCTCCCGTTCGGCCCGCGCCCGTTCATCGGGGCTCATCGCAGCCAGGATCGCCGCCTCTCGGGCCCGCTGCTCGTCGACAGCCTGCATGGCGATCGACACGTTGACCGCCCCGGCGACCAGCGCGGCGCGGGCCTTCCCCGACCGCCGATCGGCCTCGAGGAGTGTTTCGGGCTGCCCGGCGAGGGTGATGCGGGCCTCGGCGACCTCGGTGAGTGCGGTGTACGCGGCGCCGGCCGCCGCCTCGACCACCGGTGCGACCGCCACGGCACCGTCGAGGGAGAACGGACCATCCGGTGTCACCGGAGCCGTCTGGGCTCCGGCCCTGCCGACCGACCACACGATGGCTCCGAGCGCGACGAAGCAGAGCAGGGCACGAGGCATGACTTCAGGCTAACGAACGGTCCGGTACGGCCCAGCGCGGTGGTCGGACGTCACACGGCGGGCGGTGGGACCTTCGGATCGTCGGTTTCGTCGGCAATTTCGCCCACCAGTTCCTCGACGACGTCCTCCATCGTGATCAGCCCCACGGTGCGGCCATCGACGGCCCGGACGACGGCGAGGTGGTTGCGGGCGGCCCGCATCCGCACCAGGACCTCCTCGAGACTGCTCGTCTCGGGAACCACGAGCATCCTCCGGATCATCTCCAGCGGGACGCTGTCCTGTTGGGCCGCCACCGGCAGCCGCAGGAGATCCTTGACGTGGACGACGCCGACGACGTCGTCGACGCCGGTGGCGACGACGGGCAGGCGCGAGTGGCCGGTCCCGACGATGATCGCCTCGACCTCGGCGAGCGTCGTGCTGCGGGTCACGGTGACCATGTCCTCCCGGGGAATCATCGCCGCGGTCACCGGACGGCTGCCGAGGTCCAGGGCACCGGTCAACAACTCGTGCTCGAAGGGCTGGAGCAGGCCGTCCCGCCGGGAGGCGGCCAGCATCGACGACAGCTCGGCCGCCCCCACGGCGTGGGCGATCTCATCGACCGGCGTCTGACCGAAGGGGCGCACCGCCAGGGCGACCAGCCGGTCCAGCACCCAGATGGCCGGGGCGAACGCCACGAGGAACGCCCGGTGGATCGGGATCAGGCGGCCGAGGGTCTGCTCGGGAGCGGCGATGGCCAGGTTCTTCGGGACCAGCTCGCCCAACAGCATCTGGATGGCCGCCGCCAGGCCGAGAGCGACCAGCCAGCCGACGTTCTCCGCCACGGCGTCGCTGCCACCCATGGCACCGACCACCGGCTCGATGAGCCGGCCGATCGACGGCTGAGCGATGATGCCCAACACCACGCTGCTCCCCGTGATCCCCAACTGGGCTCCCGAGATCTGACGGCGGAGGTCGCTGCGGGCGACCAGCGCCATGGTGGCCCCGCGCGAGCCGTCGGCCGCTGCATCCTCCAACGGGCCGGTACGGCTGGCGATCAGGGCGAACTCGGTAGCCACGAACAGGGCATTGGCGCCGATGAGGGCCACGACGGCGAGCAGGGCGATGGCGGTCACGGTGCCACCACCCGCAGCGCGGCGATGCGCCGGCCATCCATGGCCACCACCTCAATCCGCCATCCCGCCTCGACGATCATCTCGCCCGGCTCCGGAAGGCGCCCCAGGCGGGCCAGGGCGAACCCGGCCAAGGTCTCGTACGGGCCGTCAGGCACCGCGAAGCCCGTGGCCTCGGCCACCTCGTCGAGGTTCAGCCGCCCGGCCACGATGGTGCTGCCCTTGGCCTCGACCCGGGTTCTGGCCATCTGCGGATCGTGCTCGTCGTCGATCTGGCCCAGGATCTCCTCGAGGAGATCCTCCATGGTGATGATGCCCTCGGTGCCCCCGTGCTCGTCGACGACCACCGCCATCTGGACCCGCTGCCGGCGCATGTCGCCCAACAGGGCCTCGAGGGGCCGGGTCTCAGGCACGGCGAGCACGTCGAGCATCAACTCGGCAACCGGCGTCGACTCCCTGGTGGCGGCCGGCCGACCGACCACCGACTTGACGTGCACGACGCCGACGATGTCGTCGAGGTCCTCGGCGAACACCGGGTACCGGGACCGGCCGGTCCGGGCCGATCGCTCCAGCAGGTCCGCCGCCGTGTCCTCCTGTTGCAGGGCTTCGACGGCGACTCGGGGAATCAGCGCATCGGCCGCCGTCTTGTCGCCGAACCGGATGGAGCGGGTCAACAAGGTGACCTCGGCCGGATCGAGCCCTCCCTCGCCGCTGGAGGTCCGGATCAGCTCCTCCAGCTCGTCGCGTGTCCTGGTCGCCGTCAACTCGGCCCGGGGCTCGACGCCGAGACGGCGGACGACCGCATCGGCGGAGCGGTTCAGGACGGCGACTACCGGGCGGACCAGCCCTCCGTACACCACCATCACCGGCAGGAGCCGCCGGGCCGTCGCCTCGGGGGCGGCCAGCGCCAGGTACTTCGGCACCTGCTCACCGACCACCAGGTGGAGCGCCGTCGCCACCGCGATGGCGATCGCCACGCTCAAGCCGGTGGGGTGGGCCTCGCCGGTGAGGAGACGAGCCACCGTCGGCTCGGCGACGAACCCGAGCAGCAGGGCCGCCGCGGTGATTCCGAACTGGTAGCCGGACATCGAGCGGGTGAGGTTGCGGAGCATCGCCAGCAACCGTCGGTGGACCCTGCTGCCTTCGGCGGCCCGGGCCTCGATCGCCGGCCGGTCCAAGGCGACCAGGGCGAACTCGGCCGCCACGAAGAGTGCGTTGCAGGCCAGAAGGAGGGCCATGATCAGCAGGCCCGGCACGGTTCCCATCGGACGACTGAGCCTAGCCAGCCCGATCGGGACACGGTCGGCCACCCGATGCCGGGCCCAACCGGGTAGTTCAATACCCTAATCAGATGCCCACCGAGGACCGGGAGGTCGCTCCCGACGACACCGCCGCCCGGGCCTCCGAACCGGCCGTCACCGCGGCACGGGCCGCGGCACGGCTGGCCCGGCAGGTCACCGTGCCACTCGCCGACCGGGACCTCAGCCTTCCCCAGTACCGGGTGCTGGCCTTCCTCGCCGAAGGGGGCGCCGCACCGTCCGACCTGGCCGGCAAGCTGGCCGTCAGCCGCCCATCAGTCACCGCGCTGATGGACGGACTCGTCAACCGGGGGCTGGTCGAACGCCACCGGGACCCCGACGACGGCCGCCGGGCGCACCACGTGCTCACCGGCGCCGGCCGGGCCGAGCTGGACGCCGCCGACCAGGTGGTGGCCCAACGGCTGATCGAACTGGCCCGCCACCTCACCGACGAGGAGTCGAAGGTCGCCATCCGAGGCCTCGAGCTGATCAGCAAGGCCATCCGGAGCCACCGCGAGGCAGACGCCCAGTGACCGCGGTCGACGAGCGGTACGAACCACTCACCGCCGACGACCTGCCGCCGCCGCGAGCCACCGTCGATCCCGACCCCGACCGGGGGTGGTTCCGGAGGCTGCTCCCGCTCATCCGTGCCCGCCGCGGCGCCTTCACCTTCTGCGCCCTGTGCGGCATCATCGGCCTGAGCCTCCAGGTGGCGGTGCCCATGGTGTTGCGCAGCGCCGTCGACGGAGCCCTGGACGAGCGGTCCAGCGACCTGAACACCCACGTCACCGTCCTCGTCGCCATGGCCGCCGCCATCTTCGCCCTCCGGTTCACCTATCGGTATCTGCTGTTCCGGATCGCCTACAGCATCGAAACCGACCTGCGCACCATCATCTACGAGCACCTGACCCGCCTGTCGTTCTCTTACTACGACCGGGTGGCGACCGGGGAGCTCATCTCCCGGGCCAACACCGACATCCGCTCCATCCAGATGCTGCTGGCCTTCGGTCCGCTGGCCGGCCTGTCGGCGATCACGTTCCTCGTGGCCTTCGGGCTGATGCTCAGCATCCACGTACCGCTGGCCCTGGTCACCGTGGCCCCGATGCCGTTCCTCTACGTACTGGGACGACGCATGCGGGACCAGGTGTTCCCCCTGTCGTGGGTCACCCAGGGACGGCTGGCCGAGATCGCCATGGTCGTCGACGAGAACATCAACGGCACCCGCGTGGTCAAGTCGTTCGCCGCCGAAACGGCACAGATCGGCCGACTGTCCAGAACGGCGGAACGCCTGCGGTGGTCGGCCACCGCGCTCATCCACGCCCGGGCCCGTTTCAACCCGGCTATCGAGGCCCTGCCCCGCATCGGCAGCGCCCTGATCCTGCTGTACGGCGGCTGGCTGGCCATCGACGGCCAGATCGGTATCGGTGCCCTCGTCGCGTTCAGCAGCTACGTCATCATGATCTCGGTGCCGTTCCGGATGTTCGGTTTCGTGCTGCTCCAGGCGCAGCGGGCGGCCGCCTCGTCCATGCGGATCTACGAGATCCTCGACGAACAGCCGGCCATCGCCGACCGGCCGGGGGCCCGGCCGCTCCTCGCTCCGGTGGGCCGGGTCGAGTTCCGCGACGTCGGCTTCGCCTACCCCCACGCGGCGACCCCGGCCGGTGAGGATCCGGTACCCGACGTGCTCGACGGCTTCGACCTGGTCGTCGAGGCCGGCGAAACCGTGGCCATCGTCGGCCGGACCGGATGCGGCAAGACCACGGTGGCCCGGCTGCTCCCCCGGTTCTACGACGTCGACCGGGGCGCCGTGCTCATCGACGGCGACGACGTCCGCGACCTCACGGTGACCAGCCTGCGCCGCCACGTCAACCAGGTCTTCGACGAGCCGTTCCTGTTCGCCGAGAGCATCCGGGACAACATCGCCTTCGCCCGCCCTGACGCCGACCTGGCCGACGTCGTCACCGCGGCCACCGCGGCCCAGGCCCACGAGTTCATCACCGCGCTGCCCGGCGGCTACGACGCCGAGGTCGGGGAACGGGGCTACACCTTGTCGGGAGGTCAGCGCCAGCGCATCGCCATCGCCCGCACGCTGCTCGCCAACCCCCGGGTGCTGATCCTCGACGACGCCACCAGCGCCATCGACGTCCAGGTCGAGAGCCGCATCCACGAAGCGTTGCGAGCCCTCCTGGCCGATCGGACCACCATCGTCATCGCCCACCGGCTGTCGACGATCAGCCTGGCCGACCGCGTCGTGCTCATGGACGGCGGCCGGGTCGTCGCCGAAGGCACCCATCGTTCACTGCTGGCCGACGAACCCCGCTACGCCGCCATCCTGGCGTCGGGCGATCCGTCGGGCGAGGGACACCGCTGATGGGCTTCGGAGGCCATGGGGGCTACACCATCGGGCCGTCGTCGATGCAGGCCAACGCCAACGCCGGACTGCCGTTCGCCGACGTCCCCGGCGAGCTCGGCCACATGGTCGAAGAAGTGCTCCGCGACGAGCCCGACCACGCCGAACCTGCCGTCGACTTCTCCCAGAGCACCTGGGACCGGCGTCCGTTCACCCTTCGGGCCTTCCTCGCCCCCCACCGGTGGGGTCTGGCCTGGGCCGTGCTGCTGGTCGTCGCCGAGACCGGGCTCCACCATCTCGGCCCCCTCCTGACCCAGATCGGGATCGACCGCGGGGTGCTCCAGCGCGACACCGGGATGCTGGTCACCGTGGCCATCGTCTACCTGGGTTCGGTGGTCGCCACCTCGGGTATCTCGTACGTGCGCATCTCGTTCACCGGCGGGCTCGGCGAGCGCCTCGTCTACCAACTCCGGGTCCGGGTGTTCAGCCACTTCCAGCGCCAGTCGCTGGACTTCTTCACCGCTGAGAAGTCCGGGGTGCTGCTCACCCGGATGACCAGCGACATCGAAGCCCTGACCGTGCTCTTCCAGGAGGGGCTGGTCAACTTCGTCGTCCAAGGCATGACCCTCGTGGTCATCACCGCCTACCTGGTGGCCCTGAACCCGACCCTGGCCATGGTCTCGCTGCTGGTCGTACTGCCCGTGAACGTGCTGCTGACCCTCTGGTTCCGCCGGACCTCGCAGCGGGGCTACCTGCGGGTCAGGGACTGCATCGCCAACCTGCTGGCCGACCTGGCCGAGAGTCTGGCCGGCATCCGGCTCATCGCCGCCTTCAACCGCCGGCGGCACAACTCGGCCCGCCACCGGCGCATCGTCGACGACCACCTCCAGGCCAACCTGCTGACCAGTCGGGCCGCCGCACTGTTCGGCCCCGGCACCGAGGCCGTCGGGGTCGTCTCCCAGGCGGTGATCCTGCTCATCGGCGGGCGCATGGTGCTACGGGGCGAGTTGAGCCTCGGCGAGATGACGGCATTTCTACTTTTCCTGACGTCGTTCTTCGCCCCGATCCAGACCCTGGTCCAGTTGTACAACCTGTACCAGCAGGGCGCGGCAGCGGTCACCAAGTTGCAGACCCTCCTGGCCACCGAGCCGACGGTGCCCGAAGCCCCTGACGCCACCGACCTCGAGCCGATCTCCGGCGCCATCCGGCTCGACGCCGTCACCTTCGGCTATGACCCCGACCACCTCGTGCTCCGCGACGTCGACCTCGAGGTGGCACCGGGCGAGGTGGTGGCGATCGTCGGCCCGACCGGAGCCGGCAAGTCGACGATCGCCAAGCTGATCACCCGGTTCTACGACCCGACGTTCGGCCACGTCACCATCGACGGCCGCGACCTGCGGGACGTGACCCTGGCCTCGCTGCGCAGCCAGCTCGGTGTCGTGCCCCAGGAGCCGTTCCTGTTCAACGGCTCGATCGGCGACAACGTGGCGTTCGCCGACCCCGATGCCGACGAGGCGGCGATCCTGGATGCCTGCCGGGCCGTCGGTCTCGGCGATCTGATCGACCGGTCACCGGCCGGGCTGGACGCCCCGGTCCATGAACGTGGCGCGTCGCTATCGGCCGGCGAACGCCAGTTGCTGGCCCTGGCCCGGGCGTTCCTGGCCCGACCGCGGGTGCTGGTGCTCGACGAGGCCACCTCGAACCTGGACCTCGAATCCGAGACGGTGATCGAGCGGGCCCTCGACCACGTGTTGGAGGGCCGCACAGCGGTGATCATCGCCCACCGGCTGGCCACCGCCATGCGGGCCGACCGCATCGTGGTCGTCGACGGCGGCCGCATCGTCGAATCGGGTCCCCACAAGGAGCTGGTCGCCCTGGGTGGGCAGTACGCGGACATGTACGAGACGTGGATGAGCCACGCAACCCCGGATGCGGCATCGTGACCTGGCCCTCCCGGCACCAGGGCAGGGCGGCCCCATGACCGGCACGGAGCTGGCCGTCGGCGCTGTGGTGTATCTGGTGGCCTGCACCGTGCAGGGCTCCATCGGCTTCGGCGCCAACCTGATCGCCGTGCCGATCCTGGCTCAGGTCAACCCGGACTTCGTTCCCGGTATGACGCTCATGATGAACCCTGTGCTCGGCGCCCTGGGGACGTGGCGGGAGCGCGGCCACACCGACTCGGAGGCCCTGACCTGGACCCTGGTGGGCCGACTGCCGGGCATCGTGCTCGGTGTCGTCGTCTTGAGCCTGGTCTCAGAAGACCGCATCGGCGTACTGTTCGCGATCCTGCTCCTGGTGGCCGTCGCACTCCAGGTCAGCGGCCTGTCCCTGGCGAGGCGCCGGGCGACCCTGCTCGGCGCAGGCACGGTCAGTGGATTCATGGGTACGTCGGTCGGGGTGGGTGGCCCACCGGTCGCCCTGATATTGGCTGACCTTCCGGGTCCGGCCTTTCGGGCCACCATGTCTCCGTACTTCCTCATCGGCACCGCCCTGTCCCTGGTCGCCCTCTCCATCGGCGACCAGTTCGGGATGGAACAATTCACCAACGCATTGTTCCTGCTCCCCGCGGTGTACATCGGCTTCCTGGTGTCGGGGCCGTTGCGGTCCCGGATCGACCACGGGCGGATGGCCACTTCGGTCTACGTGCTGTCGGCCTTCGCCGCCATCGTGCTGCTGGTCCGTTCCCTCGTCTGACCGACGCGCCGTAGGGTTCCGTCATGCTCGACCCTGTTCTGGTCCTTGACGGTGTTCGCCGGACGACCGGCGGCACGGTCATCCTCGACGGCGTCGACTGGCGTATAGATCCCGGACAGCACTGGGTGGTCCTGGGGCCCAACGGGTCAGGAAAGAGCACCTTGCTGCGGGTCGCGGGCCTCCACCTGCACCCGTCGTCCGGTCGCGTCGAGGTGTTGGGACACACGCTGGGCCGGACCGACGTACGACGCCTCCGCACCCGCATCGGCTACGCGGCGGCGGCCCTGGCCGACGCCATACGGCCCGGACTTGCAGCCTCCGACGTGGTGATGACGGCCCGCCACGGCGCCCTCGAACCCTGGTGGCACGACTACGACGACGATGACTGCGCCCGGGCCCGCGACCTGTTGAAGCGGCTGGGCGTGGAGCCGAGGGCCGACCACCCCTTCGGGACCCTCTCGTCGGGTGAGCGCCAGCGGGTGCTGCTGGCCCGGACCCTGATGACCGACCCCGACCTGTTGCTGCTCGACGAGCCGACGGCCGGGCTGGACCTGGGCGGCCGGGAGGACCTGGTCGCATCGCTGGCCGACCTGGCCGCCGACCCGACGACTCCGCCGATGGTGCTGGTCACCCACCACGTCGAGGAGATCCCCCCGGGGTTCACCCACGGCCTGCTGCTGGCCGACGGACGGACCCAGGCCTGCGGCCCGCTGGACGAGGTGCTGACTGAGCGTTCCCTCGCGGACACCTACGGACTGGACCTGGCCCTCGACCACACGGACGGCCGCTGGTCGGTCCGGGTGCGAGGTGCGGGGTGACGAGAACGTGAGCGGGCGCCGGGCGCTGGTCCTGACCGGAGGGCCGCCCCCTGTCGGCGTCGGTGACCTGCCCGACGTCGACATCGTGATCGCCGCCGACCGGGGGGCCGACCATGCGGTGACGCTCGGGATCACCGTCGATCTGCTGGTCGGCGACCTCGATTCGGTGTCGGACGCGGGGCGCCAGGCTGCAAGACGGGTGGAGCAGCATCCGGCGGCCAAGGACGACACCGACCTCGAACTGGCCCTGGCGGCCGCCCTGGCCCATGGCTGTGACGCAGCGACCGTCGTGACCACCTCGGCCGGCCGGGTCGACCACGCCATCGGAAACCTGCTCACCGTGGCCGCCGACCGGTGGGCCGGCCTCGACATCGACCTCGTCGTCGACGGGGCCCGAGGCTGGGTGGTCAGGGGCCAACTCGACGTGGACCTGCCCGTGGGCTCGACGGTGAGCCTGCTGGCCGTCGGCGGACCGGCGGGCGGAATCACGACCACCGGGCTGGCATGGACCCTCGACGACGACACGCTCGAGCCCGGTGTGGGCCGGGGGATCTCGAACCGCTCCGTCGACCCACGGGTCACGGTGGCCGTCGAGCACGGCGTCCTGATCGTCGTCGCCCCGGGCGCCGGATCAGGCTGACATGGGGTGGATCGGACGGACGGCGGTCGTCGCCGTGCTCAGCGCGGCGTCCTGTGGCAACGCCCCTCCACCAACCGCCGCGCCGACCACCACCGCACCCCCGACGACCGCCGCGCCGACCACCACCGTGTCCCCGACGACGACCAGTCCACCCACCATGACCATTCCTCCGACGACGACCAGTCCACCCACCACGACCATTCCTGCGACGACGACTACCCCGGTGTGCCCCGACCCGCTGCTCACCGTCCTCCCGATCGACGAGGCAGCCATTGGCGCAGTGGTGCCGCTGGGCAATCTCAACCCTCCGGGCCACACCCAGCCCACCGACCACGTGTACTTCTGGCTGGCCGGCCATGAGGACGGCTGGCCCAGCGAGGAGACCCCCCTGCTCGCCCCGTCCGACGGCACGATCACCCGGGTCGGCCACATGACCGGCACGACGGCACAGGGCCAGTTCGCCGACTGGTCGCTGGCCATCGAGGTCTGCGACGGCCACGAGGTCAGGTTCGGCCATGTCGCCACCCTGACCCCGGAGATCGAAGCGGCGCTCACCGGCCAACGGCGATGCCACGAGTACGGCTACGACGGCGAGTGGTACGAGTACTGCGACATCTCGACGTCGACACCGGTCGTGGCTGGAGACGTCATCGGCACCGCCGGCGGGAACGGGACCCTCAGCATCGCTCTCGACCTATGGGCCGTGGACTGGACCGCTGAACCTGCGTTCTTCGTGAACCAGGAGGCCATCCATGACGACATGCGTTACGCGGTGTGCCCCCTCGACTGGTTCGAGCCGGACCTACGTGACCTGCTGTACGCCGCCACCGAGAGTGCAACCCGGGTACCGCTGGCCGAATCGGTGGGCTGCGGCGCGGTCGCCCAGGACGTTGCCGGCACCGCCAAGGGCCTCTGGTACCTGGCCGGAGGTGCCGAAGGCGAATGGCAGGACCAGTTGGCCCTGGTCGACGACAACCGCCGGGTCGTCGACCAGGCCATCAGCGTGGCGTCGGTCCCCGAAGGGCCGGGCGTCTGGCTGTTCGAACGTCGCCACGACGGGCGCGTCAACCGGGACTTCGCCGAGGTGACGGCCGGTTCGGGGCTGTGGTGCTACGACGACTTCGCCGACCGGACGGGCCGGTTCGTCCTGGAGGTGGTCGACGAAACGACCCTGCACATCGAACATCAGGCCGGGCAGTGCGGCCAGACGCTGCGACTGGACGAGCCGGTGGCGTTTCGACGATGACCGGGTGGGGTCTGCCAGGATGACGCCCGATCGCCATGCTGAACGTCGCTGAGATCACCGACTACGAGACCCTGACCACGGGGTTCCGCTGGGACCTTCCCGAACGCTTCAATATCGCCGACTCGGTGTGTGGCCGCCACGCCCGGGCGACCCCGGGCCGGACAGCGGTCATCGTGGCCGATGAAGACGGGGCCACCACCGAAACCACCTTCGCCGAGCTCGACGCCGCGGTCGGCCGGGTGGCCGCCGGACTGGCGGGGCTGGGGGTCGGCCCCGGCGACCGGGTGGCCGCGCTGCTCGACCAGGGGGTCCCGGCCCTCAGCGTGCTGCTCGGAACCCTGCACCTCGGCGCAGTCGCCGTCCCCATCCCCCCGGCCTTCGGACCCGAGGCCGTCGAGTTTCGGCTCCGCGACGGTCGGGGCTCGGTGCTGGTCACCGACCGGCCGGACGCCCGGTACGCCGACGCCGTCGGCCACCTCGTCGCCGTCGGCGACGTCCCCTTCCCAGAGGCCGGCCCCCCTCCCCCGTGTGCCGACACTCGTCCCGAGGATCCAGCGCTCATCTTCTACACGTCAGGGTCGACGGGGCCGGCCAAGGGGGTGGTCCACGGCCACCGGCTGCTGTTGGGTCACCTGCCCGGGTTCCAACTCATGTTCGACCTGGCCCCCGAACCCGACGACGTGTACTGGACGCCATCGGTGTGGGCGTGGCAGGGCTCGCTCGGCGACCTGGTGCTGCCGGCCCTGCACTTCGGCTGCCCGGTCGTCGCCACCCCGGGCCGCTACTCGACCGACCGGGTGTTCCGGACCCTGGCCGAGGTGCCGATCACCCGGGCGTTCCTGGCCACCGCGGTCCTGCGCCGCCTGGTGAGCGAGCTCCCAGACGAGACCCCGCCGACCTCACTGCGGGTCGTCTGCACCGGCGGCGACCCAGTCCCGGCCGGACTGGTCGACCGGGTCGCCGGCATGTTCGGCTGCGGCGTCAACGACGACTACGGCCTGACCGAGACCAGCCACATCGCCGCCGGCTGTGGCGCCCTCTACGAGACGCCGGACGGAGCGGTCGGCCGGTTGGTCCCCGGCCGCCGGGTCGCGGTACTCGACGACGACCTGCGTCCGGTGGCGCCGGGCGTAGAGGGTCAGATCGCCTCGTCGGCCGACGATCCGATCACCATGCTCGGCTACTGGGAGCGGCCCGAGGCCACCGCTGAACGTCTCGTCGACGGCTGGTGCCTGACCGGCGACCGGGGCTCGGTCGACGCCGACGGCTACCTGCACTACCGGGGGCGGATGGGGCTGACGATGAAGGTGGCCGGCCAGGTCGTCGGTCCCGAGGAGATCGAGGCGGCGCTGCGGGCCCACCCGGCGGTCGGCGAGGTGTGCGTGTTCGCTGAGCCCGACGAGGTGCTGGGTGACCGGCCGATGGCGGTCATCGAGCTGGCCCCCGGGTGGGCCGGCGACGACGACCTGGCCGGCCAGATCCGCCGTCTGGCCCGTGACCAACTGGCCCGGTTCGCCTACCCCCGCCGGGTCCTGTTCGACACCCTGCCCCGCAACTCCAGCGGCAAGGTCGACCGCCGGGCCAC
>CAZPGL010000022.1:0-35188 GCA_964586175.1 uncultured Microthrixaceae bacterium | reverse complement strand
AGGAGGTGAGTGCCTGCCATGCGGGCCTACGAACTCATGATCATCTTCGACGGCGACCTCGACGAGGAAGCCGTCACGGCGAGCCTGGCCAAGGCCACCGCCGCCATCGAGGCCGAAGGCGGCCGGGTGGCCACCGTGCTCGATGCCGAGCCGTGGGGCCGTCGCCGTTTCGCCTACCGGATCAACCACAAGTGGGAAGGCGTGTACGTCGTCCTCGAGGTGGTGACCGAGGCCAACGACCTGGCCTCCACCGATCGCATCCTGCGACTCGCAGACCGCTCCGAGGTGGTCCGCCACAAGATCATGCGCCTTCCCGACGACGAGGCCGCCCGCCGCGGTCTGCTCGGTGAGGCCGCGCCGGCCGAGGCCGGTTGAGCAAGGGAGTAACGACATGGCATTCGACAACAACGTCACCGTCGTGGGCAACATCACCCGCGACCCCGAGCTGCGGTTCACCCCGAGCGGCGCAGCCGTCACCAACTTCGGCCTGGCCTGGAACCGCCGCAGCCAGAACGGCGAGGACGAGACCTCGTTCTTCGACGTCACCTGCTGGCGCGATCTGGCCGAGAACGTCGCCGAGTCGTTGACCAAGGGCAGCCGGGTCGTCGTGTACGGCCGGCTCGATCAGCGCTCCTGGGAGAACCAGGAGGGTGAGCGCCGCTCGAAGGTCGAGATCATCGCCGACGAGGTGGCCCCCAGCCTCCGGTGGGCGACCGCCGAGATCACCAAGAACGCCCGGGGTGACGACGCCGGCGGCAGCCGTCCGGCCGCCGCCCCCGCCAGCAACTTCCCGACCGATGAGGAGCCGTTCTGATGGCCCGTCCCCCCCGCCGCGTCAAGAACCGCGACAACGCACGACGTAGCAAGAAGAAGGTCAGCGCGCTGACCATCGCCAAGGTCGAGTACGTCGACTACAAGGACACCGACCTGCTGCGCAAGTTCGTGTCCGACCGGTCCAAGATCCGGGCCCGTCGGGTGAGCGGCAACGATTCCCGCCAGCAGCGCGAGGTCGCCCGGGCCGTCAAGAACGCCCGTGAGATGGCCCTGCTGCCCTACACCAGCCGTGTCACCACTCAGCGTCGCGAACGTCGCAACGACGACCGCAGTGCCCGGGCCGATGGCCCGCCGCCCCGCCCGTCGGCTCCGCCGCCCGGGTCCGAGGACGAGCAGGGTCTGGCCCCCGGTGACGAGCACGTCGACGGGACGGCCGATGTCGCGGCCGAGGCCGTCGAGACCGAGGCCGTCGAGACCGAGGCCGTCGAGACCGAGGCGGTGGCCGAATGAAGGTGCTGCTGCGCTCCGATGTCGATGGGCTGGGGCTCGTCGGCGACGTGGTCGATGTGGCCCGCGGCTACGCCCGGAACTATCTGGTACCCAAGGGACTGGCCGTCGAGGCCACGGGTGGTATCGCCTCTCAGGCCGAGGCCATGCAGCGCAAGCGCGCCGCACGGTCAGCGGCCGACCGGTCCGCGGCTGAGGCCATCGCCGGTCGCCTGGCCGGCGTCGTGGTGACCACCTCGGCGAAGGCGTCCGACGAGGGTCGTCTGTTCGGTTCGGTCGGGGCCGTCGAGGTGGCCACCGCGCTGGCCGCCCAGGCCGGCGTCGACGTCGACCGCCAGCAGGTGCAGGGTGAGACCGTCAAGGATCTCGGGACCCACGAGTTCACCGTCCGTCTCCACCCCGAGGTGGCGGTGCCGGTGAGCGTCGAGGTTCTGCCCGAGGACTGAGCGATGGCCGGTCGTCCACAGCCGTCGACCATCATCCACAACGGAATCCCCAGCGCCATCCACCGTCACGCGCCTGCTTTTCCACCGGATTTCGGGAGATTTCCCTCTGGTGATTCACAGGCGCCGCCAGGCACACTGACTTGCGACATTGACGCCCCCACGGACTCGGGGCGGGAGCGGTGAGCGACCCAGTGGACCAACCAGAACCGGACGAGGCCGCCCCGGCCGCCCAGGAGCCCCTGCCTGAGGAGCCACCCCTGGAGGAGCCGCCGCCGGCCTACGACGAGCCACCGCGTCGTGAGTCGCGCTCGGGCGGTCGAGGCGGCGTCGGGCGGGTGCCGCCCCACAACTTGGACGCCGAGGCCTCGCTGCTGGGTGCCATGCTGTTGTCACGCGACGCCATCGCCGACGCCATCGAGGCTGTCGAGGCCGAGCACTTCTACAAGCCGTCGCACGGCCACGTGTTCGACGCCATCTGCACGCTCTACTCGTCAGGCGAACCGGCCGACCCGGTCACCGTCGCCGAGACCCTCACCCGGGCCGGGTTGCTCGATCAGATCGGCGGGCCCGGTCTGCTGCTGGAGTTGCAGGCCTCGACGCCGGCGACGTCGGCGGCCGGCAAGTACGCCCGCATCGTTTACGAGCACGCCACGCTCCGGGGGCTCATCGGTGCCGCCAACGAGATCGCCGAGATCGGCTACGGCCGGCCCGACGATGTCGTCAAGGCCGTCGACGAGGCCGAGAACCTGGTGTTCCAGGTGGGCCAGGGCCGGGTCACCGACTCGATGGCCCAGATCCGCGACCTCCTCGACGCCAACCTGGACCGCCTCGAGTACCTGTTCGAACAGAACGAGGACATCACGGGGACCCCGAGCGGCTACAAGGACTTCGACGAACTCCTGTCGGGGCTCCAGGACAACAACCTCATGATCGTGGGTGCCCGCCCGGCCATGGGCAAGACCTCCTTCGCCCTGGGCATCGCCGCCCACGTGGCCGTCGAGGCCGGGTTGCCGGTGCTGTTGTTCTCCCTCGAGATGAGCCAGCTGGAGTTGAGCCAGCGCATCCTGTGCTCGACGGCCCGGGTCGATTCCAAGAACGTCCGCAACGGCAACCTCACCGAGAGCGACTGGTCCCGCATCAGCCATGGTGTGGGCCATCTGGCCGAGGCACCGATCTGGATCGACGACAACCCCAACACCTCGATCATGGAGATCCGGGCCAAGGCCCGGCGGCTGAAGAGCCGGGTCGGCAAGGTGGGGGTCATCATCGTCGACTATCTGCAGCTCATGACCGGTCGATCCACGGCCGAGAGCCGTCAGGTCGAGGTGTCCGAGATCAGTCGGGGCCTCAAGATCCTGGCCAGGGAGCTCGAGACCCCGGTGATCGGCCTGTCCCAGCTGTCCCGTGGGCTCGAGATCCGGCAGGACAAGCGGCCGATGCTGTCCGACCTGAGGGAGTCGGGCTCGATCGAACAGGATGCCGACATCGTGGCGTTCATCTACCGCGACGAGGTGTACAACCCGGACAGCCCCGACATGGGGACCGCCGAGATCATCGTCGCCAAGCACCGCAACGGACCGACCGGCACGGTGCGTCTGGCGTTCCTCCCCCAGTACACCCGGTTCGCCAACATGGCCCGGGTCGGCTGAACGACGGCACCGCCCCGACATGTTCCTGGGTGAGGACCTCCTGCTCTGGCTGCTGCTGGCGCTCGGCGGCGCCATGGCCGTCGGCAACGGCCTTGCCCTGATCCGGCCCCCGGAGGCCGACGGCCGGACGGGGGACCGTGTCGGGGAGCTGGCGCGACCCCCGTTGTGGCGCAGCCTGCTCTACGTGGCGCTGGGCCTGGTGGCCGCCGTGGCCGCGGCGGGTGCCCTGCTCGCCGGCTGAACCCGCCGGCCCGGGAGCCCCGGGGCCCGACCGGACCGGGCCGGTCGGCTACCGTCCCGCAGCGGAGGTACCGAGATGAGCCAACAGCTGCCTACCACCCTCACCGACGCCTGCGGTATCGAACCGGGCTTCATCTGCGAGTGGGTATGGGACACGACCGAGAACGAGGCCACGGCTGAGATCGTGGGGTGGCTCGTCGAGCGGCCCCTCAAGGTGCTGGTGATCCTGATCGGGGCCATGATCGTGAACCGCATCATGCGCCGGGCCATCGACCGGCTGGTCAACCGCATCGTCGAGTCGCGCAGCCAGGAGGTCGAGGAGGCCGAGGCCGATGACCTGGTGGCCCGCATGGGACAGCGTGCCCGACGCAAGTTGCAGCGCATCCACGACCAGGCCGATCGGGCCAGCCAGCGGGCGCTCACCCTGGGGGCGGTGCTGCGCAGCATCGCCTCGGCCGTCGTCTACCTGATGGCGCTCATGATCGCCCTGGGCGAACTGGGTCTCGACCTCGGGCCGCTGATCGCCGGTGCCGGCATCGTCGGCCTGGCCGTCGGCTTCGGTGCCCAGTCGCTGGTCGCAGACTTCATCGCCGGGATGTTCATCATCATCGAGGACCAGTACGGCGTGGGCGACTTCGTCGACGTCGGCTCGGCCTCGGGGACCATCGAACGGGTCACGCTGCGCACCACCGTCATGCGCGACGTCCACGGCACCCTGTGGGTGGTGCCCAACGGCGACATCCGGCGGGTCGGCAACTCGTCGCAGTTGTGGGCTCGCACCGTGCTCGACGTCGACGTGGCCTACGACACCGACATCGACCTGGCGGCCAGCGTCATCAAGCAGGTGGCTGATGAGGTGTGGATGGAGAACCTCGAGTCGGCGACCGTGCTCGAGGAGCCGGAGATCTGGGGGGTGCAGAACTTCGGAGCCGACGCCATCTCGATCCGCCTGGCCGTCAAGACCGAACCCGGCGAGCAGTGGGCGACCGGCCGGCTCATCCGGGCCCGGTTGAAGAAGGCCTTCGACGAGAACGGCATCGAGATCCCCTTCCCGCAGCGGACCGTGTGGGTCAACAACGTGGTCGAGCGCACCGGCTCGGGCGCCGACTCGGCCCACGAGGTGCGGACCGACCTGCTGGCCGACCGCTCAGGCAGCGACGGCGACGAGTAGTCGGTCCGAGCGGGGGATCAGCTTCGGGGGATGTCCCGCCACGGGACGTCCTTGTCGCTCCGGGGCTCACGGGGCAGCCCCAGGCTGCGTTCGGCCAGGTTGTTGCGTTGGACCTCGCTAGTGCCGCCACCGATCGAGATGCTGAACCGGTTGAGGACCTCGGCGTTGACCCAGTGGCCGGCCGGGTCCTCGTCGACCATGCCGGCGGCCCCGGAGATGGAGGCGGCCAGGTTGCCGGACCGCACCCGCGACTCGGCGGCGAACAGCTTGGTGAGCGCCGGGTCGAACGGCGGCGGGTTGCCGGCCCGCATCAGGTCCTGGAGGCGCTGGCCCATGAGGCTCAGCAGGCGGCTACGGGTGAGGGCGTCGGCCAGGCCCTGACGCACGACGGGGTCGGTGAGCCGGTCGTGCATGCGGGCCAGGTCAAGGAGCCGGTCGGTGGTCGGCGACGGGCCGCCCCGGCCGATGAAGGCCGCCTCGTTGGCCAGCACGGTGCGCGCCGGGCCCCAGCCGCCGTGTTCGGGGCCCACCAGCTGGTCGGCGGGGATGCGCACCCCGGAGAGGAACACCTCGTTGAAGTGCGCCGAGCCGTTGGC
Source organism: uncultured Microthrixaceae bacterium (assembly GCA_964586175.1). GTDB lineage: Bacteria > Actinomycetota > Acidimicrobiia > Acidimicrobiales > MedAcidi-G1 > CAZPGL01. The sequence goes on along the minus strand of CAZPGL010000022.1, from coordinate 29,805 downwards.
CTGGATGAGGGGCCGGACCTCGACACCGGCCGACGCCATGTCGACGAGCAGGAAGGAGATGCCCTGGTGCTTGGGGACGTCGGGGTCGGTGCGGGCCAGCAGGAACCCCCACTCCGCGAACTGGGCACACGAGTTCCACACCTTCTGCCCGTCGACCACGTACTCGTCGCCGTCGGCGACGGCCCGGGCGGCCAGCCCGGCGAGGTCCGATCCGGCGCCCGGTTCGCTGAACAGCTGGCACCAGGCGTCGTCACCTCGGAGCAGCGGCGGGAGGAAGCGGGCCTTCTGCTCGTCGGTACCCCATTGGAGCAAGGTGGGGCCGAGCATGGCGATGGTCGCCCGGATGAACCCGGCGTGGTTCTCGAAATTGCCGGATTCCTCGTTGAAGATGCGTTCGGTCCAGGCCGGGCCGCCCCGTCCGCCGTACTCGACGGGCCAGGTCAGGCCGGCCCACCCATGGTCGGCGAGGGTGCGTTGCCACGCCCGGCCGCGTTCGAAGTAGGCGTGGGCCTGTTCTTCGTCGGGGAAGCCGCTGACCTCCCAGGGGTCGCCGTCACCCTTGGGGTCGGCGTGGGCTTCGAGCCATGCCCGGGCCTCGGCGCGAAACGCCGCCTGCTCAGCGGTGTCGGCTCGCTGGTCGGTGGTCGGCACGGGAGCCGACCCTAGCGGGACCAGGAATCTGACGGACCATCAGGAACCGTCGGGGCTGGGATCCGCGCCGGTCAGGTTAAGGGGTCGGTGTCGTCGACCTGTTCGAAGACCCGCTTCACCTTGCCCACCTCGGTCCGGCCCATGGCCCCGGCGGGCACCAACTCGACCCCCACCCGGATCCGGACCCGGTCCATCAGGTTGCGGGCCACCCGTTCGGCGACCACGTCGGCGTCGGTCATGGCGCCCGGCACCAGCTCGGCCCGGACCCGCAGCTCGACGAGGGGCGACCGCCGGTCGACGACGATGGCGTAGTTGGGTCCGACGTCGGCGTCGTCGAGCAGTACCGCTTCGATCTCGCGGGGGTACACGTTGATGCCCCGCACGACGAGCATGTCGTCGGCCCGCCCGTTGAGCCGGGCGATGCGGGTCCAGCGCCGGCCCGATGGCGGGTCACCGGGCAGGATCCGGGTGATGTCGCCGGTCCGGTAGCGCAGGACGGGCATGGCTTCCTTGGTCAGGGTGGTGATGACCAGCTCGCCCCACTCCCCGTCGGGCACCGGTTCGCCGGTGGCCGGATCGACGATCTCGGGCAGGAAATGGTCGTCGAAGACGTTGAGGGCGCCCTGGTCGTCGGCGGCCTCCATGGCCACGCCCGGCCCGATCACCTCGGACAGCCCGTAGATGTCGAGGGCGGTGAAGCCGTCGCCCCAGGCCTGCTCGATGCGCTGACGCATCTCCTCGGACCAGGGTTCGGCGCCCAGGATGCCGATGCGGACGGCCAGGCCGTCGAGGCGTCCTTCGGCGGCGGCCCGTTCGGCGAGGAGGAGGGCGAACGAGGGGGTGGCACACATGGCCCGGGCACCAAGGTCCTCCAGCAACTGGAGCTGGAGGGCCGTGTTCCCGCCCGAGACGGGCACGACGGTGGCGCCGAGCGCCTCGCCGCCGTAGTGGAGGCCCAGGCCTCCGGTGAACAGGCCGTACCCGTAACTGTTGTGGAGGATGTCGCCCGGTCCGACGCCGGCCAGGGCCAGGGCCCGGGCGTTGCACTCGGCCCAGATCTCGAGGTCGCGGGGGGTGTAGACGACGATCGTCGGCTTGCCGCTGGTGCCCGAACTGGCGTGGAGGCGGACGGTGTCGTCCATCGGGGTGACCACCATGCCGAGGGGGTAGGTGTCCCGGAGGTCGGCCTTGACGGTGAACGGCAGGCCGGTCAGGCTGCCGAGCGAGGTGATGGACGCCGGGTCGACGCCGGCCAGTCGATCGGCCCAGAAGGCGTTGCCACTGCCGGCCAGTCGGGCGACCAGGTCCTGGAGCCGCTGGAGTTGGAGGTCGGTCTTCCGGTCCGGGCCCACCGTGTCGATGGTCGTCAAAGGTTTCATGGACGGGCAGCCTAGATACGGATTCGTACCGCGTCCACCGTTCCCTGGACCGACCGGCGGGACCGGTCGGTCAGTCGATGGCGGCGACCGGTGCGCCGACCGAGACCGCGCCCGGTTCGACGACCTCGGCGTATACCCCGAGGCAGGCGAAGGTGCCCAGGTCGAGGTCGAGGAGGTTGTGGCGGGCCAGGCCCTTGAGCACGTCCAGGTCGCGGTCCAGGCCGGGCTGCTGGCGGGTCGTCATGACGCACCGGGGGGTCGCGATGGTCACCTCGACCACCGCCTCACCGATGCCCAGCCGGCGGCTGGCCCAGTCGTTCTCGACGAACCCCTCGCCGCCGACCTCGAGCACCAACGAGGGCCGGAAGCGGGCGGGGTGGATGGTGCTGTCGGGTAAGAGGGCGGCCAGGTGGCCGAGGGACGACGTGGTGACCAGGTGGAGGGCGGCCCCGTCGACGAAGGTGCCCGGCGCGGTGACCAGCGACGTGGTGAGGTCGACCTCGACGTCGGACAGGGTCACCCCGTCGACGGCCGGCCACTCGCTCTCGTAGGTGGCCGGCACTGCGCTGGCCGGCTCCAGCCTGACCGGGATGCCGAGATGGGCGGACAGGGCGGCGTCGAGCGCCTCGGACTCGCCGATCGGGTGGCGGTCGTCGCCGACGGTGACGAACATCGCGCCCTCGACCTCATCGGTCGGGCAGGCCAGCAGGGCCGGTCCGAGGCGGGGGTGCTTGGCCGAGAGGATCTTGTCGGCGTCGAGGTCGCGGATGGCCCAGCGCCGGTCGTCGTCGATCCCGAGGGGTCCCAGGCGGGTGTCGGTGACCCGGTGCCCGCCGAGGGACTTCACCGGGTATCGGTTGATGGCGGCGACCGCGCCGTTCGTCAGGGCGGCCAACGCTACTGCAGGTGGGCGTCGATGATCGCGCCGACAGTGGCGTCGAACAGGCTGATCAGCTCGAAGGGCCGGGTGAGGGCCTGGCGGGTGGCCGGGTCGACGGCCGGGTCCTCGACCCGGGCCCACATAGAGGTTCGGGAGCGTTCGGGGTCGATCGACGACTCGTCGCGGAGGGCGACGACGACGAACCCGCCCACGGCTACGAGGACGGCCCGCAGGGCGTCCCGGGCCGGATCGCCGGAAAGGCCGGCCGCGGTGAGTTCCCGGGCCATGGCGACCTCGGTCCGGTTGACCATGACCGCGGTGCGGCCGTGCCGCTCGGCCAGCCTGTTGATCTCGGGGTGGGCGAGGGCGTTGTCGAGGACGTGTCGGGCCAGGCTGAGGAGTCGCTGGCGTGGCGTGTCGCCGGCCGGCGACTGTTCGGCCAGGCGGTCGCCGTGGGCGTCGATGACGGCGTCGATCACATCGTCCCGACCGCCCACGTGCCAGTAGATGGACGTGGTGGCTACCCCGATTTCGGCGGCCAGGCGGCGCATGGTGAGGGCCTCGGGGCCCCCGGACTCGACCAGGGCGAGGGCGGCGTCGACCACGTCGGCCCGGTCGAGACCGGTGTTGCGACTGGACCGGGTGGCCGATTCGTGGTTCACGGGTTGCACCCTAGCCGGTGATGATGTGACACTGTTACAGTAGAGCACCAGTCCAGCCGCCCCATCGCAGAGGAGCCCTTCCCATGACTCGCTATTCGGCCTCGCCGAGCACCGGACCCGAGCCGTACATCGTCGTGTCCTCGGACACCCACGCCGGCCTGCAGTGCGAGGAGTACCGCCCCTACCTCGAGTCGTCCTTGCACGAGGAGTTCGACGTCTACGTCGCCGAGCGTCACGAGCACCGTCGAATTGCCGAGGAGATCAACGCCGAGTTCCTCGAGCAGTGGGAGGGCGAGAACGCCGAGGGGCTGGTCGGCGCCTACGACCCGGATGTCCGCAACGCGGTGCTCGACGTCGACGGCGTCGCCGGCGAGATCATCTTCGCCGATGGCGACGCGGTGACCGGCCAGGAGTCGCCGCCCTTCGGTGCAGGCCTGGCTGCCGGGCAGATCACCGACCGCCGTCAGGCCTTTGGCGGGGCACGGGCCCACAACCGGTGGCTCGAGGAGTTCTGCGCCACCGACCCGGTTCGCCGGGCCGGCGTGGCCCTGGTGCCCATCACCCACGACGTCGACGAGGCGGTGGCTGAGATCGAGTCGCTGGCCGCCCGGCCCGGCATCAAGGGCGTCATGATCCCGACGATGTGGCACGGCTTCCCGGCGTACGGCAGCGACCACTACGACAAGGTTTGGGCGGCTTGTGCCGAAACCGGGCTCGTCGTCCACACCCACTCCGGCGAGGCTGACTTTGACGCCTACGGCGACAACGTCGCCATGTACGTCGGTGAGGTGCCGTTCTGGACCCACCGTCCGCTATGGCAGTTGCTCTACTCGGGCAAGTTCGACAAGTTCCCCGGACTCAAGTACTGCGTGGTCGAATGCGGTTCCTACTGGATCGCCGACCTGCTTTGGAAGGCCGACGTCAATTTCGGGGCCTCCTGGAAGATGAAGAAGATGGGCTCCCGGATGAAGGGCCTGCTGACCAAGCTCCCGTCGGAGTACTTCGGTGAGAGCGTGTTCATCGGTGCGTCCACCATGTCCACCGAGGAGATCCGCCGCCGCCACGTGAACAGCATCGACTCGCTCATGTGGGGCACCGACTATCCGCACCCCGAGGGCTCCTGGCCCAAGACCAGGGAGCGTCTCGAGAACGACTTCCGGGAGGTGTCCATCGAGGACGCCCGCCAGCTGCTGGGCCTCAACGCCGTCGACTGCTACAACCTCGACTTCGCCGGGCTGACCGCGGTTGCCGAGCGCATCGGCCCCACCCCGGACCAGTTGGGCCAGGACCCGGACCTGCGCACCGCACCCGACGCCGGCCGGACCGCCCAGTGGTGGCTCGACGAGTACGACTGCAGCCTGCAGTACTGAGGAGCCATACCATGACCAACGACGACACCACCCGGTTCGACCACCACGTGGTCATCTCGGCCGATAGCCACTGCGGCGCCGCCCTGCGCGATTACAAGCCCTATCTGGAGTCCCGGTTCCACGCCGACTTCGACATCTGGGCCGACGAGATGGAAGCCGCCCAGGAGAAACTCGAGCGCATGTTCGAAGGGGCCGGCCGGTCGGTGCGCAACGTCGGCATCGACGGCGACCCCGTGCTCGACGCCGACCGCAACTACTCGTCCGACCGGCGCCTGCGCGAGCAGGAGCAGGATGGCGTCGTGGCCACCGTGCTGTTCCCCAACACCCAGCCGCCGTTCGCTCCGGCCTCGGCCACGTCGTTTGAAGCACCCAGCTACGCCGACAACTACGAACACCGGTGGGCCGGACTGCGGGCCCACAACCGGTGGTTGAAGGACTTCGTCGACCAGGCTCCCGAGCGGCGGGCCGGCATCGCCCAGGTCTTCCTCGGCGATGTCGAGGGTTCGGTGGCCGAGATCGAGTGGGCGGCTGAGAACGGTCTGCGGGGAGGGATCCTGGTGCCCGGGGCGCCGCCCGATTCACCGTTCGACCCGCTGTACTCCAAGGCCTACGAGCCCATCTGGGCCGCGGCGGCCGCCCATGGCATGCCGCTCAACCACCATTCGGGCGGGGCCACCCCGAACTTCGGCAACCACTTCCCGACCTCGCTGGCCGTGTTCATGCTGGAGGTCACGTGGTGGTCGCACCGGGCCCTGTGGCACCTCATGTTTGCCGGGGTGTTCGAGCGGTATCCCGAACTGCAGTTCGTCAATACCGAGACGGGCACGGCCTGGGTGCCCGAGACGCTGGAGAAGCTGGACTCGTTCTACAACCGGATGAAGTACAGCGAATACGGCTCCGAGTCGATCTTCGGCGGTATGGCGGTGGCCGACATGACCCTGTTGCCCAGCGAATACTGGAAGCGGCAATGTCACGTCGGTGCCAGTTTCCTGCGACCCACCGAGGTCGGCCTGTGTCGGGAGATCGGCATCGACAACGTCATGTGGGGGTCCGACTACCCGCACATCGAGGGCAGCCAGCCCTACACCAGGGAGCACCTGCGGCTCACGTTCGGCGGCCAGCCCGTCGAGGAGGTTGAGAAGCTGCTGACCACCAACGTGGCCGAGCTCTACCGGTTCGATGTCGAGGCCCTGCGGCCGCTGGCCGAGCAGTTTTGCCCCACCAAGGCTGAGGTGTTCGCCGGCATCGACTACAACACGATCCCCGCCGACGCCCGAGGCTGTCCCGGCATGGCACCCCAGAACCAGACCCAGGAGGTGGCGGCGTGACCGCGGCCGCCATCGAGATCCCAGGATCGGTTGCCGTCGTCACCGGCGGGGCCAACGGCATCGGCAAGGGCATCGTGCGGGCTCTGCTCGAGCAGGGCGCCACGGTCGTCATCGCCGATATCGAACAGCCGGTGCTCGACGCCACGGTCGCCGAGTTGTCGCCGCTGGGTCCGGTCGAGGGCGTGGTGACCGACGTCTGCGACGAGGCGTCGGTCGAGGCGTTGGCCGAGCACGTGTACGCCTCCCACGGCCGGTGCAACCTGCTGTTCAACAACGCCGGGGTCGGTTCGGGTGGAGGCGGCAAGGCGTGGACCCACGAGATCAACGACTGGAAGTGGTGCTTCAGCGTCAACGTGTTCGGTCCGGCCAACGGCGTCGTGGCTTTCGGTTCCCGCATGGTCGCCTCGGGGGAGCCTGGCCACATCGTCAACACGTCGTCGGGGGATGGCGGGTTCGCTCCGGTTCCGATGGCGGCGGTCTACGCCTCGTCGAAGGCCGCCTTGTCGTGCTTCACCGAAGCCCTCGACCACCAGTTGCGAGCCGAGTCCGACGTGATGGGGGCCTCGGTGTTCTACCCGTCGGGCGGGTTGATGGACACCGGATTGTTCACCGCACAACGGAACCGTCCGGCCGAGCTGGCCCGGGTCCGAGGCGGCACCGGCCGGGCGTCGATGACCTTCGCCGAGATGAAGGAACGCCTGGAGGCTGCCGGTCGCAACGTGCCGGTCGCCGACCTCGACGAGCTGGGCCGGTTCGTGGTCGAGTGCACATCGCGGCGGCAGTACGTGATCGCCCGCGGTATCGACGAAACCGTCGACCTGTTGCATCGCCGGGCCGACGCCATCGGCCGCTTCGAGGTACCGCCCCACCACGAGATGGGGCTCTGACGGCCGTCGCTACGGGGCGTGGGGGCCGTCGACCTCGTTGATCAGCGGCTGGCCGGCCAGATAGCGGGACAGGTTCTGCTCGAACATGACGTGCAGCCGGCGGAACATCGCCGACGGGGCAGTGGCGTTGTGGAACGACAGCCGCAGGTTGGGTGCCGACCACAGCGGGTCGTCGTCGGCCATCGGCTCGTGGCGCTGGACGTCGAGGGCGGCACCAGCCAGGTGGCCGGACTCCAGAGCGTCGATCAGGGCCGGCTCGTCGACCAGGGTGCCCCGGCCCACGTTGCAGAACCAGGAGCCGGCTGGCATGGCGGCGAACGCTGCGGCGTCCATCAACCGTTCCGTGTCGCTGGTGCCGGGGACGGCGGCGATCACCGCGTCGGAGCGGGCCAGCAGGTCGTGGAGCCGATCGGCGGGGAGTACCTCGGTGACGTCGGGCGCCGTGACGCCGGGTGTCCAGGAACGCCGGGTGGCCAGCACGTCGACCTCGAACGGGGCCAGCCGGGCCGCCACGGCCGAGTTGATGGCTCCCAGGCCGACGAGCCCGACGGTGCTGGTGGCCAGCTCCCGGCCGAAGTAGGGCCGCCATGTCCGAGCGGCCTGTCGGTCGGCGATCTCGGTGAAGCCTTTCCAGAAGTCGAGCAGCCGGCCGATGGCGAACTCGGCGATGCCGACCGCGTTCGAGCCGGCCCCGGTGGTGAGGCGCACCCCGGCCTCATCGAAGCCCATGCGCAGGAGGTTGTCGGCCCCGGCACTACTGGCCTGGACCCATCGCAGGTTGGGGGCCCGGCGCAGGACGTCGGTCGGCAGGTCGATGGCCAGCAGGACCTCGGCATCGGCCAGCACGGCGGCCACCTCGTCGGATACCTCGGGTGCGTCGGCGAAACCGGCGCCCGGGTCGCCCACCTGCCGGCGATGCCGCAGGGCCGGGGGCTCCTGGTACTCGGCCACCCGGACGTCGACGCCGGGAGCCACGTCGGCGAGCCGAGCTACCACGGCGTCGAAGCCCGCCGGGTCGCCGTACCAGAGGGACGGATAGAGGATGCCGATGGTGACGGGTTCGGACACGTCGAGTGCTCGCTGGTCGTGGGGCTCGGCGCCGAGTATGGCCCCGTTCGGGCTGTCGCCCATCGTCGGCGGCTGGTAGGAAGGCCGTGACGACCGGGCCGAGGCGGCGCAGAGGACCACGGAGGACCACGACGTGCACGATCTCTGGAACGACGATGAGTGCGGGGGCGACGATCCCCTGACGTGCTGCGTGTACGGATCCCGCCTTCTCGGCGGCGACCGGTCGCTGGTCCTGCACGGCGGAGGCAACACGTCGGTGAAGGCCTCGTGGGACGACATCACCGGCCGGGCGATCGACGCCCTGTATGTGAAGGGCTCGGGATGGGACCTGGCTTCCATCGAGGCCCCGGGGTTCACGCCTCTGCCTCTCGACCGGCTCCACGACCTCCTGGGGCTCGACCGGCTCAGCGACGAGGACATGATGGCTGAGATGGCGGCGGCCAAGTTGCGGGCCGACGCGCCGCAGCCGTCGGTCGAGGCCCTGCTCCACGCCTTCCTGCCGTTCCGGGCCGTCCAGCACAGCCACGCCGACGTGATCCTCGGCCTGACCAACGTGGCCGACGCCGACGACACCCTGGCCGAGGTGTACGGCGACGACGTGGTCGTCGTCCCCTACGTGATGCCGGGGTTCGACCTGGCCAAGGCGGTCCAGGAGGCCTGGGCCGAGCAGGCCCACGAGGGCACCGTCGGCATGGTGCTCCGCCACCACGGGCTGTTCACCTTCGGCGATACGACGCGGCTGGCGTACGCTCGCCATGTCGACTGCATCTCACGGGCCGAGGGGTTCCTGGCCCTGGTCGCCCCTGAGGTCCCGCCGGAGCCCGGTGAGGCGGCGGCCGCGGTGATGCACGAACTGGTCGAACTGCGACGCACCATTTCCGAGGCGGCCGGCGCCCCGATGATCGTGAGCCGCCACACCGACGCAGCGATTCGCCGATTCGTGGGCCGTGACGACGTGGCTGATCTGGCCACCCGGGGGCCGCTCACCCCGGACCACGTGCTGCGGACCAAGCCGGTGCCGCTGGTCGGGCGGGACGTAGAGCGGTTCGTCGACGACTACCGGGCCTACTTCGAGCGCAACCACCAACGGGCCGATGCCGAGCTGGCGATGCTCGACCCGGCCCCCCGGGTGGTGCTGGATCCCGCGTGGGGTCTGGTCACCGTCGGGGCCACGGCCAAGGATGCCGACATCGCCGCCGACGTCTACCGCCAGACCGTTCCGGTGCTCGAGCGGCTCGAGGACCATCGGGGTGGCTACCTCGCCCTGACCGAGGACCATCTGTTCGACGTCGAGTACTGGGACCTGGAGCAGGCCAAGCTGCGGCTGGCCGGACCGCGTAAGGAGTTGGCGGGCCAGGTGGCGTTGGTGACCGGGGCGGCGTCCGGCATCGGCCGGGCCTGTGCCGCCGAATTGCTGGACCGTGGGGCCGCGGTGGCCGGCCTCGACATCGCCCCCGGGGTGGTGGGCACCTTCGAGGGTCCTGCCTGGCTGGGGGTGCCGGTCGACGTGAGCGACGAGGCCGCGCAGGTGGCGGCCCTGGAGGCATGTGTCGAGCGGTTCGGCGGGGTCGACGTGGTCGTGGTCGGCGCCGGCGTGTTCCCCCAGAGTGCTCGACTGGAGGACGCCGACGCCGACGCCTGGCGTCGGACGATGGCGGTCAACGTGGACGCCGTGGCCCGGTTGTTCCACCACGTCGGGTCGGTCCTGGCCCGGTCGCCGGTCGGAGGACGGGTGGCGGTGGTGGCGTCCCGGAACGCCGTGGCGCCGGGCCGCGGTGCTGCGGCGTACTCGACATCAAAGGCGGCCCTCACCCAGCTGGCCCGGGTGGCGGCCCTCGAATGGGCCGAGCACGGGGTGCGAGTCAACGTCGTGCACCCCGACAACGTGTTCGACACCGGACTTTGGACCGATGAGCTCCTGGCCGAGCGGGCGGCCAATTACGGGCTCACCGTCGCCGAGTACAAGGCCCGCAACCTGCTCGGAGTCGAGGTGACGGCGGCCGGGGTGGCGTCGGTGGTGGCCGAGTTGTGCGGGTCCCGGTTCGGGGCGACCACCGCGGCCCAGATCACCGTGGACGGTGGCAGCGAACGCACCGTCTGAGGCCGGGGTCCGGCAGGTCGGCGGGCGTCCTGGACACGAAGATTAGCCGCATGGCTAATATGTGTACGACGTGCCCGGACCGTGCCACGGTCGGGATATGACAAATGCGTTGCGCGAGTGGACCCGAGGAGTGATGTGGGTCACAATCGCGGGCGCCGTGGTCGACCTCGACCACGCTGAGCAAGGGGGAAACCAACGTTGAGCGCCACGGCAGTCGCCGAGTCGCATGCTGCGTCGGCCCCTGATGCCCCGCTGCTACTCGAGGTGGCCGACCTGCGGACGACGTTCACCGTGCCCGCCGGCGACGTGAAGGCCGTCCGCGGGGTCGACTTCACCCTGTCCCACGGCCGCACCCTCGGTGTCGTCGGCGAGAGCGGCTCCGGCAAGACGGTGCTGGCTCGGTCGGTGATGCGGCTCAACCTGGGCGGCAACGTCACCACCACCGGCTCGGCGGTATTCGACGGACGCGAGCTTCTCGACATCCCGATGAGCGACATGCGGAACCTGTGGGGCACCGAGATGGCCATGGTGTTCCAGGACCCCATGACCTCCCTCAACCCGCTGGTCAAGGTCGGCCGGCAGGTCACCGAGCATGTCCGTCACCACCTGGGGGTGTCCAGGGCCGAGGCTGAGAAGACGGCCGTGGCGTTGCTCCGCGAGGTGCGTATCCCCGACCCTGAGGGCCGCCTGCGTGCCTATCCCCACGAGCTCAGCGGCGGCATGCGCCAACGGGTGTGCATCGCCATCGCCTTGGCCTGCGAACCGCGACTGCTGTTCGCCGACGAACCCACCACGGCCCTCGACGTCACGGTGCAGCATCAGATCCTGAACCTGCTGGGCCGCGAACAGAACGACCGCCACATGGCGATGATCCTCGTGACCCACGACCTCGGGGTGGTCGCCGGACGCACCGACGAGACGATGGTGATGTACGCCGGGAACGTGGTCGAACAGGCGAGCACTCCGGCCCTGTTCGCCGACATGCAGCATCCCTACACCGAGGCCCTGTTCCGGTCGATTCCCCGCACCACCCAGCGGAGCCACACCCGCCTGGCCGCCATCGCCGGCCGCCCCCCCGACCTCATCGACCCGCCGTCGGGTTGCGCGTTCAGCCCCCGCTGCCCGTACGTGCAGCCCCGCTGTGTCGAGGAGGCACCGCCGCTCGTGGCCGTGGGTGAGTCGGGACACCGGTCGGCATGCTGGATGCCGGTGGGTTCGCCGGAGGGCCGAGAGGCCTACGAACGGAACCTGGCCGCCCGTCTGCCCCAGACGGTCGCCGTGGCCGAGGGGATCGTCGACGCCGATCTCGGGGGTGACGCCTGATGGCCGGTAGCGGGAAAGCCCATCTGCGTCCCGAGGGCGACACCCTGGTCCGGGTCGAGGACCTCGTGGTCGAGTATCCAGCGCCGGGGGGCCGCACCGTCAAGGCGGTCAGCGGCATCAGCTTCGACATCAAGGCCGGCGAGACGCTGGGCCTGGTCGGCGAGTCGGGATGTGGCAAGTCGACGACCGGCAAGGCACTCATTCAACTTCCGCCTCCCACCTCGGGTTCCGTGATGCACAACCTGGTCGACCTGACCGAGTTGTCGGCGGCCGCCATGCGCCGGCGCCGCACCGACCTCCAGATGATCTTCCAGGACCCCATCAGTTCGCTCAACCCGCGACGCAAAGCCGGCGACATCGTGGCCGAGCCGCTGCGGGTCTGGGGCCCAGGCGATAAGGCCGAGCAGCGGCGCATGGTCGACGAGATACTCGACGCAGTGGGGATCGACCCGGTGGTCGCCCACGACAAGCGGCCCCACGAGTTCTCCGGTGGCCAGTGTCAACGCATCTCGATCGCCCGCAGCCTGGTGCTGGGGCCCGAGGTGTTGATCTGCGACGAGCCGGTCAGCGCCCTCGACGTGAGCGTCCAGGCCCAGATCCTGAACCTCCTCCAGGACCTGAAGGCCACGTACCACCTGACCCTGGTGTTCATCGCCCACGACCTCGCCGTGGTCAAGAACGTCAGCGACCGGGTGGTGGTGATGTACCTCGGCAAGATGTGCGAAGTCGCCACTGCCGACGACCTCTACGAACGGCCGGCCCACCCGTACACCCGCCTGCTGCTGGGGTCGTGTCCCGAACCCGATCCCCGGGCGGCCATCGACGACGTCGTGGTCGACGAAGGCGAGCTACCGTCGCCGATCGATCCACCGTCCGGATGCCGTTTCCGGACCCGCTGCCCCGAAGCCGACGACGTGTGTGCCGCCGATGAGCCCCAGATGCGCCCCGTCCGCGAAGATCACTACGTGGCCTGTCACCATCCGCTGGTCACGCCGGTCGACCTGCCGATCGCCGATCCGGTCGGTGCGGGGGCGTGATGAGGGGATGCTCAATTCACGACGACCCAGTCTCTAAGGCAATGCCAACCATTGAGGGGAGAATGCAATGTTCCATCCACTGAGGAAGCGAGGGTCGGTCATGCGGCTGCTCGCTGTCCTGCTCGCCGCGGTCATGGTGGCCGCGGCGTGTGGTAGCGACGACAAGGAACCGGCGGCGCCGAGCGCGACCACATCGGCTCCCGCGGAGACGACCGCGGCGCCGGCCGAGACCACCGAGGCGCCGGCCGAGACCACCGAGGCGCCGACTACGACGGCCACGCCGACGACGACCACTGAGCCACCGCCGGTCGGTCCCCAGGCTGGCGGTGAGGCCAGCGTCGGCCTCGAAGCCGAGGCCGTGGGCCTGCGACCCTGGCAGGACACCTGCTCGTCGCCCTGTTACAACATGATGGCCGCCATCTTCGACAAGCTTGTCGAGCAAGATGAGAGCGGTAGTTACGCGGGCTGGTTGGCCACCGACTATTCGTCCAACGACGACTACACGGTGTGGACGGTCAATCTGCGTGAGGGCGTGACCTTCCACGACGGCACCGCGTTGACGGCCCAGACGGTCGCCGACATGTTCCCGATCCAGCAGGCCGGCGCTGCGTCATCGGGCGCCATCTCCGGTTCTGGCCTGACGTCGGTGGAGGCCACCGGCGACCTTGAGGTGACCTACACCTTGTCGGCCACCAACTCGTCGTTCCCGTACTACCTGTCCCGAGCTCCGCTGGGCATGGTGTTCGACCCTGCGACCGGTGCTGACGAGGACGCCATCGCCGCGGCGGCCAACGCCCCCAACGGCACCGGCCCGTTCATGGTCGATTCCCGCGACGTCGACAACGAGACCATCGTCGTCCGGAACCCCAACTACTGGATGAGCGACGAGTTCGGCACCCAGCTGCCGTACCTCGACAAGATCACGTTCAGGCCCATCCCCGATGAGTCGACCCGTCTGTCGTCGTTGACGTCGGGCACCGTCACCGCCATGCAGAGCCTGCGCCAGGCCACCATCCGGGACGCCCGGGCGGCCGGCGACTCGCTGTGGCTGTTCGAATTCCAGGGCAACAACGCCGGTGGTGGTCACTTCAACACCGTCGTGGCGCCCTACGACGACCTGCGGGTCCGTCGTGGCCTGACCCTGGCCAACAACCAGGACGCCGTCATCGCCGCCCTGGGTGGCGAAGGCATCTCCGTCGGCGGTACCCAGTACTTCTCACCGGACAACGCGTACTGGTCGCAGGAGGTGCACGACGCGTACGCCCACTTCGACCTGGCCGCTGGTACGGCGATGCTCAACGAGTACGTCAACGATCCGGAACGGTCCGACGGCAAGGAGGTCGGCGAGAAGATCGACGTCGACCTGGCCTGCCCGCCGGACCCGACACTGATTGCCGCCATGTCGGTTCTCGAACAGTTGTGGACGGCGACCGGCCTGGTCAACGTCAACCTCTCCAACTTCGACCAGCAGACCCATATCAACATGGCGCTGGGAATGGAGAACGGCTTCGAGGGCACCCACGGGGTGCATTGCTGGCGCTTCAGCAGTGAAGATGATCCGGCTTCGATTCTCGCCCAGGACTTCAACACCTGGCAGGCCAATCCCTTCAACTGGTCGAACTGGAACAATGACGAGGTCATGGCAATGGTCGCTGAATCGCTCACGACCGATGACTTCGACACCCGGTACGCCCTGTTCGAGAAGATCGGCCTGCTCATCAACGAGAACGTGCCGATCTACTGGTCGGGCCACACCGCCACGGTGATCGCCACCGCGGCCGGCTTGGGCGGTTTCGACGCCTGGAAGTTGCCTGACGGCAGCATGGGCGCCGGCCATCCCAACGCCGAAGGACGTTGGGGCCAGGCCTACTGGTCTGCCGACTAACGCGATGACGTGACCGCCTTGACGGGGCGGGGCCTGCCGGCCCCGCCCCGTCTGGCTGTCTGCACCCGTTTCAGCCGTTCGTCCACCCGGTCGTTCCTGCGACCGATCCCTCGCTGACAGGAGCCCACGTGGGGAAGTTGCTCGCCGCCAGGTTCGTGCGGCTGCTGGCCACCGTCTTCGCGGTGTCCTTCCTGACGTTCATGCTGACCAACCTGCTGCCCGGCGACGCCATCAACGCGTTGATCCCGATCGACGCCCAGCAGGACCCGGAGTACGTCGCCCAACTGCGTGAGGACTTCGGGCTCAACGACCCGCTCATCGTTCGTTTCTTCGACTGGTTCGGCAACGCGATCACCGGCGACCTGGGCAAGTCGTTGGTCACCGGCCAGCCGGTCATGGACGAGATCACCCACCGATTGCCGGTCACCCTGGAGCTGGCCTTCGTCTCGATCATCATCGCCCTGGTGTTCGCCGTGCCGCTCGGCGTGCTGAGCGCCTACCGGGAGGGCACCCGCACCGACCAGGGCATCTCGGCCCTCTCGCAGGTGCTGCTGAGCGTGCCCAACTTCGTCGTCGGCCTCGTCCTCATCTACGTGTTCGCCATGCGCCTCCAGTGGCTGCCGGCCACCGGCTGGGTGCGCCTCACCAAGAGCGTCACCGGCAACCTCGAGGCGGTGATCCTGCCGGCCGTGTCCCTGGCCCTCATCGACCTGGCCGTCTACACGCGCATCGTCCGCTCCGACATGATCTCCACGCTGAAGGAGAACTACATCCTCTCGGCCCGGGCCAAGGGCCTGCGCGACCGGTTCGTCCTGTTCCGCCACGGCCTGCGCCCCAGCTCGCTCACCCTCATCACCGTCGTGGGCCTCAACATCGGCACCCTGCTCGGCGGCACCGTCGTCATCGAGTACCTGTTCGCCCTCCCCGGGCTCGGCAAGCGCCTGCTCGACGCCATCTTCCAGCGCGATTTCCTGATGGTCCAGGGCATCACCGTGTTCATCGCCACGGCCTACGTACTCGTCAACACCGTGGTCGACATCCTCTACATGATCGTCGATCCCCGGATCCGGAAGAAGGCCTGAGTGAGCGACGCACCCCTTACCCGTCGCCGCCGGTTCTTCGCCGCCCTGCGGTCGGCGCCGGTCCTGACCAAGATGTGTCTGTTCTGGCTGGTGGTCATCGTCTCGGCGGCGGTCTTCGCCGACTACATCCCCGGTCTCGCCGATCCCAACTACCAGGGTTGGTTGTTCGGTCTCGACGACAAGAACGAAGGCATGTCGGCCCGCCACTGGCTGGGGACCGACATCAACAGCCGCGACATGCTGGCCCGTATCATCTACGGGGCCCGGGTGTCGTTGGCCGTGGCGGTCACGTCGGTGGTCTTCGGCGTGGTCGTCGGCGGGCTGCTCGGGTCGTTCGTCGGTTTCGTCCGCGGCAAGCGCGAAGCCGTGGTCATGGCCAGCATCGACATCATCCTGGCCTTCCCAGGGCTGGTGCTGCTGCTGACCGTCGTGACCCTGCTCGGCAGCCGGGACCTTCGGGTCATCTCGCTGGTCGTCGGCTTCCTGTCGATCCCCGTGTACACCAGGGTCGCCCGGGCCAATGCCCTGGCCATCAGCCAGCGGGAGTTCGTGGTGGCCGCCCGGGCCATGGGCACCAAGGACCGGGCCATCCTGTTCCGGGAGGTCATCCCCAACGTGTTACCGACCGTGCTGGCCTACGCCCTGGTGTCGGCCGCGGTGATCATCGTGCTCGAGGGGGCGCTGGCCTTCCTGGCCCTGAGCGTCCAGCCGCCCACCGCCTCGTGGGGCAACATGATCAACCAGGCCCGAGCCGATCTCCGGCTGACCGTCATGCCGGCGTTCTGGCCGGCCCTGGCCCTGGTGATGACCGTGTTCTCACTCAACAACGTGGGCGACTGGCTTCGCCGTCGGAACGCCCATCGGGTGTCCAGCCTCTAACGGGTCGCGGCCATCACGGCCACGGCGACGGCCACGTCCTCGACGGCCAGCCCGACCGATTTGAACAGGGTGATCTCGGCGTCGTGACGCCGGCCGGCGTCACCCCGGGCCAGGTCGGCCAGGTCACCGGCGATCCGGTCGAACGACCAGTCGCCAGCCGCGGCGTGGATCAACTCGCCGGCCTCGGCGGCGGCCGCCGACCGCTCGTCGACGTACACCGTGGCCGACTCGACCAGGTCGTCGTCGACTTCGCGCCGGGCGGTGGAGTAGGAGCCCACGAGGTTGACGTGGGTCCCGGGCCGCACCGCCGGCGTGGGTACCACCGGCGTGGCCGACGACGTGCAGCCGCACACGATGTCGGCCGTCGCCACCCGGTCGGGTCGGGCGGCTACCACGGTCCGGCCTCTGGCGTCGACCGAGGCGGCGAAGGCCTCCGATGCCGCGGGGGTGCGCCCCGAGACGAGCACCGTGTCGATGTCAGGGCGGACGCACAGCATGGCTTCGACGTGGCCGCGGGCCTGGGCACCGGTGCCGAAGATTCCGAGGGCGGTGGCGTCGGGGCGGGCCAGGGCGTCGGTGGCCACGGCCGAGGCGGCCGGCGTGCGCAGCGAGGTGAGAGCCGTGCCGTCGAGGGTGGCGACCGGCGCGCCGGTGGTGCCGTCGCACAGCAGGTAGTGGCCGTGGATGAGCGGGAGGCCGCGGGACGGGTTGTCGGCGACGACGGTCACGATCTTGACCCCGATGCCCTCGGGCGTCACCGCCGGCATCATCAGGAGGTCGTCGGCCGGACCGAGCGGCACTTGGCTGCGGTGGTGGAGGGGCCCGAGGTCGGCGAAGGTGTTGCGCAGCGTGGCAATGGCCGTTGCCATGTCGCACGCCGCGGCGATGGCGCCGGGGTCAAAGTGGGGCAGGCCGCTCATCGCAGCAGGAACCCGAGGCCGACCGGATCGTGAGGGTCGAGGGTGAACGTCGTCGTGGCGTGACGGTGGGCCGACCCCTCGACCGTGGTGATCACGCCGTCCTCGTCGTAGGCCACCACCCGGCCGGTGAAGACGCCGCCCGCGACACCCTCGTTGAGGAAGACGTCGTCGACGGCCAGCACACCATGATGGTGGAGCAGGGCCAGGCGGGCCGACGTGCCGGATCCGCACGGCGACCGGTCCACCTGGCCGTCGGCGAAGATGGTCACGTTGCGCTGGTGCAACGGGTCCTCGGCGAGGGTCTCGTGGAAGATCACCCCGTAGGTGCCGGACAGGCGGGGTTCGCTTGGATGGGTGGCGGCCGTGGTGGCGTCCACCGCGGCCTGGATCTCGCGGCCCAGGCCGATCAGGTCGTCGACGTGGGAAGCCGCGGCGGCCACTGCCAAACCATCGACGGCCACCGAGGCGTAGAAGGCTCCGCCGAACGACACGGTGGCGGTCACCGGGCCCGCCGATGTCTTGATCCGCAGGTCGGTGGCCGTCACGAACGACGGCACGTTGGTGAAACAGACCGAATCCACACGGCCGTCGGCCAGGTTGGCCGTGGTGGCCAGACGCCCCGACGGCACATCGACGGTCACCGCTACGGATGCACCGTCGGCCTCGATGCGTCCTGTGTCGATCGCCCAGGTGACGAGAGCGATCGTGCCGTGACCACACGCCGTGGAGAAGCCGTCCTTGTGGAAGAACACGACGCCCAGGTCGGCGGCGTCGTCGTCGGGAGGCACCACGAATCCGCCGTACATGTCGGCATGCCCCCGGGGTTCGTGCACCAGGTAGCGGCGCAGGTCGTCGAGATGCTCCATGGCCCACGACCGGCGGTCCAGCACCGTGGCCCCGTCCATCGGACCGGCATCGACGATGCGGAACGGTTCGCCGGCCGTGTGGTAGTCGTCGCTGGTGATGGTCAGGTGGTCCGGGTGCACGGCGGCACATTAGGCCCGATCGGTGGCCCGCGGCGCGGCCGTGCTTGCCGGGCGGGTCGCCCGGCGACGATGATCGGCCGGTGCCCCGCCCCCTCCTCGACCGATTCGACGCCGATGGATTCGCCGTCGTCGAACGGCTCGTCGCCCCGGAGAGGCTCGGACCGCTGCATGACGCCTTCGACCGGCTCTTCGCCGGCGATTTCGCCACCGGAACGCCGCCCGATGAGGTGAACTGGCAGCACGGCACCGGTGACCCCACCCTCACCCGCCAGATCTGCAACGCATGGAAGGCCGACCCGGTGGTCGCCGAGGTGGTTCTGGACCCCGGGTTCGGTGAGGACCTGGCCCGCCTGGCCGGGTGGCCGGGCGCTCGAATCATCCAGGACAATGTGCTGTGGAAGCCGCCGGGCGCCCGATCGGTGGGCTTCCATCAGGACAACGGGTACCTGGCCTGGTACACGCCGCAGGAGATGTGCACCTGTTGGATCGCCCTCGACGACACGTCGGCCGAAGGCGGCACCCTGACCTTCGCCCGAGGGTCGCACCGGTGGCCAATCGGTGATGATCCGGGTGCCGAGTTCCACGCCCCGGATGACCACACCGCGGCCGTGGAGGCTGCCGCCCGGGCGTCGGGGCGCGCGTTCGATCCGGCACCGGTCGAGGTGGCGGCGGGCGGTGGGTCGTTCCATCACGGCTGGACCTGGCACGGCTCGGGACCCAACCGCGGTGACGTCGAACGGCGGGCTCTGGTCATCCACTGCGCCAGCAGCGAGGCCCGCTTCCACCGACCCGGGTTCAGCGAAGGCAACGGCCCGGTGTACTCCCGCTACGCCCGGCCCGACGACGACGCCATGGACGAGGCCCACTTCCCGATCCTGTGGCGCAGTGACGGCTACCGGACATCGGGCCTTCCCGATCCGACGGGGGTCGGCCGGTCCGGCTAGAACCGACGGCATGGATGTACGAGACGCCGTCGCCGCCCGCCGGTCCGTGCGGGCCTTCCTCCCCGACCCGGTCGACGACGACCTGCTGGCCGACCTGTTGACCCGGGCCTCCCGGGCCCCCTCGGGCGGCAACCTGCAGCCCTGGCGCGTCTACGTCGTCAATGGTGACGCCATGACCCGGTTCCGGGCCCACCTGGCCGAATGCCCGCCGTTCGAGGAACCGGGCTACGACGTGTACCCGGCCAGCCTGTGGGAGCCGTACCGCACCAACCGGTTCACCGTCGGTGAACAGCTCTACGCATCGATCGGCATCGCCCGAGACGACAAGAACGGCCGGTTGGCCCAGTTCGCCAAGAACGGTGATTCGTTCGGGGCGCCGGCCAACGTGTTCTGCTTCATCGACCGCGGGATGGGCATGCCCCAGTGGAGCGACCTCGGCATGTTCCTGCAGACGTTCATGCTGCTCGCCACCGAGGCCGGGATCGACACCTGCCCGCAGGAGTTCTGGACGTCCCGCCAGCAGGCGGTCACCGATTTCGTGGAGGCCCCCGACGAGCTGATGCTGTTCTGCGGGATGGCCGTGGGTCATGCCGATCCGGCCGCACCGATCAACGGGTTCACGACGGGCCGCCAGCCGCTGGAGGAGTGGTGCACGTTCTGCTGAGGACGGGCCTGCCCGGTGGCGGCCGGCCGGTCAACAGGGTGGAGCGGGTGACGAGAATCGAACTCGCGTCATCAGCTTGGGAAGCTGGGGTTCTACCATTGAACTACACCCGCGGTGAGCGGCCAGCGTAGCGATCGCCGTCGGTGAACCGTTCGCCGCAGGTCAGGCGTCGAGGCGGGCCAGGTGCACGATGGCGTCGCCCCGGTTCACGATCGGCGAGCGGGTATGGCCGATGACCAGACCGTCCGCCGGGGCCCGGACCGCGGCCAGGCTGTTGCCGAACGCGTCGTCGATGGTGCCCACGATCTGCCGGCGTTCGACCCGGTCGCCGGCGGTCGCCGCCAAGTGCAGGATGCCGCTGCGTCCGGCCCGGACCCAGGTCGTCGAGCGGATGATCGTCGGCGTCGCTGCAGCCGGGGGCGCCCCGTCCACCACACCCAGGTGGTCCAGCACCCGTCGGACCCCGTCCACCCCGGCACGGATGGCCGCCTCGTCGAAGCGGTGTGCCTCGCCGGCCTCGTAGAGCAGCACGCTCCGGCCCCGCCGGGTGGCGGCCCGCCGCAGGGTGCCCGGCCGGGTGGGTGCGTGGACGAGCACCGGAGCGCCGAACGTCTCGGCCAACTTGAACGTGGTCGGGTCGTCGAGGTCGGCCCGAATCTGGGGCAGGTTGGTGCGGTGGTCGCTGGCCGTGTGGAGGTCGATGCCGACCGAGGCCCGGTCCACGATCTCGGTCATGAACAGGCGGGCGATCCGAGCGGCCAGTGAGCCGTTGGCCGAGCCCGGAAACGACCGGTTGAGGTCCCGCCGATCCGGTAGATACCGGTCACCGGAGATGAAGCCGTGCACGTTGACGACCGGTACGGCGATGACCGTGCCGGCCATGGTCGCCGGGTCCAGGCCGGCGAACAGGCGGGTGATGATCTCGACGCCGCCGACCTCGTCGCCGTGGATCGCCGCGTTCAGCCACACCGCGGGACCGGCTGAAGCGCCGTGGGCCACCCGGACCGGCAGCCCCATGTCGGAGCCGGTGGCTAGGCGGGCCACCGGCAATTCGATCTGGGCGAGCGTGCCCGACCTGATGGCGTGCCCGCCGATCTGGAGGTCCGCCGGCTCAGGCATCAGCGGCGTCGTCGGTGCGGTTGGTGCGGCGGGTGTCGCGCGGTGGCCGGCCGGCGAGGTACGAGCGACCGGGGTCGACCACGAACCGTCGCCGAACCGCCTGGCGGCCCAGCAGCATGCGGAACCCCATCTGGTCGCGGCGGGTGAGCGTGAACTCGACCGGGACCCGCCGTTCGCCGATGCGGATCGGCAGCTTCACCACCGGACGCAGTTGGGCGACGCCGCTCGACGAGCGGACCTGGCGACGGTCGACGACCCGGGCTTCGATGACCACTGCGTC
This sequence comes from uncultured Microthrixaceae bacterium, assembly GCA_964586175.1. GTDB lineage: Bacteria > Actinomycetota > Acidimicrobiia > Acidimicrobiales > MedAcidi-G1 > CAZPGL01. The sequence continues at coordinate 8,360 of CAZPGL010000022.1, read as the reverse complement.
CCGGCTGGAGCGCTGCCAGGGCGACACCCGGAACCGAACCCACTCACGGTCGTCCCGGGTGAACGTCTCGATCTCGGCGGCGTGCAACGACGACGTCCGGGCACCGGTGTCGACCTTGGCCTTGATCCACGACACGCCGTGATCGGGTAGTTCGACCCATTCCCGCCAGCCCAGAACGGGTCGTTCCGCCGGGGTCCTGGCCGGCGGGCTCACCGACCGGCCCCGGTGACGACGTGTCGCATGCCAAGAGTCTGGGGGCTCCGGTCGCCCAATCGTCGCGAATTCCCCATACTGGTCACCTTGACCATCCTGCACCACGGCTCGACCGGGTGCCCGTACGACGGGCCGCCGGCATGAAACTGGCCGTCCTGTCGCGCCTGCCCGACGGGTACAGCACCACCCGTCTGGCCCAGGCCGGAGCCGAGCGGGGTCACGAGGTCCGGGTGCTCGACACCCTGCGGTTCGCCATCGACCTGGCCGGCGACGAGCCCGATCTGCAGTACCGGGGTCGGCCGCTGTCCGATTTCGACGCCGTCATTCCCCGGATCGGGGCGTCGATCACCTACTTCGGCACGGCCGTGGTGCGTCAGTTCGAGCAGATGGACGTGTTCACGCCGAACACGTCGAACGGCATCGCCAACTCCCGTGACAAGTTGCGGGCCATCCAGATCCTGTCCCGCCACGACATCGGAATTCCGGCCACCACGTTCGTGCGCGATCGGGCCGACGTGTTGCCGGCCATCGAACGGGTGGGCGGTGCGCCGGTCGTCATCAAGCTGTTGGAGGGCACCCAGGGCATCGGCGTCATCCTGGCCCCCGACAACAAGGTGGCCGAGGCCATCATCGAGACCCTGCAGAGCACCAAGCAGAACGTGCTCGTCCAGCGGTTCATCGCCGAGAGCAGGGGCAGTGACGTGCGGGCCCTGGTGGTCGGCGACCGGGTGGTCGGCGCCATGCGTCGCACCGCCCGCGACGGCGAGTTCCGCTCCAACGTGCATCGTGGCGGCTCGGCCGAGGCCGTCGAGCTGACCGAGGAGATGGAGAGCACCGCGGTGCGGGCCGCCCAGATCATGGGCCTGCGGGTCGCCGGGGTCGACATGCTGGAGAGCGATGACGGTCCGCTCATCATGGAGGTCAACTCGTCGCCCGGGCTGGGGGGTATCGAGGCGGCCACCGGTCTCGACATCGCCGGAGCGATCATCGACCACATCGACAACCAGGTGGCGTTCCCCGAGCTGGATGTGCGTCAGCGGTTGTCGGTGAGCACCGGCTATGGCGTGGCCGAACTGCTGGTGCGTGAGGATGCGCACCTCGTCGGGCTGACCCTGGCTGAGAGTGGTCTGGCCGATCGGGACATCACGGTCCTGACCCTGCACCGTGGCGCCCTGGTCATTCCCAACCCCCGGCCGGTCCGGGTGCTGGAGGCGAACGACCGCTTGCTGTGTTTCGGCCGCCTGGAGGAGATGCGGGACATGATCCCCCGTCGCCGCCACCGGAGGATCGAAGTGCAACCCCTGCCCGAGAGCTGAGCCGTTCGAGGAGTTCCGATGACCTACCACCAGTTGCTCATCGACGCGGGCCTCGACCCGGATGCCCTCGCCGGCGGTCCGCTCGAGGTGCGCACGCCCATCGACGGTTCGGTCGTCGCCGGGCTGGCTATGGCCACCCCGGCCAAGGTGGCCGACGCCGTCACCCGGGCTGACGAGGCGTTCCAGGTGTGGCGAGAGGTGCCGGCCCCCCGCCGGGGTGAGTTGGTGCGTCTCTTCGGCGAGGAGCTGCGGGCCGGGAAGGACGCCCTCGGTCGGCTGGTGTCGCTGGAGTGCGGCAAGATCCTCCAGGAGGGCTTGGGCGAGGTCCAGGAGATGATCGACGTCTGCGATTTCGCCGTTGGTCTGTCCCGGCAGCTCTATGGGCTCACCATCGCCTCGGAGCGGCCCGGTCACGCCATGCGCGAGACCTGGCATCCGTTGGGGGTGTGCGGCATCGTCACCGCCTTCAACTTCCCGGTCGCCCCGTGGAGCTGGAACGCCGCCCTGGCGCTGGTGTGCGGTGACCCGGTGGTCTGGAAGCCGTCGGAGAAGACGCCGCTGACCGCCCTGGCCACCCAAGCGCTGCTCGACCGGGCCATTGAGCGGTTCGGTGACGCTCCCGACGGGCTGTCGCAGGTCGTGGTCGGCGGTCCCGACGTCGGCGAGGCCTTGGCTGCCGATCCGCGGGTGCCGGTGGTTTCGGCCACCGGGTCGACCCGTATGGGCGTGGCGGTCAATCGGGTGGTGGCCGGCCGGCTGGGCCGGTGCATCCTCGAGTTGGGCGGCAACAACGCGATGGTGGTGGCACCGTCGGCCGACCTGGAGCTCGCGGTACGGGCCATCGTGTTCTCGGCGGTGGGCACGGCGGGGCAGCGGTGCACGACCCTGCGGCGGCTGATCGTGCACGACGACGTGGCCGACTCGCTGCTACCCCGGCTGCGGTCCACCTACGAGGGTCTTCCCGTCGGTGACCCGTTGGACGACCACGTCCTGGTGGGCCCGCTCATCGACGAGGCGGCCTTCGACGCCATGCAGGATGCGCTGGACCGGGCCCGGGCCGACGGCGGCACGGTGTCCGGTGGGCAGCGGGTCGAGGGGGCCGGAGGGAGCGACGGGGTGTACGTGCGTCCGGCCATCGTCGAGATGCCGGCCCAGACCGCGGTGGTGCGCGAGGAGACCTTCGCCCCGATCCTGTACGTGTTGCGCTACCGGGACCTCGCCGAGGCGGTGGCCGTCCACAACGACGTGCCCCAGGGCCTGTCGTCGTGCATCTTCACCACCGACGTGCGTGAGGCCGAGGCCTTCCTTGCCGCCGCCGGCTCGGACTGCGGGATCGCCAACGTCAACATCGGGCCGTCGGGGGCTGAGATCGGCGGGGCATTCGGCGGCGAGAAGGCCACCGGTGGTGGTCGGGAGTCGGGATCGGACGCCTGGAAGGGCTACATGCGTCGGCAGACCGCCACCGTCAACTGGTCGACCGATCTGCCGTTGGCCCAGGGCATCTCGTTCGACGTCTGACCCGGGCTTGTCCGAGTAAGAGGACACTCTTACAATCAGGCCATGCCTGCACGCTGGCCCAACATCCTGCTCATCGTCTCCGACGAGGAACGCCGCAACGACTGGATGACCGGGGTGGTCGACCTCCCGGCCCACCGCCGGCTCCGGGAGGACGGCCTGTCGTTCGACCGCTACTACACCCACTCATCACCGTGCTCGCCGTCCCGGGCCAGCCTGTACACCGGGCGCTACCTCCACCAGCACGGGGTGGCCGGCAACGTCAGCTTCCCCACCCACACCCCGCTGGATCCGGCCACCCCGACCATCGGGTCGTTGCTGACCGACGCCGGCTACCGGTCGTCCTACCTCGGCAAGTGGCACCTCTCCCACGGCGGCCAGCCCGACATGGTGTCCTACGGGTATCTGGACTGGGAGGGCGACGACAAGCAGTTCACCGGCAACGCCTGGACCGGACGCCACTTCGACCCGATCATCACCGACCAGGCCATCGACTGGCTGGGTGAGCATGGTGACCGGACCGAGCCGTGGTGCCTCACCGTGGCCCTCGTCAACCCGCACGACATCATGTGGTACCCGGCCGACCACCGCTCGTACCAGGACGGCGACCCGGAGACCGCGGCCGCCCTCCGGTTCATCCACGACCTGTATCTGAAGGACGTGGATTTGGAGTTCCCCCCCGAGGACTACCCGCGGCGTTTCGACACCCTGCCGGCCAACTTCGATGACGACCTGCACACCAAGCCGGAGATCCAGCGGGCGTGGCGTCAGGTCCGCAACACCGAGCACATGGTGGGCCGCATCGACCTCGACGACCACGACACGTGGCTGCGGGGCCTCGACTACTACGCCTGGCTCCACGAGGAACTCGACGTCAACCTGGCCCGGCTGCTCGCCGCCCTCGACCGCCTCGGGATCTACGACGACACCATGATCGTCTACACCTCCGACCACGGCGATGCCTGTGGTTCGCACGGGCTGCGGGCCAAGTTGCCGTGCGTGTACGAGGAGGTCATGGGGGTGCCGTTGATCGTCAAGGCTCCCGGTGTGCCGGCCGGAACGCGGACCGACGCCCTGGCCACCCACGTGGATCTGGCCACCACCCTGGTCGCCGCCGGCGGGGGCGACACTTCGGCCCTTTCGGGGGTCGACCTGGGCCCGGTGCTGGCCGACCCGGCCACCTCGGTGCGCGACCACGTGCTGTTCGCCCAGGACGCCGCCCAGTCCGACCTGCTGCGCAACTGTCGCTACGCGGTGCGCGGCTTCTTCGACGGCACCACCAAGTACGCCCGCTACTACGGCATCGGCGGCGGGGTCGACCGGCAGGGCAACGTGCCCGAGGGCAGCCAGGCCACCAAGGTGTTCGACGTGGACGCCGCCTTCGACGACCACGACCACGAGTGGTACGAGGCTGCCGACGACCCCCACGAGCTGGTCAACCTGGCCCACGACCGCAGCCGCCGCCACGAAGTTCGGGAGCACTTCGAGCGCCTGAAGGCCTATGAAGCCGAGGAGTTCGGCTGCTGAACCGGGGTTGGCGACAGATGACCACACTGTGGTCATGTCGGTGGTCTCGATCCGGTTCGGCTTCGCTGAGGTGCACGGTCGCCTGAAGGCCGCCGCATCGCGGTAGGGCCATGTCGCCGCTGTCCTGTTCGACATCCCGGCCCCACCCGAGTTCGATGATCGTCGCCCTGGCCGACGTGCTGGACGGCCCGCCGGTCGTCGACGCTGGCTGGACCTGATGGCTCTGAACCGCTCAAGCCGCGTCTGATCTACGCTCGCCGGCATGACCGAACCGCACCGACCGCTCCGCACCGACGTGGTGCCCGAGATCAGCGCGGCCACGGCCCGGGCGGTGGCCACAGGCGTCACCCTCGAGTTCGGGCCCGAGGACATGTTCTGGGGCGACCGCCACGCGAGGGTTCTCGACCCGTACGGCCACAGATGGTCGTTGGCCACGCCTGGGCAGGGGCCCGGCGATGCGGCGACAATGGAGGCCGACGCCCAGTTCGAGGAGCAGCCGTGACCCAGACCGCCGAGCCCACCTCCGGCCCCAGCGACGCCCCCCGGGCGTCGTTCCGGTCGTTCCAGGAGTCGACGAGGGACGACTGGATGCTCATCATGGAGCAGCGGGCCGAACTCGAGCACGGGCTGCCCGACCGCATCCTCGAGCAGTTCGAACACCTGCGCAACGACTATGGCGGGTTCCCGGTCGACCGCCTGGAGCACAGCGTCCAGACGGCGACCCGGGCCGAGCGGGACGGCCGCGACGACGAGTACGTGCTGTGCGCCCTGCTCCACGACCTCGGTGATCCGCTGACCCCCTACAACCACCCGGACGTGGCCGCGGCCATCCTCAAACCGTTCGTGTCCGAGGCCAACCACTGGATGGTCGAACACCACGGCATTTTCCAGGGGTACTACTTCTGGCACCACCTGGGTATGGACCGCAACACCCGCGACCGGTTCGCCGACAGCCCCCACTACGGGTATTGCGAGGAGTTCTGTGCCGAATACGACTCGCCGGCGTTCGACCCGGGCTACGACTCGAACCCGCTCGAGCACTACGAGCCGCTGATCCGGCAGGTGTTCGGCACCAACCCCTGGCGCTGACCCGACCGCGCCGACGTCTCCCGTCGACGAACCTGGAGGCCCCGATGGCCCGCTCCGACCAACAGCGCATGATGGAGGGCCTGTTCTGGCACGGCATCCCCACGCTGTTCCGGTGCCCCCACGATCCCGATCCGGCCAACGCCGACATCGGTCTGGTCGGCGTGCCCCACAGCACCGGGAACGGCACCACCCAGCGTGACCAGCACCTTGGCCCGCGGGCCGTGCGGGACATCTCGGCACTCGGCCGGCGGGTGCACGGCGACTTCGGCATCGACCCGTGGGAGGCGTGTCGCATCAACGACCTGGGCGACGTCCCCCTGCCCAAGGCCAACGACAACGAGGCGTGCATCGAAGACATCACCGCCTTCTACCGGGAGGTCGGCGCTGCCGGCTGTCGCCCGGTGTCGATCGGCGGCGACCATTCGATCACCGGCGGCATCCTCCAGGGCATCGCAGGGGAAGGTGCCCGGTTGACCGGCGGCGAGAAGGCCTGCCTGCTCCATTTCGACGCTCACACCGACGCATACCACAACATCCCCCACTTCCTCGGTGCGGTGAAGTCGGCCGCCCACTGGGCCAGCTACCTCGTCGACGGTGGGCACGTCGACCCTGAGCATTCGGTGCAGGTCGGCATCCGCGGCAACGTACGGACGCTCGACTGGCTGGACCCGTCGTACGCCCTCGGGTACGAGGTGATCCGCAAGGTCGACTACGACGCCATGGGCCCCGAGCGGGTGATGGAGATCATCGACGAGCGCATCGGCGACCGACCGCTGTACATCACCTTCGATCTCGACTGCCTCGACCCGACGGTGGCCCCGGGGGTGGCCAACATCGAGGCCGGCATCGAGGGCTTCGGTATGGACCAGGTGGTGCAACTCCTGCGTTCGGTACGGGGCAGGAACGTGATCGGCGGAGACGTGGTCTGTCTGATGCCGACCGTCGACTCGCCCAACCACATCACCAGCTACCGGTCGATGGCGGTGATGTTCGAGATCGTGTCGCTCATCGCCGACCGTGTCGCGACGGGCTCCGACCCGGCCTAGCATCACCGGCGCCATGATCCTGTCCGACCGTTCGATCCGCGAGGCCATCGCCGACGGCCGCATCGTCATCGAACCCTTCGACGACTCCTGCGTCCAGCCGTCGTCGGTCGACCTGCACCTCGACCACCGGTTTCTGGTGTTCCGCAACCACACCATGGGCCACATCGACGTGCGCCAGGACCTGACCGACCTGACCGAACAGGTCGAGGTGATCGGCGACGAGCCGTTCATCCTGCATCCCGGCGAGTTCGTGCTCGGGTCGACCTCGGAGCGGGTAGCCCTGCCCGACGACCTGGTGGCCCGCCTGGAGGGCAAGTCCAGTCTGGGCCGGTTGGGCCTGCTCATCCACTCGACGGCCGGGTACGTCGATGCCGGCTGGGACGGTCAGCTCACCCTCGAGTTGTCGAACGTGGCCAGCCTGCCCATCACCTTGTACGCGGGCATGAAGATCGGCCAGATCTCGTTCGTGCAGATGACCACGGCGGCCGACAACCCGTACGGGTCGGGCGTGTTGGGCTCGAAGTACCGCGGCCAGGAGGGCCCCCGGCCCAGCCGCTACTGGGAGAACTTCGGCCGCTAGACCGGCTCGAATGGGCCGGCCGGGCGGTTACGCGTCGGCGGTGGCTGCCCGCTCGCCCGCTTCGAGGGCGTCGAGCACGTGGAGGGCGATGTCGCCCACCTTGACCTCACTCTCGTCGACACCCTCGCCCTTCACGCCGTCGTCGATCATGACGTAGCAGAACGGGCAGGCGGTGGCGATGCGGCTGGCTCCGGTGGCCAGCAGTTCCTGGGAGCGTTCGACGTTGATGTTCTTGCCGATGTGCTCCTCCATGAACATGCGGCCACCACCGGCGCCACAGCACATGCCTTTCGTGCCGTTGCGTTCGGCCTCGACGACCTCGATGCCGCCCAGCGAGGCGATGACCCGGCGAGGCGCTTGGTACACGTCGTTGTGGCGACCCAGGTAGCAGGAGTCGTGGTACACGATGCGCTCGTCCAGGTTGGCGCCGCTCATGTCGAGGCGTCCCTGGTCGATGAGCCACTCGAGCAGTTGGCTGTGGTGGACGACCTCGTAATGGCCGCCCAGCTGCGGGTACTCGTTGCTCAAGGTGTTGAAGCAGTGGGGGCACTGGGTGATGATCTTCTTGACGCCCATGCCGTCGAGGGTCTCGACGTTCTGCATGGCCAGCATCTGGAAGATGTACTCGTTGCCGGAGCGCCGGGCCGGGTCGCCGGTGCACATCTCGGACGGCCCGAGGATCGAGAACGACACGCCGGCCCGCTGCAGCAGCTGGGCCATGGCCCGCGACACCTTCTTGTTCTTGTCGTCGAAGGCGCCGGCGCAGCCCACCCAGTACAGGTACTCGGCGTCGAACGGGTCGCCGCCGTCGAGGACCTCGATGCCCTCGAGGTCGCCGACCCAGTCGGTGCGTTCGCTCTGCGACAGGCCCCACGGGTTGCCCGAGTTCTCCATGGATCGGTAGGCGGCGCCCAACTCGGACGGGAAGTCGGATTCCATGAGCGACAGGTAGCGGCGCATGTCGAGGATCTTGTCGAGGATCTCGATGTTGACCGGGCAGATCTCGTCGCAGGCCCGGCACGAGGTGCACGACCACAGCTCGTCGTTGGTGATGCGGTCGAACATCCAGTTGGC
>CAZPGL010000021.1:0-35626 GCA_964586175.1 uncultured Microthrixaceae bacterium | reverse complement strand
TTGCGGGGGTCCGGATGGGTGACCATCCATCTATGCGGCCAACCCGGGAGGATCTGCGGGCGGACCACCCTCTCCCTGTTCGGCCTTGCTCCGGATGGGGTTTGCCGAGCCGACCGGGTCACCCCGGCCGCTGGTGCGCTCTTACCGCACCGTTTCACCCTCACCTGTGCCCGATGCGTGCACCGGGCCATCGGCGGTCTGTTCTCTGTGGCACTGTCCTGCGGGTCGCCCCGACCGGCTGCGAGCCGGCATCCTGTCCTGTGGAGCCCCGACCTTCCTCAGCGTGGCGGACCACGCCGCGGTCACCCGGCCGACTCACCGTCCCGGCCAGTCTGGCCCGGTCGCGGTCCGGGGCACAACAGGCTTGCGCGCGGCCCGTCCGGGCACTAGCACTACGGCGATCATGCAGACGATGACCGCCACCCCGGATCACACCGCCGGCTGGCAGGCCCGCAGCGCCTGCCGCGGCCTCGACGCCACCATCTTCTACCCGGACCCCGAGGACGAGGCGGCCGTCCAGCGGGCCGTCGACGTGTGCGGCGCCTGCCCGGTGCGGGCCGAATGCCTCGACCACGCCCTCAGCTGGCGGGAACACACCGGCGTCTGGGGTGGGGCCACCGAGCAGGAACGGCGCCGCATCCTGCGAAGTCGCCGCCGCTCCGCCTGACCAGACCATGGGCCTCGACGACTTCGGCGGCTGGGGCGACCTGCTGGGGCGGCTCTGCGACGGCGACCATCTCAGCGCCGACGAGACCGAGGCCGTCCTCACCGAAATCCTGAATGGCGAGGCCGATCCTGCCCAGATCGCCGGCTTCCTCGTCGCCCTCAAGGTCAAAGGGGAGACCGCCGACGAGACCACCGGCCTGGTGCGGGCCATGTTGGCTGCCGCCGAACCGCTCGACCTGCCCGCCGGCACCACCGACATCGTGGGCACCGGGGGTTCCCGGTTCCGCCGGGAAGCGGCGCTCAACGTCTCGACCATGGCCTGCTTCGTGGCCGCCGGGGCGGGAGCCACGATCTGCAAGCACGGCAACCGACGGGCCTCGTCCACCTCAGGAGCCTTCGACCTGCTCGACCATCTCGGTATCGACCTCGACATCACCCCCGAGGCCCTGGCCACCCAGGTCGCCGAGCACCGACTGGGTTTCGCCTTCGCCCGGACCTTCCATCCGGCCATGCGTTTCGCCGGACCGGTACGGGCCGGCCTCGGCATCCCCACCGTGTTCAACGTGCTGGGTCCGCTGTCCCATCCGGGCCGGGTCCGTCGCCAGCTCATCGGCACCACCGACCCGGCGCTGGCCGACCGGATGATCGAGGTCTTCCGGACCACGGGCTCGGAACACACCTGGGTGGTCACCGGCCATGACGGCATCGATGAGATCGCCACCACCGGACCCAGCCGGGTCCTCGAGCTCCGTGCCGGCGAGATCACCGAGTGGACGCTGGATCCGACGGCCCTCGGCATCGGCCGGGCCGATCCGGACGATCTGGCCGGCGGAGGGCCCGAACAGAACGCGGCCATCGCCCGGGCCATGTTCGCCGGCGAGGAGCGCGGGCCCCGGCGGGACCTGGTGGTGCTCAACGCGGCGGCCGGTCTCGTGGTCGCCGGGGTGGCCGCCGACCTCGATGACGGCATCGCCGCCGCCGGTGCGGCCCTCGCCGACGGCCGGGCTGCGGCGGTCCTCGACGCAGTCAGCGGCTGAGCGGACCCGCCCCGGTCGGTCTACGGGGTGCGAACCTGCGGACCGGCGTCAGCGGCTCGTCCAGCACGCCGTCGCAGTGCAACAGCTCGATGCGGTGGGCCTCCCGCTCGAACCAGGCGGCGACGCACGTCAGCTCGTCGGCCTCGTCGCGGGGGACCGGCTCATCCGGGGCGGCCGGTTCGAGGTCGGGGAGTGGCGCCTGTGCGGGGAGTGGACCCGCCCACGTTCGGACCAGCCGGCCGGATGCGAACTCGGCGCCCTCCCTGCCGGCGACCTGGACCCGCAGCGTTCCGGACCGGCGGAGCATGTCGTGGCGGCGCTGGCGTTGCACGGTGGCGGCCAGGGCGTCGGCCCGGTCACGGACCTCGGCGGCCTCTTCGAATCGCCGTTCGCCGGCCAGTCGGGCGATGCGTTCGGCGAGGGGATCCAACAGCAGGGACGGATCGATCGTCAGGCCGGCGACGGCGCGTTCGACCAGCACAGCGTATTCCTCGGCCGTGATCTGACCCGAGCACGGGCAGGGGATGGCCCCGAGTTGGGCAGCGGTGCACGGCGAGGAGCGGCGGATCGGCTGCCGCACCGGCACCCGACCCGGGCATCTTCGGAGGGGTACCACGGTCTCGACGGCTTCGATGACCCGTCTGGCGAACGCCGTTGACCGGACGGGCCCCAGGTAGAGCGCCCCGTCGTCCTTGACCACCCGGGCGACTGAGAGCCGGGGGAAGTGCTCGCCCGGGTTCAACTTGACGTAGACGTAGCGTCGCCATCCGGTGCCGTGCCGGTTGAAGCGGGGCTCGTGCCGGTGGATGAGCCGGATCTCGGTCACCGCCGCCTCCAGGGCACCGGTGGTGACACGGTGATCGATGCGAACCGTCTCACCGAGGAGCTGACGTACCTTGCGGCGCCCGTCGCTGGAGAAGTAACTCCGCACCCTGGCCCGGAGATGGGTGGCCTTCCCGACGTACAGGACGTCGCCCCGGCGGTCCCGGAACAGGTACACCCCCGGCGACCGCGGGAGGTCGTCGGTGAGGGCCAGCTTCGCGGCGTGGACATGGCCGGCCATGGTGGGCAGTACCAGGAGGTCGTCGAGCCCGGTGACACCCAACGCGCCGGCCCGCTCCAGGAGGAGGTGGAGCAGGTCGCCGGTGGCCAGGGCATCATGGAGCGCGCGGTGGTCGGGCTGATGGTCGAGGCGTAGGTGTCGGGCCAGGGTGCCGAGTTTGCAGTCGGGCACTTCGTCGCGGACCAGCCGCCGGGCCAGGGCACAGGTGTCGACGGAGCGGTTGGTCAACACCGGTCGATCCGCCCGCTCCAGTGCCGCGGCCAGAAACGACAGGTCGAAGCGGACGTTGTGGCCGACGACCACCGCGTCGCCGATGAACTCGAGCAGCGCGGGGAGCACCTCGTCGATGCCCGGAGCGCCGACGACCATGGCGTCGCTGATGCCGGTGAGCACCGTGATGAACGGCGGAATTCCGACACCGGGGTCGATCAGGGTCTGGAAGGTGCCCAGGCACTCGCCGCCCCGCATCTTGACGGCACCGACCTCGGTGATGGCGCAGTCGGCCGGGGAGGTTCCGGTGGTCTCGAGGTCGAGGACACAGAACGTGACGTCGACGAGGGGGCGCCCCAGATCGTCGAAGGTGCATTGGGCGATGGTCGGGGAGTGGGCCACGCGATCAGTGAATCGAACACATGTTCGAATGTCAAGAACCCGGACCGTGGTGCCGTCGGGAGCGTTGTCACACCCCGTCGTCAAGATGTTGGACATGACAGACGACCCGACGACCCTCACCATCGACTGCGCCACCTGCGCCATGCACGACACCGAGGCCTGCGACGACTGCGTCGTGACCTTCCTCTGTGGCCGTCAGCCCGGCGACGCCGTCGTCGTCGACCTGGCTGAGGCCCGCGCCCTGCGGGTCCTTACCGGCAGCGGGCTGGCTCCACCGCTGCGCCACACCGGAGCACCCCCGGGCTGACCACCCGCCACGTGCCACCCGCCCCCGTGCCACGATGGGGCCGTGGCCGCCCTCGCACCCCTCAACGAACTGGCCGAACGCTGCCTGGCTGCCGGCACCGCGGCTGGTCTCGATGCCGTCGGGCTGGCCGACGCCGCGCCCTTCGTCGACACCCGTGCCCATCTCGAGGCCCGGCGGGCCGCGGGGTTGGCCGGCGGCATGCAGTTCACCTACCGCAACCCGGAGCGCTCCACCAGTCCCGACCGCGTCGTCGCTGGCGCCCGGGCGCTGCTGGTCGGGGCCCGACGGACCCCGGCGCCGCGCCTGCCGGCGGCCACCGCCGGACAGGCCCGGGTCGCCGCCTACGCCCGCCGGGACCACTACGCGGAGCTCGAAGCCGGGCTGGAGGCGGCGGCTGCACCCCTGCGGGCCGCAGGCTGGGTGGCCCGGGTCGTGGCCGACGACAACGCACTGGTCGACCGGGCCGCGGCCGTCCGGGCCGGTCTGGGCTGGTACGGCAAGAACGCCAACGTGCTGTTGCCCGGCCGGGGGAGCTGGTTCGTGTTGGGGTCGGTCGTGACCGATGCGCCGCTGCCCGTCACCGACACCCCCGTCGCCGACGGGTGCGGATCGTGCACTCGCTGTCTCACCGGCTGTCCCACCGGAGCGATCGTCGAGCCGGGGGTCGTCGACGCCCGCCGCTGCCTGGCGTGGCTGGTCCAGGCTCCGGGACCCATCCCCGTCGAGTTCCGCCGAGCCGTGGGCGACCGGCTCTACGGCTGCGACGAATGCCAGGAGGTCTGCCCGGTCGGCCGTGCCGAGCGCGTCGACGACGGCGGTGTTGACGCCGCAGCCGACGTCGAGGCCCGCGTGCTGCTCGACCTGACCGACGAGGAGCTCCTCGACCGGTTCGGCCGTTGGTACATCGCCGAACGGGATCCCCGTCATCTGCGGCGCAACGCACTCGTGGTCCTCGGCAACACGCCGGTGGATGCGGCGGACTCGAATGCAGTCGATGCCGCCATTGCCCGGTACCTCACCCACCCCGACCCGTTGTTGCGGTCCCACGCCGTTTGGGCAACGGCGCAACGGGGACGGATCGACCTGCTGGCCGCCGTGGGCCATGATGCGGATCCGATGGTGCGTGACGAACTGCTACGGGCTGGGGCCCCGGTGCCCGCACCATGAGACGGCACCTGCTGGTCAGCAACGACTATCCGCCCAAGGTGGGCGGCATCCAGTCGTATCTGTGGGAGCTGTGGCGTCGCCTGCCGGCTGAGGACGTGGCGGTCCACACCACCCCGTACGCCGGTGCCGACCGCTTCGACGCCGACCAGCACCACACCGTCACCCGATCACCCGAGCCGGTGCTGCTCCCGTATCCGTGGCTGCCCCGGCGCATCGAGCGCCTGGCCGATGACCACGGGGCCGAGCTGGTGGTCTGGGACCCGGCCCTTCCCGTCGGGCTGTGTGCGCCACGCACCGATCGGCCGTACGGCGTGGTGCTCCACGGTGCCGAGGTCACGGTGCCCGGTCGGCTCCCGGTGGCCCGGTCGCTCCTTGCCCACGTGTTGCGCGGTGCATCGCTTGTGGTCTCAGCGGGCCGCTACGCAGCGGACGAGGCCGAACGGGCGGCCCGTCGCGACCTGCCGACGGTGATCGTCCCGCCCGGTGTCGACACACAGCGGATCGTCCCCCTGGATGCGGAACGTCGTCGCGCCGTGCGCGCCGAACTGGGCCTCCCCGTCGACGCCCCCGTCGTGTTGAGCGTCAGCCGCCTCGTGCCCCGCAAGGGGATGGACACCCTCATCAAGGCTTCGGTGATCCTCAAGGGGCTGGTGCCGGGAGTGGTGGTCGCCATCGCCGGCTCCGGGCGCGACCGTGGGCGTCTCGACGCTCTCATCGAGCGCAGTGGTGCTCCGGTGCGGATGCTGGGGAGGGTTCCCGACCACTTGATGGCGGGGCTCTACGGGGCCGGCGACGTGTTCGCCATGCTGTGCCGCTCCCGATGGGCCGGGCTCGAGCAGGAGGGATTCGGCATCGTATTCGTCGAAGCGGCCGCGGCCGGCGTGCCCCAGGTGGCCGGGCGCAGTGGCGGCGCGGCCGAGGCGGTGGCCCATGGAGAGACCGGTCTCGTCGTGGACCGGCCTGACGACCCTGAACAGGTCGCGGCCGCCCTGGCCGAGATCCTGGCCGACGACGAGCGTCGGGCGGCCATGGGTCGGGCCTCCAGGGAGCGGGCGGTGGCCGAATTCTCCTATGACGTCCTCGCCGACCGACTCCGGGCCGGGATCGACTCCGCCGGGCTACGCAGCTGATGGTCGGCTCCGGCCTGATCCGCGCCTCGTGGGCGGGCACCGCGCTGTTCGGTGCGGCATCGGTGGTCGCGGTGGTCGACGACGGCACCATGCGAACCGCCGCGGTGATCGTCGACCTGGCGTTGTTCGCCGCAGGGTGCGGCGCCTTCCTCTGGGCGTTCGCCCTGGCCGTCGGGCGCAGCCGGCACGAGGCCATCGGCGTCGGCGGGCTCTACTTCCTGGCCGGCTGTGCGCCGCAGGGGGTCCGGCGGTACCTGATGGGTGCTCTGGCTGTGCAGGTGGTGGTGGCGTTCACCGCGGCGTCGCTGCGCCCGTTCACCGCCGTGGCCTTCGCCATTCTCGTGCCGATGTTCGGATTGGGTCTGGCCGGACTGTGGGCGGCCCGTCACGGCATGTTCGATCCGCGCTGACCCGGGGCGCGGCCGGCGGCGGCCGCTCCCACCGGGTGGGCCGAGGCGCGGATAGGGTCGGGACAGGAGGGCCACCATGACCGACCACGCCAGCCAGCGCATCCTGATCCAGGCCTCGCCGCAGCAGTGCTACGAGACGGTGCTCGCCGTGGAGCACTACCCGGAATGGGCCGACGACATCAAGGAGGCCGAGGTGCTGGCCCGCGACGACGAAGGGCGGGCCGGCGACGTGGCGTTCCGCGCCGCAGCGATGGGACGTAGCACGAGCTACACGCTGCGCTACACGTACGGGTCGAATCCGCTGCGCATCTCGTGGCGGCTCCTCGCCGGCGACGTGATGCGTCGCATGAACGGCGAATACGAGTTCTTGGAGGTCGACGGCAAGCCCGACCTCACGCAGGTCCACTACCACCTGGAGGTCGATCTTCTGATCCGCCTTCCGGGGTTCGTGAAGCGCCGGCTGGAGGCCAAGATCGTCCACACCGCCGTCGACGACCTGAAGGCACGCATCGAGGCCGCGGCCGCCACCCACTGAGCTGCCCCGGACCCGGCCGAACACCACAGGTACGCTCGCCCCATGGAATTCCGGCGCATCAACTCGCTGCCCCCGTACGTCTTCACCATCATCGACTCGCTCAAGGTGGCGGCCCGCCGGGCTGGTGAGGACGTTATCGACCTCGGGTTCGGCAACCCCGACCTGCCGTCGCCGCCGGTCGCCGTCGACAAGCTGGCCGAAGCGGTCGCGAACCCTCGTAACCACCGCTACTCGTCGAGCCGGGGCATTCCCAAGCTGCGCGAGGCGGTGGCCGATCTGTATCTGCGGCGGTTCGGCGTGGGCCTCGACCCGGAGACCCAGGTGATCCAGACGATCGGTGCCAAGGAGGGGTTCGCCCATCTGATGTGGGTGATGCTCCAGGCGGGCGACGCCGCGCTGGTGCCGTCACCGTCGTATCCGATCCACCGGTACTCGCCGTTGTTCGCCGGCGCCGACGTCCGGGAGATGCCGTTCACCACCGACGGCGACTTCATCGGCGAACTCGAAGCCGGCTGGGAGTACTCGTGGCCCCGCCCCCGAGTGATCGTGCTGTCGTTCCCGCACAACCCGACCACAGCGTGTGTCGACCTCGACTTCATGCGCCAGGTCGTCGACTTCGCCCGCGACCGGGAGGTGTTGATCGTCCACGACTTCGCCTACGCCGATCTGGGCTTCGACGGCTACCGGCCACCATCGATCCTCGAGGTGCCCGGTGCGGACGAGGTCGCCGTCGAGTTGTACTCCATGACCAAGAGCTTCTCGATGGCCGGCTGGAGGGTGGCGTTCATGGTCGGCAACGCTGAGGTGGTCGCCGCCCTGGCCAAGTTGAAGTCGTACCTCGACTACGGCACGTTCCAGCCCATCCAGATCGCAGCGACCGTCACCCTCAACGAGGCTCCCGACTATCCCACCGAAGCGTGTGCCGTCTACCAGTCCCGCCGCGACGCCCTGTGCGACGGGCTGCAACGCATCGGCTGGCCGGTCGAGCCCCCTCGGGGCACCATGTTCACCTGGGCGCCCATTCCGGAGCAGTACCGCGACATGGGCTCCGTCGAATTCGCCAAACTCCTCGTGCAGGAGGCCAACGTGGCCGTGTCGCCCGGCGTGGGCTTCGGCCCTGGCGGCGAAGGCTTCGTCCGGTTCGCCCTCATCGAGAACGAACAGCGCATCGGGCAGGCGGTGCGCAACCTGCGGGCCACGCTCGACCGGCTGGGCTGAGCGCGGCGATCAGCCGTCGATGGCCCAGGAGCGGCTGCGCTCGACGGCGGCCAGCCACCGGGCATGGGCGGCGTCGGCCGCCGTCCGGTCGGGGTCTGGCTCGGCGGTGCGGTCAGGGGACCACAGGCCGGCCAGCTCGTCGGTCGACGACCAGACGCCTTCGGCCAGGCCGGCCAGCCATGCGGCCCCCAACGCCGTCGCCTCGGTCGTCGCCGACCGGGTGACGGGCACGCCGGCCTGATCGGCCTGGAGGTTGAGTAGGAGGTCCATGACGGAGGCACCGCCGTCGACCCGCAGATGCCGGACGGGATGGCCGCCAGCCTCCATGGCGTCGAGCACGTCCCGAGTCTGGAACGCCATGGCCTCGACGGCCGCCCGGGCCAGTTCGGCGCGGCCGGTGCCCCGGGAGATGCCGACCAGCGCGCCGCGGGCCCGGGGATCCCACCACGGGCTTCCGAGCCCGGTGAAGGCGGGTACGAGGTGGACGTCGCCGGTCGAGTCGACCGACCGGGCCAGCGGCTCCAGCTCATTGGCCTCAGCGATGATTCCGAGGCCGTCGCGTAGCCACTGCACGGCGGCCCCGGTGGCGAAGACGGCACCCTCCCGGGCATAGGTGAGGGGTCCGTCTCCGTCGAGTTGCCAGGCGACGGTGGTCAGCAGGCCGTCGACGGGTGCCGGTACCGAAGTGCCCACGTTGGCCAGGACGAACGAGCCGGTGCCGTAGGTGTTCTTGGCGTCACCAGGGGTGAAGCAGGCCTGACCGAACAATGAGGCCTGCTGGTCGCCGGCCATGCCGCTGATCGGGATCCCGCCGCCGATGGGGCCTTCGGGTGCGGTGAGACCGAAGCGTCCCGACGATGGCCGGACCTCGGGCAGGGCATTGGCCGGCACGTCGAGCAGGTGGCACAGCTCGTCGGACCACGTGCCGGTGCGGATGTCGAAGAGCATGGTGCGGCTGGCATTGGACGGTTCGGTGGCGTGCTCCGTGCCGCCGGTGAGCTTCCACAACAGCCACGAGTCGATGGTGCCGAGCCGCAGGTCGGGGTCGGCGGCCACACCCCCCGGACCGAGCAGCCAGCGGATCTTCGTGCCTGAGAAATAGGGGTCGAGGACGAGGCCGGTGGCGCTCCGGACCAGATCGAGATGACCGTCGTCGGCGAGGCGATCGCAGTGCCCGGCGGTACGGCGGTCCTGCCAGACGATTGCCCGGTGGCGGGGCATCCCCGTTGAGGCGTCCCAGGCCACGACCGTTTCCCGCTGGTCGGTGATCCCGATCGCGGCGACCGGCCCGTCCAGCCGATCGGTGACCTCGACGAGGGTCGACGCCACCGCATCCCAGATCTCGGCGGCGTCGTGCTCGACCCAGCCGGGTCGGGGGAAGTACTGGGGGAACTCCCGCTGGGCGTGGTCGACCACCGAACCGTCAGCGGTTACGGCCAGGGTCCGGACGCTGGTGGTGCCAGCGTCGATGGCCAACACCACCGGTCCCATCATCGAGGCGTCACCGCGCATCAGCTGCCCCGACTGTGCAGGAGCGGGTCGAAGTCGGCGTAGTTGGTGCAGGCGACCGGGGCGCCTTCTTCAGGGGGTTCGCCGTTGCTGACCGGCATGTTGACCGGGGTGAACTCGCCGTCCCGGTCGACGAGCACCTGGACCCGTTCCACCTCGATCCCGGGGATCAGCTCGGTCGCCGTGCAGACCAGCATGGCGAAGGCCAACTGCTGGCTGGCCGAGTCGTCGACCGGGAAACCGTCGAGGCTGTCGAGCTGGATCTGAAGTACGTCGTCGACGAGGGCCGTGCCGACCAGGCTGCTGTCTTCGGTCAGCGGTGACACCAGCCCCAACGCCTGCTCCTCCACATCGGGGCCGGCGAGGACCTGCTGGAGCACCGTGTTCACTGAGCCGTCGGGCTCGATGTCCCGGTCGACGGCCTCAAGGATGAAGGTCCCGTCACCCGAATCACGGGCCAGATAGATCCGAACCGTCTCGACCAGGCTCGGCGGCTCCGTGGTGGTCGTCTGACCGGGCGACAGCGCGGCGGGAAGTTCGGTCGCCAGATCGCGGGGCTCGTCCTCGAGCGGGATCCCGCACGCAGCGGCGGTACACCCCATCACCAGTCCCGCTGCCCAGTACCGGAGCCGGCTCACGGTGTGTCCTCCTCATCAGGGTCTTCAGCGGCCCGGGGAAGCTCGACGACGAAGCAGGCGCCTGGAACGTCTCCGGATCGGTCCTCGACCCAGACCACGCCGCCGTGGAGCCGCACATCCTCGAGCACCATGCTGAGGCCCAGTCCGCTTCCGGTGTCGTCCCCGCGCCGGCCGCCGGCCGAGCCCCTGGAGAAGCGGTCGAACACCGTGGCCCGTTCGGCGACCGCAACCCCCGGGCCGTCGTCTTCGACGTCGATGCGGACGGTGCCGTCGCCGGCCCGGACGCTGATGCCGGTCAGCCCGCCGCCGTAACGATCGGCGTTGTCGAACAGATTCGCCATCACCCGACCCAGCCGCCGCTTGTCACCGTTGATGACCAGCCGGCTGGCGTCGGCCGACGCCCGCACCGGGATGCCCTCGCGGTGGCCGGCCCGCAGTGCGGCGTTGATGAACGGAAGGACCTCCATCGGGGCCTGGTCGAGGGCCGCGGCTCCTGCATCGAAGCGGGAGATCTCGAGCAGGTCGTCGACGAGGCGGCTGAACCGGGTGAGGTCGGTGGTCAGCAGATCGAGGGCGGTCTGGGACCGGTCGGACAACTCGCCCCGGCGGGCCTCCAGGACGGCGACGCTCGACGTCAGCGTGGTGAGTGGGCTGCGCAACTCGTGGCTGACCTCCGAGGCGAACCGGGCGTCCCGCCGGATTCGGGCTTCGAGGGCGCCGGCCATCTCGTTGAACGACTCGGCCAGACGGTCCAGGTCGGGGTCGGTCTGGGGTTCGAGCCGGGTGTCGAGCCGGCCGCCGGCGATGGCCTCGGCGGCCGACCGGACCCGGCGCAAAGGTCGCAGGGTGCGTCCCGACGCCCACAGGCCCAGGAGGGCTCCGAGCACCGTGGTACCCGCGGCGGCACCCGACACCACGAAGCGCAACGTCCCGAGCGTGCCGTCGACGCCGGCCAGGTCGACCACCTCGTAGTAATCGGCGTCGAAGGCAAACAGCGGAACACCGATCACCAGGTGGGGCCGGCCGTCGATCGACGTGCGCACCAGCCCGGCCCGATCGTCGGTGACCCGTGCGACCAACGCCGCCGGGAGGTCGTCCCGTCCGATTTCCGGCGACGGCAGCCAGCTGTCCTCGAGGCGGACCAGTTGCTGCGCTCCTTCGACGCTGGTGAGCGAATCGACGACTGCCGGGAGGTCCTCGATCGTCGAATCGGGGGTGAGCTGGTTGCTGAGCCGGCTGGCGTTGTTCACCGCGACCGCGGTCGCCGCTTCCTCCCGGTCGTCGATGAGCTGGCGTCCGGCGAGGACGAGGGTCGCTCCGGCCAGGGTCAACGACAGGGCCAGACCACCGATGGCGTACGAGAACAGGATGCGGGAGCGGAGCCCGAACTGCATCCGTCGGGGCGACGACGTCCCGGACATCTCAGGCTTGGAGCTTGTAACCCATACCGCGGACGGTCACCACGTATCGGGGCATGGCCGGGTCGGGCTCGATCTTGGTCCGGAGACGCCGGACGTGGACGTCCACAAGCCGGCCGTCACCGAAGTAGTCGTATCCCCACACCCGCTCAAGAAGGTCCTCGCGGCTCAGGACCCGACCCATGTTGTTGGCCAACTCGACGAGCAGGCGGAACTCGGTGCGGGTCAGGTGTACCTCTTCATCGTCGAAACGCACGACACCTTCGTCGGGGGCCAACTCCAGGCGGTCGATCCGGATACGGTCCGGCGTGGTCTCGCTGGGGCGGACCCGGCGAAGCAGCGCTCGAATCCGGGCCGACAACTCCTTGGGAGCGAAGGGCTTGGTGAGGTAGTCGTCGGCACCGGCCTCGAGCCCGGCCACGACGTCGTGGGTGTCGGAACGGGCGGTGACCATCACGATCGGCACGTCGCTGGTACGGCGGATGCTGCGGCACACCTCGAAGCCGTCGATGCCTGGAAGCATGATGTCGATGAGGACGACATCGGCCGGGGCGCGGGCGAACGCCTCGAGCGCCGCCTCGCCGTTGGCGGTCTCATCGACCAGCCAGCCCTCCTCCTCGAGGGCCAGGCGGACGGCGGTACGGATGCGCTCGTCGTCCTCGACGGTGAGAATCCGGGTGTCCACAGCGACCATGGTGCCCCACCCGGGCGGGTTGTGCACCCATCCAGGCCGCTCAGACCTGATCGGCGGCCGCCCCGTGCAACAGGTCGAGCAGCGGACCATGGAGATCGGCGACGGCCGCAACCACGAATTCGCCGGTCGCCGGGTGCCCGTCGAGGTCGGTGACCCTTCCTCCGGCCTCGGTGACGATGACCGTTCCGGCCGCGATGTCCCAGGGGTTGAGGCCCCGCTCGAAGTAGGCATCGACCCGACCACAGGCCACGCAGGTGAGGTCGTGGGCGGCACCCCCGGAGCGCCGGATGTCCCGCACCCGGGGAAGGACGTCGACCAACACCTGGGCCTGAGCAGCCCGTCGGCCGGGTTGATACCCGAAGCCGGTGGCGACCAGCGCCGTCTCGAGGCCGGGGGAGCGGTTGACCCTGATCGGCCGACCGTCCCTTGTGGCTCCCACCCCCCGGGCCGCGGCGAACTCCTCGCCGCTGTACGGGTCGAGGATCACCCCGGCCACCAGCTCGCCGTCCAGTTCGGCGCCGATCGACACGGTGTAGCCGGGTAGGCCGTAGACGAAGTTCGTGGTGCCGTCGATCGGGTCGATGACCCACCGGACCCCGCTGCTCCCTTCGACGGTCGCCCCCTCCTCGCCGAGCACGCCGTCGGCTGGGCGGGCGTCGAGGAGTGTGTGGACGATCCGTTCCTCCGACCATCGATCGGCTGCGGTCACCAGGTCGGTGGCGGAACTCTTGGTCGTGTCGGACGGCGTCGAGCCCGCCTGCCGGCGCAACTCCGGCGCAACCCGCCGGGCCGCGGCGAGAGCCAGGTCACGGAGGTCGACAGGGTCGGCCACCCGCTGATCAGTCGACCGGGTGGTGGTCGCGTGCCGCCTGCTGGCGCTGACCGGTCTGCCATTCGGCCATGGCCCGCAGCGAGAGCACCACGACGATGGCGACCCCTGAGGCCGCGGCGAGGGCGCCGGCCAGGCCGATCCCGCCGGCCAGGGCGGTACAGCCGTCGGCACACTGAAGATCGGTCACCGCGTAGCCGACGAGCCCACCACACGTGCCGGCCACCAGGATGGCGACGAAGGCGGCAATCCGGACGGGCAGCGACGGGGAGGTCGATGGCTGGCTCACGGCCGCCGAGGCTACCGCCATGGTGCCGTGCCCGAGATGCCAGACTGACACCATGCACCAATGGACCGTCGCCGGGGCCCTGATCGTTCAGGACGACGCGGTGCTGCTGGTCGCCAACCGGCGTCGGGACGGGCGCCTGGACTGGACGCCCCCCGGAGGTGTCGTCGACCAGGGTGAGACCCCGCGTCAGGCGTTGACCCGCGAGGTGGTGGAGGAGACGGGCCTCATCGTCGACGACTGGTCCGAACTGGTGTACACGGTCGCCGTCGAGTTCGTCGACCGCGAGATGACCCTCGGCGTCGAGGTGTATCGGTCGGCAACGTGGACCGGATCGCTGACCTTCGACGACCCCGACGGCATCGTCGAGGAAGGCGTTTTCGCCGATGCGGCGCATGCCGGGCGATTGCTCGACTCCGCTCCCCAGTGGGTCCGCGAGCCGGTGACCGACTGGCTGGCCGGCCGAGTCCCACCGGGCACCCACTTCGACTACCTGGCCCGGGGCGCCGACCCCCGCCGGCTCGTCGTCGAACGCCGGTGACCCGGTCCTCGGCGACGATCCTCCACGTCGACATGGACGCGTTCTTCGCGTCGGTCGAGCTGGTGCGCCGACCGGAGCTACGCGGCCTGCCGGTGGTCGTCGGGGGGTCGGGTCCCCGCGGCGTGGTCGCCGCCGCTTCCTACGAGGCCCGGGTGTTCGGCATCCATTCGGCCATGGCGTCCAGCCAGGCTCGCCGCCTCTGCCCCGACGTGGTCTTCCTGCCCGGCGACCACGACCACTACGGCGTGATCAGCCGCCGGATCATGGACATCTTCCGCCGCTTCACCCCGCTCGTCGAGCCACTGTCCCTCGACGAGGCCTTCCTCGACGTCGACGGGGGAGTTCGGCTCCATGGCCCACCGGTCGAGCAGGCGGCCGAGATCCGCCGCATCGTGGCCGAGGAGGAGTCGCTGGCCTGCAGCGTCGGGGTGGCACCCAACAAGTTCCTGGCCAAGTTGGCCAGCGACCGGGCCAAGCCACGGATCGGAGCCCGAGGCCCCGAGGCCGGGCCGGGAACGGTCGTCGTCGAAGCCGGCGATGTCGGCGCCTTCCTGTACCCGCTGCCGGTGACGGCCGTGTGGGGGGTGGGACCCAGTACCGCCGAGCGTCTCCGCCGACTCGGGGTGCGTACCGTCGGTGATCTCGCCCAACTGCCCGAGGCCACCCTCGTGTCGGCGCTGGGGCAGGCCGTCGGACGACAGCTGTGGCGGTTGGCCCGGGGCATCGACGACCGGGCCGTCGAACCCGAGCAGGTGACCAAGTCCATCGGCCATGAGGAGACGTTCGCCGAGGACCGGTTCGAGACCTCCGACCTGTACCAGCAGATGGCGCGGATGGTGGATGCCGTCGCCGGCCGGTTGCGCCGGGCCGGGGTGGCCGGCCGGACCGTCCACGTCAAGATGCGGACCGCGGATTTCGTCACGACGACGAGGGCCCGAACCCTTCCTGACCCGACCGACACGGGGGCCGAGATCCTGGAGGTGGCCCGAGTGCTGTTGGACGACCTCGACACCCGCCCCGGGGTGCGCCTGCTCGGGGTTTCCCTCAGCGGCCTCGAGGACGCGTCGGTCCGCCAACTCCGGATCGACGACCTCGACGGTTCCCGCTGGAGGGCCGCCGAGGGCGCGGTCGACGAGATTCGGGACCGCTTCGGCGGCGACTCCATCGGACCGGGGGCCGCGGTCGGGCCCGGCGGGCTACGCCCCAAGAAGAGGGGCGACCAGCAGTGGGGGCCCGACGAACGCTGACCTTCCGTTCCTGAAAGCCAGCGCCCCGCGCGTCCGCTGCGGGACGCCGGGGGTGCCTTGGTCCACCGTCCAGCGCGTTGTCGTCCGCGGTCCACTGTGCGATGCTGGAGCCATGGACATCCGGGCGGTCGTACGTTAAATGCCGCTTTCCGACGACGAGGCGCGCATCCTCGACGAAATCGAGCAGCAGCTCTACGAGACCGATCCTGCTTTGGCGCGCGAGGTGGCGGAGACCACGGTGTACACGCATCCGCTGCGTCATCTCAAGTGGGCGGTGGCCGGGTTCGTCGGCGGCGTGGTGCTTATGGTGACCACCCTGTCGACGTCGTACCTGCTCGCGTTCGGTGGCTTCCTGGTCATGCTTGGCTCGGCGTTGAGCCTCGAGCGCAACGCCCGGCACCTCGGCCGGGCCGGCATCCAGCAGGCCACCCAATCGGTGCGCGGTGGCGCGCTGCGTGACGCCTTCGGCGGAACCAGGGCCAAGATGCGCGAGCGTTTCCAGCGCGGCGAGCAGGGCCGGGCCTGAGGGCCGGTCGTCCCGGCTCCGTTGACGCACACCACTACGACGATGGGCCGCATCCTGGCCGTTGACATCGGGGGCACCAAGTTGGCTGCCGGACTGGTCGACGACTCCGGACGGGTGCTCCGGCACCGGCGTACGCCGACGGCGGGAGCCGACGGCGAGGCGGTGTTCGCACGGCTGGCCGAACTCATCGGGTCGGTGCTCGACGGGGAGACCGTCGACGCGGTGGGCGTCGGATGTGGCGGACCGATGGACCTCGCAGCCGGAGAGGTCTCGCCACTCCACATCCCGCAGTGGCGGGCGTTTCCACTCCGCCGGCGTCTGGCCGACCTGGTGGAACGTCCGGTCCACCTCGACAACGACGCCAAGGCACTGGCGCTGGGCGAGGGCTGGGTCGGGGCGGCGGTCGGCGAACACTCCTACCTGGCAATGGTCGTCTCGACCGGCATCGGTGCCGGGGTGGTGGTGGACGGGCGCCTCCTCGACGGTGCGACGGGCAATGCCGGTCATCTCGGGCACATCCAGGTCGATCCCGGCGGGCCACCGTGCGCCTGCGGGGCCCGCGGGTGCTTGGAGGCGATGGCCTCGGGCACCGCGGTGGCGGCAGCGACGGGTCGCCCGCCGGCCGAGGCCTCCGTCGAGGTCCGGCGGCGGACCGGCCGTCTCGTGGGCCGGGCCGTGGCGTCGGCCGTCAACCTGTTGGATCTCCGGCTGGCCGTCGTCGGCGGGTCGGTGGCTCTCGGCTTCGGCCGACCGTTCTTCGATGAGGCATCGGCGGCACTCGAGGAGGGTTGCGGGCTGTCGTTCACCCGAGGCGCACGCCTCGTGCCGGCGGGCCGTGGTGCCGAGGGTCCGCTGGTCGGAGCGGCCGCGGTGGCGGTGCGGAGCCGGTCGACGACCGCCGGGGGGGTGTCGGCATGAGGCCGGGGCATCTGGCGCGTCTCGGCATCGCGGTGGCCGTCCGTCCATGGTTGTGGCGGGTGGCCGTGGTCCAGGCCCACCGGCTGGCCGGACGCGGTTGGTGGCGCCGGTTCCCGTTCCTACCGGTGCCTGATCCGGCGTACGCCCGCTTCCGGAGCCTGACCCAGTACGGGGATCCCGACCAGCCGCCCGATGTGGCCGACGTCCTGGTGTGGTTGCGATGGGTCCGCCGGTTCCCCGGATCGACGTCACCGCCGGCCGAGCCCGGCTGAGGGCATGGGAGCGGTGCGCTGGCCCGTCGAGCATCCGGACGGGACGATCGCCGAACGTCACGCGCGGATGCCGGAGGCGATGGCCCGGGCGGTGCACGTCCAGGCGATCGACCGCCCGACCCTGGTCGTTGGCAGCGCGCAACGCATCCTTCCCGAATCCGGCGACCTCGATCGCTTCGGGTTGGACCTGGTTCGCCGTCGATCGGGAGGGTCGGCGGTGCTTCTCCAGGCAGGGGACGTGTGCTGGATCGACGTGGTGCTTCCCCGGGATGACCCGCTGTGGTCCGACGACGTGGGACGTTCCACGCTCTGGCTGGGGGAGGCGTGGGTGGCCGCCCTGGCCGAATGTGGGATCGCGGCTGCCGTCCACCGCGGGGCGTTGGTCCGGTCGCCGTGGTCGGCGACGGTGTGCTTCGCCGGGCTGGCGTCCGGTGAGGTGACAGTCGACGGGTGCAAGGTGGTGGGGATCAGCCAGCGTCGGACCCGGAGTGGAGCCCGCTTCCAGTGTGCGGCGCTGCTGCGGTGGGACCCGTCGCCGCTGGTGGAGTTGTTCCGGCTCCCCGACCATGCGCGTGTCGAGCTAGCCGGTGTGGCCGCTGGCCTTCCGGTGCCAGCCGGCCGCCTGGTGGATGCGTTGACGGGCTGTCTGGCTGATCTGGCCGACTGATCCCAACGGCACCCGAGCGGAGAGGCATTGCCGGAGGCGCGCGCCCCATGTACTGAAGGGCAGTGGTGGGGGTGAGGGGAGCGTTGGGGGAGCGCTGCGGGCGTGCACGGGAGAAATCGGCGAATTGACTTGCGGGGTGGTGGGGAATCGCCATAAAGTGGGTCGCTATGGAGGGAAAAGGGGTACTTGTACCGCGTGCTCCCTGGCCCTCCGTCCGACACCGACCAGCGATCCCGACTAGGAGCGACGCAGATGGCCTTCGTGGGGACCTTCGAGCACACGCTCGACGGCAAGGGCCGCCTCGTGCTGCCGTCCAAGTTCCGCAGCCACTTCGCCGACGCGGCCTATCTGTCCCCGTGGGCAGGGTGCGTCGCCCTCTGGACCGACCAGCGGTTCGAGGCCATGGTGCGCCGGCTCGAACAGGAGGTCCGCGACGGCACGACCGAGCCGAACGTCCTGCGCGGCCTGGCCGCCCGCTCGGAAGAGGTCCGACCCGACGCCCAGGGGCGGATCATGGTGCCGCCCCGACTCCAGACCTTCGCCTCTCTGGATCGGGACCTTGTCGTGTGCGGGGCCATCGACTGGATCGAGATCTGGCACGCCCCGGCGTGGGAGGCCATGGCCGACGACCTGGACCGATCGGTCGCCGAGGCCTTCCGCCAGGGCAGCGGAATCTGAGCGACGACGAGGAGGGGGCGGCACCGAGCGAACCGACCACCGACGTGAACGGTCGTCGACCGGTCCGTCCATGCATAGTTCCCCGATCGGCAGGATGGGAGGCCCCTACTCCGCCCGCTTGCCATTCAGCCCGACCGGGAGAGACAACCCGGCGGGCGCCCGCTGATCGGGGAACTGTGGATGGACGGGCCACCCGACCACCGACCGTCCTCGCTACGCCGCCCACGCTGATGACCGCCACCGACCCCGAGCAAGGGTTCAGGCACCGTCCCGTCATGCTCGACGAGGTGCTGGCAGCGCTCGCCGGTGGGCCGGCAGGCGTCATCCTCGACGCGACGCTTGGCGGCGGCGGACACGCGGCGGCCCTACTCGATGCCCGACCGGACTGCACATTGCTCGGCATCGACCGCGACGAGGCCGCCCTCGAGGCCGGGTCCCGCCGCCTGGCGCCGTACGGCGACCGCGTCGAACTGCACCAGGCCCCTTTCGCCGAACTTGCCGCAGTGCTCGATCGGGCCCGGGTCGACCGTCTGGCCGGCTTCCTGTTCGACCTCGGCGTGTCGTCGCCCCAGCTGGATCATGCCGACCGCGGGTTCAGCTACCGCACTAGCGGCCCGCTCGACATGCGGATGGACCGCCGCCAACCCCTGACCGCTGCCGACGTCGTCAACGGGTATGCCGAAGGAGCGCTCGCTGCCGTCCTCGAGCGGTACGGGGACGAGCGCTTCGCCCGGCGTATCGCCGCGGCCGTCGTCCGTCGCCGTCCGGTCGGAGACACCGCCGAGCTAGCCGACATCGTCCGCGAGGCGATTCCCGCGCCGGCCCGCCGTCAGGGCGGCCATCCGGCCAAGCGGACGTTCCAGGCCCTGCGCATAGAGGTCAACGGTGAGCTGGATCAGATCGCCAGCACCCTCGGCGTCGCCATTGACCGCCTGGCCGGTGGCGGACGGGGCGCGGTGCTCTCTTACCACTCCGGCGAGGACCGCCTCGTCAAGACGGCCTTCACCCTGGCGGCTACCGGCGGCTGTACCTGCCCGGCCCGTCTTCCGTGCGCCTGCGGTGCCGTTCCCACCGTCCGACTTCCCCGACGGGGGTCCAAGGGGCCGACGCCGCAGGAGGCCGAAGCCAACCCGCGCGCGGCGAGCGCTCGTCTTCGCACCATCGAGCGGCTCGACCCAGGGGAGGGCCCGGGCCGATGACCGCCATCACCTGGCCCCTCCGAGGGGAACGCACCCGGAGCGATACCACGTCGTCCATCTGGTCGGCCGTGGCGGTGAGCGTGCTGGCGGGGTTTTTCGCCCTGCTGGCCCTGGCGGGCTTCCACAGCGTTCTCGTCAACGGCCAGCACGGCATAGACCGCCTCCAGGACCGCCTGGATGCCGGGCGTGAGCAGGCCCAGGTCCTCCGGATGGAGGTGGCCCGCCTGGAGAGCCCGGATCGGATCCTCGAGGTCGCCCAGGGCCGGCTTCGCATGGTCCCGCCTCCGGCCCGGGTGTATCTGGCGTCGGTGGTGCCCGGCGACCCGCGTGATCCTGTCCCAGCACCCTCGGCCAACCCGTTCTCCCGGACACGACCGTGAGCCGACGCCCCACCCACCAGGCGACCAGTGGGCGGGGGGCCGGCCGGGCCGTGCCCCACCTGGACGGAACCCGACGCCTACGAAACCGGTGCATCTTCGTGGCCGGCCTGTTCGTGCTGATCGCCGGGGCCTTCACCTGGCGGCTGGTGACCCTGCAGGTCCTGGAACCCGACCGCTATCTGGCCCACGGCGTCGCCCAGCGGATCCGTACCGTCACCCTGCCGGCCGGCCGGGGGGCGATCGTGGACCGCAACGGCGTGGACCTGGCCCTGTCGGTGCCCCGTTCCACCGTGGTCGCCGATCCGCGTCTCGTCGAGGACCCGGCCCGAACGGCCCGGGCCCTGGTCGGGGTGCTCGACACCGACTACGGCGTGCTCCTGGACCGGCTCTCGAGCGACCGCTCGTTCGTCTACCTCGACCGCCAGGTCGACGACGTGGTCGCCGAGGAGGTGTTGGGACTCGAACTCCCCGGGCTGTACACGATCCAGGAACGGGCCCGCGAGAGGCCTGGCGACGGGTCGGCCCTGTCCCTGCTGGGGCGGACCGACATCGACAGCAACGGCATCAGCGGCCTCGAGTTGGTCTACGACGACCTGCTGTCCGGCACGACGGGCCAGATGGTCGTCGAGGTGGGTGCCCGGGGTGCCACCATCCCCGGAGGCGACTACCGCATCGACCCGGCCCAGGAGGGGCTGACCCTGGTGATCTCCATCGACCGCTCGTTGCAGTTCGAGGCTGAGCGCCTGCTGGCCGACGGGGTCGAAGCCGCCAATGCGGAGGCCGGCGTGCTGGTAGCCATGCGGCCGGAGACCGGCGAGGTCCTGGCGTCGGCGACCGTCGTCCGCGACGCCGACGGTGTCGTTCGGCCCTCCTCGGACCATCGGGCCGTCACGTGGACCTACGAGCCCGGATCCATCGTCAAGCCGCTGACGTTCTCGGCCGTCCTCGAGACCGGGATCGGCAGCCCGTCCGCGTCCCGCCCTGTCGACAACTGGGTGAACGTGGCTGACGCCGACTTCAAGGACTCCTTCGCCCACGAAGAGGAGGACTGGACGGTCGCCGACATCCTGCGTCAGTCATCCAACGTCGGGACGATCCTGTGGGCCATCGACCTCGGGGCCAGTCGCCTCTACGACCAGTTGGTCGAGTTCGGGCTGGGCTCCACCACCGGGCTGGACTTCCCCGGCGAAGCCAGCGGGATCCTGCCGTCGCTCACCAACTGGTCCGGCACGTCCCTGCCGACGATCGCCATCGGACAGGGGGTGGCGACCACCCCGATGCAGATGTTGATCGCCTACGCCACCCTGGCCAACGACGGCTTGCGGCCCGCGCCCACCATGGTGCTCGGGACGAGGGACAATGACGGGGTGTTCGAGATGATGCCGACGCCGACCCCCGAGCGGGTGTTCCCAGCGGAGCACGCCGCCGAGATCGCCACCATGATGGAGGACGTCGTGCTCAGCGGCACCGGAACACGGGCTCAGGTGCCCGGCTACCGGGTGGCCGGCAAGACGGGCACGGCGTGGAAGCCCCATCCCGACGGTGGCTATGGCCTCGAGCAGGGCGAGGTGTCGTACGTGGCCAGCTTCGCCGGCTTCCTCCCTGCCGAGGCTCCCGAACTGGCGATCCTGGTCGTGATCGACGAGCCGACGTATCCGACGTACTCGGGCGGGTCGGCCGCAGCCCCGGTGTTCGCCGAGTTCGCCCAGTTCGCGGTCCGTCAGATGCGGGTCCCGTCGGAGGACGAACGGGTCGGTCTCGAAGAGTCCGGACGGGTGATCGCCGCCACCCCCGCCCAGGTTCAGGCCCTGGCCGAGGCGCAGGCCGAGTTGGAACGCCTGGCCGCGGGCGACGACGAGGTAGCGGGCACGGCCCGAGGCTGAGATGCGACTCCCGGCCCTGCTCGAGGCCGTGGGCCTGACGGTCACCGCGGTCGAGGCACCGGTCGACGTGCACCGGGTGGTCCACGACTCGCGTGTCGTGCAGGACGGGGACCTGTTCTGTTGCGTCACCGGCGAGGTCCACGACGGTCACGACCATGCCGCGGCGGCAGTTGCCGCCGGAGCGGTGGCCGTAGTGGCCGAGCGGCCATTGGATCTCCCGGTGCCGGTCATCGTGGTGCCCGACGTCCGGACGACCATGGGTCCCCTCAGCGCGGCGGTCGCCGGTCAGCCCAGCCGCGACCTCCAGGTCATCGGGGTGACAGGCACCAACGGCAAGACCAGTGTCGCCCACCTGCTGGCCGACCTGCTGACCGCGGCCGGACGCCGGGTCGCCGTGTCGGGCACCCTCACCGGTGAGCGCACGACACCCGAAGCGCCCGTCCTCCAGGAGCGACTGGCCGGTTGGCGGGACGACGGGTACGACACGGTCGTCATGGAGGTGTCCTCCCACGCCCTTGCCCAGCACCGGGTCGACGGCACCCGGTTCGCCGCCGTGGCATTCACCAACCTGTCCCGCGACCACCTGGATTTCCACGGCGACATGGCGGCGTACGCGGCAGCCAAACGACGGCTGTTCACCGGAGGATTCTCGGATCGGGCCGTGGTGGTTGTCGACGACGAAGAGGGCCGCGCGGTCGTCACCGCCGCGGAGGCAGCCGACGTCGTGGTGACGGTGATCGACAGCGCCACCGCAGGAATCACCGACGACGGCGACGGTCTGCGTCTGGAGTGGCGCGGCCACACCGTCACCCTGCCGCTCCGGGGTCACTTCATGGCCGTCAACGCCCTGGTCGCCGCCGAGCTGGCCGCCGGGCAGGGGGTCGGGACTGACGACGTCGTCGCGGCCCTCGCCGCTGTGACACCGGTGCCGGGGCGTTTCGAGATGATCGAGACGGACGGGGCGCCGATCGTGATCGTGGACTACGCCCACACCCCCGATGCCCTCGGTGTCCTGTTGGCCGCCGCACGGGCCATCGCAGGTGTCGGGCGACTCATCGCGGTCTGCGGTTGCGGGGGTGGGCGGGACCGCGGCAAGCGCCCGGAGATGGGTGCGGCCGCCGCCGCCGGAGCTGATCTGGTGGTCGTGACCTCCGACAACCCGAGGGATGAACCACCCGAGGTGGTCATCGCGGACATGCTGAAGGGCATGGACCCGACGCGCGCGCTCGTGGAGGTGGACCGGGAGGCGGCGATCGCCGCTGCCCTGGCCATCGCCGACCCGGGCGACGTGGTCGTCGTGGCCGGGAAGGGCCATGAGACGACCCAGGAGATCGGCGGTGAGCGGCGGCCTTTCGATGACCGCGCCGTGGTCCGGCGTCTCCTCTTGGCCGACCTGTCGTCAACGGACGGCCCGCGGTGATCCGCCTCCTGTTGGCGGCAGCGGTGGCGATGGCGGTGTCGCTGTTCGGGACCCGCCTGCTCATCGTGTGGCTGTCCCGACACCGCATCGGCCAGCCCATCCGCGACGACGGCCCCGACGGACACGCCACCAAGGCCGGCACGCCGACCATGGGCGGCGTGGCGATCGTCGCCGGAGCCGTCGCCGGCTACATCATCAGCGACCTGTACCGGGGGATCTACACCCGCACCGGAATTCTGGTGATGCTGGCCATCATCGGCGGCGGGGCGGTCGGCCTGCTCGACGACTGGATCAAGGTGGTTCGCGAGCGGAACCTGGGCTTGAACAAGCGGGCCAAGATGCTGGGCCTGCTGGGCGTCGCCATCACCTTCGCCGTGCTGCTCGCCGAGCACACCTCGGTGCACACCACCGTGTCGTTCGCCCGGTTCGACCAGCCGGGAATCGACCTCGGCCAGGCCATCTGGGTGGTGTGGGCCGTGCTGTTGATCATCGGGTCGTCGAACGCCGTCAACCTGACCGACGGCCTCGACGGCCTCGCCGCCGGTGCCGGCACGTTCTGCTTCGCCGCGTTCACCTTCATCGGTTTCTGGCAGTTCCGGTATCCCGAGACCTACGAGGTGGCCCATGCCCTCGACCTGGCGGTGGTCGCCGCGGCGATGGCCGGCGGATGCCTCGGGTTCCTGTGGTGGAACGCTGCCCCCGCCCGCATCTTCATGGGCGACACCGGGTCGCTGGCCATCGGCACCGGCCTGGCCGCCCTGGCCCTGGCCACCAGCACCCACCTGCTGTTGCCGATCGTCGCCGGGCTGTTCGTCATGGAGACCGTTTCGGTCATCCTGCAGGTCGGCACCTTTCGGGCCCTCGGTGGTCGCCGGGTCTTCCGGATGGCGCCCGTCCACCACCATTTCGAGTTGGGGGGCTGGCCCGAGACCACGGTCATCGTGCGCTTCTGGATCATCTCCGGCCTGTGCACTGCGGTGGGGTTGGGCCTGTTCTACGCCGACTCGATCGCCACCGGCGTCACCGGGGTCGTCGGGGTGGGATCGTGAGCGGCCCGACCCTGGTCATGGGACTGGGCGTCACCGGTCGTGCCGTCGCCGTCGCCCTGCACGCCCGCGAGCTGCCGGTGCGCCTCGTCGACGACCGTCCGGGTTCACCGGCTCAGGCGATCGCCGACCACCTCGGCGTCGACCTGCTGGCTGCACCGACCGGTGACCAGTGGCCGGCGATCGTCGAGGGCTGCACTCGGATCGTGATGAGCCCCGGAGTACCCGACGGCCATCCGATCTTCGATGCTGCCCGCCGGGCCGGCGTTCCCATCGTCGACGAGTTCGACCTCGCCGACGAGTGGGACCAGCGCCCCCGATGTGCGGTTACCGGCACCAACGGCAAGACCACCGTCGTGACCCTGGTGGCCGAGATGCTCCACCGCTCAGGAATCCGGACCATGGCCGCAGGCAACACCGACATTCCCCTGGTCGCCGCCATCGACGATCCGGACATCCAGACGTTCGTCGTCGAGGCGTCGTCCTTCCGGCTGGCCCACGCCGGGCGGGTCACGGCACAAGTGGGGGCCTGGCTGAACTTCGCCCCCGACCACCTTGACGTCCACGCCGACCTCGGGGCCTACGAGGCCGCCAAACGACGGATCTGGGACGGGGTCGCCACGCCGGCCGATGCCGTGGCCAACCTGGGCGATCCGACGGTCGCCGGCCACGCCCCGGCCGGGGCCACCGGATTCGGGACCGCGGCCGCCACGTGCCGGATCGAGGGCGACGGCCTTTGGTACGACGGAGACCGGGTGGTCGCCGTCGCCGACCTGCGACGCACCCTGCCTCATGACCTGGACAACGCCCAGGCGGCCATCGCGGTCGCCCTACGCAGCGGAGCGACCGTGGACGGTTGCGCCGCAGCGCTGGCCGAGTTCGACGGCCTGCCCCACCGGATGCAGTTGGTGGCCGACATCGACGGCGTCCGGTTCGTCGACGACAGCAAGGCCACCACCCCGCACGCCACCGTCAGCGCGGTCACCGCCGTCCCCGGTGCCGTGCTCATCGCCGGGGGCCGCAACAAGGGTCTGGACCTGACCGCCATGTCGGCCGCGTCGCCGCGCGCCGTAGTCGCCATCGGCGAAGCGGCAGGTGAGATCACCGAGGCGTTCGCCGGCCGGTGTCCGGTCACCACGGCCGACTCCATGGCTGCGGCGGTGGACCTGGCCGCGGCGCTGGCCTCCCCCGACGGGACGGTCCTGCTCTCGCCGGGCTGCAGTTCGTTCGACTGGTACGACTCCTATGCCGACCGGGGACGGGACTTCGCCCGCCACGTCGGTGAGCGCACCACGGCGGTGATCCGGTGAACCTCACCCTCCGGGGACGCCTCGGATCCCGCACCCGCCACCCGACGGGCGGCAGCGGCGGTCGAGGGCCGCGCAAGCCACCCGGAAGCCGCAGCTCCCGCTTCGTGATCCTCGGGGCCATGGCCCTGTTGTTGTGCCTCCTCGGTGTGGTGATGGTGCTGTCCGCATCGTCGGTCAACGACCTGCAGTCCTACGACGACGCCTGGCACCATCTCCGCCGGCAGGTCGTGTGGTTCACGCTGGGCCTCATCGCCTGCGGGGTCATGATGCGCATCGACTATCACCGGTTGCGGGTCCTGGCCGGTCCGGCCCTCGTCGGTGCCGTGCTGCTGCTGCTGGTGGTTCTGATTCCGGGGCTGGGCATCCGGGCCAACGGGTCGGCTCGCTGGTTGGGTGTCGGACCGATCACCTTCCAGCCGTCGGAGGTGGCCAAACTGGCCGTCCTGTTGTTCTCCGCCGACCTGCTGACCCGACCGGGCCGCTCGATCGACGACACCCGCCTCACCGTGCGGCCGCTGCTCGCCGTCACGGCTCTTATCGGGTTCCTGCTGATGCTCGAGCCGGACCTCGGCACGGCGGTCATCATCTCGGCCATCGTCGGCTCGATGCTGTTCTTCGCCGGGCTGCGCCTCAGGATCCTGGCGGCCATCGGCGGGGTCGGGCTGGTTGGGGTCGGTGCCCTGGCCATGAGCGCCGGCTATCGACGCCAGCGGCTGCTCGGCATGCTCGACCCGTGGACCGATCCGCTCAACACCGGCTGGCAGACCATCCAGGCTGCGGTGGCCGTCTCCAACGGTGGCATCTCCGGGATCGGCCTGGGGGCCAGCCGGGCCAAGTGGGGGTTCCTGCCGTTCGCCCACACCGACTTCATCTACGCCATCGTCGCCGAGGAACTGGGTCTGATCGGGGCCGGTCTGGTGATCGTGGCCTATCTGGTGATCGGCATCGTCGGGCTGTCGACCGCCGTGAGGGCACCCGACGCCTTCGGGCAGTTGCTGGCGGCCGGCGTGACGATCTGGGTGCTGATCCAGGCGTTCGTGAACATCGGTGCCGTCCTCGGTCTAGTGCCAATCACCGGCGTTCCGCTGCCGTTCGTGTCCTTCGGCGGTAGCGCGCTCGTGATGACCCTGGCCGCTTACGGCATCCTGCTCAACGTGGCCCGGCAGACGTCGTGAGCCGCCGGGCCCGCCGGGGCGTCGTGATCGCCGGCGGAGGGACCGCCGGCCATGTGCTTCCCGGGCTGGCCATCGCCGCGGCCCTCGTCGATCGCGGCATCGTGGCCGGCCGGGACGAGGTTCATCTCGTGGGCAGCCGTCGAGGCATCGAGAACACGCTGGTGCCGGCGGCCGGCTTCTCGCTCACCGTGCTGCCCGGTCGGGGCATCCAGCGCCGTCTGACCCCGGCCAACCTGGGGGCGCTGTGGGGGCTGCTGCGCGCCCTCGTCATGGGCTGGTGGCTGCTCCTGCGCCGCCGCCCACGGGCGTTGGTTGCTCTTGGCGGGTACGCCAGCGTGCCGTGCGGGCTGGCCGCGGTGGTGCTCCGTGTGCCGCTCATCGTGGCCGAGCAGAACGCGGTGCCCGGTGCCGCCAATCGCCTGCTGGGCCGCTTCGCCTCGGTCTGTGCGGTGGCCTTCGACGACACGGGCCTGCCCCGGGCCGAGAACGTGGGGAACCCGGTGCGGGCAGAGGTCCGGGCCCTGGCGGCCGGACGGGGGCGGGCCGATGCCCGGGCCGCGCTGGATCTGGACGACCGTCCGTTCGTGGTGGTGTTCGGAGGCTCGCTCGGTGCCCGCCGCATCAACCGGGCGGTGGTCGATCTGGTGGGACACTGGGCCCATGCACCCATGGTGGTCCATCACGTGATCGGCAGCCGTGACTTCGCCGACCCCGGCCTGCGGCCATCCACCGTCGCGTCCGGGGTGGATCATCGGGTGATCGAGTACGAACACGACCTGCCGTCCGTGCTGGCCGCCGCCGATCTCGTGGTGTGCCGGGCCGGTGCGACCACGGTCGCCGAACTGGCCGTGATCGGGGTTCCGGCCCTGCTGATCCCGTTGCCCGGGGCTCCCGGCGATCACCAGACGGCCAACGCCCGGGCCCTCGTCGACCGCGGCGCGGCGGTGCTGGTGCCCGACCACGAGGTCTCGGCAGATCGGCTGGCCAGCGAGGTCGCCGGCCTGCTCGCCGATCCCGACCGGCTGACGACCATGGCCGCTTCCGGAGCGGCGGTGGGCCGGCCCGACGCCGCCGATGCCGTCGCCCACCTCGTGGGGGACCGGGCCCGTGGGTGAGCAGCCGACGCCAGCCGTCGACCTGTCAGCGCCCCGACGGGTCCATGTGATCGGAGTCGGTGGCGCAGGGATGAGCGCCATCGCTGAAGTGCTGGTCAGCATGGGACACACGGTCACCGGATCCGACCTGAAACCGTCGGCGGGCCTGGAGCGGCTGGCCGCGATTGGCGTCGGGGTCACCGTCGGCCACCACGCGGACAACGTGGGCGCTGCCGAGATCGTCACCCGCTCGACGGCGGTGCCCGACCACAACGTCGAGTGTCGCGCTGCCGAGGCCGCCAGCATTCCGGTCGTGAGCCGGGCCGTGTCGCTGGCCGCCATCTGTGCGCAGCGTCAGACGATCGTTGTCACGGGAACCCACGGGAAGACCACGACATCGTCCATGCTGGCCCTGATCCTGCGTGAGGCCGGGCTTCGGCCGTCGTTCATCATCGGTGGCGACGTCAACGAGGTCGGCACCGGTGCCGCCTGGGATGACGGGGAACTGTTCGTCGTCGAGGGGGACGAAAGCGACGGTTCGTTCCTGGAGCTACCGCGGCGATTCGCCGGGGTGACCAACGTCGAGCCCGACCATCTGGAGCACCACGGTGGCTTCGACGCCCTGCGGGAGGCCTTCGTCCGGTTCGTCGACGACACTGCCGGCCCGGTGGTGGTCGGCGTCGATGACGTTGAAGGGGCCGCTCTGGCTGGGGCCACCGGGGCCGTCGGGGTCGGTCTGGCCCCGGAGGCCACTTGGCGTCTCACCGGACTCGACCAGTCGTGGTCGGGGGTGTCGTTCGAACTGTTCGGTCCAGCGGATGTCGTGGTCCCGATCGACCTCCCGGTGCCGGGCATCCACAACGCCCGGAACGCAGCGACCGCCGCCGTGCTGGCCCTCAACGTCGGAGCCGACGCGGCCTCCGTGACCGGGGCGCTGAGCCGGTTCGGCGGGGTGGCCCGCCGATTCGAACACCGCGGCCGGGCGGGGGGCGTGACCTTCGTCGACGACTACGCCCACCTGCCGACCGAGGTGGCCGTCACCATCGATGCCGCCCGGTGCGGCGACTGGAACCGGCTGGTGGCCGTCTTCCAACCCCACCGGTACAGCCGGACCGAGGCCCTCTGGCGTTCGTTCGGCGAGGCGTTCGCCGGCGCGGACCTGTTGATCGTCACCGACGTCTACCCGTCAGGCGAGGCACCGCGGGCCGGGGTGTCCGGCCAGCTCATCGTCGACGCCGTCCGCGCTGCCGATTCCGGCCAGGCGATCCGGTACATCCCGCGCCGGGAGGCGCTGGTCGACGAGCTGGCCGCCACCCTGCAGCCCGGTGACTGCTGCCTGACCATGGGGGCCGGCGACCTCACTGGGGTCCCCGATGAGGTCAAGGCGAGGTTGGAGGCCTGACGTGTCGGGTGGTGGGGACGCCGATCGCCTCGGCGAGGCGTTGGACGGTCTCGGGCTGGCCGACGGCTGCCGGCGGAACCACCCGGTGGGAGGGCTCACCACCTACCGGGTGGGAGGGCCGGCGGCCTTGTTCCTGCATCCGGTCGATCGCTCCGAACTGCAGCTGGTGGCCGGGGCGGTGGGAGGCACGGGCGTCCCGGTCCTGGTCGTCGGGCGGGGCTCCAACCTGCTGGTGGCCGACCAGGGGTTCGACGGCGTGGCCATCCAGCTGGGTCCGGCGTTCGAGGAGGTGACCATCGACGGCACGACGGTGGAGGCCGGGGGAGCAGCCAGCCTGCCGGTGGTCGCCCGGCGATCGGTACGGGCGGGGTTGACCGGATTCGAGTGGGCGGTCGGGGTGCCGGGTTCGGTGGGAGGCGCGGTACGCATGAACGCCGGAGGGCATGGCGCCGACATGGCGGCGGTCTTGTATGGCGTCGACACCGTCGATCTGGCCACCGGCCGGGACCGCCCGATGACCCTGGAGGAACTGGCGTTCGGGTACCGGCGTTCGGCCATCACCCCACATCAGGTCGTGGTTGCGGCCCGGCTGCGACTGGCGCCGGGGGCCGAGGCCGATGGCGAAGCGGCGATGGCCGAGATCGTGCGGTGGCGGCGCGACAACCAGCCCGGCGGCCCCAACGCCGGCTCGGTGTTCACGAACCCTCCTGGGGATTCGGCGGGCCGTCTCATCGAGGCCGCAGGGCTGAAGGGTCTCCGACTGGGTACCGCGGAGGTCTCCACCAAGCACGCCAACTTCATCCAGGCCGACCCCGGTGGGTCGGCGGACGATGTCCGCTCCCTCATGTTGGAGGTACGCCGCCTGGTGGCCGTTGCCTACGGGGTCGAGTTGGTGGCCGAAACGGTCATGGCCGGCTTCCCGGATCCTGCCTCGTGAACGACGACGCGACGGAGTCGGAACCCGGTGGACGCCGGAGGGCCCTTCGCTGGTTGTCGGCACTGCTGATCCTGGTGGTACTCGGCGTCGGGGCGTACGCGGCGACCCGGTCGGCGCTGCTCGACGTCGATGCCGTCGAGGTCGAGGTCGAGGGTGGACGGGTCACGGTTGGCGAGGTCCTCGCAGCGGCGGGCGTCAGCCTGGGTGACCCCATGGTGGATGTGGACACCGAGGTCGTCGATGCCCGGGTGTCGGCGCTGCCCTGGGTCCGCGAGGTCCTGGTCGACCGGGTGTGGCCGGGGACGGTCCGGATCACGGTCAGCGAGCGCAGAGCGGTCGTCGTGGCCGTCGGGCCGACCGGCGACCGGGCCCTGCTCGACCGCACGGGTACGGTGCTGGAGGCCACCAGCCTGGGGGCGTCGACACTGCCGACGATCAGGGTCGATGCCATCGCGGGACCGGGCACCCAGGTCCATGGCATCACCCCGCTCCTTCGGGCGGCCGAGGAGATCACCCCGGACCTGGGGGCCTGGATCACCGCTCTGTCGCCCACCGGGGACGGCGTCCGGGCTGAGTTGGTCGGCGGGGTGATCGCCGAGTTGGGCATCGGGTCCGACTATCGGGACGAGATGCGGTCCCTGGCGACCGTGCTCACCCGGGTGGAGCTGTCCTGTCTTGAGGTCATTGACGTGTCGATCCACGAGAATCCAGTCCTGCTGCGCACCCAGGGCGACTGCTGACACGACCGCCACGTCCACGCTGGTCATTGGGAAATCAGGTCTTTTCCACCACGGGTTGACGTTGGGCAACTACTCCACGTAGTCTTTCAACTACAAGGAGAGGTTGAACGTCAAAACCCTGAACCTCAACCTGAGGGTTGGGCAGGGGAGGAGTGAGGAAGAACCCATGGTTGGTAACCCGCAGAACTATCTGGCGGTGATCAAGGTCGTCGGCGTCGGCGGTGGTGGCGTCAACGCCGTGAACCGCATGATCGACGCCGGTTTGCGCGGCGTCGAGTTCATCGCCGTCAACACCGACGCCCAGGCGCTGCTGATGAGCGACGCCGACGTCAAGCTGGACATCGGACGCGAGTTGACCCGTGGTCTCGGCGCCGGCAGTGACCCCGAGGTGGGACGTCAGGCCGCCGAGGACCATCGCGCCGAGATCGAAGAGGCCATCGACGGCGCCGACATGGTGTTCATCACCGCTGGCGAAGGCGGCGGCACCGGAACCGGAGCCGCACCGGTCATCGCCGAGGTCGCCAAGTCGGTCGGTGCCCTCACCATCGCCGTGGTGACCCGTCCGTTCGGCTTCGAGGGCCGACGCCGTGCCGTCCAGGCCGAGAACGGCATCGTCCAGCTCAAGGAGAAGGTCGACACCCAGATCGTCATTCCGAACGACCGGCTGCTCACCGTCTCCAGCGACAAGACGGCGCTGCTCAACGCTTTCGAGATGGCCGACGAGGTCCTGCTCCAGGGCGTCCAGGGCATCACCACCCTGATCACCACCCCGGGGCTCATCAACACCGACTTCGCCGACGTGAAGATGGTGATGCAGGACGCCGGTTCGGCCCTCATGGGCGTCGGCCAGGCGACCGGCGAGAGCCGGGCGCTCAACGCGGCCCGCAACGCCATCTCCAGCCCGCTGCTTGAGGCGTCCATCGAGGGTGCCCGCGGCATCCTGTTGAACATCTCCGGCCCGAGCGACCTGGGGCTGTTCGAGGTGAACGAGGCCGCCGAGGTGATCCACGGCGTCGCCCACCCCGACGCCAACATCATCTTCGGCACCGTCGTGGACGACGAGATGGAGAACGACGTCCGGGTCACGGTGATCGCCGCCGGCTTCGACCGCTGGGACGGCGACCGTCCCGCTGCCGGCGCCCGGACGACCTCCACGCCGAGTTCACCGATCGCCGACGTCTTCGCCGACACCGCGGACGACGCCGACGACGGGCTCGACGTTCCCAGCTTCCTCAAGTAGGGGCCATGGCCCGGGAGCTGGCCCGGCGACTGCTGTCGTCCGGCCATCTGGCCCGGGTCGTCATGACCGAGGCCACCGACGGCGACCTGGCCGTCGGTGGCCCGGACGACGCAACCCTCCGACGGATGGGCGTCCGCCGAGCCACCCTGGCCGGCGGACGCTGGACGTTCCTGCATCAGGTCCACGGGGCCGACGTGGTCGAGGTGACCCGACCGGGGGAGTGGTCCGGAAGCGAAGCCGACGCCGCGATGACCACCCGACCCGACTGCGTCCTCGCCGTGCGGGTCGCCGACTGTGTCCCGATAGCGCTCATTGCCGACGGTGGTGGAGTTGCCGCAGTGCACGCCGGATGGCGGGGCCTCCGGGCCGGGGTGGTTGAGACGGCGGCACAGCACCTGCGACGCCGGGTCCCCGGGACGATGGGAGCGGTCATCGGTACCTGTATCGGCCCCTGCTGCTACGAGTTCGGCGAAGCCGACCTCGGGTGGTTCACGGCCCGCCACGGTGACGAGGTGGGGGCCACGACCAAGGACGGGCGGCCGGCTCTGGATCTCCGGGCCGTGGCCACCGACATCCTCGTGGCTGCCGGCATCGACATCTTCGACACCGATCCGACCTGCACGTCGTGCGATGGACGACACTGGTCCCATCGGGCCGACGGGACATCGTGCCGGCAGGCCCTCATCACGTGGATGGAACCCGACGACCCTCCACCCGGCGGCCGGCCTGGGCGATCATGAGCGACGTACCTCTGGTCGATCCGAGCGCCGTCGCCGACCGGGTCGCCCGCCTCGAAGCCGAGTTGCACCACCGGAGCGGAGGCCGGACCCGGCTGCTGGCCGTGACCAAGGGCTTCCCGCCGACCGCCGTCGCCGCCGCGGCGGACGCCGGGTTGACCGCGGTCGGGGAGAACTATGCCCAGGAACTGCTGGCCAAGCAGGCCGCCGGGGTCGGCGGGGATCTGGCGTGGCATCTGCTCGGGGCGGTGCAGCGCAACAAGGTCCGACGGCTGGCCGGCCGAGTGGCGTTGTGGCAGACCGTCGACCGCCCCGAATTGGTCGTCGAGCTGGCCGCCCGGGCACCCGGTGCCGCCATCCTGATCCAGGTCGATCCCGCGGGGTCGGCCGGTAAACACGGGTGCTCCCCGGCAGCCGTCGAGGGGCTCGTGACCCAGGCCGGCGAAGCGGGACTCGCGGTGCGAGGCCTGATGAGCGTCGGGGTGGCCGGCGACGTGGACGCCACCCGTCGGGCGTTCGAGACGACGGTCGGCCTGGCCGACCGGCTCGGCCTCCCCGAGCGGTCGATGGGGATGACCGACGATCTGGAGGTCGCCGTCGACTGCGGTTCGACCATGGTCCGCGTCGGCCGGGCCATCTTCGGTGATCGGCCGACCCGCTGAGGTGGGCATGCCCCCGTTGAGGGGGGCGGGGCCGGTACCATCCGTCTGATGATGAAGAAGTTGATGCTGTATCTGGGACTTGGTCCCGACGAGGCCTACGAGGAGTACGCCGACGCCCCTGCACCCGGTCGGGGTCCGCTGTCCTCCGGGCAGTTCGCGGAGGCTCGCGCCGCTGCCGATGCCGACCAGCGCCAGCTCCACATGGTGCCCGACGGCCGTTCCCATGTGCGCACGGTGCCGCCCGAACCCACGGGCACGGTCCGGGCCATCCAGCCAGCCGTGGCCTCCAAGCCCCACACCGTGGCTCCGGTGTCGTTCAACGACGCCCAGGAACTGGCCGACCGCTTCATCGCCGAACAACCGGTCATCGTGAACCTGCAGGGCGTCGAGAGCGACCTGTCCCGCCGCATCATCGACTTCGCCAGCGGCCTCTGCTACGGGCTGGGTGGCGAGATGGAGAAGGTCGCCAATCAGGTGTACCTGTTGACGCCGACCGACGTCGAGGTCTCCGTCGAGGACCGCCGGCGCCTCGAGCAGGGCGACACCGGCGACTAGGCGTGCGACGCCGTTCAGGTCCCCGAGTCGCCCGCCACGTCTGAGAGCCGACCCTGATGGCCGAACTCCTGTGTTCCCTCCTGCAGATCTACCTGCTGATCCTGTTCGTGCGGGTCGTGTTGAGCTGGTTCCCGATCGGACCCGACGGCGCGGGGGCCACGTTCGCCGGGTTCCTCTACGTCCTCACCGATCCGGTGCTCCGGCCGCTCCGACGGATCCTGCCACCGCTCCGCGTGGGCCACGTCGGGCTGGACCTCTCACCCATCGTCGCGGTTTTCGCGATCATGTTCGTACGCGGTCTGGTGTGCGCGATCTGAAGTAGCCCGTCCCGGGGCGGGTGCGCGTGTCGGCGGCGGTGATGGAGATACGATCCGCTGTATGGACGGCGGCGACATCCTCGACGCACTGAACGACACCCAGTTCGGCCAGAAGATGCGCGGGTACGACCCGCTCGAGGTCGACGAGCTGCTGGACGGCGCAGCCGAGGAGATCACCGCGCTGCGGGAGGCGGCCAGGAAGGCGACCGAGCGGGCCACCGTGGCCGAAGCGCAACTTCAGGCCGAGTTGGGCCCCGCACGCGAGGCGCGTGGGCAGGCCGAGGAAACCCTCGCTGCCGCCACCGCCGAGGCGGCCCGGATCCTCGATGCCGCTCAGGCCGATGCCGACAGCCTGCGCCAGGCCGGCGAGCAGGAGTTGCGACGGGCCATCGACGAGGGCCGTGGCCGGCTGCTGGCCGAGATCTCGTCCCTGGAAGCCGACCGCCAGGCCGTGGACGACGACATCGCCATCCTGGAGCGTCACGTGGACGCCCACCGGGCCCGGTTGTCGGCGGCCCTCACCGACCTGCAGAGCCTGGTGAACGGGTTGCCCCGCCGCCCGGAGCGCCCCGTCCCCCCGATGCCGGCGGCGGTCGAGACCGCCCCACCGCCGGAACCGGCGCCCGAGCCCGCCGCTTCGGCACCGGCCCCCGTCGACGAGACGCAGGCGGTCCCGCCGACCTCGCCGGCTCCGGCCGATGAGATGCAGGCTGTCCCGCCGACCCCGTCGACTCCGGAACCGACCGACGAGACGCAGGCGCCACAGGCGGCCGCGCCGACCCCGGCATCCGACCCGTTGCTGGGGGAGCTGAGGGACTCGGTGGGCGATGAGGGGGTGGCGATGGATACGTTCTTCGCTGAAGACGACGCCCCGTCGTCCATGTTCCGCCGGCGCTGAGGCGTCGATTCGGCCCATCGGCCTGACGGACCGGTGTGGCCGCTACCATGCCGCAGTCCAGAATCCGCTGGATTGCCGGTATCGATGAGCGGCGGCCCGACCAGGGTGCGTCGGAGATGGTGCGACGGCGGGCCCGGAGCGACCCTCGGGTGACAGGAGATGGCGATGGCCACGAAGAAGACGACCACGGCGACCAAGGCCAGCCAGGCGAAGAAGCCCGCGGCGAAGAAGCCAGCGGCGAAGAAGCCAGCGGCGAAGAAGCC
>CAZPGL010000020.1:12048-36457 GCA_964586175.1 uncultured Microthrixaceae bacterium | reverse complement strand
TCGGTGCCCTCGAAGATGTCGTGGATCTTGGCGTCCCGATGCCAACGCTCCACGGGGTACTCCCGGGTGTAGCCGTAACCGCCCAGGATCTGAATGGCCCGCTCGGTCACCCACGTGGCGACCCGCCCGGCCTTGAGCTTGGCCATCGACCCCTCAGCGTTGACGAACCCCTTCTGCTTCCCCAGCCACGCCGCCTTCCAGATGAGGGCCCGGCTGGCCTCGATCTCGGTCGCCATGTCGGCCAGCATGAAGGCGATGCCCTGGTTCATGATGATCGGGCGGCCAAAGGCGTGGCGCTCCTTGGCATAGTCGAGCGAGTACTCGTAAGCGGCCCGGGCGATGCCGATGGCTTGGGCGCCGACCGCCGGACGGGTGGCCTCGAACGTCTGCATGGCCGCCTGGGCGTTGCCGGGCCGCCCCTCCCGGACTCGGGCCAGGCGCTCGTCGAGTTTCTCCTTGCCGCCAAGCAGGCACCGGCCCGGCACCCGCACGTCCTCGAGCACCACCTCGGCGGTGTGACTGGCCCGGATGCCGTGCTTCTTGTACTTCTGGCCCTGGCTGATCCCCCTGGTGCCTGGCGGGACGACGAACGAGGCGTGGCCCTTCGCTCGTAGCTCGGGATCGACCACACCGACGACCACGTGCACGTCGGCGATGCCGCCGTTGGTGATCCACGCCTTGGTGCCGTTGAGCACCCACTCGTCGGTGGCTTCGTCGTACACGGCCCGGGTGCGGTAACCCGCCACGTCGGAACCGGCATCGGGCTCGCTAGCGCAGAACGCCCCGAGTTGCAGCTTGTCGGAGCTGCCGTAGCACTGGGGCACCCACTCCATGACCTGCTCCTGGGTGCCCGAGGCGGCGATGCCGGCCGCGGCCAGCCCGGAGCCCATGATGGCCATGCCGATCCCGGCGTCACCCCAGAA
This sequence comes from uncultured Microthrixaceae bacterium, assembly GCA_964586175.1. Taxonomy (GTDB): domain Bacteria; phylum Actinomycetota; class Acidimicrobiia; order Acidimicrobiales; family MedAcidi-G1; genus CAZPGL01. Next base: position 35,534 of record CAZPGL010000020.1, on the reverse strand, counting down.
CAACTCCTCGATGGCGACCGGCATGGTGAGGCCCGTCTTGTCGCCCATCATCCCCTCGGCGAGGAACTCCCAGCCGTAGAGGCCGATCTCGGCGGCCTGCTGGACGATCGGGTAGGGGAACTCCTCCCGTTCGTCCCATTCCTCGGCCGCTGGCCGGATCACGTCGACGGCGAACTCGTGGATCCAGTCACGCAACTGGATCTGCTGGTCCGACAGGTGCATGGAGAACTCGGCGAACTCGCTCATGGGGGCATCCTTCCAGGATCGGCGCACCAGGTCGCCGTCGGGGCCAACACCCCAAGGTTACCGTTCGGTAACTATGCTTCGGCGGTCGGTTCCCGGCGAACCCGCGGCGGCACGATGGACATGGCGACCACCGCCAGCATCGCCGCGACCAGATACGGCGCAGCGACCGACACCCGGCCGAACAAGGTGCCGGCCAGCAATGGCCCCACGATGCGCCCCAACGCCCCGGCGCTCTGCTGGAGACCCAGCGCCGCTCCCCGGGCATCGGGACCGGCCGCCTCGACCGTCGCCGCGGACAGGCTCGGACCGAACAGGCCCTGACCGGCCACCAGGGCAATCAATGCCACGGCCAGGCCGACCCATCGCCCGCCCGTGGCCAGCACGGTCATCCCGACGGCGACCGACACCAACGCCAACCGCAATGCCCCCGACGACCCGAGACGGTCGTTGACCGGCCCCACCACCCGGGTCTGCACCAGCACCATGCCCGCCCCGATCGAGGCGAACAGACCGTAGACCGACGGATCGCCCAGTTCGGAGAACCGCCGCTCCAGGAGCAGGGCGAAGGTCGCCTCGAACCCGGAGAAGGCCACCATGCCGACCAGGGCCAGAGCGACAAGCCGACGCACGACCGGCGACGCGGCCCCGAAGCCTTCGAGCATCCGTGACCGCGGGCCCTCGTCGGTCGACCGGGAGGCTCGAGCCGGCAACCGGACGGCCGCCACCAGGGCGTTGGCCAGGGCCAGCCCGGCCGCCACGAAGAACGGCAGCTCCCGACCACCCAGGGCGGCCAGCGAACCGATGAGCGGTCCGACGACGAAGCCAACACCGAACGCCGCAGCCAACAGGCCCAACAGGCGCGGCCGATCCTCGGGCTCGGCCAGATCGGCCACCGCGGCCTGGCCGACGGCGTACGACGACCCCGACGCCCCGTCGACCAACCGGCCGAGGAACAGCACCCACAGGGCTCCGGCCAACCCGGTCACCAGGCTGCCAACCGCGGAACCGACGAGGGCACCGATCAGCACCGGCTTGCGTCCGATGCGATCCGACAGCCGCCCCCACAGCGGTGCGGCGACCATCTGGGCCGCCGAATACGCGGCGAGCAGACCGGCGGCCATGGCCGCCGAAGCGCCGAAGTCCTCGGCGTACAGCGGCAGCACCGGGATCACGATGCCGAACCCCACCAGGTCGAGCGCCACCGTCGTCCACACGACCCCGAAGCCACGGGGTCGTGGGCGTGCAGTTCCAGCGGCAGACGCCTCGGCGGTGGGCTCGGTCACGGGCGGTGAGGCTACCCCGACCGCAGGACGGCCCGAAGTGCCGGAACGTTCCATCGCGGCGATCAGACAGGCTTCGCCCCCGCCAGCCCCGCACGCCGTGCCGGTAGCCTCGGGGCTTCATGGCGAACCCCGCAGTCCCCGCGATCCCCGACAAACCGGCCCTCGAAGGCCTGGAAGAACGCTGGGACGGCGCGTGGGAACAGGACGGCACCTTCAGGTTCGACCGCACCAGAACCCGCGACCAGGTGTTCTCGATCGACACCCCTCCACCGACGGTCAGTGGATCACTGCACGTCGGCCACGTGTTCTCCTACACCCACACCGACACCATCGCCCGGTACCAGCGCATGCGGGGCATGGAGGTCTTCTACCCGATGGGGTGGGACGACAACGGCCTGCCCACCGAACGTCGCGTTCAGAACTACTTCGGTGTGCGCTGCGACCCGTCGTTGCCCTACGACCCCGGCTTCGCCGCCCCTGGCGACGCTGGTGACGTCAAAGCCATCAAGAAGCGCGGCGACATCGACATCAGCCGTCGCAACTTCATCGAGTTGTGCCACGTGCTCACCGCCGAGGATGAGGTCGCCTTCGAGGCCCTCTGGCGACACCTCGGCCTGTCGATCGACTGGTCACTGACCTACGCCACCATCGACGACCGATGCCAGCGCATCGCCCAACGGGCGTTCCTGCGGAATCTGGCCCGCGGCGAGGCATACCAGATCGAAGCCCCGTCCCTGTGGGACGTCTCGTTCCGCACCGCCGTCGCCCAGGCCGAGCTCGAGGACCGGGACCGTCCCGGCGCCTACCACCGGCTGGCGTTCCACCTTCCCGACGGCACGACCTCAGCCGACGGCGCCGACCACCTCGAGATCGCCACGACCCGGCCTGAACTGCTGGTCTCGTGCGTCGCCCTGGTCGCCCACCCCGACGACGAACGGTTCCAGCCGCTGTTCGGCGGCACGGCGTCGACCCCGGTCTTCGGAGTCGAGGTGCCGATCCTCGCCCATCATCTCGCCGACCCGGAGAAGGGCACCGGGATCGCCATGATCTGCACGTTCGGTGACACCACCGACGTGACCTGGTGGCGCGAACTGAACCTGCCTGTCCGGGCCGTCATCAACCGGGCCGGACGGTTCCAGGCCGAACCGCCCGACGACGTGGGTTCTGCTGCCGGCCGAGCCGCCTACGAACGCCTGGCCGGCAAGACGGTGTTCTCCGCGCAACAGGAGATGGTGGCCATCCTCCGGGAGACCGGCGAAATGGTCGGCGAACCCGAACCGATCGAACATGCGGTCAAGTTCTTCGAAAAAGGCGACAAACCGTTGGAGATCGTCACCAGCCGCCAGTGGTACATCCGCAACGGCGGACGCGACACCGATCTGAGGGACGCCCTCGTCGCCCGCGGCGACGAGATCACCTGGCATCCCCCGTACATGCAGGCCCGGTACGCCAACTGGGTCGACGGCCTAAACGGTGACTGGCTGATCAGCCGACAACGGTTCTTCGGGGTGCCCCTGCCGCTGTGGTACCGGCTCGACGACGCCGGTGACCCCATCCACGACGACCCGATCCTGCCCGACGAGGCCTCCCTGCCCGTTGACCCGTCGTCGGACACCGCGCCCGGCTTCACCGAAGCCCAGCGGGGCGCGCCCGGCGGTTTCACCGGCGACCCGGACGTCATGGACACCTGGGCCACCTCGTCGCTGACCCCCCAGATCGCCTGCGGCTGGGGCGAAGACGAGGACCTTTACGCCCGCACCTACCCCATGGACGTCCGCCCCCAGGCCCACGACATCATCCGGACCTGGCTGTTCTCCACCGCGGTGCGTTCCCACTTCGAAGAGGACGCCGCTCCGTGGCGACACGCCGCACTCAGCGGTTGGGTGCTCGACCCTGACCGCAAGAAGATGTCGAAATCCAAGGGCAACGTCGTGACGCCGATGGGGCTGCTCGAACAATACGGATCCGACGCCGTCCGCTACTGGGCAGCCAACGGAAGACCCGGAACCGACACCGCATTCGACGACGGACAGATGAAGGTCGGCCGACGGCTCGCCATCAAGATCCTCAACGCCAGCAGGTTCACCCTGGGGTTCGGCGCCGGCGAAGGTCAGCCGCTGGACATCAACCCGTCGCTGATCACCGAACCACTCGATCGGGCGATGCTGATCCGTCTGGCCGACCTCGTCGACGACGCCACCGCGGCCTTCGAAGCCTTCGACTACGCCCGTGCCCTGGAACGGACGGAGACCTTCTTCTGGTCGTTCACCGACGACCACGTCGAGCTGGTCAAGGGCCGTGCCTACGAAGGCGACCCGGCGGGAGCCGAGTCGGCACGCCACGCACTCCGGCTCGCCCTCTCCACGATGCTCCGGTTGTTCGCCCCGTTCCTCCCGTTCGTCACTGAAGAGGTGTGGTCCTGGTGGCAGAACGGTTCCGTGCATCGACAGGACTGGCCGGACGCCGCCACGCTTCGACAGGCGGTCGCCGATCGCCCGGACGGGCCTGCTGACCCCGCCGTGTTCACGGTCGCCGCCGAGGCGCTCGCCGAGATCCGCAAACAGAAGACGGCAGCGAAGCGGTCGCTCGCCACCCCGGTCGTGGCGTGCACCGTCACCGACACCGCCGAACGCCTGGCCCTGCTCGGCCCGGCCCTGGGCGATGTCACCCTGGCGGCGCGGGCCACGTCGATCGACCTGACCGAGGGCGATGCACTCGCGGCAACGGTCGAACTGGAACCACCGGCCGACCCAGCCTGAGTGGTTCCGGGCGGTGGGGCCGCCGGACTGCGGCCGACCCCGAGCGGTGGGCCAGACTCAGCCCATGACCGGCACCGCCATCCCCGATTTCGAGCACCTCGTCGTGACCAACGACGGTCGACGGGGCACGCTGACCATCAACCGTCCGTCGTCGCTCAACAGCCTCTCCAACGAGGTGATGAGCGAGATCATCGACGCCGCCCGCTGGTTCGACCACCAGCCCGACCTCCGCGTCGTGGTCGTCGCCGGCGAGGGCCGGGCGTTCTGCGCCGGCTTCGACGTGACCTCGTTCGGCGAGGACGGGCCGTCACCGGCCGGCGGCCGGGTGCCGGCCGACACCGGGCGCCTGATGGCCGACGCCCTCGAACAGACGTCGCCGGTGCTGATCGCCCGGTTGCACGGTCACGTGGTGGGTGGGGGCCTGGTGCTGGCCGCCGCCTGTGACCTGCGGGTCGCCACCGACGACGTGCGCTTCTCGATCCCCGAAGTCGACCTGGGCATCCCTCTGGCCTGGGGCGGCATCCCCCGCCTGGTACGGGAGATCGGTCCGGCCCTCACCAAGGAACTGGTCATGACCTGCCGGCCCTTCGGCGCCGACGAGGCGCAGGCCGCCGGCTTCCTCAACCGGGTGGTGGACGCCGACGACCTCGACGCCGAGGTGGAGTCGCTGGCCGAGGCGGTGGCCAGCCGCCCGCGCGGCGCGGTGCTGGCCACCAAGCGGCACACCAACGCGGTGACCGAGCAGATGGTCGGGCTGAGCCGCTCGTGGTCCGACGCCGAAGGGCTGGGCATGGCCCTGCGGGACCCGGAGAGCCGGGCCTCGCAGCAGGCCTACCTGGAACGACTCCGGGCCAAGAAGCGCTCCTGAACCCGGGCCGCGGCGGCCGATACCGGCGTCAGACCGCCTCGGCCAAGGCCCGGTAGAGGCTGGCGTGCGTCGCGTCGGTCGACACGTTCGCCGAGACCGGATGCGAGCCGAACTTCATCACCACGAGCTCGGCGTCGGGATGGACGAACAGCCGTTGGCCGTGGATGCCCATGACCAGCGGCCCGCCGAGCACGTGACGGGGGTTCCAGAACTGGCGGTGGTAGGACCAGCCGGCCCGATTCGGGTTTCCGGCCAACCCGTCCGGGTCGGGGACCCCGCCCCCGACGATGTCATCGACCACGTCCTCGGGGAGCACCTGTCGCGATCCGTGGGTGTCGCCGGTGCGGCCCCGGTTGGCGAGCAGCAGCCCGAACCGCACCAGGTCGCGTGCCGTGGCGAACATCCCGCCGGAGGCCACGCCGACCCCGTACGGGTCGAGGCGCATCCCGGCGTCCGACGCCGCGCCCATCGGTTGCCAGAGGCGCTCGGCAAGGGCGTCGGTCCATCGCTGGCCGGTCGCCCGGGCCACAACCCAGGCCAAGGCGTCGGTGGTGGCCGTCGAGTAGTTGAATCGGCTCCCTGGTGGGTCCGACCGCTCGGTGAACGAACGCAACCCGTCGTGCGCCCCGACTGGACCGTCCCAGCCGTGGGGCTGGTCGAGGAAGCCCAGGGCCACGCCGTACCGGACCACCGACGAGTCCGGGTCGGCGTAGTTCTCTTCGAAGAGGACCCCGTCGGTCATGTCCAGGGCCTGGGCGACGGTGACAGGATCCCAGGCCGTCGCCGCGAACTCGGGGACGTGGTCGACCAGCAGGTCGTCGAGGCCCAGGGCGCCGTCCCGGATCGCCAGCAGGGCGAGCAGCCCGGTGAACGACTTGGTCATGGAGAACATGAGGTGGCGAGTTCCGGCCGTCATGCCGTTGAAGTAGCGCTCGACGACGACCCGTCCCCGGTGGGCGACGAGGAAGGCATCGGTGTAGGTGCGGTGCAGCATCTCGTCGAGTGTCCACGTGATGCCGTCGCCGGCGTCGACGGTGAGCCCGTCGAGGTCGAGCCCGGTGCCATCCGGGTCGGCGGTCGGGAGTTCCCACACCGGACCGTCGCCGCGATGCACCGTCGCTGACGGGCCGAGTTGGTCCACGTGGGTGAGGGCCCAGCGGATATGCGGATAGGCCAGCCAGTTGCCCAGGTCGACCCGCTTGTCGCCCGGCGGAGGACTCCCGACCATCAGCCCTGCCTCAGCGGCGGTGATCGGGCCGGGCAGCGTGTCGGCGTGCACCGGCACCATGCGGTGGGTCTCGGGGTCGATGACCCGGTAGACCAGCGGGACGTCAGGCATCGTGCATCTCCGTGCATGCGCGGCCGAGCGCACCGACGACCCGTTCGGCGTCCCAGTCCGGAGACGCGACCAGCACCAACCGTCCTTCAGCGGGATGCGCACCGACCACCGGGTCGATGGTGACCCGGCCCCCGGCGAGATGCACCGCCGAACCACCGAACACGCCCTTGGCGCGGATGATCGAGGGCTCAGCATCCGAGACGAGCCGCAACGCATCGGCGACGTTCTCGGCGTCGGCCCCGTCCGGGGCGATCCAGGTCCGGGTGGCGATCGGCAGGTCCAGCGCGTCGGCAGGTTCGCTCGGCCCGGCGTCGTCGACGTCCGCACCGGCGAGCACCACGGCCACCCAACGGTCGGCGTCGACCGCGGCGATGACCGGTGTGTCGGGTGCGTGTTCGCAACACCATCCCCGTGCGGCCCGACCCCCGTCGTCGAGGAGGTCGGTTTTCGTGAGGATGAGAACGTCAGCGGTGGCGACCTGGCGGCGAACGAGCTCCCCGACACGGTGGCTGTCGGATCTGGCCACGACATCGACGGCGTCTACGCAGACCACCACGCCGTCGGGTCGGATCCTCCGCCGATCTCCGTAGGCGGCGACCCGGCCGGGTTCAGCAACGCCGCTGGCTTCGACCACGATGCGGTCGAGTGGGCGGTCGGTCATCACGAGGTCGCGCAGCGTCGTGGCCAGCGAGTCACCGATGGAGCAGCAGACGCAACCGTTGCTGAGCTCGACGGTGTCGCCGTGCCGGGCGGCGATCAGCCCGCCATCGATGTCGACGTCGCCGATGTCGTTGACGACGACGGCGATCCGTTCACCGGCCGGCGCGACGGACAGCAGCCGGTTGACGAGCGTCGTCTTGCCCGAGCCCAACCAGCCGCCCAACACGACCATCGGGATCCGCTCGCCGGGGATCTCGGACCGGTCGGCGACCCGGTCAGCCATCAGGTCGGCCATTTCGTCAACCGATCGGGTACACCGTGCCGCCCATGACTGTCGCCTCGATGGCGATGTCGGGCCAGGCGGCCGGGCCGGTCTCGAACGGGTCGTCGGCCAGCACGACCATGTCGGCCGACTTGCCGGCGGCCAGCGAACCGATCTCGTGGTCGAGTCGGAGCTGCCAGGCGGCTTCGATGGTGACCGCCGCGATGGCATCGTAGGCGGACAGGCGCTCCTCGGGGGCCAGCACGGTGCCGGACGCCGACGTGCGGGTCGCGACGACCGATGCGGCCAACATGGGCTCGATCGGGCCCATCGGCAGATCGGAGTGCAACGCGACGCTGATGCCGTTGCGACGGGCCGAACCGAGCCGGGTCATCTGCGACGCTCGTTCCGTTCCGAGCCAGTGATCGATGAAGGCGTCGCCGAACAGCCGCAGGTAGTACCCGTTGGCCTGGGCGGACACGCCGAGAGCGGCCATGCGGCGGCTCTGGGCCTGGGTGGAGATGCCGAAGTGGTGGATGATCGTCCGATGGTCGAAGCGGGGGGCCTCGTGGAGCACGGTGTCGATGGCGTCGAGGGCCGCATCCATGCCGAGATCACCGTTGACGTGGATGTTGACCTGGCGGCCGGCCTGCCAGAACGGCCGGATGTGCCGGGCGATCTGGTCGGGATCGGCCATCCATGCCCCTTCGTGACCGTCGATGTAGCCGGGGTCGCCGAGCTGCATGAGCTGGGCGATGAAGGCACCGTCGGCGAAGTACTTGCCGGCGTGCAGGAACCGGATCCGTTCCGAGGCTCGGGTCTCGTGTTCGGTGAGCTTTTCGGTGGCGGCGTCGCCGTATTGCATGCGGTAACGCCCGGGGGACGGCATCAGGTACTGGCGGAACGGCACGTCCGGCCCTTCGTGCACCGACAGCAGGGTCTCGAGATAGTCATCGAGGTCGGTCAGACCCCAGCCGGCGTCGGCGATGGTGGTCACCCCGCCGCGGTGGATCATGTCGGCCACCCCTTCGAGGAGTTCCCCGAGGCGCCCGTCGCCCATCAGATGAGGGTCGAGGGTCTGCAATCCCCACGACATGCCGGATTCCCACAGGCGACCGCGGTCGAGGTCGATATGGGGGTCCCAGGCGGCGCCTTCGGCGGCGTCGAGCCATTCGAGTGCGGGAGAGTTGGCTCGCAGTTCGTGGAACGACCGCTGCCAGAGCACGATCGGGCGGTCTGTGGTCACCGCATCGAGGTCGACCCGTTCGATGTCGCCGTGGAACTGGGCGTGCCATCCGAACGCCACCAGTGGTTCGCCGGCAGGGTGGCCGGCCTCAACCTCCGCCAGACGTGCGAGGAAGGCGTCACGTCCGTGGACGGCGTCGACTCGTCCCCCGGGCAGGTTCCACGATTCAGGCGGAATCCATTCGCAGGCCAGCAGTAGGGCGATGAGCCCCGGGTGCAGATGGGGGTCGATGAGCCCGGGCAGGATGACGTGGTCGGCGAAACGGTCGTCGACGTTGTGTTCGTGACGGCTCAACCATGGTTGCAGCGAGTCGATGCTGCCCACCTCGACAATGCGCCCGTCGCGGACGGCGACGGCCGTCGCTTCAGGCTGTGACGGATCCATGGTGTGGACCCGCCGAGCGGTGTAGACGGTGATCACGCCGGTGGCGGGGTGGCGCGCAACGCAGTCATGGCGAGGCGACGGAACTGGTCGATCGTGTCGTCGTCGAGGGGCTGCTTTTCCAGCACGACCCTGTACATCAACGGACCGAGGAAGAACTGGTTGAGGATGTCGATGTTCCAGTTGCTGTCGATGTCGCCCCGGTCAGCTGCCCGCCGGAGGATCCCCTTGAGCGTGTTCTGTTCGCTGCGCCGGTAGTTCCCCATGACCTGGTCGACGTCGTCGTTGTGGGAAGCGACCTCGAGCAGGCTGGTAACCGTCGGCCGGAACTGTGGACGGTTGTACACCCGTTGCCGGTCGACGAACCACGCGGCGACCTCTTCGTCGAGGTCGCCGGCGTCGGGGACGTCGGCGGCACCGGCCACCAGGCCGACGACCGCGGTGAGGATCTCCGCCTTGTTGCTCCACCGGCGGTAGATGCTGGTCTTGGACACGCGGGCCTCGCTGGCCAGGGCGTCGGTGGTGAAACCCTGCACCCCGCGTTCGGCGAGCAACCGGATGGCGCTCTGCAGGATGGCCACACCGGCTTCGTCGGGTGTCTGGTGGTTTCCAGTTCCCGTCTCGGACAGCGTCGTCACCTGTGGAGCTCCTTCATGTTCTCGCCGAAACCGTCGACGCCGCCGGACGCTCTTCGCGTGGTGCGACGATGCCGTTCAACCGCAGCGTCTTCGTGGTTGCATCGCCGTCAGGCTGCCGGTTTGCCGTTCGGACACCCGGCATCGCCCGACACGAATCAAGAGTTATCAGATCTTGCCTTTTCGTTATCTAGCACAGTACAGTATCGTACTGTCAAACCAGTGACCGACATCACGACCACACGGGACCACACCAGTGGCCCGGATGCATCCGTCGGCCCAAACCCAGGAGGGGACCCCCTATGCGTCGCAACCGACGTGTGTTGCTCGCCCTACTGGCAGCGTTCGCCATGTTCGCCGCCAGTTGTGGCTCCGATGATGGTGGCGAGACCACCACCACCGAGGCGGTCACCACGACCGCCGCCCCGGCCGAGGAGACGACCACCACGCTGGCCGTCCAGGCCCCGACCACCACCGCAGCGGCCGACGAGCCCGACGAGCCGGCGCCGGAGACCACCACGACGACCGAACCGGCCGTCGAGATCACGACGGGCGGCACTCTCGTGCTGGCTACCGGCCAGAAGGGCGGCCACGTCAACCACGGCGTCGCGTCCGGGGTCGGTGTCGCCCTGCCCAGCTCCAAGATCTTCGCTGCCCTGGTCACCCTCGACAGCAACTGGGAGCCCCAGCCCTACCTGGCCACCGACTGGAACATCTCCGATGGCGGCCTGACCGTCACCATCGACCTCGTCGAAGGCGCCACGTTCCACGACGGTGAGCCCATCACCTCCGAGGACGTCGCCTACTCGATCCAGGTCCATCAGAACAACCACCCGTTCACCACGATGCTGGCCCCCGTGACCGGTTTCGACACCTCGGATCCGCACCAGATCGTGCTGACCCTCGACAACCCGCACCCCGCGTTGTTCGTGGCGCTCTCCGACGTGCTGCTGCCGATCATCCCGAAGCACATCTTCGACGACGGCACCCCGATCAACGAGATCAAGACCCATGAGCGCAACAGCGTCGACGTCGTCGGCTCCGGCCCGTTCATGCTCACCGAGTACGACCCTTCCTCGAAGATCGTCCTCACGAAGTACGACGGGTTCTTCCAGGAAGGCAAGCCGTACCTGGATGAGATCGTCATCGACATCGTCCCCGACGAGAACACCGGCATCCTCGGCGTTGAAAACGGCGACATCGACTTCTTCGTCTTCGCCAGCGCCCTCAACTCGCAGCGCATCTCCGAGAACGACGGGCTCGTGCTCGATCGGGCACAGGCCTTCGGTGTCGGCGCCACCAACGAACTGCAGTTCAACCTGATGTCCGAACCCATCTCGGATCTGCGGGTGCGCCAGGCCATCGCCTACGCCATCGACCGCGACTACATCATCGAGAACCTGCACCAGGGTCAGACCCGGGAGCTGCTCACCGCGATCCACGTGGACAGCCCGTTCTACAACCCGGACGTCGAACGCTACGACGTCGACCTGGACAAGTCCCGTGAACTCCTCGCCGAAGCCGGCTACGCCGACGGTCTGGAGCTCACGATCACCTACATCCCGGGTCCTGACGAGCACCAGCGCAACGTCGCCGAGTACATCTCCCTGGCCCTGGCCGAGGTCGGCATCACCGTCGAGGTCGTCGTCAACGCCGACGTCCCGTCGTGGGTCGGCATGTTCTTCGCTCCCGATCCGGAGCCGTGGGACATGACGATGAACGCCTACTTCAACTGGGGCGACCCGGTCATCGGCGTCCACCGCATCTTCCTGTGCGCCAACGCCATCAAGAGCTTCTTCGTCAACAACTCGGAGTACTGCAACGAAACCGTCGATCAGCTTCTGAACGACGCCGCCCAGGAGCAGGACTTCGAAGCCCGCAAGGAGCTCTACGCCGAAGCCCAGGAGATCACCGCGGAGGAACTGCCGCTGTACTTCATCAACACGCTGCCGATCTTCGGAGCCATCCAGCCGGACGTGATGAACGTCCCGACCGGGCCATGGGGCTACCTGTCCGGCATGCAGGACGTATGGCTCGACCGGTAACCCCGGCACCGAACCACTGAAACCACTGCTGGACCACGCGAGGTGATGGCGCTCGCCCGGGGCATCGGGATCAGGCTCGTTCAGGCATTCGGACTGCTTCTTGCAGTCATCGTCCTGAACTTCATCCTGATCCAGTTGGCCCCGGGCGACGCCGCCATCGCCCTCGCCAGCAGCACCGGGGTCGGCGACCCGGAGTACCTCGCAAGGTTGCGGGCCGACTACGGCCTCGACCGATCGCTCATCGTCCAACTCTGGACGTACATCGTCAACATCGTGCAGTTGGACTTCGGCGAGTCCTTCTACTACGAGAAGCCGGTCTTCGACATGATCATGGACCGCATCGGCGCCACCGTCCTGTTGACCAGCGTGGCCCTCGGCGTGTCGCTCGTCATCGGCGTGATTCTCGGCGTGTACACGGCCCGCCGCCCCGAGAGCCTGTCCTCCCACGGGGTCACCGTGTTGAGCCTGGTCGGCTACGCCCTGCCGATCTTCTGGACCGGCATCATGCTCATCGTCCTGTTCGCCGCCAAACTCGACCTGTTGCCGGTCTCGGGTTTCGAGGACGTCCGCTACAAGGGCGGATGGTTCGGGGAACGCCTCGACAACCTCGAACACCTGATCCTCCCGGCGTTCACCCTGGCCATCGTGTACCTCGCCTACTACTCGCGGCTCGCCCGGGCATCGATGCTCGAGGTGCTCGAATCCGACTACATCCGGACGGCCCGGGCAAAGGGAGCCAGCGAACGGTCCGTCGTCTACAAGCACGCCCTCCGCAACGCCCTCATCCCCGTCGTCACCTTCGCCGGCCTGCAGTTCGGAGCGCTGTTCTCCGGGGCGGTCCTCGTCGAGACGGTGTTCGACTGGCCGGGACTGGGTCTTCTGGCGTACGAATCCATCCTGACCCGCGACACCCCGCTCATGCTGGGGCTGCTCATCGTGTCGGCGGCCATGGTGATCGTGGCCAACCTGGTGACCGACCTGGTGTACCGGTTCATCGACCCCCGTATCCGGGTGGGGGGCTCGCGGTGACCGACACCGGCGTGGCCATCGACGTCACCGAGGGCGGGGCCCACAGCGCGTTCCGGATGTTCTGCCGCAACAAGGCCGCGGTCGTCGGCGCGGTGATCTTCAGCGGCATCGTGTTCATGACGGTCGTCGGGCCCAGCCTGTACGCCAACACGGCCAAGGAGATGGTCGCCCGACCGTTCCTCGGCCCCGGCGAGGACGGGGCCCCGCTGTTCGGCACCGACTACCTGGGCCGCGACATCCTGGCCGGGGTCATCTCCGGTGGGCGCACCACCCTGCTGGTGGCCCTCGTGGCGGCCTTCATGAGCATCACCATCGGCCTGCTCATCGGCAGCGTGGCCGGCTACTACGGCCGTTGGGTCGACGCCGCCCTCATGCGCCTCACCGAGCTGTTCCAGACCCTGCCGACACTGCTGTTCGCCATGGTGATGGTCACCATGCTCGAACCGTCGCCGCGCACCATCGCCCTGGCGATCGGCATCGTGTCGTGGCCCGCGGCGGCCAGGCTGTCCCGAGCCGAATTCCTGCGCCTACGCGAGCTTGAGTTCGTCAAGGCGGCCCGTTCACTCGGCGCCGGCGACCTGCGCATCATGCTGCGCACCATCCTCCCCAACGCCATGCCGCCGCTGCTCGTGGCCACCACCCTCACCGTCGGTATCGCCATCCTGTTCGAAGCCGGTCTGGCGTTCCTCGGCCTGGGTGACACGTCCAGCATCAGCTGGGGGTCGACGATCGGCAACAACCGGGGATACATCCTGGAAGCGTGGTGGACGGTGACGTTCCCGGGACTCACCATCTTCCTGACCGTCCTGTCCATCAGCCTCATCGGCGACGGTCTCCAGGACGCCTTCAACCCGAAGCTGCGGGGGCGCTGAGCCGTGGCCCTGCTGACCGTCGACGGCCTCACCGTCAAATTCGGGGACTTCACCGCCATCGACTCGGTGGGGTTCCACATCGACGCCGGCGAGACGGTCGCCGTGGTCGGCGAGTCCGGCTCCGGCAAATCGGTGACCGCCCTGTCCATCATGCGGCTCGTCCAACTGGGCACCCGTGGCCGCATCACCTCGGGGAGCATCGAATTCCGGATGCCCGACGGTGCCCGACTCGACCTGGTGGGCCAGGGCGAGAAGGTCATGCGGGACATCCGCGGCAACCACATCTCGATGATCTTCCAGGAGCCGCTGACCAGCCTGAACCCCGTGTACCCGGTAGGCGAGCAGATCGCCGAGACGCTGCGCATCCACGAAGGCCTCGACAAGAAGGCGGCCATGGCCCGGGCCCGGGACATGTTCGACCTGGTGCGCATCCCCGAAGTCGACAAACGCATCGGCCAGTACCCCCACGAGATGTCGGGCGGTATGCGGCAGCGCATCATGATCGCCATCGCCTTGAGCTGTGGGCCCCGCCTGCTCATCGCCGACGAGCCGACCACCGCCCTCGACGTCACCATCCAGGCCCAGATCCTGGGGCTGATCCGGCAACTCCAGGCCGACACCGGCACTGCGGTCATGCTCATCACCCACGACATGGGGGTCGTCGCCGAGGTGGCCGACCGGGTCGTGGTGATGAACAAGTCCAAGGTCGTCGAGCAGGGCGACGTCGACCAGATCTTCCATTCGCCCGCCGATCCGTACACCCAGGCCCTGCTCAGCGCGGTGCCCCGCCTCGGATCGATGGCCGGACGGCCGGAGCCCGAGCCGTTCCACCTCGCCGGGAAGCTCTCATGACCGACGTCGCGACGACCGCCGAACCTTTGGTCCGCGTCGAGGGCCTCACCAAGCGCTTCCCCGCCGACCACGGGGCCCAGGTCCACGCGGTGGTCGACGTGTCCCTCGACGTCGGCCGGGCCGAGACCCTGGCCGTCGTCGGTGAGTCAGGTTGTGGCAAGTCCACCCTGGCCAACCTGATCATCCGCCTGCACAAACCAGACGAGGGCCGGGTGTTCCTCGAAGGAACCGACATCACCCATCTCGGGCCGCGGGCCATGCGGCCCCTGCGCCGCACCATGCAGATCGTGTTCCAGGATCCGTTCGCCAGCCTCGATCCCCGGGTCAAGGTCGGCGACGCGGTCGGCGAACCGCTCAAGATCCAGCGCCTGGCCAAGGGCGAGGCCCTCCGGGAGAGGGTGGCCGAACTGTTCGAACTGGTGGGCCTGGAACGCCGCCACCTCGACAACTACCCGCACCAGTTCTCCGGTGGCCAACGGCAGCGCATCTGCATCGCCCGGGCCCTCACCCTCAACCCGAAGTTGGTGATCGCCGACGAGGCCGTGTCGGCGCTCGACGTGTCGGTGCAGGCCCAGGTGATGAACCTGATGCTCGACCTCCAGAACGAGTTCGGCCTGTCGTACCTGTTCATCAGCCACGACCTGGCCGTGGTCGAGCGCATCGCCCACCGGGTCGCCGTGATGTACCTCGGGCAGGTCGTCGAGTTGGGCTCACGCGAACAGGTGTTCAGCGACCCTCGCCACTCCTACACCAAGCTGCTTCTGTCGGCGGTACCCATCGCCGACCCGCGTCGACGCATCGAGCGGCCGCTGCTGACCGGAGAGATCCCGAGCCCGGTGCTGCCGGCCGGCGAATACCCCGAGGTCGTCACCATGACCGAGGTCGAGCCCGGCCACCTGGTCGCTGAGGAGTAACCGCCGGGCCCCGCCGACCCGGCGGCTTCAACAGGACGCGGTATCGCCGGGCATCGGCGGTGCGGGGCGGTGCAGGACCCCGCCAGTGACCTCGATCGCAACCCGGTCCGTGCCGACCACCTGACCCACCCCGTCCAGCAGCATGCTGTGGAAGTCGGTCTGGGGCCCCGGGAACACCAGCGTGACCGGTGCACCGTCAGGACTGGCGGCCAAGTTCCGACAGGTACCCCGGCCCGGCGTGCAAGCCAGGGTCTGGCCGTCCCACTCGACGGGCACGTGCACCACCTTTGGGGCACCGTCGCTGCCGACGCTCACGAGAAAGCAGTCACTGCCGTACTCGACGAGCCGGTCGGGAAGATCGTCGATGGTCACCGGGATGCTCACACCGTGATCCTAGCCCTGTACAGGTACAAGCCTTTTCATCTAGTTTTCCAGTATGAGCCAGTTTTCTATCGGTGATGCCTCGCAGTTGCTGGGAATGAGTGCTGACACCGTCCGCCGTTGGGTGGATGCCGGGCGTCTGGCCGCCGACCGTACCCCGGGCGGCCACCGCCTCATCGACGGTCCCGACCTTGCCCGCCTGGCCCGCGAGCTGGCCGACGCCCCCGACCCCGGCGGACGCCCCATGTCGGCCCGCAACCGGTTCACCGGCCTCGTCACCCGCGTCAAACGCGACGCTGTGATGGCCCAAGTGGAGATCCAGGCCGGGCCACACCGCATCGTCTCGCTCATCTCGACTGAGGCCGCCGACGAGCTGGGGCTCGCCCCCGGCGTGCTCGCCGTAGCCACCGTCAAGGCCACCAACGTGGTCGTCGAGACGGCCTGATCCCCGATGGTCGGATCACGGCGATGGCGAGGCTCCAAGGTCTCCTGCCTCGCCGGTGCGACCCTGCTGGCCGGCCTGGCCAGCGGCTGCGGCGACGCATCCGGGCCCACGGTGTTCGCCGCCTCGTCGCTCACCGAGGTGACCCCGCTGCTCGTCGACGACCCGGACGCCGTGTTCGTCTTCGGCGGATCCAACCATCTGATCGCCCAGGTTGCCGACGGTGCCACCCCCGACCTGTTGCTCGTCGCCCATCCCGGCCTCGGGGCCGACTGGATCCTCGAGGCCTCCGGTCTCGTCGCCGGCGAACACTTCGCCGAGAACCGGCTGGTGGTGGCCACCCCGGCCGGCAACCCGGCCAGCGTGCGTTCGTTGGCCGACCTCGAGCGATCGGAGCTGACGCTCGCCGTGTGCGCCATCGAGGTGCCGTGCGGCGAGGCCACGCTGCAGCTCGCCCGGAAATTTGACCTGGAGCCCTCGGTCGACACGTTCGAACCCAGCGCCCGGGCCGTCGTGCAACGGCTGGCCCTCGGCGAGGCCGACCTCGGGGTCGTGTACTTCTCCGACGTGGCCAACGACTCCCGCCTCGAGCCGGTGTGGCCGAAGACCCCGGCATCCTCGACGTCGCCCAGCGTGGTGTACGTGACCATTCCGTTCACCGCCACCGGCCGCGCCCTGGCCGAGGATCTGCACAGGCCGGCAGCCCAGCAGATCCTGTCCGACCACGGTTTCGACGCTCCGCCGGAGACCGGTCGATGAGGCGGACCCTGCTGATCCTGGCCGGCGTGGCCGTCGCCGTCCTGGCCCTCCCGCTGCTCGGGCTTCTCCAACGAACCCCGTGGACCGACCTCGGTGGTCTGCTCACCCGGCGGGCCACCCTCGACGCGCTTCGTGTGTCGCTGGTCGTGAGCAGCATCGCCGCCGTCATCGTCATCACGATCGGCACCCCACTGGCCTGGGCGCTGGGACGGGGCGACCTCCCGGGGCGTCGGCTCATCCGGGCCCTCGTCGTGCTCCCAATGGTGTTGCCGCCGGTGGTCGGTGGCACGGCCCTGCTCTTCGCCCTCGGACGACGCGGCCTCGTCGGGCAGTGGCTCGACCGGTGGTTCGGCCTCACCCTGCCGTTCACCACCACCGGGGCGGTGCTGGCCGCGGTGTTCGTCGCCCTACCGTTCTACGTCATCGCCGTCGAGGGGGCGCTCGAGGCGTCCCGGGAGCGGCTCGACGACCTCGAAGGAGTGGCCGCCGGCCTGGGGGCCGCGCCGTTCACCGTGCTGCGCCGGGTCACCCTGCCCCACGTGCTTCCCGCCATGGGTGCCGGGCTGGCCCTGGCCTGGGCCCGGGCCCTGGGCGAGTTCGGGGCCACCATCACCTTCGCCGGGAACCTGCCGGGACGCACCCAGACCCTCCCCCTCGCCACCTTCCTGGCCCTCGAGACCGAGCCGGGCCACGCCCTGGCGTTGAGCCTCGTACTGCTCACCATCTCGCTGGCCGTCCTCATCCCGATGCGTGATCGCTGGATGCCGACCCGATGACCGCCATGACGCTCACCGGAACGACAGCGGTCGGATCGCTGGACCTCGACCTGAACCTGACCGTCCACCCTGGAGAGACCATCGCCCTGCTGGGGCCGAACGGGGCCGGCAAGTCCAGCCTGCTGCGTTTGATGGTCGGCCTGGTACGGCTCACGTCGGGCTCGCTGCGACTCGGGGACGTCACGGTCGATGAACCCGACGCCGGCACCTTCGTGGAACCGCACCGACGGGGGGTCGCCTGGGTACCGCAGGGGACGTCGCTCTTCCCCCACCTGTCGGTGGCCGACAACGTCGGGTTCGCCCCTGGCGCCGACGGGGCACTGGTCGCCGGCCTGATCGAGCGTTTCGGCCTCGCCGAACTGGCCGACCGTCGACCCCATCAGTGCTCCGGCGGCCAGGCCCAACGGGTCGCCGTGGCCCGGGCGCTGGCTGCCGACCCCAAGGTCCTGTTGCTCGACGAACCGGCCACGGCCCTCGACCTCGATTCCCGCCGCAGCATCCACACCGCGCTGACCGACGGGGACCGCCCAACCACGCTGATCGTCACCCACGACCCGGTCGAGGCAGCCGTGCTGGCCGACCGGGTGGCCATCGTCGAGGAAGGCCGCATCGCCCAGGTCGGCAGCCCAGACGAGATCCGCCGTCGGCCCGCCGGCCGGTTCGCTGCGTCGCTGTCGGGGCTCAACCTCATTGAGGCCGTTGCCACCGGCGACGTGGCCGCCACACCGAGCGGCGCGGTGATCGTCCTCGCCGAGCCGTTCCACGGACCGGTCCGCCTGGCCATCCCACCGGGGGCCATCGCCCTCCACCGCTCCGTCCCCGACGGCAGCCCCCGCAACGTGTGGCGGGCCACGATCGCCGACGTGCAGCCGGTGCTCGATCGGGTCCGCGTCGTGCTCGACGGCCCGCTACCCGTGGTCGCCGAGGTGACACCGGGGGCCGTCGAGGTCCTCGAGTTGAGGCCCGGAGCCCGAATGTGGGCGGCCGTGAAGGCCACCGAGATCGCTTGCCACCGAGCCTGAGCCCCGCCGCTGGCCCGACTAGATTCGGCGCCGTGCCGACCCCCGGCGACGAACTCACCGACCTCGACGCCACGGCGCTCAGCGGTCTACTCAGGTCCGGCGACCTCACCCGAGGCGAGCTCCTCGACGCCGTCGTCGCCCGGATGGAGGCCCTCGACGGACGGCTCGGTGCCGTGCCGATCCGCTGTGTCGACCGAGCCCGGAGCCGGCTGCACGAGGCATCCGACATTTCCCTCGACAGGCCGTTCGGCGGTGTGCCCACCTTCGTGAAGGACCTGGTGGACCTCGAGGGCGTGCCCCGCACCGACGGGTCGCGATCCATGCAGACGAACATCAGCACGGCCTCGCCACCCTACGTCGAAGCCCTCGAGCGGACCGGCCTCATCGTGACGGGCAAGACCAACACCCCCGAGTTCGCGTCGCTCCCAGTGACCGACAACGAGGTGTATGGCCCCACCAGCAATCCCTGGGACCTGTCGCGGTCAACGGGTGGATCCAGCGGTGGCACCGCAGCGGCCGTCGCCGCCCGCTACACCCCCATTGCCCACGGCACCGACGGTGGCGGCTCCAACCGCATACCGGCCTCGTGGTGCGGGGTGCTGGGCATGAAGGCCAGCCGGGGCCGCCTCGCCTCCGGCGAATTGGACGGCTCACATCCGACGCTCAAGACCCACCAGGCCCTCAGCCGGACGGTGCGCGACAGCGCCGCGCTGTTCCTGGCAACCCAGAACGACGTCGACAACCCGTACCCGAAGCTCGACGGGTTACCGGACCTCGGGGACCGTCGGCTGCGGGTGGCCCTCACGCTCGACGACCCGTTCGGCACCCCACCCGAACCGGTGGTCGGCGACGCCATCGAGGCCACCGCCGCCCTGTGCGAACAACTCGGCCACCACGTCGAACCGGCGCCCCAGCCCGTGGACGGCGAGGAGTTCTTCGCCATGTACACCGGCCTGTTCCTCAGCCGTACCGTCGGCTTGATCGAAATGCTGGAGCAGGCCGCCGGCATGCCGATCGAGGAGTCCCGACTGCTGACCCCGGCCACCATCGGGATGGTGCGACGCGGCGACGACCTGCCGCCCGACACCGCCGAGCAGGCCGACGTCACCAGACGGCAGATCAACGCCGACCTCGACCGGTTCTTCTCTGGCGTCGACGTCTGGCTCACCCCGGTCACCTGGTGCACGGCGCTGAACCACGGGGACATCTCCCCCGCTGGTGGATTCGACCCCGAGCACTCCCAGCGGCTACTCAGCCACTTGGCCATGGCCAACACGTGGGGCGGTCCGGCCATGTCGGTGCCCTTGGGGTGGCCCGACGACGGCCTGCCCGTCGGGTCGCACTTCTCAGCGGCCCCGGGAGGCGACGACCTGCTCTATGCCCTCGCCTTCCAGTTGGAGGCGGCCCAGCCCTGGGCCCACCACCGGCCCGCCCTGATCGGCTAGACCCCCAGCGCCTCTCGCAGGAACTCGAGCTGGAGAACCAGCAGGTTCTCGGCCACCGCCTCCTGCGGGGTCATGTGGGTCACCCCGGACAGCGGCAGCACCCGGTGGGGCCGGCCGGCCTCGAGCAACGCACGGGACAAGGCCAGGGTGTGGGCGGCGACCACGTTGTCATCGGCCAGGCCATGGATGAGCAGCAACGGCCGGGTGAGGCTCGCCGCCTCGGCGCACAGGTCGGTGACGGCGTAGTGCGCCGGGTGGTGGTCGGGGTGGCCGAGGTACCGCTCGGTGTAGTGGGTGTCGTAGAGCCGCCAGTCGGTGACCGGCGCACCGGCCACGGCAGCGTGGAAGACGTCGGGTCGTCGCAGCACGGCCAAGGCGGCGAGGTAGCCCCCGAACGACCAGCCCCTGATGGCGACCCGGGTCAGGTCCAGGCGCTCGTCGGCGGCAGCCAAGGCGTGGAGGGCGTCGACCTGGTCGTCGAGCACCGGTTGGGCCAGGTCGCCCCACACGGCCCGTTCCCACGCGGGGCCCCGCCCCGGGGTTCCCCGCCCGTCGACCACGACAACGGCGAAGCCCTGGTCGGCGAACCACTGCGACGTCAGAAACTGGCCACGGGCCCGCTGCACCCGCTGGGCGTGGGGGCCGCCGTACGGGTCGAGCAGGACCGGCAGCGGAGACCCGTCGTGGCCATCGGGGATGAGCACCGCGGCGTGCAGCGCCCGCTCGCCCACGACGTGGAACACGGGCCGGGCCGTGACCACCGGCTTCTCGGCGTGCGAGGCGACGGCCCTGCCGTCGACGGTCAGCGTCGAGCCGGCTAGATCGGCGACCGACAACGCCACCACCCCGCCGCCGACGGCTGCGCCCCGCACCCCACCGCCGGATGACACCGTCTCGACGCCACCCGTGCCGTCGAGACGCACCACGTCGACATCCCTCGGATCGGAGGACGCCGTGACCACCAGCGAGTCGCCGTCGGTGCCGACGATGCGCCGGACCTGCAGGCCGTCGGGAGACCCCGGGCGGCCGTCGACCATGACCCGGCGGGTGCCCCCATGGTCCTCGGCGGTGACCAGGGCGTCACCCCACCAGCACGGGGCGCCGGGGACCAACTCGACCCAGTGGTCGTCGACGATGCGGCGGCGTTCGGCGACCTCGCCGGTCGCCGGGTCGACGGTGAGCACGGCCATGGTGCGCTGGTCCCGGGTCTGGACGGTCAAAGTCGGCGGCCCATCGGCGGGCCACTGGACCCCGGCCAGGTACTCGAACCCGGGGTCGCCGACCCGCCAGTCCACGTCGATCGTCGTACCGTCGAGGGAAACGACGGCCAGGGCGACATCGGCGTTGGCCGTGCCGGCCGCCGGGTACCGGACCGAGCGAGGCCGGGCGTCCGGGTCGACGGGGGCGCTGATCCACCAGGTGGCCACCGGGTCGACGTCGACCCGGGCGATGAGCAACGACCCGCCGTCCGGCGCCCACCAGTGGCCCCGACTGCGGCCCATCTCCTCGGCGGCCACGAACTCGGCCGACCCCCAGGAGACGGTGTCGGTCGTGCCGCTGATCAGCCGGTGATCCCCGGTCGAGCCGGTGACACGGACGCCCCGGCCCGACACGTAGGCCACAGCCGAGCCATCGGGCGACAACCGGGGGTCGAATGCGTCGCCGCTGGACGGCAGTTCGACGGCCCGCCCGTCGTCGACATCGGCGAGGAACACCCGGCCGGACAGGGCGAAGCAGGCCCGCCGTGCGTCGGGAGACGCGTCGTAGGCGACGATGCCTTCGCCGACCTCCCGGGCCCGCTCGCGTCGGGCCCGCTCGGCAGCCGGGTCGCCGACCTCGGCTCCGGCCAGCAGTTGGCGCGGGTCGACCACGAGGTGTTCATCGCCGGTGGCCGGATCGAACCTCCAGAGGGCGTTGGCGGGGTCGTCGCTGCCGTTCGACCGCAGGAACAGGACCCGCCGACCGTCGGACCCGACGGTGACCGTCCGCGGTACGCCACACGTGAACCGGCGGGTGCGGGCCTGTTGACGGGCGAACGACTCCACGGCGCAGCACCCTATGCGCGGCCGCGGCGACCCGGCCCGACCCGGCCGCGGGTTGTCCGCCGCCGCACCACGCTGCGACGATGCCCACGCACACCACCGTCAGAGGAGGCCGCATGGATCTGGGACTCTCGCTGGGCTACTGGGGGGCCCGGCCACCGACCGACCTCGTCGCCACGGTGCAGGAGGCCGAGCGGCTCGGCTTCTCGACGGTGTGGTCAGCTGAGTCGTGGGGCAGCGACGCCTTCTCGCCGCTGGTGTTCCTGGCCGCTCACACCGAGCGCATCAGGCTGGGCACCGGCATCGTGCAGATGGCGGCCCGGACACCGACGGCCACCGCCATGCACGCCGTGACCCTGGACCATCTCTCCAACGGTCGGCTGGTGCTGGGCCTCGGCGTGTCGGGACCCCAGGTCGTCGAGGGCTGGTACGGGCGCCCGTCCAACCGGCCGCTAGCCCGCACCCGTGAGTACGTCGAGGTTCTGCGTCGGGCCTTCGCCCGTGAGGAGCACCTGCGGTTCGACGGCGACTTCCACCAGCATCCGTTTACCGGGGAGGGCGCCGAAGGCCTCGGCAAACCGCTCAAGATCATGACCCACCCGCTCCGAGCCGACCTGCCCATCTATCTGGGCGCCGAGGGCCCCAAGAACGTCACCCAGACCGCCGAGATCGCCGATGGTTGGCTACCGCTCTACTACTCGCCGTACCGCCCCGAGGTGTACGCCGACCAGATCGCCGACCGACCCGATCACTTCGGCATCTCGGTGAGCGTGTCGTGCACGGTCACCGACGACGTCGAGGCCGGCCTGCTGCCGGTGAAGGGCGCTCTCGGCTTCTACGTGGGCGGCATGGGGGCCAAAGGCCAGAACTTCCACACCCGCCTGATGGCCCGGATGGGTTTCGAGTCCGAGGCCGAACGCATCCAGGACCTGTTCCTGGAGGGCCGGCGGGAGGAGGCGGTGATGGCCGTGCCGTCCGAGTTCGCCGACGAGATCAGCCTGGTGGGGCCACCGGAACGCATCCGGGATCGGTTGGCCGCATGGAAGGACAGCCCGGTCACTGAGATCAACGTGTCGGCCCGCCGCCCCGAGGATCTCCGCCCCTTGGCCGAGATCCTGCTCGGCTGATCCGACCACCCGGCACCTCGACCCCCAACCTGCAGGAAGGGGCCAGGCCCCTTCCTGCAGGTTGGGGGTCGACGGCGACCCGTCAGCAACACCCGTCAGCA
>CAZPGL010000020.1:0-11948 GCA_964586175.1 uncultured Microthrixaceae bacterium | reverse complement strand
CAGCAACACCCGTCAGCAACACCCGTCAGCAACTAGGTTGCCCGCGATGTCCGGACCCACCTCCACCCCGATCCGGGCCGCGGTCACCCGCGGGGTCGGCCGGCCCACCTCCGTCGAGACCCTCCACCTGGCCAGCCCCGGGCCCGACGAGGTCCGGGTGGCCCTGTCGGCCTGCGCGGTGTGCCACTCGGACCTCATGTACATCGACGGCGGCTGGGCCACCGGATTCCCGCTGGTGCTCGGACACGAGGCAGCTGGCCGAATCGTCGAGACCGGCCCGGGGGTCGATGACCTCGCTGCCGGGACGAAGGTCGTCGTGTCGTTGATCCGGTCATGTGGCACCTGTCGGGCCTGCCGGCGCGGCCACCACGTCACCTGCAGCGGCTCCTTCCGCCTGGCCGACCACAGCCCGCTCACCGACGGCGACGGCCGACCGGTGGCCCAGGGGCTCAACACCGGGGCGTTCGCCGAACAGGTCGTGGTGCACCGGTCCCAGGTGGTCCCGCTGCCCGACGGGGTCCCGGCCCGCACGGCGGCCCTGCTCGGCTGCGGCGTCCTGACCGGCGCCGGTGCAGCCCGCAACTCGTCACCGGTAGGACCCGACGACACGGTGGTCGTCATCGGCTGCGGCGGGGTCGGGCTGGGCACCGTGCAGGCCGCCCGGCTGGCCGGAGCCGATGCAATCGTCGCCGTCGACCCGGTGGCCGACAAACGGTCGGCCGCCCTCGACGTGGGCGCCACCCACGCGGCCGACCCCACCACCGACGACGTGGCGGCGGCCATCCAGACCGCCACCGGCGGGCGGCTGGCCGACCACGTGTTCATCACCACCGCGGCCCGGGCCGCCCTCGACGACGCCGTCGACCTGCTGGCCCCGATGGGTGCCCTGGTGCTCGTCGGCATGCCGGCCGACGGCGTCACCACCGAGTTCGACCCGTCGCTGCTGGCCGCCGCCAACCAGCGCATCGTCGGCTCGAAGATGGGCACCACCCGACTCGACGTCGACGTCCCCGAGCTGCTCGACCACTACCTGGCCGGCCGCCTCGAGCTGGACGCCATGGTGTCGAGCACCCACCCGCTGGACGACATCGACGCAGCGTTCGACGAGGTCCGGCGGGGCCAGGTAGTCCGCACGGTCATCGTGTTCGACCCCGACGAGGAGGCCACACCATGAAGATCACCGACGTCGAGACCTTCGTGGTCGGCAACCCGCCGCCTCGCCATGGCGGCCGCTACTTCATCTTCGTCACCCTCACCACCGACGCCGGGGTGACGGGGGTGGGCGAGGCGTACGTGGCGACGGTGGCGCCCCGCATCGTGGCCGACATGCTCGTCGACGTGGCCGAACGCTGGCTGGTCGGCAACAGCCCGTTCGACATCGAGCGCTTCTGGCGGCGGGCCTACGGCAGCGGCTACTCGTCGCGGCCCGACCCCACGCTGTGCGGGGTGATGAGCGCCCTCGAGATGGCCTGCTGGGACCTGGTGGGCAAGGAGACGGGCCGACCGGTGTACGACCTGCTCGGTGGCCGGGTCCACGAAGGCCTGCGGTCGTACACCTACATCTACCCGCCGGACGACGACGCCTACGCCCCCAAGGACGGCCCCAACCTGTACACCGACCCCGACATCGCCGCAGCCGCCGCCTTGGCCGCCGTCGACCTGGGGTTCACCGCGGTCAAGTTCGACCCGGCCGGCCCCTACACGGTGTACGACGGACGCCAGCCGTCGCTGGAGCGCCTCGAGTTGTCCGAGCGCTACACGGCCGCCATCCGCGAGGCCGTCGGTGACCGGGCCGACCTGCTGTTCGGCACCCACGGCCAGTTCACCCCGTCGGGCGCCCTGCGTCTGGCCCGCCGGCTCGAGCCGTTCGACCCCCTGTGGTTCGAGGAGCCCATCCCGCCCGACGACGTCGAAGGGATGGCCCGGGTGGCCGCCGGTACGACCATCCCCATCGCAACCGGGGAGCGCCTGACCACGGTGACCGAGTTCGCGGCCGTGCTGCGGGCCGGTGCCGCCCAGATCCTCCAGCCCGACCTGGGGCGCAGCGGCGGCATCCTCCAGGGAAAGAAGATCGCCTCGGTGGCCGAGGTCCACCATGCGCTGATCGCCCCGCACTGCTACTGCGGGCCGGTGGTCGCCGCGGCCAACATCGCTCTCGCCACCTGCACCCCCAACTTCCTGGTCCTCGAATCCATCGGCACATGGGGCGGCTTCCACGCCGAGCTGCTGGAGACCCCGATCCTCTGGGAGGACGGCATGGTGATCCCGTCCACCGAACCGGGCCTCGGCGTGGTGCTGAACGAGGAGGTGGCCCGGGCCCACCCGTACGACGGCGACGAGCTCCACCTGGTACCCGAACCCGACCCGATGCCCTTCGAGGAGGGCCTGGACCGGTAGGTCCGCCGACCACGGGCGCCGGAGAACGCTGAACGCCGTCCTCTTGCAATGCCGGTCGGGGTGAGTAATCTCCCGCCGATGCCTGCCGCCGCGCCCGTCGCGCCCCACGAACCGACCCGACGGGCGCCGGCCGACCCCACCGGTTCCCGCCGATGAACGGCGGTCGGGGACGGCGCAGCAGCCGGCCCAAGACCCGCGACGTCATCGCCGAGCAGCCGCCGTTCCAGCAGCCCCGGCTCCCGTTCGAGCCGCTGCGCGGCGTGTCCGACGACGAACTCGAGGCCATCCACCACGCCTCGCTGCGGGTGCTGGCCGAGACCGGCATCGACTTCCTCGACGAGACGGCCCGGCGGCAGCTGGCCGACGCCGGTGCCGACGTCGACGGCGACCGGGTGCGCTTCGACCCGGAGCTGGTGCTGGGCCTGGTGGCCACCGCCCCGACCCAGTTCACCATGCACGCCCCGAACCCCGACCACAGCCTCATCCTCGGCGGCGACGTCATCACCTACACGTCGGTGGGCAGCCCGCCGTTCGTGACCGGGCTCGGCCGCGACCGCCGCGACGGCAACCGGGACGACTACCGCGAGCTCATCAAGATGGGTCAGGTCCTCAACGCCGTCCACACCCTCACCGGCTACCCGGTGGAGCCCATGGACATCCACCCGTCGGTCCGCCACCTGCACGCCACCCACGACATGCTGACCCTGTCCGACAAGGTGCCGTTCTGCTACAGCCTCAGCCGGCAGCGCAACCTCGACGCCATCGAGATGGCCCGCATCGCCCGAGGGGTCGACCAGGCCACCATGGACGAGCAGGCGTCGATCTTCTCGGTCATCAACACCAGCACCCCGCTGCGCTACGACACGGTGATGCTGCACGGCATCCAGGAGATGTCGGCCCGCAACCAGGTCATCGTCATCACCCCGTTCACCCTGGCCGGCGCCATGGCCCCGGTCACCGTGGCCGGCGCCCTCGTGCTCCAGAACGCCGAGGCCCTGGCCGGCATGGCCTACACCCAGGTGGTGCGGCCCGGTGCGCCGGTGATCTACGGCGGCTTCACCTCGAACGTCGACATGCGTTCCGGTTCCCCCGCCTTCGGCACCCCCGAGTACTGGAAGGCGTGCCTGGTCGGCGGCCAGCTGGCTCGCCGCTACGGCGTCCCCTACCGCACCTCCAACGTGAACGCCGCCAACAGCGTCGACGCCCAGGCGGCCTACGAGAGTGTCATCGCCCTGTGGGGAGCGGTGATGGGCGGGGTGAACCTGCTGCTCCACGGTGCGGGCTGGCTGGAGGGCGGCCTGCTGACCTCCTACGAGAAGCTGGTCATCGACGCCGACATCCTCAACATGGTCGCCGACATGCTCACCCCGATCACCGTGGACGACGCTTCGCTGGCCGTCGAGGCCATCGCCGAGGTCGGGCCGGGCGGTCACTTCTTCGGCTCCAGCCATACCCAGGAGCGGTACGCCACCGAGCACTTCGCACCCATGGTGTCGAGCTGGCAGAACTACGAGAACTGGGACGACGGCGGCCGCATCGAGGCCCATCAACGGGCCGAGCAGTTGGCCCACCAGATCATCGCCGCCCACGAGCCGCCGCCAATGCCCGGCGATCGCCGGGCCGAGCTCGACGAGTTCGTGGCCCGGCGAGTGGCCGAAGGCGGCGTCGAGACCGACTACTGACCGAGGAGTAGCCCGAACCGTGAAGTCCCGAGCCCAGGTCGTGGTGATCGGCGGTGGGGTGGTGGGAGCCAGCGTGCTCTACCACCTCACCGAGGCCGGCTGGACCGATGTCGTGCTGTTGGAACGCAAGCACCTGACCGCCGGCTCCACGTGGCACGCCGCGGGTGGCATGCACACCGTCAACGGCGACCCCAACGTGGCGGCTCTCCAGCGCTACACCGTCCAGCTGTACCAGGACCTCGAGGCCCGCTCAGGCGAGTCGTGCGGCATCCACCTCACCGGCGAGGTCATGCTGGCCGACGACGCCGACCGCATGGACTGGCTGCGCATGGCCCACGCCCGGGGCCGCTACCTCGGCATGCAGACCGAGGTGATCACGCCGTCGGAAGCCAAGGAACTCCTGCCGTTCATGGACGAGTCGCACTTCGTGGGGGCACTGTGGGACCCGGTGGGCGGCCACGTCGATCCGACCGGCGTCACCAAGGCCTACGCGGCGGTCGCCAAGGCGGCCGGTGCCGAGGTGTACCAGAACACGTGGGCCCACGAGATCAACCGGTGCGCCGACGGCTCATGGGACATCGTCACCGACCAGGGCACCGTCAACTGCGAGCACTTCGTGAACTGCGGCGGCCTGTGGGCCCGCGAGGTTGGACGCATGTGCGGCCTCGAGCTGCCGATCCTGGCCATGGAGCACATGTACTTCCTGACCGAGCCGATCCCCGAGATCGCCGACTGGCTGGCCGCCACCGACGGACACGGGTACGGCGCCATCGACTTCGGCGGCGAGATCTACCTGCGGGTCGAAGGCCAGGGGCTGCTGCTCGGCACCTATGAGCAGGCGTGCGTGCCGTGGTCGGTGAAGGAGACCCCGTGGTCGTTCGCCGACGAACTGCTGACCCCCGACCTGGAGCGGCTCGCCCCGTCGCTGGAGCTGGGGTTCGCCCACTTCCCCGTCTACGCCGACACCGGCATCCAGACCGTCATCAACGGCCCGTTCACCTTCGCCCCCGACGGCAACCCGGTCATCGGCCCGGTCCGGGGCCAGCCCGGCCACTGGCTGGCCTGCGGGGTGATGGCCGGGCTCAGCCAGGGGGGCGGCGTCGGGCTGGCCATGGCCAACTGGATCACCGACGGCGACCCCGGGTTCGACGTGTGGGGCATGGACGTGGCCCGGTTCGGCGACTGGACCACCCCGACCTACACCCGGGCCAAGGTCCAGGAGAACTACAGCCGCCGGTTCCGCATCTCGTTCCCCAACGAGGAACTGCCGGCCGGCCGGCCCCTGCACACCTCGCCGATCCACGGCCGCTTCGACGCCGCCAACGCGGTGTGGGGAGCGTCGTACGGGCTCGAATCGGCCCTGTGGTTCCAGCGGCCCGGCGAGGATCCGGTCGAGGAGGTCACGTTCCACCGGTCCAACGCCTTCGACGTGGTCGCCGAGGAGGTGCACGCCGTGCGCACCGGTGTCGGCCTGATCGAGACCACCGGGTTCGCCAAGCACGAGTTCTCCGGGCCCGGGGCCCGAGCCTTCCTCGAGCACTGCATGGCCAACCGCATCCCGGCGGCAGGGCGCATGGCGCTCACCCCGATGCTCAACCACCACGGCCGATTGATCGGCGACTTCACCGTCGCCACCTTGGCCGACGTCTTCGACGGGACCGAGCGGTTCCTGGTTCTGGGTTCCGGCGTGGCCGAGGGCTACCACCAGCGATGGTTCCGGTCGCTGCTCCCCGACGACGGCTCGGTGACCTGCCGGGCCCTGGGCGCCGAGACGGCTGGGCTGTCGATCGCCGGCCCGGCGGCCCGCGACGTGCTGGCCACGGTGGCCGACGAGCCGGTCGACGGAACGGCGTTCCGCTTCCTCGACATCCGCACGATGGACCTCGGGATGGTGCCGGCCCTCGTGGGCCGCATCTCGTTCACCGGCGACCTCGGCTACGAGATGTGGGTGCCGGCGTCACTGCAGACCCGCCTGTTCGACCTGCTCATGGAGGCCGGGGCACCGCATGGCATCCGGCTATTCGGCGGCCGGGCCCTCGACTCGATGCGCTTCGACAAGAACTTCGGGGCCTGGGCCAGCGAGTACCGGCCGATCTACACGCCGGGCCAGGCCCGCATGGACCGGTTCGTGAAGCCCGACAAAGGCGACTTCATCGGCCGCGACGCCGTGCTGACCGAACGGGAGGCGGGCCCCGAGCGGCTGCTCACCGCGTTCGTCGTCGAACCACTCGACGGCGGGGCCGACGGAGCTGACGCCGACGTGCTGGGCGACGAGCCGATCTGGCATGACGGCGAGGTGGTCGGGTGGGTCACGTCGGGTGGTTTCGCCCACTGGTCCCAGGCGTCGTGTGCCCTGGGCTACGTGCCGGCCGCGGTTGCCGACGCCGACGGCGGGTTCGAGATCGAGATGCTGGGGGCCCGACGAGCCGCCCGCCGGCTGGATCAACCACTGTTCGACCCGTCGGGGTCCCGGATGCGGGCCTGACCCGCGGCCACGAGAGGAGACATGGAATGAGCGGCGCCTCGGTGATCCGGGATGACCCGAACGACCCGCTCGTCAAGCGGGCGGCCACCATCGGCCACCGCATGGCCATGGGTCCCGGCGAGCCGGCTCTCACCGAGTGGGCCGCCGCCGGGCTGGCCCTGCCCGACGAGCAGGCCATGATGCGCTACCGACTCGGGCGCATCCGCGAGCAACTGATGGCTGCCGACGTGGCCGGGATCCTGCTGTTCGACCCCATGAACCACATGTACGCCACGTACGCCCCGAACATGCAGATGTGGATCACCCACAACCAGGCCCGGTACGTGTTCGTGGCCACCGACGGTCCGCTGGTGCTGTTCGACTACCCGAACTGCGAGTTCCTGGCCGCCCACAACCCGCTGATCGACGAGGTGCGCGACGCCACGACGTACACCTACTTCCTGGCCGGTGACCGCCAGGAGGACAAGGCGGCAGCCTGCGCAGCCGAGATCGCCGACCTGATGCGCACCCACGGCGGCGGCAACACCCGCCTGGCCGTCGACGTCAACACCTCGCTCGGCTTCAACGCCCTCGCCGCCCAGGGCCTCGACATGGTGGACGGCACCCGCATCATGGAGCTGGCCCGAGCCGTCAAGGGACCCGACGAGATCGCCGCCATGCGCTGCTCGGTCGAAGCCACCCGGGTGGCCTGCCGGAAGATGTTCGAGGCCATGCGCCCCGGCATCACCGAGAACCAGCTATGGGGGGTGCTGTGGGCCGAGATGTTCGCCCGCCACGGCGAGTGGATGGAGTGCCGGCTGCTGGCCGCCGGCCCCCGCACCAACCCGTGGTTCCAGGAGTGCTCCAGCTACGTGATCCAGGAAGGTGACCTCGTCGCCTTCGACACCGACCTCGTCGGGGCCTACGGCATGATGACCGACATCTCCCGCACCTGGATCTGCGGTGACGCCACACCTGATGCCGCCCAGCGGCACGTCCACGAATTGGCCTGCGAGCAGGTGACCCGCAACATCGACCTGCTCCGACCGGGCGCCACCTTGCACGAGGTGAGCCATCGCAGTTGGACCCCGCCGGTCGAGGAGTACCGCCACTATTCGGTGCTGAGCCACGGGGTCGGCCAGTGCGACGAATGGCCCAGCGTGCCGTTCCCCCACAACTGGGATGTCTCGGGCTACGACGGGGTGCTCGAACCGGGCATGGTCCTCACCGTCGAGTCCTACGTCGGTGCCCGCTCCGGCGGACCGGGCTGCAAGCTCGAAGACCAGGTGCTCATCACCGAGGACGGCCCAGAGAACCTGTCGCCGTGGACCCTCGACCTCGACCGCTTCGAGGTGCTCTAGACCTTCGGCCCGATCGGAGATCGGCCGCCCGCCCGTCCTACGCTCGCCGTCGGCTGCTGACCGGTGGCCGACCAGACCGACGAGACGAAGCGAGCACCACATCGTGAGCAGCCCCGGCAACAGACTCTGCGAGGGACGGGTCGCCGTCGTCACCGGCGCGGGCCGGGGCATCGGCCGCGAACACGCCCTGATGCTGGCCGAACAGGGGGCCAAGGTCGTGGTCAACGATCTCGGCGGCGACGAAGCCGGTACCGGCGCCGACCTCACCCCGGCCCAGGAGGTCGTCGAGGCCATCGAGGCCATGGGCGGCGAGGCCGTCGTCAACGGGGCCAACGTGGCCGACTTCGCCGCGGCGGGCGAGATGATCCAGCAGGCCATCGACACCTGGGGGCGTCTGGACATCGTCATCAACAACGCCGGCATCCTCCGGGACCGCATGGTGTTCTCGATGTCGGAGGACGACTGGGACTCGGTCATCGCCGTGCACCTGAAGGGCACCTTCGCCCCGTCCCACCACGCCGCCGTCCACTGGCGCAACCACGTGAAGGGGGGCGGCGAACCGTTCGGCCGCATCATCAACACGGCGTCCCCGTCGGGCATCTACGGCAACGTGGGCCAGACCAACTACGGCGCAGCCAAGGCCGGGATCGCCTCCTTCTCGGTCATCGCCGCCCAGGAGCTGGTGCGCTACGGCGTCACCGTGAACTGCCTGGCCCCCACGGCCCTCTCGCGGCTGACCGCGCCGCTGATGGGCGGCGAGGAGAACCTCTCCGACTCGGCCAAGGAGGCCATGTCGCCCCGCTGGATCGCCCTCATCGCCACGTGGCTGTGCAGCGAGGAGGCGGCCAACGTCACCGGCCGGGTGTTCGACATCCGGGGCCGCCACCTGGGCATCGCCGAGGGCTGGCACCTCGGCCCGACCGCCGAACAGCCCGACGAGCCGACCGACCTCGGCCCGGTGGTCGCCGGCCTGGTCGCCGAGGCCCGACTGAACGCCGACATGTCGGGCCGGGACCACGAGGGCCCGGGGTTCCCCGCCCAGAGCTTGTAGCCGGAACGAACCGGCCCGCCGGTTCCGGTCAGATGCCGGTGAACTCGGCGGGACGCTTCTCGATCCAGGCCCGACCGGCCTCGCGGACGTCGGCGGTGCCGAAGTTGGTGGCCTGGGCCTGACCCTCGGCCTCGAGGGCCTGGCTCATGGAGGTCTGGACCCCGTTGTTCAGCAGGGCCTTGGACATCGACAGGGCGAGCGGCGGACCGGCGGCGATGCGGTCGGCCACGTCGTCGACGTGGGCGTCAAGGTCATCGTCGGGCAGCACCCGGTTGACCAGGCCGATGCGGTCGGCCTCGGCGGCGTCGATGACCTCGGCGAGCAGGGCCAACTCCTTGGCCCGATGGAGGCCGACCCGACGGGGCAGCACCCACGAACCGCCGAAATCGATGGTCAGGCCGCGACGGGCGAAGATCTCCGAGAAGCGGGCGTCGTCGGAGGCGTAGACGAGGTCACACCCCAGGGCCAGGTTCAGCCCGGCACCGGCGGCCACGCCCCGCACCTTGGCGATCACCGGGTGCTGGATCTCGTGCAGCGCCTGGGCCGACTCCTTGATGGAACGCAGGTTCCGGAGAGGGCTCGACGGTTCGGCGCCGGTAGCCCGGGCCGCCTGGGAATCGACATCGGCTCCGGAACAGAAGTTGCCGCCGGCGCCGGTGATCACGACCACCCGGATCGACGCATCGCGGTTGATGCGGCGGCACAACCGACCGAAGTCGGCGAAGTTGCGTCCGGTCATGGCGTTCATCACGTCGGGCCGGTTGAGGGTCACGTCGAGACGGCCACCGGACCGTTCGACGAGCATTTCGTCGGTGGCCGCCGCCAGCACGGCATCTGAAGCGCTCATGACCGCGACGCTACCCCCGCTCCGCCCGTCGGCCCCAAGCCGCCGGTGGCCGGGCATCGCCCGCGCTGGCTACCCGCCCCATGTCGACGGTCGATAGGGTCAGCCCATGGACCTGGACCTGACGGAGGATCAGAACACGATCCGCGAGGTCTTCGCCGACTTCTTCGCCGGGCAGACCGGCCCGGAAAGGGCCCGGGCCGTCGAGCCCCTCGGGTTCGATCCCGCGGCCTGGCAACGTCTGCTCGAGACCGGCGCACCGGGAATGGGTGTGCCCGAATCGGCAGGGGGCGGAGGCGCCGGGCTGGCCGAGCTGACCGTCGTCGCCGAAGAAGCCGGCGCCCACATCGCGCCGCTGCCGCTCGTCGAGCACGCGGTGACCGCGCGGCTGCTGGCCGGGCTGGGCGCCGCCGACGACGAGATGGTCGCCGGCACCACCGTCACCACCCTCGCCGTGCGTCCGGCGGTGGACGGCGAGGCTTGGGTGGTGCCCGCCGGAGCGGTGGCAGACCGGGTGGTCGCCCTCGACGGCGACCTGCTGGTGCTCGTCACCTCACCGCCCCCCGGGGTCGCCCTCACCAACCACGGGTGCCTCCCCCTGGCCCACCGGCCGGTGTCGGGTGCCGAGGTGGTCGCCGAGGGCACCGATGCCGTGGCCGCCCACGCCAGGGCCGTCGACGAGTGGCGCACCCTCACCGCAGCGTCCCTCGTCGGCATGGCCCGGACCGCGCTGGATCTCGGCGTCGACTACGCCAAGGAGCGCCACCAGTTCGGCAAGCCCATCGGCTCGTTCCAGGCAGTCCAGCACCTGCTGGCCGACCTTCCCGGGCTCATCGACGGTGCCCGGCTGCTCGCCGCCAAGGCGGCCTGGGCCGGCGACCGCGACGCCCCGGGTGCCGTGGCCGTGGGCGACAACGACATCACCGACTTCGCCGCCCTGGCGGCCATGGCGTTCACGTTCGCCGGGGAGGCGGCGGCCACGGCCACCGACCGCAGCCTCCACGTGCACGGCGGCTACGGGTTCAGCGAGGAGTACGACATCCAGCTGTTCTTCCGGCGGGCCCGGGCGGCCTCCCTGGTGCTGGACGACCCGGCCCGAGAATGCCGGCGCCTCGCCGACCTCCTGTTCACCGCCGCGGAGAGCGCCTGATGGACTTTGCCCTCTCCCCCCGCGCTGAGGCGTTCAGAGCCGAAGCCAAGGCGTTCATCGACGCCAACCTGACGGCCGACATGGTCGACGAGATGCACCGCTCCGGCACCTTCAACGACAAGGCCTTCAACACGGCGCTGGCCGACGCCGGGCTCCTTGCCGGTGCCGTCCCCGGCTACGGCGACCGCGACCCGATCGAGCTGTACGTGCTGTTCAACGAGTTGGAGAAGGCCGGGGCACCGTACGACGGCCTGGCTGTCACCATGCTGGTCGCCGGGGTGATCAACGCCGTCGGAACCGACTTCCACCGCCGCGAGGTCCTCGACCGGCTGCTCACCGGACGCTTCAACTGCTGTCTCGGCTACAGCGAACCCGACCACGGCTCGGACGTCGCCTCCATCACCACCCGGGCCGTCGCCGACGGCGACCAGTGGGTCATTTCCGGCCAGAAGATGTGGACCACCATGGCCCACGAGGCCGACTGGGTGATCCTGCTCACCCGCACCAACCCCGACGTGCCCCGCCATCGCGGCCTCACCATGTTCCTCGTGCCCATGGACCTGCCGGGCATCGAGGTGCAGCCGGTGCCGACGATGGCCAGCGAGCGCACCAACGCCACCTTCTACGACGACGTCCGGGTCGGCGACGAATGGCGGCTCGGCGAGATCGACGGCGGCTGGACGGTGATGGGCGTGGCCCTGGCCTTCGAACGGGGCGTGATGGGCGGGACCAACCCGGCCGTCCCCCTGCTGCGTCACGTCCGGTCGTGGGCCGAATCGGCGGCCGACGCCGACGGCCTGCCGATGATCGACGACCCACTGCTCCGGGAACGCATGGCCCGCACCGCTATCGCCAACCAGGTCAGCCAACTGCTGACCCTGCGGGCGGCCTGGATCGCCGCCACCGGTGGGTTGCCAGGCCTCGAGGGCTCGATGGCCAAGATCTACGCCACCGACCGCTACCAGCAGGCCGTGGGCTGGTTCCAGCAGATGGCCGGCG
>CAZPGL010000019.1:26051-39257 GCA_964586175.1 uncultured Microthrixaceae bacterium | reverse complement strand
TCGCCATGACCCGCCACATCAAGCGTGGCGGCAAGGTGTGGATCAACGTCTTCCCCGACAAGCCGGTCACCCAGAAGCCGGCCGAGACCCGCATGGGTTCCGGGAAGGGCAACGTCGAAGGCTGGGTCGCCGTGGTCAAGCCCGGCCGGGTTTTGTTCGAGTTGTCGTACCACGACATCGACGTCGCCCGGTCCGCCATCGACCGGGCCATCCAGAAGCTGCCGATCAAGGCCCGCTTCATCGAGCGCGAGGAGGGCTTCTAGTCATGGCTCGCAACAAGATGCTGACCGACCTCGGCGACACCGATCTGCTTGAGCGGCTCGGCGACGCCAAAGAGGAGTTGTTCAACCTGCGGTTCCAGCTGGTCACCGGCCAGCTCGAGAACTCCGCCCGGTTGGGCCAGGTCAAGAAGGAGGTGGCCCGTGTCATGACCGAACTGCGGGCCCGCGAGATCGACGCCGCCGAGGCCGACGCCGCCGGCGAGGAGGTGGCCGACTGATGGCCGAGACCCAGGCTGCCGAAGGCCGCGACAACCGCCGCAAGGTCCGCGAGGGCCTCGTGGTGTCCGACGTCCAGGACAAGACCGCCGTGGTCGAAACCGTGGACCGGGTGCGCCACCGCCGCTACGACAAGACCGTGCAGCGTTCGAAGAAGCTGCACGTCCACGACGAGACCAACGAGCTCAAGGTGGGCGACCGGGTCCGGGTCCAGGAGACCCGCCCGCTGTCCAAGCTCAAGCGTTGGCGCCTCGTCGAGATCCTCGAGAGGGCCAAGTAGATGATCCAGCAGGAAACCCGACTCCGGGTCGCCGACAACTCGGGTGCACGCGAGGTGCTGTGCATCAAGGTGCTCGGTGGCTCGAAGCGTCGGTACGCCTCGATCGGCGACGTCTTCACCGCCACGGTGAAGGACGCAAACCCGGGCGCCGCGGTCAAGAAGGGCGAGGTCGTCAAGTGCGTCGTCGTCCGGACCAAGAAGGAGCGCCGCCGCCCCGACGGGTCGTACATCCGCTTCGACGAGAACGCCGCCGTGCTCATCAACGACCAGATGCAGCCCCGGGGCACCCGCATCTTCGGTCCCGTCGGCCGTGAGCTGCGTGACAAGAAGTTCATGCGCATCGTCTCGCTCGCCCCGGAGGTGCTCTGATGAAGATCCGCAAGGGAGACAAGGTGCGGGTCCTGTCCGGCAAGGACAAGGGCCGCGAGGGCCAGGTCACGCGGGCGTTGCCTGCCGAGGAACGGGTCATCATCGAGGGCGTCAACATGGCCAAGCGCCACCAGAAGCCCACCCAGGCCACCATGCAGGGCGGCATCATCGACAAGGCCATGCCGATCCACGTGTCGAACGTGGCGGTGCTGAGCCCCAAGGACGGCGAACCCACCCGGATCGGGTACCGGTTCACCGACACCGGCGACAAGGTCCGGGTCTGCAGGCGGACGGGGGTGGATCTCGATGGCTGAGGCACTGACCACCGCGGAGCGCATGAGCGACCGCTACCTCAACGAGATCCGTGGCCGGCTCCAGGAGGACCTGGGGCTGTCCAGCGTCATGCAGGTCCCGAAGCTGGTCAAGATCGTCGTCAACATGGGCGTTGGTGCCGCCACCCAGCAGGCCAAGCTGCTGGAGGGTGCGGTCGCCGACCTCGAGGTGATCACCGGTCAGAAGCCGGTCATCACCCGGGCCAAGCAGTCGATCTCGAACTTCCGCCTCCGTGAGGGCCAGGCCATCGGGGCCAAGGTGACCCTGCGCGGCGACCGGATGTACGAGTTCCTGGATCGGCTGATCACCCTGGCCATCCCCCGAATCCGCGACTTCCGGGGCCTCAACCCCCGGTCGTTCGATGGAAACGGCAACTACACGTTCGGCGTGAACGAACAGCTGATCTTCCCGGAGATCGATTACGACAAGGTCGACACGACCCGGGGTATGGACATCACGATCGTGACGTCCGCCCGGACCGATGCGGAGGGGCGGGCACTGCTCGATGCGTTCTCGTTCCCCTTCCGACGCGAGGTGCAGTAATGGCCAAGAAAGCGCTGGTCAACAAGCAGCAGAAGACGCCCAAGTTCAAGGTTCGGGCCTACACGCGGTGCCGCCGATGCGGCCGGCCCCGTTCGGTGTACCGGGCCTTCAACCTGTGCCGGGTGTGCCTACGGGCCATGGCCCACAAGGGCGAGATCCCCGGCCTGACGAAGTCGAGCTGGTGAGAGAGGGTGATGTGAGATGACCATGACCGATCCTGTCGCCGACATGCTCACCCGTATTCGCAACGCCAACCGGGCGATGCATGACGGGGTGACGATGCCGTCGTCCAAGCAGAAGGTCGCCCTGGCGGGCGTCCTGAAGGACGAGGGGTACATCGTCGACTTCAGCGAGGCGGACAACTCCGAGGGTCCGGGCCGCCAGCTGACCATCCGGATGAAGTACTCCCCCGACCGGGAGCGCGTCATTAGCGGGGTCAGCCGGGTGTCCACCCCGGGCCTGCGGGTCTACCGCAAGGCCGAGAAGATCCCCCGTGTGCTGGGAGGTCTCGGCGTCGCCGTGATCAGCACCAGCAAGGGCCTGATGAGCGACCGCGAGGCACGTCGCCGCCGTATGGGCGGCGAGGTCCTCTGCTACGTCTGGTAGGGGAGGCGATCCAATGTCCCGCATCGGGAAGAACCCCATCACCGTGCCGTCCGGCGTCGAGGTGACGCTGTCCGGCCGCCGCGTCGAGGTCACTGGGCCCAAGGGCTCGCTGGACCTGGACGTGCCCGGCGACATCACCGTGCGCCAGGACGGCGACGTCCTCGTCGTGGAGCGCCCCGACGATGAGCGCCAGAACCGTGCCCTGCACGGCCTGACCCGTTCGCTGGTCAACAACATGGTGGTCGGCGTGTCCGAGGGGTTCTCCAAGGAACTCCAGATCGTCGGCGTCGGCTACCGGGCCCTGGCCAAGAGCCCCACCAGCCTCGAGCTGCAGCTCGGGTTCAGCCATCCCATCTCGGTGGAGGCCCCCGACGGCATCTCGTTCGACGTGCCGGAACCGACCCGAATCGTGGTGTCCGGCCCCGACAAGCAGACCGTCGGCCAGGTTGCGGCTGACATCCGGTCGTACCGCAAGCCCGAGCCCTACAAGGGCAAGGGTGTCCGGTACCTCGGAGAGCATGTGGCCCGCAAGGCCGGAAAGGCGGCCAAGTGAGCGCCCGCACCATCGACCGACGGGCGGCGCGTCTGCGCCGTCACCGCCGGGTCCGCAAGACCGTCCAGGGCACGGCGGTGCGTCCGCGCCTGTCCGTGTTCCGGTCGGCCAACCACATCTCGGCCCAGGTCATCGACGACCAGTCGGGCCGCACCGTCGTGTCGGCGTCGACCCAGCAGGGTGGTGTGGCCGACGGCGTGACCGGCGTCGATGCCGCCCGCGAGGTGGGCCGCACTGTCGCCGAGCGGGCCAAGGCCGCCGGCGTCGACGCCGTGGTCTTCGACCGGGGCGGGTACCTCTACCACGGACGTGTGGCGGCCCTGGCCGATGCGGCCCGTGACGCAGGACTGGAGTTCTAGTGGCACCGAAAACCTCGACCGTCGAGGAGTCCCCGCTGCGGGAGTCCCGGGTCATCCACATCAACCGCGTGGCCAAGGTCGTCAAGGGCGGCCGTCGGTTCTCGTTCACCGCACTCGTCGTGATCGGCGACGGTGCCGGCCGGGTCGGGCTGGGCTACGGCAAGGCCAAGGAGGTGCCCCTCGCCATCCAGAAGGGCACCGAGGAGGCCAAGCGCAACCTGTTCGACGTGCCGCTGGCCGGCTCGACCATCGTCCACGCCGTGCTCGGCGAGATGGGCGCCGGCCGGGTGCTGATGCAGCCCGCCGCCCCCGGTACCGGGGTCATCGCCGGTGGCGCGGCCCGCGCCATCCTCGAAGAGGCCGGGATCCACGACGTGCTGTGCAAGTCGCTGGGTTCGTCCAACCACATCAACGTGGCCCGGGCCACCATCGCCGGCCTGGCGGCCCTCCGCCGGCCCGACGAGATCGCGCGACTGCGGGGCCTCGACCCCGAGGAGTTCGTGCCCGGCGCCCTACTCGACGCCTACCGGCGCACCGAGGCCGGCATCGGCTCGGACCACGGTGGCAACGGCGAGAACAGTGAGCGAGCCTGACATGGCCGAATCCACCGACAAGGCGCTGCGCGTCACCCAGATCCGTTCGGCCATCGGCACCAAGCCCAAGCAGCGCGGCACCCTGCGCGCCCTCGGCCTGGGCCGGATCGGCCGCACCAACACCCTGCCCGACCGGGGTGAGGTCCGGGGCATGATCGCCCGGGTGCCGCACCTGGTCGAGGTCGAGGAGGTCGACTGAGATGAAGGTCCATGACCTGACCCCGGCACCCGGGTCGCGCAAGCGCGGCAAGCGGGTCGCCCGAGGCATCGGCGGCAAGGGCGGCAAGACCGCCGGCCGCGGTTCGAAGGGCCAGCGGGCCCGGAACACGGTGCGTCTCGGCTTCGAGGGCGGCCAGATGCCCCTGCACCAGCGCATTCCCAAGTTGCGGGGCTTCACCAACCCGTTCCGGGTCGAGTACCAGGCCGTCAACCTGGACACCATCCAGGATTCGGGCCTCACCGACGTGAACCCGGCGGCCCTGCTGTCGCTGGGTCTCGTGGGCAAGCACTCGCTGGTCAAGATCCTCGCCCGTGGCGAGATCGACCGGGCGGTCACCGTGCAGGCCCACGCCTGCTCAGCCGCGGCCGAGGCGGCCATCGTCGCCGCGGGCGGCACCGTCGAGAAGCTGCCGTTGCCCTTCGCCGTGCGTCCGCCGGCCAGCGGCAACGCGCTGATGAACCGCTAGCCGACCGAACCATCTGAGAAGAACAGGGACAGGAGTAGCCGTGCTGGGCAGCATGCTGAACATGTTCAGGGTCGCCGATCTGCGCAAGCGGATCCTGTTCACCCTGTTCATGATCCTGCTGTACCGGTTCGGCGCGTTCATCCCCGCGCCGGGGATCGACGTCGAACAGGTCCAGTTGCTGCGCGACCGGGCCAACCAGGGCGGTGTGCTGGCGTTCCTCCAGTTGTTCTCCGGCGGTTCGCTCACCACGTTCGCCGTGTTCGCCCTGGGCGTCACCCCCTACATCACCGCCTCGATCATCATGCAGGTGCTCGGCGTGGTGGTCCCCAAGATCGAGCAGTGGCAGCAGCAGGGTGCGGTGGGACAGCGCAAGATCACCCAGTGGACCCGGTATCTCACCGTGGCCATCGCCGTCATCCAGGCCACCAGCTTCGCCTTCCTGTTCAACGACGGCGGCAACTCGATCAGCGGTCAGTCGGGTGCCAACCTGCTGCCCAACTTCCACATCGGCACGGTCAGCGTGGTGGTGCTCACCCTGGCCGCCGGCACCGCCCTGCTCATGTGGATGGGTGAGCTCATCACCCAGAAGGGCATCGGCAACGGCATGTCGCTGCTCATCATGATCTCGGTCATCTCCGCGTTCCCCGCCCAGGGTTCGCTGATCCACGCCGAGAACGGTCCGACGGCGTTGGTCATCGTGCTGGCCGTGTTGATCGCCCTGATCACCGCCATCACGTTCGTCGAACAGGGTCAGCGTCGGATCCCGGTGCAGTTCGCCAAGCGGGTCGTCGGCCGGCGCATGTATGGCGGCCAGAACACCTACATCCCGCTGAAGGTCAACCAGGCCGGTGTGATCCCGATCATCTTCGCCACGTCGGTGCTGTATCTGCCGGTGCTGATCGCCGCCGCCCTGCCGTGGGACGGCTTGCGGTCATGGGTAAACGACAACCTGGCCCAGCCCGACAACGTCTTCTACTTCACGGTGACCGGCATCATGGTCGTCGGGTTCGCCTACTTCTACACGGCCATCACCTTCGATCCCGCCAAGCAGGCCGACACCATCCGCAAGCAGGGCGGTTTCGTGCCCGGTATCCGGCCTGGTCACCAGACCGAGCGCTACCTGTCCCGGATCCTGACCCGTATCACCCTGCCCGGCGCACTGTTCCTCGCCGCGGTGGCCCTGGTGCCGTCGATCCTCATCAACGTGTTCCTCGACACCAGCCAGGGGGTCAGCGGGTCGGCGGGTGCCGGCGCTGCCGGCTTCGGGTTCATCGGCATCTCAATCCTCATCGCCGCCGGCGTGTCCCTCGAGACCATGAAGCAGATCGACTCCCAGCTCACGATGCGCAACTACGAGGGGTTCCTCAAGTAGCCCTCGGCTGCTGAGGAGATCGACATGGCACCGGTTCGTCTGGTCATCCTGGGTCGCCAGGGGTCCGGGAAGGGCACCCAGTGTGAGCGCCTCATCGAGTCGTACGGGCCCGTCCACATCTCGACCGGCGACATGCTCCGGTCGGCGGTGGCCGAAGGCACCGACCTGGGCCGCCGGGCCGCCGCCATCATGGACGCCGGCGACCTCGTTCCCGACGAGGTCATCAACGGGATCGTCGCCGAGCGGCTCGCCAAGCCCGACGTCGTCGAACACGGGTTCCTGCTCGACGGGTTTCCCCGCACCCCGGCGCAGGCCGAAGCGCTCGACTCCATCCTGGATGCCGCCGGCACACCGCTGGACCTGGCCCTCAACCTCGACGTGCCCGTCGACGAGGTCACCGCACGCATGATGGCCCGGGGTCGGGCCGACGACACCGAGGAGGCCATCCGCCGCCGCCTCGAGCTCTACGAGACCGAGACCGCGCCGCTGCTCGACTTCTTCGAGGACGCCGGCGTGCTGCGGGTCGTCGACGGCATGGGCGACGAAGACGAGGTGTTCGCCCGGCTGGTCGTGGTCGTCGACGCCGGTACCGGGGTATGCGCGTGAGCGCAACGACGGACATCTGTCGGGCCGTCCCTTCGGGTTGGACCCATAGGGGGGCGACGGTAGCGTTGTTCCTCGGCCTCCGCCGGGTGCGTGTCCGCGCCGGTGGAACCAATTTCGACCTGGAGGTCAGCCCTGTCCAAGCCCAAGGAAGAAGAGATCACCATGGAGGGCACGGTCATCGAGCCGTTGCCCAACGCCATGTTCAGGGTCGAATTGGAGAACGGGCACAAAGTGCTTGGACACATCTCCGGCAAGATGCGGATGCACTACATCCGCATCCTTCCGGGCGATCGGGTCCAGGTGGCGATGACCCCGTACGACCTCACCCGGGGTCGGATCACCTATCGCTACAAGTGAGACGAATGAGCGCACGATGAAGGTTCGAGCCAGCGTGAAGCGCATCTGTGAGAAGTGCCGGATCATCCGCCGGCACGGCCGCGTGCAGGTCATCTGCACCAACCCCCGCCACAAGCAGCGGCAGGGCTAGGGAGACCGGACATGGCACGTATTTCGGGTATCGACATCCCCCGCGACAAGCAGGTCCAGATCTCGTTGACCTACATCCACGGCGTGGGTCGCACCACAGCCGTCGAGATCTGCGAGGCGACCGGCGTGGCCCCCACGGCCCGCGTCCGCGACCTCACCGACGACGAGGTCACCCACATCCGCACCTACGTCGACCAGAACTGCAAGGTGGAGGGCGACCTCCGCCGTGAGGTCTCCCAGAACATCAAGCGCAAGATGGACATCGGCTGCTACCAGGGTCTGCGTCACCGCCGCGGCCTGCCGGTCCGCGGTCAGCGCACCCACACCAACGCCCGGACCCGGAAGGGGCCGCGCAAGACGGTGGCGAACAAGAAGAAGGTCACGAAGTAATGGCGAAGCCAGGAGCCGGGGGCCGACGCCCCCGCAAGAAGGAGCGCAAGAACGTGCCCCACGGTGTGGCGCACATCAAGAGCTCGTTCAACAACACGATCATTTCGATCACCGACCAGGGCGGCAACACCCTGGCGTGGGCCTCGGCCGGCAACGTCGGGTTCAAGGGCTCCCGCAAGTCCACCCCGTTCGCCGCTCAGATGGCCGCCGAGCAGTGCGCCCGCCGGGCCATGGAGCATGGTGTGCGCAAGGTCGACGTGGTGGTCCGGGGCCCCGGTTCGGGCCGCGAGACCGCCATCCGCACCATCCAGAACACCGGCATCGAGGTGACCGGCATCAAGGATGTCACGCCGATCCCCCACAACGGCTGCCGCCCACCGAAGCGACGGAGGGTCTGATGGCTCGCTACACCGGCCCCAAGGCCCGGGTCTCCCGGCGTCTGGGCACCAACATCTTCGGCACCAAGGGCGAGACCATCGCCCTCGACAAGCGCCCGTACCCCCCGGGGGAGCATGGGCGTACCCGCCGCCGGGGCAACCCGTCCGAGTACCTGATGCAGCTCCAGGAGAAGCAGAAGGCCCGGTTCACCTACGGACTGTCCGAGAAGCAGTTCCGCAAGGTGTACCAGGAAGCCAACCGTAAGGACGGCGTTACCGGCGAGAACATGCTGCGGTTCCTCGAGTTGCGCCTCGACAACGTGGTGTACCGGGCCGGCATGGCCGCCACCCGCCCGCAGGCCCGTCAGTTGGTCAACCACGGCCACGTCGACGTCAACGGCCGCCGGGTCGACATCCCGAGCTACCGGGTGCGCAAGGACGATGTCGTCACCCTGCGCCCCAAGGCCCGCAACATGGTCGTCGTGCAATGGAACATCGACGTGCTCGACCGTCAGGCCCCGGCGTGGCTGGACATGGGCGACGGCGGCCACGAGGTCACCGTGCGCGAACTTCCGGTGCGCGAGCAGATCGATATCCCCGTGCGCGAACAGCTCATCGTCGAGCTGTACAGCAAGTAGTCGTTCCACAAATCCCCGGGGACCTGTGCCCCGACCCTGTCACAAGAGGTACACATCGCATGCTGGTCATTCAGCGACCCACCGTCGAGATCGTCGACGATGCCCAGGACAACCGGCAGGACTTCGCCGTCGGCCCGCTCGAGCCGGGCTTCGGCCACACGCT
Organism: uncultured Microthrixaceae bacterium; assembly: GCA_964586175.1. Taxonomy (GTDB): domain Bacteria; phylum Actinomycetota; class Acidimicrobiia; order Acidimicrobiales; family MedAcidi-G1; genus CAZPGL01. The sequence continues at coordinate 30,406 of CAZPGL010000019.1, read as the reverse complement.
GGGCAACTCGCTCCGGCGCACCCTGCTGTCGTCGATTCCCGGTGCCGCCGTCACCCAGGTCCGCTTCGATGACGCCGACCACGAGTTCAGCACCCTCGACGGCATCGTCGAGGACGTGGCCGACATCGTGTTGAACCTGAAGGACGTCGTCGTGCGCTGCCACAGCGACGAGGCGGTCACCGTTCGTCTCGACGTGCGCGGCGCCGCTGTGGTCACCGCCGGTGACCTGGGCACCCACGCCGACATCGAGATCCTCAACCCCGATCTGCCGTTGGCGACCGTCAACGGCGGCGGCCGTCTGGCTGCCGAGATCACCATCGAACGGGGCCGGGGCTTCTTGTCCTCCAACCGTTCGCTGGGCGACGGCCTGATCGGGATCATCCCCGTCGACGCCCTGTTCTCGCCGGTCCGGCGGGTCAGCTTCGACGTCGTGCCGATGCAGGTCGACCAGTCCACCGACCACGACCGCCTGGTGCTCGAGGTCGAGACCGACGGCTCCATGAGCCCCCGGGACGCCCTGGCGTCGGCCGGTGGCACCCTGCGGGCCCTCGTCCAGCTGGTCGAGGAGATGAGCGACGAGCCCCAGGGCCTCGAGCTCGGTGAGGCCGGTCCGGTGGGCGGCGGTTCCCCCGACATGGACCTGCCCATCGAGGACCTCGACCTGTCGGAGCGTCCCCGCAACTGCCTCAAGCGGGCCCAGGTCGACACCGTCGGGCAGCTGCTCGAAAAGACCGAGGATGACCTGCTGGCCATCACCAACTTCGGCCAGAAGTCGCTGGACGAGGTCATCGAGAAGCTCGACGAGCGCGGCCTGACGCTGCACGTCCGCGACTGACGAGGTCCGAGACATGCCTGCCACCCCCAAGAAGGGCCGCCGGTTCGGCGGAAGCGCCGCCCATCAGAAGTCGATGATGGCCAACCTCGTGGCGTCCCTGATCGCCGCCGAGGCCATCACCACCACCGAGGCCAAGGCCAAGGCGGTGCGCCCCATCGCCGAGAAGCTCATCACCAAGGCCAAGAAGGGCGGGTTGCACAACCACCGCCAGGCCGTGGCCTTCCTCCGCGACAAGGAGATGGCGGCCAAGTTGTTCGAGGACATCGGTCCCCGCTACGCCGACCGCCCCGGGGGCTACACCCGGATCCTGAAGGTCGACCCGCGCCACGGCGACAACGCGCCGATGGCCCGCATCGAGCTCGTCTGAGTCGACCCGTCGTGCGGGTCCGGGGCACCGTCGCCTACGACGGCACCCCGTTCCACGGTTTCGCCGCCAACGCCGGCGTCCGGACGGTCGCCGGTGATCTCGACGCCGCGCTGAGCAGGGTGCTGGGCACCGAGCTGGCGGTCACGTGTGCCGGCCGCACCGACCGGGGCGTCCACGCCGTCGGTCAGGTCGTCAGCTTCGACGCCCCTGAGGGGACCGACCTCGACGCCGTCCGCCGGTCGGTCAACCGGCTCTGCGGCCCGGAGATCGTCGTCTCGTCGCTCGACGCAGCCACGGACGGATTCGATGCCCGCTTCTCGGCCACCGGTCGCCGGTACCGGTACCGGGTCCGCAACCATCCCGACCCGGACCCGTTCTCGGCGGCGACCGCGTGGCACGTCCCCCAGCCCCTCGACGTGGCCGCCATGAACGCCGCGGCCGGCCACCTGGTGGGCGAGCACGACTTCTCCTCGTTCTGCCGCCGTCCCAAGGTGGCGGCCGGCGAGCCGGAGCGCAGCCTCGTCCGACGGGTCGAATCGGCCGAGTGGACCACCGAGGGCGACGACGTGGTGTTCGAGGTCACGGCCGGCGCGTTCTGTCATCAGATGGTGCGGTCGATCGTCGGCACCCTCGTCGATGTCGGGCGGGGCCGAACACCGGCGGCGGCCGTCCCGGCGGTGCTGGCCGCCCGCGACCGCCACGCCGCCGGCGAACCGGCCCCGCCGCACGGCTTGACCCTGTGGTCGGTGCGGTATCCGGACTCGGCACCGGTCTGGTGACCCCTGACCCCGTCCCGGTCGATCGGTAGCGGGTTGCCGGGAATCGGCCGCCGCCGTAGCCTTGACCCTCGGTCCACGGGGTCCGGGCCATCCGGCTGAACGGCTGGACCCGCCCCCTCGACGCTTTTCGACAGCCCGTACCAGAGGTAGTTCCGTGTCCACGTACACCCCCAAGGCCAGCGAGATCGAGCGTGCCTGGCACGTCGTCGACGCCGACGGCCTGGTGCTCGGCCGCCTGGCCACCGAGGTGGCTTCCATCCTTCGCGGCAAGCACAAGCCCACCTTCGCCCCCCACATCGACACCGGGGACCACGTCATCATCGTGAACGCCGACAAGGTGGTGCTGACCGGCGCCAAGGCCACCGACAAGAACGTCTACGACCACTCCGGGTTCCCCGGCGGCCTCCGCACCCGCCGATACGGCGACCTGCTGGCCGACCGCCCCGAAGAGGCCGTGCGCCGCACCGTCCGGGGCATGCTGCCCAAGACCCGCCTCGGCCGCCAGATGCTCAAGAAGCTGAAGGTCTACCGCGGTGCCGAGCACCCCCACGAGGCCCAGCGGCCTCAGACCCTGACCATCGAGCACGCCCGGGCGCGCACCGCCTGATCGAGGAGCCTTCGATGCCCAACCCCCTCGTCCAGACCACCGGCCGCCGCAAGGGCGCGGTGGCGCGGGTCCGCCTGCGTCCCGTGACCGGCGACCCCACCGTGACCGTCAACGGCCGCGCCGTCAACGACTACTTCCCGTCGGAGAGCCATCGCCTCGTGTTCCTCGAGCCCCTGCGGGTCACCGGGACCGAAGGCGCCTACGACATCGACGCCACCCTCCACGGTGGCGGGGTGGCCGGCCAGGCCGGCGCCCTGCGCCTGGGTATCGCCCGGGCCCTCGAGGCCCTCGAACCCGAGCGCCGCGAGGTGCTGAAGCGGGCCGGCCTCCTCTCCCGGGACGACCGGAAGAAGGAGTCGAAGAAGTACGGCCTCAAGAAGGCCCGCAAGGCTCCGCAGTACAGCAAGCGCTGATCGCCGGCGGTCGGGCTCCCACGATCTCGGCGCCGCACGACACCCCATGACGGATCCGGCTCTGCGCTTTGGCACCGACGGTGTCCGGGGCCGGGCTGACACCCAGCTCACCGAGCCGGTGGTGCGCGCCCTCGGGCGGGCGGCCGGTGAACACTTGGGCGCCGACCGGGTCGTCATTGGACGCGACACCCGTGTGTCCGGTCCGGCCCTCGAACGGGCGCTGGCCGAGGGCTTCCTGGAGGCGGGGGTCGCCGTCACACGCCTCGGTGTGGTCCCCACGCCGGCTGTCGCCCATCTGGCGGCCCTAGACGGCATCGCCGGTGCCGTCGTGTCGGCCTCCCACAACCCTTGGTCGGACAACGGCGTCAAGGTGTTCGGTCCCGGCGGACGCAAGCTGGACGACACCGCCCAGATGGCCGTCGAACGGCGCTGGCACCGCCTTCCACCCCTCGAACCCCTCGGACCCCGGGCCCCCGACGAGGTGGTCGACACCCGTTGGGCCGACGCCGTGGTCGCTTCGGTCGGCACCGGAGCCCTGTCGGGTCTGCGGGTGGTCCTGGACTGCGCGCACGGCGCCATGTCGAGTTGGGCTCCGGAGGTCGTCGAGCGGCTGGGCGCGGAGGTGGCGGTCATCCACGCCGAACCCGACGGGCGCAACATCAACGAACGCTGTGGCTCCACCCAGCCCGAAGCCCTGCAACGCGAGGTGGTCGACCGGGGCGCTGACGCCGGCCTCGCTTTCGACGGCGACGGCGACCGGGTCGTGGCGGTGGCCGCCGACGGCACACTGCTCGACGGCGACCACCTGCTGGCCGTCTGCGCCGTGGACCGTCACGAGCGGGGGCTGCTGGCCGACGGCACGGTGGTCGTCACCGTGATGGCCAACCTGGGCCTGCGTCGGGCATTGGCCGGACACGGCATCGCCGTGCACGAGACTGCGGTTGGCGACCGGTACGTGCTCGAGGCGCTCCACGACGGTGGGTGGATGCTCGGCGGCGAGCAGTCGGGGCATTTGATCTTCGCCGACCTGGCCACCACCGGTGACGGGCTGCTCACCGGCGTGCAGGCGCTCGATGCCGCCCGCCGCCGGGACAGCTCGCTGGGCGCGTGGGCCACTGAACTCGTCGTGAAGGCCCCACAGGTGCTCATCAACGTGGCGGTGCGGCGGCCGGGCGACGACATCATCGCCGGGTTGGAGACCGCAATGGACGCGGTCCACCGGACCCTCGGCGACGACGGCCGGGTGCTCGTCCGGGCCTCGGGCACCGAGCCGTTGATCCGGGTGATGGTCGAGGCGGCCGATGCGGTCTCGGCCGGCGAGGAGGCCGAACGTCTCGCGGCCGAGGTCCGGCGG
>CAZPGL010000019.1:0-25951 GCA_964586175.1 uncultured Microthrixaceae bacterium | reverse complement strand
CGGCACCGACAGAAGGGAAGGGCGACATGTGCGGCATCATCGCGGTCCTGCGTCGCCCGTCCACGCGGGTGCCGCCGACCCCCGCGGAGGTCATGGACCCGATCGCCCAGGCCGTCGGCCTGGTGGCGACCGCCGACCCGGCCGTGCTGGACGATGTGGCCGAGTTGCTCGAATCGGCCGACCGGCTCCTGCGCGGGGTCCCGGGCCTGCGTACCCTGCTCGAGCATCCCGACCTGGCCACCACCATCGACGACCGCATGGCCGAGCTCGTCGGAAGCCTCGGACCCGTCGAGTCGGCGCTGGACGCCGGTTCGGGCGACCCCGAAGCCAGCAATGCCCACCTGACGCGGGTCCGCGACGCCGCCTGGGCCGTCGCCCGGGACCGGCTCGGCACGTGCCGCGGCGTGGGGGATCTGGCGTCGGTCACCCACCCGCCGAGTCCGGCCGGGCTGGCGGTGCTGTTGTCGATCCAGCAGGCCCTCACGGCGATCGACCGACTGGAGGTTCGGGGTCGCGACTCGGCCGGCCTGCAGGTCTCGTTGTGGGGCCATGGCGTCGACGCCGTGGACCGCGACGACCCGCTGTACCGGTCGGGGGCGACGCGTCGACTGCCCGACGGAGGGTTGGCCGTCGTAGCCAAGGTGGCCGCCGAGATCGGGGAACTGGGCGACAACACCACGGCCCTGCGTGCGGCCCTGCGGCACGACGACGACCTGGCCCGAGCCCTCGCCTCGCCCGACGTCGAGGGGGCGGTGCTCGGCCACACCCGCTGGGCCAGCGTGGGCATCATCTCCGAAGCCAACGCTCACCCGCTCGAGTCGCCGCGGTCCGACGACGGTCGGGCACCGGTCGTCACCGCCGTCCAGAACGGCGACGTCGACAATCACGCCGACCTGACCGCCGCCGAGGGCCTCACGGTCGTCGACGAGATCACCACCGACGCCAAGGTCGTGCCCGGGCTGTGTGCCGCCTACCTGACCCGAGGCGAAGAACCGCTCGCCGCCTTCCTGCGGACCGTGCGATCCTTCGAGGGTTCGTTGGCCATTGCGGCGTCGGTCGGCGCCACCCCGGATCGCCTGCTGCTGTCGCTGCGGGGGAGCGGCCAGGCCCTCTACGTCGGTCTGGCCGACGACGCGTTCGTCGTGGCCAGCGAGCCTTACGGTGTGGTCGAGGTGGCCGACACCTATCTGCGCATGGACGGCGAGACCCCGGCCGATGCCGTAAACCCGATTGTGAGCAGGGGTCAGGTCGTCGAGCTGGACGGCCGGCTGGCCGGAACCGTCGACGGCATCACCCGGTGGTCCTTCGACGAGCGTCCGTTGCCTGTCGACGCCAGCCACCTCACCCGGGCCGAGATCACCACCCGGGACATCGACCGGGGTGACCACCCGCATTACCTGCTCAAGGAGATCGGCGAGTCGCCGAACTCGGTGCGGTCGACGCTGCGCGGCCATCTCGTGGATCGGCCCGACGGCGGCATCGACGTCCACCTGGGTTCGGGCACCCTCAACGACGAGTTGCGGGACGCGCTGGCCGCCGGCTGCATCGGCAGGGTCGTCGTCATCGGGCAGGGCACGGCCGCGGTAGCCGGCGAAGCGGTCGCCGCTGCCATCGAAGCCGAGATCGGCCACCACGGTGTGCGGGTCGAGGTGTCACCGGCGACCGAGTTGTCCGGCTTCGGGCTGCGACCCGACATGTCCGACACCTGTGTCGTTGCCATCAGCCAGTCGGGCACCACGACCGACACCAACCGCACCGTCGATCTCGTCCGGTCCCGGGGAGCGAGGGTCGTGGCCATCGTGAACCGGCGCAACAGCGATCTCACCGATCGGGCCGACGGCGTGCTCTACACCTCCGACGGTCGGGACGTGGAGATGAGCGTGGCCTCCACCAAGGCCTTCTACGCCCAGGCGACCGCCGGGTTCCTGTTGGCCGCGGCGATGGCCGATGCCATGGGGGTCGACGGCGCTCCGGACCGCCAGGCGTTGCTGTCCGGCCTACGCAGCCTGCCCGAGGTCATGGAGCAGGTGCTGGCCCGACGGACCCACATCGGTGTCGTGGCCGGCCGTCACGCGCCGCCACGACGGCACTGGGCCGTGGTCGGCAGCGGCGGCAACCTGGTCGCCGCCCGCGAGATCCGGATCAAGTTGTCCGAGCTGTGTTACAAGTCCATCGCCAGCGACGCCACCGAGGACAAGAAGCACATCGACCTCTCGTCCGAACCGTTGATCCTGGTGTGCGCAACCGGTCTGGTCGGGTCCACTGCCGACGACGTCGCCAAGGAGGTCGCCATCTACCGGGCCCACAAGGCGGCTCCCATCGTCGTCCTCGACGAGGGCACGGGTCGGTTCGGCGACGCCCTCGACACGGTGACCGTGCCTGCCGTGCACCCGCGGTTGGCGTTCCTGCCGGCGGCCATGGTGGGCCACCTGTTCGGCTACGAGGCGGCCCGGGCCATCGACGCCCAGGCCGATCCGCTGCGTGTCGCCCACGCGGCGATCGAGCACGCGGCGGTGGCGCTCTCCGAGACCGGATCCGATGCCGGTCCGGCCGACGACACGATCGCCGAGGTCCGCAGTGAGCTGGCACCCGTGGCGTCCCGCTTCGCCGACGAACTACGGTCGGGCCGCCTCAACGGCCATCTCGAGGCCTCGACCGCGGTGCGCCTGGCCAGCCTGTTCCGGTACGCCGTCGGTGACGTCCCCCTCGACTCGTACCAGCGGGAGTTCGGCCGGGTCGGCACCCCGGCGTTGGTGCTCGACGACCTCGCCGCAGCCCTCACGGTGGCCATCGAGGAACTGACTCGCCCCATCGACGCCATCAAGCATCAGGCCAAGACGGTGACCGTCGGCATCTCCCGCACCGACGAAACCCTGCTCGAAGCTCGGCTGGCCCGGGCGGTCATCGACGCCGGGTCGCCGCGTGACCGGCTCAGCTACCGCACCCTGCGGCTGCTCGCCGACCTGGATCCGGCGGTCGTCGACGTCGTGGGCTTCACCAGGTACCGCATCGACGGGCTCGACTCCGGTACCCCGACGACGGCCATCGTCGATCGGGGCGGCGTGTCAACCGGCATCGTGTCCCGCACCGACCGCGACCCGGTGCTGCGCGGCACCAAGCATCGGGTGGCCATCGAGCGCAAGGTGCTCGTCACCCGAGGGGTCAGGGACGGCCGCACCCTCGTGTTGGTGCCCGAAGTCAAGGATGCCGAAGCCGTGGGGCTGACCCTGCTGCACGTCGTGGTGGCCGACCGCCTCGGTGCCGACGTGCTGCGCGGTGTCCTGCAGGGCTACCACGACCGCTACGACGAGATCCGCGACGCGGTGTGCGAGACCGAACCCACCCTGCGCGACGATCTGCTCAGCGGCCTACCCGTCGAGGACCTCCTCGTCGAACCGGTGGGGGCCATCGCCGACCGGCTGCGGTCGTGATCGGTATCGGCACCGACCTGGTCGACATCGACCGGTTCCGGCGGTCCCTGGAACGGACGCCGGGCCTGCGCCAGCGGCTGTTCCGCGACGGGGAGCGGTCCTACGCGGACCTGCGCCACGATCCGACCGAACGGTACGCGGCCCGGTTCGCGGCCAAGGAGGCCGTGCTCAAGGCGCTGGGCCTCGGCCTCGGCGGGGCGGCGATGTACGACATCGAGGTGACGAGGGAGCCGTCGGGCCAGCCGGGCCTGGTCCTGCACGGCACGGCCGCTGAGGCGGCGCAGGCCGCCGGGGTGACCCGTTGGCTGCTCACCCTCAGCCACACCGACGGCCTGGCCATGGCCACCGCCGTCGCCCTCTGAGGTCACCGTCCGTGCGTCCGATCGTCACCCCGGGCGAGATGGCCGCCATCGACGAGGCCGCCGGCGTGTCGGTCGAAGAGCTGGTCGAACGGGCCGGGACGGCGGTGGCTACAGCCGCCATCGACCTGTTGGCGGGCCGCCGATCGGTGGCCGTCGTCGCCGGGAAGGGCAGCAACGGTGCCGACGGACGGGTGGCGGCCCGGCTGCTCGCCGAGGCCGGCATCCGCGTCGCCGTGATCGACGCCGCCGAGGCCCCGGCCCGACTTGACGACGTCGACCTGGTCGTCGACGCCGCCTACGGGACCGGCCTGGGCCGGCCATACGAAGCGCCGGCCACCGATGCCGACGTGCTGGCCGTCGACCTGCCGTCGGGGATCGACGGGCTCACCGGCCGGCGTCTCGGCCGGCCTGCCCGGGCGGCACGGACGGTGACCTTCGCCGCCCTCAAGCCCGGCCACCTGCTCGGCGACGGCCCGGCGTGGTGCGGGGAGGTCGTGCTGGCCGACATCGGGCTGGACGTGTCGTCGTCGACCATCGCCGAGGTCGAGTGGACCGACGTGGCCGCGCTGGTACCGGGACGTCCCGCCGACGCCCACAAATGGGACCACGCCTGCTGGGTGGTCGCCGGCAGTCCGGGCATGACCGGAGCCGCCGTGCTGGCCGCCCGGGCCGCACAGCGCTCGGGCGCCGGGTACGTGAGGCTCTCGGTGCCGGGAGGAGCCGCCGCTGAAGCGCCCCTGGAGGTGGTCGAGCATCCGCTGAACCCCGACCTCGACCTGGCCGACGCCGACCGTTTCGCCTCGCTGGTGGTCGGACCCGGCCTGGGCGCCACCCCGGCCGAGGCCGTCCGGCGGGTCGCGGCCGGGGTCGACCGGCCGCTGGTCGTCGACGGCGACGGCCTGCGGGCCATCGTGGACGTCGCGGTCCTCGCCGGACGCCGCACGCCCGCTGTTCTCACCCCGCACGACGGCGAGTTCGCCCACCTGGCCGGGGGGTCGCCGGGCGACGACCGGATCGCCGCGGCGCGGTCGCTGGCGGCTACTGCGGGGGCCGTGGTGTTGTTGAAGGGTCCGACCACCGTGGTGGCCGCACCGGGGGGTCTGGTGCGGATCGCCCGGTGCGGCGACCAGCGGCTGGCCACGGCGGGCAGCGGTGACGTGCTGGCCGGGATCATCGGTGGCTTCCTGGCCAGGGGGGCCGAACCATTCGACGCCGCGTCGGCCGCCGTGGTGGTCCACGGTGCCCTCCTCGACGACCTGCCGGCCACCGGTGTGGTCGCTGGTGACCTGGACCGGGATCTGCCGGGCATCATGGTGGCCATGGGAATCGACGATCGACGGGGACGCTGATGCGTCCCACCTGGTGCGACATCGACCTGGGCGCCATCCGCCACAACGTGGGTGTGCTGTCGGGGCTGGTGCCTGGCGGTGACCTGTGTGCCGTCGTCAAGGCCAACGCCTACGGCCACGGTGCGACGGCCGTCGCCCTGGCCGCCGTCGAGGCCGGGGCCCGCTGGCTGGGCGTGGCCTTGGTCGACGAGGCGGCGGAGTTGCGGGCCGCCGGGCTGGACGTTCCGATCCTGCTGTTCTCCGAACCGCGGCCCGGCGAGATGGCTGACGTCGCCGCCCTCGGCGGGGTGCGGCCGACCGTGTACACGACCGCCGGCATCGACGCCTTCGCCGCCGCGGCCCCCGGTGCTCCGGTGCATCTCAAGATCGACACCGGTATGCACCGGGTCGGGGCCCGCCCACCGCAGGCCGTGGCCCTGGCCGACCATCTGGCCGGGGCCGGCCTCGTGTTGGAGGGTCTCATGACCCACCTGGCGGTGGCCGACCGGCCCGACGACCCGTTCAACGAAACCCAGCTGGACCGATTCGACGCCGTGCTGGCCGACCTGGCAGCCGCCGGCCACCGGCCGTCGATCGTGCACGCCGCCAACACGGCGACCACCCTCAGCCGGCCGGGCGCCCACCGCACCATGGTGCGGACCGGCATCGGCATCTACGGCGTCGAGCCGGCGGCGCCCTTCCGCGACCAGTGCGCCGATCTGGGCCTGCGGCCGGCGGCTCGTCTCCGCAGCGAGGTGGCCCATCTCCAGGAGGTCGAGGCCGGTGAGGGCGTGTCGTACAGCCACCGGTGGACCGCCGACCGGCTGACCCGGTTGGCCACCGTGCCCATCGGCTACGCCGACGGCATCGCCCGGGGATGGTGGGACGGTGGTGTGGTGCTCATCGGGGGGCAGCGTCGTCCGATACGCGGTGTCGTCACCATGGACCAGATGGTGGTCGAGGTCGACGACGGGGTGCAGGTCGGCGACGAGGTCGTGCTGCTCGGCAGCCAGGGCGACGAGACGCTCCGGGTGCCCGAGGTGGCCCAACTCGTGGGGACCATCGGCTACGAGGTGTTGACGTCGTTGGGGGTCAGGATCCCGCGGCGCTACCACGGGTGAAGCGCACCACGCAGTTCCAGGTCAGGAACTCCCGCAGGACGGGGACAGCGACGATGGGCCTGGCCCACGGCCAGTAGCGGGGTTCGACCCGGTCGACGGTGAGGCCTGGGTGGCTGCGCAGCAGCCGGAGGGTGGGGCCGATGTGTACGGCGAACAGGCCCTCGCCGAATCGGTTGTCGGGTGGCGGACCGTGGCGGCGCTCGTAGAGCCGGGGGCCCCGTGTGGGCCCGAGGTACTGGTACGGGTTCATGTTGTGGCCGCCATGCGGTGAGTACCAGTTGGTCCACGACAGGTAGCACCAGCCGCCGGGTCGCAGCACCCGCACCAACTCGTCGACCACCGCCTTGGTGTCCTCGACGTGTTCGAGCATGTTGGAGCAGAACACGCCGTCGAACGTGCCGTCGGCGAAGGACAGTCGGGTGGCGTCGCCCCGGGCCAGGCCGGGAATCGGCGGATCGGCCCGCAGGAGGGGATCGGCGCCGTACTCGATGCCGGTGACCGTGGCGCCCTTGTCGCGCATGGCTTCGACGTACCAGCCGGGCCCGCATCCCACGTCGAGCACCCGGCTGCCGCCGAGGCCGTGACGTCGATCCAGGTCCAGCGCCGTCTCCGCACCGAGCGCCCGGTAGAAGGGCGCCGGATCGTGGCGTTCGTTGCGGAACAGCCGCCACATCTTCCGGAAGCGGGTCAGGCCGGTGCCGTTGGGGGCGTCGGTCACGGCGTGTCCTGGTTGCCCGGAGAAGGGCTGGCTGGGCGTCGGAGCCGCCGTCGGATGGCCAGGGCGTCGAGCAGCATCCGGAAGCCGTCGGCGACCGGGCGTACACGACTGTCCTCGACATGGGACCACGTCACGGCGAGCGGCCGGGACTCCAGGCCGTGACGCCGGGCCAGGGCCAGGACCTCGACGTCGAATGCGTAGCCGTCGGTGGCGAGCCGGCCGAAGACCGTTGCCGCCGCCTCGGCGGTGAACCCCTTGAGCCCGCACTGCGTGTCCAACTCGTCGGTCAGGGCCAGGCGGCGCAGCAGGCCGTTGAATCGCCGGCCGATGAACACCCGGTGCCACGGTTGGGAGGTGGCGATCGAACTCCCGGCGAGGGACCGGTCGGCGTACACCACGTCAGCGGTGCCGTCCTCGACGGCTTCGAAGCAGCGGACGACGTCGTCGACGCCGGTGGACAGGTCGGCGTCTACGAACACCACGGCCGGTGCCGTGGCGGCCAGCATGCCGGTGCGTACCGCGGCGCCCTTGCCCCGGTTGACGGGACAGGCCAGCACGCTGAGGCCCAGGCGGAGCCGTTCGGCGGCGGCCACGGCGACGGTGACGGTGTCGTCGGTGCTGCCGTCGTCGACGAGCAGGATGTGGACGCCGGGGTCGTCGAGCGGTGATCCGGCCAGCTGTTCGAGGGTGGTGCCGATGCGCTCGCGTTCGCAGTACATGGGGACGACCAGCGACCGTTGGGCCGGGATGGCGATCGGTTCGCCGACCTCGATGCGGTCGACGCCGGTGGGGTGGGGGTCGGGGGCAGACATGGTGGTGCGGCGGCGTGGGCGGCCGTCGCTGAGTATCGCACCGCCACCGGTGGGGGCGGCGCCACCGTGGGGTCCTTGACGGCCGTCCGCGACGCCCGGGCTGCTAGACCGGAGGGCCATGGGTGCGCCGGACACGTACGTCGACGCGGCCCGGCCCCTCCCTGAGGTCGTCGAACGGGCCCGACGTCTGGGGATCCGACACGTGGTCGCTGTGACCTGGCGGGATCTCGACGCACCTGACGCCGGCGGATCCGAGGTGCATCTGGCCGAGGTGACCCGTCGGTGGGCGGACGCCGGGCTGGATGTCTCGGTCCGGGCGGCCGCCGTCCCCGACGGGCCACGGTCGGTGACCCGCAACGGCGTGGAGGTGCACCGGCGGGGCGGTCGGGTGGGTGTGTTCCCCGGCGCGGCCCTCGACACGCTGCGAGGGCGCCTGGGCCCGGCCGACGGTGTCGTCGACGTGTTCCACGGCATGCCGTTCCTGGTGCCGCTGTGGACCCGTCGGCCCCGGGTGGCGGTGGCCCACCACTGCCACATCGGCACCTGGCGGGACCTGGCTCCTCCTGGCCTGGCCCAGATCGGTCACCTCACCGAACGGTTCGGGGTGCGGGCCGTCTACCGCCGGACTCCGATCGTGACGTTGTCGCCGTCGTCGGCGGCCGAGATCACCGAGCACATGGGGGTGGCCACCGATCGTCTGCGCATCGGGCCGGTGGGCGTCGACGACAACTACGACGTTGACCCCGGGGTGCCCAGGTCCGAACGGCCGCTGGTCGTGGCCGGCGGCCGCTTCATGCCCCCCAAGGGGCTCGACCTCCTCCCGGGCCTGCTCGCCGCAGTGCGGGAGCGGGTGCCTGATCTCGAGGCCGTGGTGTTCGGCGACGGGCCGGGCCGGGCGGCGGTGGCCGCCGAGGTGGCCGAGCGGGGGGCCGGTGGCTGGCTGCGGCTGGCCGGGTTCGTCGACCGTGACGAGCAGATCGACCTGTACCGGCGGGCCTGGCTGCTCGCCGCCCCGTCCCGCCGGGAGGGGTGGAACATGACCATTACCGAGGCCGCGGCGTGCGGCACCCCGGCGGTGGTCACCCGCATCCCCGGCCATGTCGATGCCGTCGTCGATGGTGAGACCGGTCGGCTGGCCGACATCGGCGCCCTGGCCCCGACCATCGCCGAAGTCCTCTCCGATGAGGGTCAGCGCCGCCGGCTCGCTGCCGGAGCGGTGGCCCGGGCCCGACGGTTCCGGTGGGAGCACACGGCAGCGGTGATCCTCGACGCCCTGTGCGACGACGCCGAGCGGCGCGGCAGGTGACGGCCCTCCGGACCCGGTGGCGCGAGGCCGTCCTCGTCGTCGTCGCCTACGTACCGCTGCTCTTGACCCGCCCCGGTGCCGTCAACGCCGACATCAAGCAGTACCTGCACCTCGATGCCGGGGAGCTCATCGCCGGTGCCCCCGAACTCTGGAATCCGGACTTCGGGCTGGGGACCGTCACCCACCAGTACATCGGCTACCTGTTCCCGGTGGGTCCGTTCTTCTGGCTGGGCCAGACCCTGGGGCTGGCCGACTGGGTGGTACAGCGGCTCTGGTACGGGTCGATCCTGGTGGTCGCAGGGCTGGGGATGCTGGCCCTGCTCCGGCGGGTGGCTCCCGATGTGGCGACGGGTCGGCCGGCCCAGTTGGCCGGGGCCCTGTGCTACATGCTCAGCCCGTATCTGCTCGGCCACCTGACCGGACAGTCGGCGCTGCTGCTGCCGTATGCCGTGTTCCCGTGGCTGGTGCTCGCCATGGCCGCCGCCGTGGCGTCCGGGGGCTGGCGGTGGCCGGCGGTGTTCGCCCTCCTCGTCACCGTGGCCGGTTCGATGAACGGCAGCTCGATCTTCTTCGTGGTCCTCGGTGCGGTGCTGTGGGCTCCGGTGGCGGCGTGCACCGACGATCGGGTGGGGTGGCGTTCGGCGGCCGGCGCCGTGGTGCGGGCCGCGGTGCTGACGTTCACCACCCAACTGTGGTGGATGCTGGCCCTCGCCGTCGGCGGCGGGCACGGTCTGCCGATCCTGTCGTTGACGGAGACCCTGCGGGCCACCAACGCCACGACGACGTCGTTCGAGATCCTCCGGGGTCTGGGCTACTGGTTCTTCTACGGCCACGACTCCGAGGGTCTGTGGTTGAACGGTCTGGCCGGGGCCTACATGGAGCGCCTTCCCCTGCTGCTCCTGTCGTTCGGTGTGGCCGGGGTGGGGCTGGTCGGCGCGGCGGTCGTCCGGTGGCGCCACCGGGCCTACTTCACGGTGGTCACCGCCGTCGGCCTGGTGCTGGCCGTCGGGTCGTTCTGGTACGCGGGCCGGTCGCTTTACGGGTACCTGTTCGACCGAGCCGTGGGGTCGTCCGACCTGGTGTTCAGCCTGCGGAACACTCAGCGGGCGGCGCCACTGGTGGTGCTGGGCCTGGCCGCCTTCACTGCCATGGGCCTCCAGGCACTGGCCGCCCACCGCCCCCGGCTGGGTCATCTGGCGGCAGGCGTCGTCATTGTGGCGGCGGCAGCCAACCTGCCGGCCCTGTGGACCGGCGGGCTCGTGGCGGACCGGTTCCACCGGGAGGAGGTGCCGGCGTACTGGACCGAGGCGGCCGACCACCTTGATGCCGGCCACCCCGACCAGCGGGTCCTCGAGGTCCCCGGCAGCGACTTCGCGTCGTACCGCTGGGGCCACACCCTCGACCCGGTGACGCCGGGGCTGATGGACCGTCCGTTCGTGGCCCGCGAGCTGCTGCCCCACGGGGACGAATCGGGCGCCAACCTGTTGGTCGCCCTGGACCGGGGCATCCAGGAGGGTTGGTTCGAGCCAGAGGCGTTGGCCCCGCTGGCCCGGCTGCTCGGCGTCGGTGACGTGGTGCTGCGCAGCGACCTCGAGTACGAGCGCTACCGCACCGCCCGGCCCCGGCCGCTGTGGGCCCAGCTGGCCGAGCCGCCCGCCGGGCTGTCGGCACCGGTGGCGTTCGGCGTGCCGACACCCAACGTGGCCAACCCGGACCGCCCGATGATCGACGAGGTCGAATTGGGGATCCCGGTCGACGCTGAGCATCCGCCGCCGGTCGCCGTGTTCCCGGTCGACGAGCCGCTCGGGCTGGTCCGGGTACGTCCGTCCACCGGCGCCCTGGTCGTGTCCGGCGACGGGGAGGGGCTCGTGGCCCTGGCCGCCGCCGGCCTGCTCGACGTCGACGGCGGTGTGGTGCGCTACGCGGGATCGGGGGCACCGTCGCCCGGCGAGCGGCTGGTGCTGACCGACACCGACCGGGAGCGGGCCGAGCGGTGGTACTCGCTCAACGCCAACGTCGGCTTCACCGAGCCAGCGGGTCAGCGGTGGCTGGTCGACGACGTGAGCGACGCCCGGATCCGGCCCGTCGAGGGGGCACCGGCCACCGTGACCGAGTACCGAGCGGCGACGGCCGAAGGGCCGATCGGCGCAGCGGCGGTGGTGGCCACCGGCTACGGCAACCGCATCACGTTGAACCCCGAGTTCCGACCGGTCAACGCCTTCGATGGTGACCCGCTGACCGATTGGCGGGTCGACGAGTACGGCGAGCCGGTCACCCCCCGTCTGGAGCTGGCACTGGAGCAGGCGGTGTCCACCGACCGGATTGTGTTCGTCCAGCCCCAGGTGGGCCCCCAGGAGCGCCGGGTCCGACGCCTGACCGTGGCCTTCGACGGGGCCGAGCCGTTCGAGGTGGTGCTCGACGAGCGGTCGTACGGCGTCGACGGCCAGGTGGTGGAGATAGCCCCCACGGAGTTCCGGCAGGTGGCCTTCGAGTTCGTGGACGGGGTGGGGACACCGGCTATGAGCGGGTTCGCCGAGATCGACATCGGGGTGACCGTCGACGAGGTCGTCAGGGTGCCGGCCGACCTGTTGGCCGGGGTCGACGACCTGGATCACGAGCTGGCCGTCGTGGTGACGAGACAGCGCACCAACCCGGCCGAGCCGGTGCGGCCCGACCCCGAGCGGACGATCGTGCGGGCCGTCGAGCTCCCCAGCGAACGGGGGTTCACGCTGACCGGTACGGCCCGCCTGTCCGACTGGGCGCCCGACGAGGTGCTGGACGCCCTGCTGGGCGTCGATGGACCGGACGACCCCGTCGCCCGGTCGAGCGACCGGCTGGCCGGCGATCTTCGGGCCCGGGCCCTGGCCGCGGTCGACGGCGATCCGAGCACCCATTGGAGTCCCGAGTTCCTCGACCAGGTGGGCCAGTGGGTGGCCTACGACCTGCCGGCCCCGCTCACCGTCCAGCGCCTGGGCGTCACTGTGCTGGTCGACGGTCATCACAGCCTGCCGACCAGCCTGTGGGTGGCCGGCGACGACAGCTCGGTCCTCGTCGACCTCGTCGTGCCCGAGGGGAGTGACGGCCCGGTCACGGTGCCGGTGACCCTGCCCGAGCCGGTCACCGGGTCGACGATCACCGTCACCGTCGCCGCGGTCGACGAACGGGAGACCCACAACTGGTACTCGGGCGGCGACGTCGTCCTGCCGGTGGCCATCGTCGACCTGGGCATCCCCGGGCTGGCCGCCCCGGTCCTCGCCGACCGGATCGACACCGGGTGCCGCGACGACCTGCTCACCGTCGACGGGACCCCGGTGGCCGTCCGGGTCACGGGTTCGGTGGCCGACGCCCTGGATGGGCGGGGCTTGGCCTTGGAGGCATGTCACGACCTGGCGCTGTCCGCCGGCTCCCACGAGGTGCGTACCGCCGATGGGCGCCACACCGGCCTGCAGGTCGACCGGCTGGTGTTGTTGTCCGGGGCGGGCGGCGTCCCGGCATCGGGCTGGGCCGAGACCGCGGTGGTCGAGCCGCCGGCCGTCGACGTGGATGCGGGCCGCACCTCGCTGTCGGCGACGTTCACCGGCGACGGCGGCCCGTTCTGGCTGGTCCTGGGGCAGAGCTTCGACGAGGGCTGGCGGGCCTCCATCGACGGGACGGACCTTGGCGCCCCGGATCTGGTGGACGGCTTCGCCAACGGCTGGCTGGTGCCCGCCGGAGGGGCCGGCGAACACGAGGTGGCGTTCACGTGGACACCCCAGGGCGCCGTGTGGCGCGGCCTGTTCGTGTCGGCGGTGGCCCTGCTGGGATGTCTGGTACTGACCCTGCGCCGGAGACCGGCGGGTTGGTCGTGGGTGGAGGCGCCGGTGCTGGTGGATCCCCGCTCTCCCGGCGTGTCGCTGGGTCAGCGACCGGCCATGGCCGCCGCGGTCGCCATGGCGGCGCTCGGGGCCGTCCTGTCCCGGCCGTGGGTCGGTGTGGTGCTCGGGGCGGTCACCTGGTGGACGGCCACCCGGCCGTCGTGGCGGGTCCTCCGGGTTCTGTTGCCCCTCGCCACCTTCGGAACCGGCGTGGCGTACATCGTGTTCCTGCAGGTCCGGTGGGGGTACGAGCCTTCGTTCTCGTGGCCCAGTTGGGGGCGGTCGGTGCACCACATCGGCCTGTTGGCCGTGCTGACGATCCTGGCCGATGTCGTCGTCGCCCACCTGGGAGAGCGGGACCGTCGATGAGCCGGGTACTGCTGGTCGAACCCTACGACTCGGGCTCGCACGCCGCGTGGGCCGCCGGGCTGGCCGGCTACAGCCGCCACGAGGTCGTCACCGTTGCCCATCCGGGCAACTTCTGGCGGTGGCGGATGCGGGGTGGGGCAGTCACCCTGGCCGATGCGGCCCGGGCCGCTGTCGAGGAATCGGGGCCGCCGGACGTCGTGGTGGTGTCGGGCATGGTCGACCTGTCGGCCTGGCTGGGTCTGACCCGCCGGTTCCTCGGTGATCCGCCGGTCGTGCTGTATCTCCACGAGAACCAGTTGGGGTACCCGCTCAGCCCCAACCAGAAGGCCGACGACGAGTTCGCCTTGGCCAACTGGCGCAGCCTGGTCGCCGCCGACGCCGTGTGGTGCAACTCCCGGTTCCAGCTCGGCGAGCTCACCGGTGCGTTGCCGGCCCTCCTCGACCGGGCACCCGACATGCCCCACCATCACCTTCTCGACGAGGTCGTGGATCGGTGCTCGGTCGTGCCGGTCGGGGTCGAGTTGGGCGACATCGACCCGCCGGCTCGACGGCGGGCCGGACCGCCGTTGGTGCTCTGGAACCACCGATGGGACCACGACAAGAACCCGGCCGCCGTGTTCTCGTCGCTGGTCCGGCTGGCCGGCGAGGACCTGGCCTTCGAGGTGGCGGTGGTGGGGGAGAACCTCCGGGCCGACCCCCGCGAGATGCTCGAGGCCCGCGATGCCCTGGGGACCCGCGTCGTCTGCTTCGGGCACCTGCCCCGCCCCGAGTACGTCGGGATGCTGGCCCGGTCCGATGTCGTCGTCAGTGCCGCCCACCACGAGTACTTCGGCATCGCCGTCGTCGAGGCGGTCGTTGCCGGTGCGATCCCGGTGCTGCCCGATCGGCTGAGCTACCCCGAGGTGGTGCCGGCCCGGTGGCACGACGCCGCCCTGTACCCGGACGGCGGCCTCACCGAGCGGCTGCGCGCCGTGCTGTCCGATCCGGGCGGCTGGCGGGACCGGACGACCGGCCTGGCCGGGGCCATGGCCCGGTTCGCCTGGCCGCAGGTGATCGGGGCCTACGACGACGGCATCGACCGTCTGGTCGACGAGTACGGTCGGCGGCCATGAGGTTCCCCATCGACGGGGTGCGGGTCGGCCACTGGACCGACGACGTCGCCCGTACCGGCTGCACGGTGCTGCTGTTCCCTGCGGGCACCGTGGCGTCGGGCGAGATCCGGGGGGGCGCCCCGGCCACACGCGAGTTCGGCCTGCTGGCTCCGGAACGCACAGTGCAGCGCTGTGACGCCGTCGTGCTGGCCGGCGGTTCGGCGTTCGGCCTGGCGGCCGCCGACGGCGTGGTCGACCACCTGGCCGGGCAGGGCATCGGGTTCCCGACCGGCGCCGGGCCGGTGCCCATCGTCGTCGGCATGGCCCTCTTCGACCTGCTGGAGGGCGACGGGTCGGTACGGCCCGGTCCCGACGAGGGTCGGGCGGCGTGCGCTGCGGCATCCGAAGAGGTCGCCGTCGGCCGGGTGGGGGCCGGCACGGGGGCCACGGTCGGCAAGTGGCGGGGCCGGGACCGGGCCCGGCCCGGTGGTCTGGGCATAGCGTCGGCGGCCCGCGGTGACCTGGTGGTCGCTGCGGTGGCGGCCGTCAACGCCATCGGCGTTCCCGACGACGGCACGGCGGGCGCTTCGGTGGTCGACGGAACCTTCTCGGGGTGGCCGCCCGACGACGCCGACCCGTTCGCCGGCAGGACGGCCACCACGCTGGTCGCCGTGGTCACCAACGCCGCCATCGACAAGACGGCCTGCCTGCTGGTGGCCCAGTCGGGACACGA
The DNA here is from genome assembly GCA_964586175.1 of uncultured Microthrixaceae bacterium. GTDB lineage: Bacteria > Actinomycetota > Acidimicrobiia > Acidimicrobiales > MedAcidi-G1 > CAZPGL01. Next base: position 10,826 of record CAZPGL010000019.1, on the reverse strand, counting down.
CGGCCTGGCCCGGGCGCTGTTCCCGCCCCACACCGGAGCGGACGGCGATGCGGTGGTTGCCGCGGCCACCGGTGCCGTCCCGGTGGCCTCCGGCGGGCTCGACGTGGTCCGGGCCCTGGCCGTGGCCGCTGTCGAACGGGCCGTACACATCGCCTGCTGATCGGCGCACCCGGGGTCGGTAACCTGCCACCGTGAGTTCTCCCCTCGATGTGCTGGCCGCCGAGGCCGCGGGATGCACCCGCTGTGCCCTGTCCGAGGGGCGTACCCGGGTGGTGTTCGGTGCCGGAGATCCGGCGGCCCGCATCATGTTCGTCGGGGAAGGGCCGGGGGCCGAGGAGGACCGCACCGGGTTGCCGTTCGTGGGCCGCTCCGGAGCCCTGCTGGACCGGCTCATCGACGAGGAACTCGGGATGGACCGGGCCGAGTGCTACGTCGCCAACGTGGTGAAGTGCCGCCCTCCCGGCAACCGCGATCCCCGACCCGACGAGATCGCCGCCTGTCGCCCGTACCTCGAACAGCAGATCACCGGGGTCGATCCGGCGGTCATCGTGACCCTGGGCAATTTCGCGGCCAAGCTGCTGCTCGACACCGATACGGGCATCACCAGGCTGCGGGGCCAGGCGTACCCGTACGCCGACCGCCACCTCGTCCCCACCTTCCACCCGGCGGCCGCCCTGCGCGGTGGTGCCGGGGTTCTAGCGTCGATGCGGGCCGACATGGTGCGGGCCAAGCAGTTGGTTGCCCGGGCCGGGGAGTCCGTCTCGTGAGCGCCGTCCACACCCTCGCCACCGCGTCCGCCGCAGCCACGCAGGCCGTGGCCGCCGGTCTCGCCGCGCTGGCCCGGGCCGGTGACCTGATCGTGTTGAGCGGCGACCTGGGGGCCGGCAAGACGGCGTTCACCCAGGGGTTCGGGCGGGCCCTGGGGGTCACCGCCCCGATCACCTCGCCGACGTTCACCCTTGCCAACCGGTACGAAGGTGACCTCACCGTCAACCATCTCGACGTGTACCGGCTGGAGCACATCGACGAGGTCCGCGACCTCGGCCTCCACGAGCTGGTCGATGACCGGTCGGTCACCCTCATCGAGTGGGGGGACGCCATCGTCGGCGCCCTGCCCGGGGGGTACCTCGAGATCCGCCTGCAGCTGGGCGACGGCCCGGACGACCGGGTGCTCGAGTTCCGGACCGTGGGCCCCGACTGGGCGGCGCGCGAGCGGGCCATTTCCGGACTCACGGTGGGCGGGGACGGGGAACCGGAGGACGAGCCGTGTTGATCCTCGGCATCGAGAGCGCCGGCTCGCAGGTCGGTTGTGCCGTGGGCGGCCACGAGGGCGTGTTGGCGTCGGCCCACACCGACCGTCGCCGCCGTCACGCCGAGTCGCTGGTCCCCCAGATCGAGTTCGTCCGCCAGCAGGCCGACATCGAGTTCTCCGACCTGGGGGCCGTCGCCGTCGACATCGGTCCGGGGCTGTTCACCGGGCTGCGGGTCGGCGTCTCCGCCGGGGTGGCCATGGCCCATGCGCTGGGCATCCCGATGATCGGTGTGTCCAGCCTCGACCTGCTGGCCTTCCCCGCCCGCTGGACCAGCCGGCTGATCGTCACCGCCCTGGACGCCCGGCGCGGCGAGCTGTTCACCGCCCTGTGGCGCAAGGTGCCCGGTGGCATCCAGCGGGTGCGCGACCCGCAGGTCGACACCCCCGACGATCTGGTGGCGGAGCTGATGACCTACGAGGAGCCGGCGCTCATGGTCGGCGACGGTGCCCTGCGGTACGGCGACCTGTTCTCGTCGCTGGGCCGGGTCGAGATGGCCGAGCAGGGCCTGGCCAGCCCCAGTGCCCGGGCCCTGGTGCAGCTGGCCCACGCCCGGGCCATGCGCGAGGAGTTCGTGCAGCCATGGGAGCTGGAGCCGGTCTACCTGCGCCAGCCCGATGCCGAGATCAACTGGCAGACCCGGGACGGTGTGGCGTGAGCCCCCTGGCTCCCACCGTGGTGGTGCGTCCGATGACCGCCGCCGACGCCGATGACGCCCTGGCCATCGACGCAGTCGTCTACCCGACGACCTGGTCGCGGGCGTTCCTGTGCGATCAGCTATCTCGGCCCGAGACCAGGGTCAACCTGGTCGCCGAGGCCGACGGCCGGATCGTCGGCCACGCCGCCCTGATGGTGGTGGCCGACGAGGGTCACGTGACGTCGGTGGCCGTGATGCCCGAGGGCCAGCGTTCGGGCATCGGCACCCGCCTGTTGGCCGCGTTGTGCCGGGCCGCCGTCGACCGGGGGCTGTCGGCGATGACCCTCGAGGTCCGGGTGTCCAACACTGCGGCCATCGGCCTCTACCGGCGGTTCGGGTTCGCCCCGGCCGGGGTGCGGGCCGGGTACTACGGCGACGACGGCGAGGACGCCCTCGTCATGTGGGCCCATGACATCGCCGGGCCGGCGTTCGCGGCCCGTCTGGACGAGCTGATCGGGGAGCAGCGATGAGCGACGTGATCCTGGGGGTCGAGACCTCGTGTGACGAGACGGCGGTGGCGGTCGTCGAGCGGGCCAACGTGGTGCGTTCGTCCGTCGTGAGCAGCCAGGTCGAACAGCACGCCCGGTTCGGCGGCGTGGTGCCCGAGATCGCCAGCCGGGCCCATGTCGAGCTGCTGGTACCGGTGCTGGCCGAGGCCTTGGTCGGTGCCGGCTGTTCCGAGGGCGACGTCGACGCCGTCGCGGCCACGACTGGTCCGGGGCTGGTTGGCTCGCTGCTCGTCGGCGTGACGGCGGCCAAGTCGCTGGCCCTGGTGTGGGGCGTGCCGTTCGTCGCCGTCAACCACCTCGAGGCCCACCTGTATGCGGCGTTCCTCGAAGAACCCGACCTGGAGCTGCCCCTGGTGGTGCTGCTGGTGTCGGGCGGCCACACCATGCTCGTGCTCATGGAGGGCCATGGCCGCTACCGGCTGTTGGGCTCCACGCTCGACGACGCGGCCGGCGAGGCCTACGACAAGGTCGCCCGCTACCTGGGGCTCGGCTACCCGGGAGGTCCGGCCATCGACGCCCTGGCCGTCGACGGCGATCCCACGGCCTTCGACTATCCGCGGGCCCTGGTCCAGGAGAACCCGGCCACCCTGCCCGACGACCGGCGCTTCGCCTTCTCGTTCAGCGGGCTCAAGACGGCGGTGGTGAACCACGTCCGCAACCAGCCTGACGCTCCGACGGCCGACGTGGCCGCCTCGTTCCAGGAAGCGGTGGTGGACGCCCTGGTGACCAAGGCCCGGTGGGCCGCCGAGGCGACCGGGGCCAAGGGCCTGTGTCTCGGGGGCGGCGTGGCGGCCAACAGCCGGCTGCGGGAGCGGTTCCTCGACACCTGTAGTGAGGTCGGCGTGCGGGCCTTCCTGCCGTCGCGGGCCATGTGCACCGACAATGCGGCCATGGTGGCCGCCGCTGGCTGGTGGCGGCTGCGGTCCGACGGTCCGAGCCCCCTCGACACCGGTGCCGACCCGAACCTGGGTTTGCCGCTGCTGGGCTGAGTGGTCCAACAAAGCGCCGGTTCCACGTTGTGAGGGTCGTCGGGCCCTCCGTAGAGTTGGCACTCGTCCATTGAGACTGCCAACCGCCACGCGGGCCATCCGGGCCCGGTGACGACACTTCGAAAGGGAAGCCTTCGATGAACCTCCAGCCCCTCGAGGACCGCATCGTGGTCCGCCCCAGCGAGTTCGAGGCGACCACGGCCAGCGGCCTGGTCATCCCCGACACCGCCAAGGAGAAGCCCCAGCAGGGTGACGTCCTGGCGATCGGCCCCGGCCGGCGCTCCGAGCAGACCGGCGAGCTCGTGCCGATGGACGTCGCCGTCGGCGACACCGTCGTGTACAGCAAGTACGGCGGCACCGAGATCAGCAACGCCGGCGAGGATCTGCTGATCCTCAACGCCCGCGACGTGCTGGCCATCATCAAGTAGTCGCTGTGGCCAAGATCCTGAAGTTCGACGAGGAGGCCCGTCGCGGCCTCGAGGCCGGCGTGAACAAGCTGGCCGACGCCGTCAAGGTGACCCTCGGCCCGCGCGGCCGCAACGTGGTGCTCGACAAGAAGTTCGGCGCCCCCACGATCACCAACGACGGCGTGTCCATCGCCCGTGAGGTCGAGCTGGAAGACAGCTTCGAGAACATGGGCGCCCAGCTGGTGAAGGAGGTGGCGACCAAGACCAACGACATCGCGGGTGACGGCACCACCACCGCCACCGTGCTGGCCCAGGCCCTGGTCCGCGAGGGTCTGCGCAACGTGGCCGCCGGCGCCAACCCGATGGGCCTCAAGCGGGGCATCGAGCAGGCCGTGGCCGCCGCGGTGGCCGACATCGCCGACCAGGCGGTGCAGGTCGACGACTCGAAGGACCAGATCGCCAACGTGGCCGCCATCTCGGCCGCCGACGGTGCCATCGGTCAGGTCATCGCCGACGCCATCGACAAGGTGGGCAAGGACGGTGTCGTCACCGTCGAGGAATCCAACACCTTCGGCATGGACCTCGATTTCGTCGAGGGCATGCAGTTCGACAAGGGCTACCTGTCGCCGTACTTCGTCACCGATCCGGAGCGCCAGGAGGCGATCCTGGAGGAGCCGTACATCCTGTTCAACCAGGGCAAGATCAGCTCGGTCCAGGACATGCTGCCCGTGCTCGAGAAGGTCATGCAGTCGGGTCGCCCGCTGCTGATCATCGCCGAGGACGTCGAGGGCGAGGCCCTGGCCACGCTGGTCGTCAACAAGATCCGCGGCACCTTCAACTCGGTGGCCGTCAAGGCCCCGGGCTTCGGCGAGCGCCGCAAGGCGATGCTCCAGGACATGGCCATCCTCACCGGTGGCCAGGTCATCGCCGAGGAGGTCGGCCTGAAGCTCGACGCGGTGAGCCTCGACATGATGGGCTCGGCCCGCAAGGTCGTGGTCACCAAGGACGAGACGACCATCGTGGAGGGCGCCGGCGACTCGGCCGACGTCGAGGGTCGCATCAGCCAGATCAAGCGCGAGGTCGAGGAGACCGACTCGGACTGGGACCGCGAGAAGCTCCAGGAGCGTCTGGCCAAGCTGGCCGGCGGCGTGGCCGTCGTCCAGGTGGGTGCCGCCACCGAGGTGGAGCTCAAGGAGAAGAAGCACCGCATCGAGGACGCCCTGTCGGCGACCCGGGCCGCCATCGAGGAGGGCGTGGTCGCCGGCGGCGGCACCGCCCTGCTGCGGGCCCGTGCCTCGGTGTCCGCCGTGGTCGACTCGCTGTCCGGCGACGAGGCCACCGGTGCCCGCATCATCCACACCGCCCTCGAGGCCCCGGCCCGGCTGATCGCCGACAACGCCGGCCTGGAGGGCGCGGTCATGGTCCGCGAGGTCGAGTCGGCCTCCGGGTCCACCGGGCTCAACGCGGCCACCGGTGAACTGGTCGACCTCGTTGAGGCCGGGGTCATCGACCCGGCCAAGGTGACCCGGGCGGCCCTGCAGAACGCGGCGTCCATCGCCGCCCTGCTGTTGACCACCGAGGCCCTGGTGGCCGACAAGCCCGAGCCCGAGCCGGCGATGCCCGGCGGCGGCATGGACCCCATGGGCGGCATGGGGGGCATGGGCGGCATGATGTAGTCGTTCCACTTCGGAACGATCCACGGGAGCCGGGCGCATGTCGCCCGGCTCCCGGCGTTTTCGCCCCCGGTCGGGCCGGCGGTACCCTGCGGTGATGGAGCCCGATCGCCGCCCCGAACCCGATCCGGCCAAGCTGGTGGCCCAGTTTGAGGAGTGGGTGCACGGCGAGACCCTGCCCGGCCGGATGCTGGCCAACCTCAAGACCGGCCGACTGCCCGAACTGCTGGATTCGATGGGGGAGCCGGCCGCCGCGTTGGCCGAACTCTGGCAGGGCTGGGAGCGGGGAACCACCGTGCCGCCCGAGGTGGCGGCCGGTCTGGCCGACGGCGGGCTGGTCCAGTTGCTCACCGGCGCTGCGGAGCGGTGACGTCGGATCCGGCGACCGCCCGCGGCGGCCCTCAGGCCATACCCCGGCCCGCCGGCTGGTTGGCCGGGGGGCCGGCACCGTGGGGCCATCTGGCCGAACGCGGGTGCACCCTGGACGACGTGGTGGTCGCGGTCGCCGGCCGGGAACCGGTCGGCAGTCGGGGAGGTCGACCCACGGGGGCCGAGCAGGCCGCTGGTGTGCTGGTGGCCCTCTACGACGACGGTGGCCCACACCTGGTGTTGACCCGGCGGTCGCCCCGCCTCAATTCGCACACCCACGAGGTGTCGTTCCCCGGCGGCCGACGTGATCCCGACGATGCCGACCTGTGGGCCACGGCCCTACGGGAGGCCCACGAGGAGACCGGCCTGGACCCGTCGATCCCCCGCTTCGTCGGGCGCCTCGACCCCATCGTGACCGTCGGCAGTGCCAGCCTGATCCACCCGTTCGTGGCCGTGCTGCCGGACCGCCCCGACCTGACGGCCAACCCCGAGGAGGTCGAGGCCATCCGGCTCGTGGGGTTCGACGAGCTGCTGTCGGACGAGGTGTGGCGGGAGGAACGCTGGCCCCGGAGCGGCGACCCGTGGGTCATCACGTTCTTCGAGCTGGTGGGCGACACGGTCTGGGGGGCCACGGCGGCCATGCTGCGCCAGCTGCTGGCCCTGTCCCTCGGCGTCGACGACGGGATGATCGTGCACGGGGGGACGGGTCGATGATCGGACCGTCCGGAAGCCCGGTGCCGCCCCACCACATGACACCCGACGAGTTCCGGGCGGCCGGGTACGCCACCGTCGACCTGCTAGCCGATCTCATGGCGGGGATCGAGCAGCGACCGGTGACCCCTGATGTGGCACCGGGGGACGTCCGGGCCGCCCTGCCCGACGGACCTCCGGAGTACGGCGAGCCGTTCGCCGACCTGCTGGCGGACGTCGAGCACATCGTCGTCCCCGGGCTGACCCAGTGGCAGCACCCCGGCTTCTACGGCTACTTCCCGGCCAACTCGTCGCCGCCCGCGGTGCTCGGCGACCTGGTGTCGGCCGGGTTGGGCGTGCAGGGGATGCTGTGGTCGACGGGCCCGGCCGCCACCGAACTCGAGACCCACGTCCTCGACTGGTTGGTCGACCTGTGCGGGCTGCCCGACCGCTTCCGGTCCGACGGCCCGGGCGGCGGGGTGATCCAGGACTCGGCGTCGTCGGCCACCCTGTGCGCCGTGCTGGCGGCCCGTGATCGTTGCGGCGGGGCCGAGGCCCTGCCCCGGCTGCGGGCTTACGTGTCGAACCAGGCCCACTCGTCGGCCGACAAGGATCTGAAGGTGGCCGGCTTCGCCGCCGAGCAGGTGCGGGCCATCGATGTCGACGAGGACTTCGCCATGGACGCCGACGCGCTCGCCGCGACGATCGCCGCCGACGTGGCCGACGGGCTGGTGCCGTGCTTCGTCATCGCCACCGTCGGGACCACCTCGTCGGGTGCCGTCGACCCGGTGGCCGACGTCGCCGACGTGGTCACTGGCACCGGAGCCTGGCTGCACGTCGACGCCGCTTGGGCAGGATCGGCCACCGTGTGTCCCGAACACCGCGGCCTGCTCGACGGGGTGGACCGGGCCGACAGCTACGTGTTCAACCCCCACAAGTGGCTGCTCACCAACTTCGACTGCAGTGCCTTCTACGTGGCCGACCGGCAGCCGCTGCTCGACTCGCTGTCCATCCTCCCCGAGTACCTGCGCAACGCGGCGTCCGACGCCGGCGAGGTCGTTGACTACCGTGACTGGCAAGTGCCGCTGGGTCGCCGCTTCCGCGCCCTGAAGCTGTGGTTCGTCATCCGCAGCTACGGCGCCGCCGGCCTCCGGGCCCACGTCCGGCACCACGTCGAGGCGGCCCGGGTGCTGGCCGATCTGTTGTACGCCCATCCCCGGCTGGAGGTGGTGGTGCCCCGGTCGCTGGCCCTGGTGTGTTTCGCCCACCGTGATGGCGACGACGCCACCGCCGCCCTGCTGGCCGGCCTCAACGACACCGGCGAGGTGTTCTGCACCCATACCCGCCTCGACGGCCGCATGGTGGTCCGGGTGGCGGTCGGTGGCACCCACACGACGGCCCGACACGTCGAGCACCTGGCCGGGCTGATCCACGACGCTGCCTGGTCCTGAACCCTCCGGGAACGGCCTGGAACCGTCCCCCGGCGGAGGTGCGATCCGGCTACAATCGCACCTTCTTCTCGTGCGCAACCAAGGGGCCGAGCGACGTGGCAGACATCGAGATCGGGATGGGCAAGAGCGGTCGACGGGCCTACGGGTTCGATGACATCGCCATCGTCCCCAGCCGGCGGACCCGCGACCCCGAGGACGTCGACATCAGCTGGCAGATCGACGCCTACCGCTTCGAGTTGCCCCTCATGGGTTCGGCCATGGACGGCGTGATCAGCCCGGCCACCGCCATCCAGATCGGCCGGCTGGGCGGCGTCGGGGTGCTCAACCTCGAGGGTCTCTGGACCCGGTACGAGGACGCCGACGACGTGCTGGCCGAGATCGCCTCCCAGCCCGTCGAGAAGGCCACGCAGCGCATGCAGGAGCTCTACCAGGAGCCCATCAAGCCCGAGCTGGTCACCCGACGCATCGCTGAGATCAACGCCGCCGGCGTGGTTTCGTGCGCCTCGGTCACCCCACAGCGCACCCAGGCCCTGCTACCTCACATCCTCGAGGGTGAGCTCGACATGCTGGTCATCCAGGGCACCGTGGTGTCGGCCGAGCACGTGTCCACCACCGTCGAGCCGTTGAACCTCAAGACCTTCATCCGGAGCCTCGACATCCCGGTCATCGTCGGCGGCTGCGCCACCTACAAGGCGGCCCTGCACCTCATGCGCACCGGTGCCGCCGGCATCCTGGTCGGCGTCGGCCCCGGCCACGCCTGCACGACCCGCGGGGTGCTCGGGCTGGGTGTCCCCCAGGCCACAGCCATCGCCGACGTGCGGGCCGCCCGCATGCGCCACCTCGACGAGACCGGCGTCTACTGCCACGTCATCGCCGACGGCGGCATGGCCACCGGCGGCGACATCTCCAAGGCCATCGTGTGCGGCGCCGACGCCGTGATGATCGGTTCGCCGCTGGCCGCCGCGGCCGAGGCGCCCGGCCACGGCTACCACTGGGGGATGGCCACCTTCCACCCGACGCTGCCCCGCGGCGCCCGGGTCCAGACCGCGACGAGGGGCACGTTGGAGGAGATCCTCCTCGGCCCGGCCAACGAGAACGACGGCAAGCTGAACCTGTTCGGCGGCCTGCGCACTTCGATGGCGACCTGCGGGTACGTCGACATCAAGGAGTTCCAGAAGGCCGAGGTCATGGTGGCGCCCGCGCTCCAGACCGAGGGCAAGTCGCTGCAGCGCTCCCAGGGCGTGGGCATGGGCCACTAGGCCCCGCCCCCCACGAGTCACACCAGCGATGACTGGTTCCGCCACAGGTGCTGCCGGTGCCGAGCACCGGGTGCTCGTCGTCGACTTCGGCGCCCAGTACGCCCAGCTCATCGCCCGGCGGGTGCGTGAGGCCAGGGTCTACAGCGAGATCGTCCCCCACGACCTGAGCGCCGGCGAGTTCGCGGCCCGACGACCCGACGGCATCATCTTCAGCGGGGGACCGGCCTCGGTGCACGTCGACGGCGCCCCCCGCATCGACCCCGGCGTCTACGACCTGGGCATCCCGATCCTGGGCATCTGCTACGGGGCCCAGCTGTTGGCCCACCAGTGCGGCGGGACCGTGGGGCGCAACGAGCGGGGCGAGTACGGCCGCACCACGATGGCCGTCACCGAACCTGGGTCCCTGCTGGCCGACGCCGGAGCGGGAGACCAGAACGTCTGGATGAGCCACTTCGACGCCATCACCGTGCCGCCCGCCGGGGCGACGGTCACCGCGTCGTCGGCCGACGCACCGGTGGCCGCCTTCGAGGCCGCCGAGCGGGGCCTGTACGGCGTCCAGTTCCATCCCGAGGTCCACCACACCCCGTGCGGCCAGGACGTCCTGGAGCGCTTCCTGCACGACGTGTGCGGCTGTCCCGGCGACTGGACCATGTCGTCGGTCATCGAGTCGTCGGTGGCCGCCATCCGGGCCCAGGTCGGCACCGGTCGGGCCATCTGTGGCCTGTCGGGCGGGGTCGACTCGGCGGTGGCCGCGGCCCTCGTCCACAAGGCCATCGGCCACCAGCTCACCTGTGTCTTCGTCGATACCGGCCTCATGCGGGCCGGCGAGGGCGAGCAGGTCGTCGAGACCTTCCAACGCCATCAGGGCATCGAGCTCATCCACGTCCGGGCCGCCGACCGCTACTTCGAGCGCCTGGCCGGGATCACCGACCCGGAGGACAAGCGCAAGGCGATCGGCGAACTGTTCATCCGGGTGTTCGAGGACGCCTCGGGCGGCATTGAGGACGCCCGGTTCCTCGTGCAGGGCACCCTGTACCCCGACGTCATCGAATCGGGGACCAAGGACGCGGCCAAGATCAAGAGCCACCACAACGTCGGCGGGCTGCCCGAGGACATGGAGTTCGAACTGGTCGAGCCGCTGCGCAACCTGTTCAAGGACGAGGTGCGGGCCGTGGGCTCCGAGCTGGGGCTGCCCGACGAGATCGTGTGGCGTCAGCCGTTCCCCGGCCCCGGGCTGGGGGTCCGCATCATCGGCGAGGTCACCCCGGACAAGGTGGCCACCCTGCAGGCCGCCGACCTCATCGTCCGGGAGGAGCTCCACGCCGCCGGGCTGGACCGCGAGATCTGGCAGGCCTTCGCCGTGCTGCCCGATATCCGATCGGTCGGGGTCATGGGCGACGAACGCACCTACGGCCGGCCCATCATCATCCGGGCCGTCACCAGCGAGGACGCCATGACCGCCGACTGGGCCC
>CAZPGL010000018.1:0-41857 GCA_964586175.1 uncultured Microthrixaceae bacterium | reverse complement strand
ACGACCACCGCCGCACCCACCACGGTGGACCCGGATGGGGTCCAACGGGGGATTGCACATTGCGACGTTGCGCCGCTGGACGTCACCCTCCTCATCGCCTCGACCGAGACGCCGGCCGGCGTCGCCCTCATCGAGGAAGCCATCTGCATGGCCTGGGAAGCCTTCCTCGGCCATCCCACCGCCGATCCGGAGATGCTCAGCCCCATCTACGTGGCCGCCCTCGACCGGCACAGTCCGAAGAGCGCCATCGAGCTCGAGGACGTCTACTGCGACGTCATCCTCGAGGCCCATCCCGACACCGCCCGGGACAGCCGGTGCGGCCCCCACTTCGACCCCCAACAGCACGGCTGCGACCACGGCCGCTGCCTCTTCGTGGACGACCAGGGGAACGTGGTCGGCTCGTCCATCTCGAGCCAACGGCAACGGGACGGCTACCACCTGTACATCAACACCAGCCACGACCTGCCGCAGCACGCATCGAGCTACCTCTACGTCGGCATCCACGAGCTGTGGCACGTCTTCCAGATCGCCAGCCTCACCGACCCCGACATCGACTGGGACGAGATGGCCCACGTGCTCGGTAAGCGGCTGGGCAGCGACCCGACGGCCGACACGCCGTGGTGGATGGAGGGGTCGGCCGTCTACGTCTCCCACCACTTCTACGGCCAGCACCCCGACGCGGGCAGCGACTGGCTGTACCAGCAGGCCGAGCGGGGGTTCTGGACCGACTACAACGGTTCGGGACTCGGCGACATCATCGACCAGTATCGCGACGACGAGCGGAACCTGTTCGACTTCGAATACGGCGGCTCGGACCACCAGGTCGCCTACTGGACCGGCTTCTGGTACGTCGCCCACCTCATCGACCAGACGGGGTTCGACACCATGTTCGACTTCTACGCCGACCTGGAGGAGCTGGGCTTCGAGCAGTCCTTCGCCCAGGCGTTCGGCAGGACCCACATCGAGCATCTGGCCGAATTCGAGGAGTTCATCCAGAGGCCCAAGTCCGAAATGCTGGCCATCTTCCCCTCGTAACCGACCTCGGCGGGCCGGCCGAAGGGCCGATGAATCCCCCGGCCGGTTGTTGAGGTGGCACCCGGGTCGGGCTAGAAAGCATTACCTGTACGACGGCTCACCTGGCGAGCCGATGCGGAGAGGACTGGACGCCATATGAAATACGCCGCCCCGACGACGGTGGACGAAGTGCAGTCGCTGTTGTCCGACAACCCCGGCGCCCAGGTGTTCGCCGGCGCCACCGACCTGGTCCCGCAGATGCGGGCCGGCCGACCGGCCCCTCCCCTGCTCGTCGACCTCAAGCGAGTCGACCGGTTGATGGCCGTCACCCACGCCGACGGGCAGTGGACGATCGGTGCCGCCGCCCCGACCTCCGACCTCACCCGGAACAGCGACTTCACCTCCGACTTTCCCGGTGTGTCCGAAGGCGCCGGCCTGATCGGGTCCGACCAGATCCAGAACCGGTCCAGCCTGGGCGGCAACCTCTGCAACGCCTCCCCCGCCGCCGACTCGGTGCCGGCCCTCATCGCCAGCGACGCCAACGCCGTCATCGCCTCGGGCGACGGCACCCGCATCGTGTCAGTCGCCGACGTCGTCACCGGCCCGGGCAGCACCTCGCTGGCCGACGGCGAGTTCATCGTCGAATTCACCCTCGACGACCCTCCGGCCGGCACCGGCGACGCCTACCTGCGCATGATCCCCAGGACGGAGATGGACATCGCCATCGTCGGTGCCGCGGTACGGCTCACCGTCGCCGACGGCGCGGTGACCGACGCCCGGGTCGTGCTGGGAGCGGTGGCCCCCACCGCGGTGTCGGTCCCCGACGCCGAAGCGGCCCTGAACGGCGCCACGCTCGACGGTGGCCTGCTGGGCGACGACACCCTCGCCGCGGTGGCCGACGCCGCCTCAGCGGCCTGCAACCCCATCGACGACAAGCGGGGCACCATCGCCTACCGGCGCCAGGTCGCCGGCGTCCTCGCCAAACGGGCCGCGGTGATCGCCGCCGACCGCGCCCAGAACGGAGCCTGACCATGTCCCGCACCCACGTCACCTGCACCGTCAACGGCGACGAGGTCGACTTCCTCGCCAGCGACGGCACCTCGCTCCTCGACGCCCTACGTGACGAACTCGGCCTCACCGGCGCCAAGGAGGGCTGTGGCACCGGCGACTGCGGCGCCTGCTCGATCCTCGTCGACGGACGTGTCAACTGCTCATGTCTGATGTTCGCTCCCGAAGCCGAAGGGCACGACATCACGACCATCGAAGGCCTGGCCTCCGGCGACCACCTCCACCCGCTCCAGCAGGCCTTCCTCGAAGGTGCGGCCCTCCAATGCGGTGTCTGTACCCCCGGGTTCCTGGTCGCCGCCAAAGCGCTGCTCGACGAGAACCCCGACCCGACCGAAACCCAGATCCGCTACGCCCTGGCCGGCAACCTCTGCCGCTGCACGGGCTACGACAAGATCGTCCGTTCCGTCCAGGAAGCCGCCGTCCAGCTCAAGGGGGTAAACCAGTGACCGCCACCGAGAGCCGCCCCGACTACAAGTGGGTCGGCACGCGGCCGATCCGCCACGACGGCTACGACAAGGTCATCGGCAAGGCCCGGTTCGCCGCCGACCACGACCTGCCCGGTCAGTTGTACACGGCCTACGTGCGTTCGCCCCACGGTCACGCCCGGATCGTCTCCATCGACTCCTCGGCCGCTGAGGCCATGCCGGGGGTCAAGGCCGTGGTCACCGGAGCAGACTTCCCGGCCCTCGACCCGACCAACCCCAACTTCAACGTGTCGGTCAACGTCATGGCCCGCGACACCGCGCTCTACAACGGCCATGCCGTCGCCGCCGTCGCCGCCACCACCCGGGCCGAGGCCCAGGCCGCAGCGGCGGCCATCGACGTCGACTACGAGTTGCTCCCGGTGGTCCTCGGCCTCGACGCCTCGATGGCCGACGATGCTCCCCTGGTGAACGACCACAACGTGACCATGTTCGTTCCCAGCGACGGCCCGTCCAACCTGGCCACCGTCAACAAGAACGAACGGGGCGACGTCGACGCGGCGTTCGAGACCGCCGACGTGATCATCGAGCGCGAGTTCGACACCGCGTACGTGCATCAGGGCTACATCGAACCCCACGCCTGCGTCGTCGACGTCGGCCCCGACGGGAAGGCCGACATCTGGGCCTCGTCGCAGGGTCACTTCCGGGTCCGTTCGGAGACGGCGGCCGTCCTCGGTTGGGACACCTCACGGGTGAAGGTCACGCCGGCCGAGATCGGCGGGGGCTTCGGAGGCAAGACCACCATCTACCTTGAACCGGTGGCCGCCCGACTGTCCGAAAAGAGCGGGCGACCGGTCAAGATCGTCATGACCCGCGACGAGGTGCTGCGGGCCACCGGTCCGGCGCCGGCCTCCAAGGTCCGCATCAAGATCGGCGCCACCAACGACGGTGAACTCATCGCCGCCGACGCCTGGCTGGGATACGCCGTCGGAAGCACCAACGACATGACGGGGATCGTGGGCGTGATGTCGGTGGCGTCCTACAAGTTCCCCAACCTGAAGCTCGAGGCCGTCGGGGCATTGACCAACACGCCGAAGACGGCCGCGTACCGGGCGCCGGCTGCGCCCCACGTCGCCTTCGCCGTCGAATCGGTCATCGACGACATCGCCCGGGAACTCGACATGGACCCCATCGACCTGCGGCTCAAGAACGCCGTCGTCGAAGGCGACCCCACCGCCATGGGCATGCCCCATCCCCGCATCGGTTTCGTCGAGTGTCTCGAGGCCATCCGCGACTCGGACCACTACAACTCGCCGGTACCGGAAGGAGCGTCCCGGGGCGTCGGCACCGGTTTCTGGTTCAACATCGGCGAGCAGTCCAGCGCCACCGTCAACCTGAACGAGGACGGCACGGCGACGGTGATCACCGGCAGCCCCGACATCGGCGGCAGCCGGGCCTCGATGGCCCTCATGGCCGCCGAGGAACTCGGCCTCGACGTGTACCAGATCACCCCGGTGGTGGCCGACACCGAGTCGGTGGGCTTCACCGACGTGACCGAGGGCAGCCGAGCCACGTTCGCCACCGGCATGGCCGTGGTCAACGCCTGCCGCGAGCTCATCGACCAGCTCAAAGGCCGGGCGGCCAAGATCCTCGGAGTCGACGCCGACGCCGTCGAGTGGGTGGATGGGGCCGCGGTGGCCGACGGCCACGACCCGCTGTCCCTGGCCGATATCACGGCCAAGGCCAAGAGCACCGGCGGCCCCCTCACCGTCACCGCCTCGCTCAACGCCGGCGGCGCCGGACCCTCCTTCGCCGTCCACTGCTGCGACCTGACGGTCGACGAGGAGACCGGCCACGTGACGGTCCTGCGCTACACGACGGCCCAGGATGCCGGGACGGCCATCCATCCCAGTTACGTCGAGGGTCAGATGCAGGGCGGCACCGTCCAGGGCATCGGCTGGGCGCTCAATGAGGAGTACGTCTACGACGATGACGGCGCCATGCAGAACGCCAGCTTCCTCGACTACCGGATCCCGGTGGCGTCCGATCTGCCGATGATCGAGACCATCATCGTCGAGGTGCCCAACCCGGCGCACCCGTACGGGGTGCGGGGCGTCGGCGAGACGGGGATCGTGCCGCCGATGGCCACCGTCGCCAACGCCATCAACCGCGCCACGGGGGTGCAGCTGTCGTCACTGCCGATGTCGCCTCCCAAGATCCTGGCTGCGCTGAACGAACGCTGAGCGTCGGCGAGATGCCCCGCGTCCACCTCATGTCCGACCACCGCCGGTTCACCGACGGTGAGGCGGTCGTCGAGGTGGCAGGGGCCACGGTCGGTGCGGTGATCGCCGAACTGGAACGGCGGTTCCCCGGCCTCGGTGAGCTCCTCAACCACGGGGCGTCGGCCGGCGTCGACGGGGTGATCCACGCCGAACCGGAATTCCTGGCCGTCGCCGAGGACACCGACATCTATTTCGTGGCCCCCCTGGCCGGGGGCTGAGCGACGGCGCTGGCGACCGGGCCGGTGCGCTCAGCCGTTCAAGGCCTCCCGGACCTTCATCATGGCCGCGTAGTCGCCGACCGGCTGGATCCTGGCCGTGCCCCGGTCCACGATCGGGTACAGGCCGGCGAAGATCTGGGCGGCATCGTCAGCGTCGACGACCATGAAGAAGTCGTGCCCCGGCGGGTCGACCCAGGCGCCGATGACCTCGTTGACGTTCTCGGTGAGCGAGTCGAGCACCGCACCGAAACTTTCGGCCACCACCGCTTCGTCGTGGGCTGGGCACGTGGTCTCGTCGTGGTGGTGGGTGATGTGGAAAAGCATCCCGCGGTTCCCTTCGGGTCGTCACCGGCTCCCGTCGAGCCGAGCGGACGATCAGTGGACCACCAGGTCGACCCGCCTGTCAACCGGGAGGGCAGGCTCAGTCGTGCCAGTCGAAGGACGTGCGGACCGTCGCCTCGAAGTCCTCGAAGGACAGGGAGGTCTTGAGGCCGTCGATCATCACCGCGTCGGCACCCACCAGCGTCCGGAACGGGGTCTCCGGGTCGGTGGCGGCCCGGGCGATGGCGTCGGCCACGTCCTGAGGGTCGGCCGGCGGGCCGTCGCCACCAAGCGCTCCCGTGGCCTCGCGGAACGCCTGGGCCCGTTGCTGCTGCGCCGATCCCTCCCACGACGCCACCCGCACGATGTTGCCCGAGAACGCGGTGGCGAACCGTCCCGGCTCGATCAGGTGCAGCCGGATGCCCTGCTGGCCGACCTCGAAGTGCAGCGACTCGCTCATCGCCTCGAGGGCGTACTTGGATGCCGAATAGGCACCGGCGTACGGTGACCCGACCCGGCCGGCGATGCTACTGACGTTGACGATCACGCCGCTCCCCCGCTCGCGCCACGCCGGCACCACGGCCCGCATGGTGCGCAGCGGACCCAGCACGTTGGTGTCGAGTTGCCGCCACATGAGGTCGTCGTCGACCTGGTCGAGACCGCCCTGCACCTCGAAGCCGGCGTTGTTGACCAACACGTCGATGTCCAGCGGGTCGGCCAACGCGGCCTCAACCGCCGCCGGGTCGGTGACGTCGAGTTGACGCACCTCGATCGTCAACCCTTCTGCGTCGGCTCGATCGAGGAGTTCGCCGCCCTTGGCCGGGTTGCGCATGGTGGCTACCACCCGATGTCCGTCACGGGCCAGGGTGAGGGCGGCCAGCATTCCGAAGCCGCTGTTGGAACCGGTGATCAGCACGGTGCTCATGGGCCGACCCTACGATCTGTCCGACCGGACCGGCACCATCGGCCCACCGGATGGGGACCAGCGGGACAGGTCGAACCGGATCAACGACGATGACGGCATGCCCACCACCGTCGCCTCCGCCACCAGCACCGAAACCGCCGCCCTACTCGACGTCAGCCTGCAGTCGCCTCCCTGGGCGACTCAACTCCGGCGCGTCCGGTCAACCGTGAGGCCCAGCACGTCGGGCCGGGCGTAGTGCCCGGTCGGATCGAAGTTCTGACGCTGGCGGGCCACCTCGCCGAGATCCAGATCGGCGTAGATGATGGTCTCGTCGTTGCGGACCGGTTCGACGATCCACCGGCCGTCGGGGCCGGCGATGCACGTGCCACCGTTGTGGAAGCGGGGCCCGGCGGCCCGGATGCCGTCGACGAGCGGAAAGTCGTCGGGCACCATGTCGGCGGTGTACAGGGCGCCGACGCTGACGACGAACAAGCGGCCTTCCTTGGCGACGAACCGGGTGATGTCCTCGGTCAACCCGACGGATCCGGGCCAGGCGGCCACGTGCACCTGCGACCCGGTGGCGTACATGGCGGTACGGGCCAGAGGCATCCAGTTCTCCCAACAGTTGAGGCCGGTGAGCCGCACCCCTCGGTGGTCGTGGGCGACCAGGCCGGCGCCATCGCCGTCGGCCCACACGAGCCTTTCGCCGTAGGTGGGCTTGAGCTTCCGGTGCACGCTGACCACGCCGGCGGCGGGATCGACGGCCACGAGCGAGCAGTAGACGGAACCGCCGGACGCCGCCCGCTCCACGATGCCCACGTAGACGAACACGTCGGCTTCTCGCGCCGCGTCGACGACCCGGCCGAACTCGGGACCGTCGACGTCGACGGCCTGGTCGAGGTACCAGGCGAAGGCCGCCTGTTGGGCCGGGTTCTCCCACGCTGCACTGTGGGTGTTGTCGACCCAGACGGGATAGCCGGACACGAACGTCTCCGGGAACGCCACCACGTCGGCGCCGCCGGCCGCTGCTTCGGCGATGCGGTCGACCACCTTGTCGACAGTGGCCGACCGGTTCAGATAGACGGGTGCAGCCTGGACGGCGGCGATACGCATGGGGATTCCTCCAGTTGGGTCAGGCGAGGCGGCCCACCGAGAGCCGCAGGGGCGACGGCGGTGGATCGTCCCCGTCGGAGTCGAAGAACGGTCGGTCGCCGCGGACGGTGACCCGGTGGCCGCGGCGCTCGTGTGGCCAGTAGTCCCAGATGGCGAAGTGCTGGACCCGACGGTTGTCCCACAGCAGCACGTCGTCGAGGTCCCAGCGGTGCCGGATCTGGAACTCGGGGCGGGTGCAGTGGTGGAACAGGTCGGCCAGCAGGCGCGCCCCGCCGGTTTCGTCGAGTCCTTCGATGTCGACGGTGAACGACGGGTTGACGAACAGGCTGCGTCGCCCGGTCTCTGGATGGGTGCGTACGACGGGGTGGACGGCCATCGGGTAGGTCATGTCGTCGTCGACGGCTCCCCGGTCGGCGTAACGGCCGCGGTACACGTGTTCGGAGGCGTGCACGGCCGACAGGGTGCGGAGGTAGGCCCGTTGGTCGAGGTCCAGGGCCGCATAGGCGGCCTCCATGTCGGCGAACAGGGTGTCGCCGCCACCGCATTCGGGCAGGAGTTGTATCTGGAGCATGGTGGCCGACGGTGGTTCGTCGTCACAGGACACGTCGGAGTGCCAGCCGTTGCCGTTGGAGATCGGCGAGTCGCGGTGGGTACGGACGACGAACACCGCCGGATTGTCATGTTCAGCCGGGGCCGCCGGGTGTTCGTGGAGTGGCCCGAGGCGGCGGGCGAAGTCGACCTGGACGGTGGCGTCCATGGCCGTCTGGCCCTTGAAGGCCAGCACCCCATGATCGAGGAACGCCCGGTGCAAGATGTCGAACGTGGCATTGTCGACGCCGTCGGCGAGGTTCACCCCCCGTACCTCGGCGCCGAGGACCGGTGAGGTCGGCGTGATCGTCGGGCTCACGGGGTCCCCGGTGCGCCGATCGGCCTGCGTGCCATGGCCGCAGTTTGTCGGATAACAGCCGGTGAGGCGGTGCCCGGCCTCCAAGTGATCGAAGCCTGGCCCTTACGGGTAGGAACGGGTCGACAACATCCAGAGCCAGCACTCCGTGCTGTCGGATCCCTCTTTGCGCTGGATCCTGGCTCTGATGTCCAGACGGATGATCAACTCCGGGATCTGACCGGTCTCGACCGTGTACTCGCCGTCGATCGAACGGCCCACCCACACCTTGGTCACCGCCTCCTCCTCGACCGACCAGCCAGCAAAGGGCTGATCGTCACCGAAGGCGATCTGGAGGACCACCCAGTCGAATGCCGCGGGCATGTCGACCATTCCTGTCCAGAGCTGTTGGGTCATGTGGGTGATGCGGTAGTCGGGTTCGATATTGCGCACCCACACCGTGATCTCTCCGTCCTGACACAGGGCCGCCAACTCGATGACACCGTCGTCGGCGTATCCCACGGTCGCGACCGCCGGAAAACCGTCGGCGTCGGACAGGAACAGATCCCAGAACTCGATGTAGGCGGGCATGGCATCGCCCTGGTTCGCCTCGGTGAAGGCCTTGCCCGACTTGACCTCCCTCGGATCCTGGAACGACTGGTCGCTCGTCGTGTAGTCCGAGTCGGCGAAGCGGGAACCGGGAACCATGTCGTCGACGTCGACCGCCGTCCGCTCGGCAGCCAGGTTGCGGGTAGTGGCCACGCCGTCGTCGGCGGCCTCACCGCCGTCGGCGTACCCCACCACCGCCAGCACGAGCGCCGCAGCCGCCAACAGCACCGCCAACCCGCTCAACCTGCGTTCCGTCACCCACCCCAACGTAATGTCCCTTCCACCTGCCGGCCAGTAGCCCGAGATTCAGCCCGCCGCGAACCGCAACCACAGCACGGCGGCCCAACGGATCCGGCCCGCGTCGCCGTCCGACCCGACCAGGGTCCGGTGCGGGGTGAAACGGTCGATGAACACCGCCTCGCCGTGCCCACACACCGGCGCCTCAGGCACCACGCCAGCCAAGGCCTCGTCGACGACCCGGTAGCCACCCGGCTCCTCCACCGCCGCGGGCGGCTCGGCTCGACGGCCCGGTGCCACCTCCAAACCGGCAACCGGCGCCCCGGTGCCGAGGGGAATCCAACACGTCATCCGCACCCGCGAACATCCACCACCGTCGTCGAACACGACGTCGGTGTGCCACGGCTCGACCCGCAGGTTCAACCCGGGTACGTGCGCCCGGACCCGCACCGTGGCCCCGTCGACCTCGGCGCCCGTCAGGTCGCGCACCGCGGCAGCCACCCGCGGATGCCGAGGCAGCGCCTCGAACGCCGGGTGGCGCTGCACGTCGGTGGCCACGGCCCGCACCAGCAGGGCCGCCAACGACGGGTCCTCGCCGCCGGCGATGGCGGCGATCCTCTCGTCCAGGTCCAGGTCGGGGAACGTGTCGACGACCGGCACATGCAGCGCGTCGACGACCCGGTCGGTGTGGGCCGAGATCGCCCGACGCAGCCCGGCCACCTCACCGGGCGCCAACACGGGGCGCACTGCAACGCCCGTTTCCCCGAAGGGTTCCCCGTACGACACGCCGGAACCCTACGGGACCGTGGTAGGAACAAACCCATGCCGAGCGCCGTCATCACCGGATGGGGCAAATGTGTGCCCCCCGTCGAGTTGACCAACCGCGACCTCGAGCAGGTCATGGACACCAGCGACGACTGGATCCGGGAACGCACCGGAATCGGTAGCCGCCGCATCGCCCACTGTGAAGGCACCGACCTCGGCGAAGTCGCGGCCCGCCGTGCCCTGGCCGCCGCCGGCCTCGAACCCGGCGACCTCGACCTCATCGTCGTCGCTTCCACCACCCCAGAACTGCTGTGCCCCAGCGTGGCCGCCATGCTCCAGGAACGGCTCGGAGCCTCCAACGCCGCGGCGTTTGACCTCAACGCCGCATGCTCCGGGTTCGTGTACGCCACCGCCAACGTGACCGGAATGATCGAATCCGGGTTCGCCCAGCGGGTCCTCGTCGTCGGTTGCGAAAAACTGCACATCGCCATGGACTACCGGGATCGCTCCACGGCCATCCTGTTCGGTGACGGTGCCGGCGCCGCGGTGTTCGAAGCCTGCGAATCCGGCGACGACCAGCCCGGGGTGCTCGCCGTCGACCTGGGTGCCGACGGCACCAAAGGCGGCACCATGGTCGTCCAGGCCTTGGGGTCCCGGGGCGACCCGTACGGTGCGCTCGAGCCCGAGGACCTGCGCCTCCACTTCGAGGGCCAGGCGGTGTTCAAGATCGCCGTGCAGGGCATCGCCGCCTCGGCGACCCGGGCCCTCGAACGGGCCGGCTACGGCGCCGACGACGTCGACGTGGTCATCGCCCACCAGGCCAACGCCCGCATCATCGACGCCGCCACCCGGCGCCTGGGCATCGACGGCGACCGGGTGTTCGTCAACATCGAGAACCTCGGCAACACCGCGGCGGCCTCGGTGCCGATGGCCATCGCCGACGCCTGTGACGCCGGCCGCATCTCACCAGGCGACCTGGTGGTCCTCACCGCGTTCGGCGGCGGGGTCACCTGGGGTTCGATCGTGCTGCGGTGGGGCGACCGGGTCGAACGTCTCGGCACCAGCGAGGCCGAGCTGGCCCCCACCGAGGCGGGCGTGTTCGACCTGTTGGAATCCAACCTGCGCTTCTACGCCGAACTCCACGGCCGCTCCCCCGACGACCCGGTGGTCTGAGCGGCGGCGTTACGGAACCGTGACCACCATGGCCCCCACGTGGGTCTTGGCGGTGAACGCCTCCTGGGCGGCGTGGATCTCAGCCAGCGGGAAGGTGGCGGCCACCACCGGCCGGATGGCCCCCTGCTGGATGTAGTCGACCAGGGCGGCGAACACCGGGGGTTCGTACACCGTGCAGCCGTACAACTCGAGATCGTTCAGGTACAGGGTGCGCAGGTCAAGATCCACGACCGGTCCGGCGATGGCCCCGGCCGTGGTGTAGCGCCCGCCTCGGGCCACGATCTCGAGCAGCGGGGCGAAGTCGACGCCGCCCACGACGTCGGCCAGCACGTGGACCGGCCCCGCCGCAGCCTCGGCCACCGCGGCGGCCAGGTCGGGGGCGGCCCGGTCGACCACGGCGTCGGCCCCGAGGGCGGTGACCGCATCGGCCTTGGCCGCCGAGGTGACCGCCACCACCCGGGCGCCCCGCAGCTTGGCCAGCTGGACCAGGGCCGAACCCACCCCGCCGGAGGCCCCGGTGACCACCACGGTGTCGGCGGCCGACACCCGGGGTCTGGTCAGCATGTGTTCGGCGGTGCTCCACGAGCACGGAAACGATGCCAACTCGACGTCGGTGAGCGGCGACTCGACCGGGTACACGTTGGCGGCCGGCACGGCGCAGTACTGGGCGTAGCCGCCATCCCGCTCGGAACCCACGTATCCGGCCCCGTCGCGGTTCGTCGGGTCGGCGGCGTCGCGGACCCAGCCGTCGACCAGCACCCTCCGGCCGACCAGCCCGGCGTCGACTTCGGCACCCACCGCCACCACCTCCCCGCACGGGTCGGCCCCCTGGATGCGCGGAAAGGTCAGACCCGAACCGCCCCAGGTGCCGTCCCCGGTCACCTCGTCGTCGCCGAACCCCTCGGTGGACGTGGCCCCGGTGACCGACTTGGAGTACCAGCCGACCCTGGTGTTGATGTCGGTGTTGTTCATCCCGCAGGCCCGCACCCTGATGAGTACCTCGTCGCCGGCCGGGGTGGGCACGGGCACGTCGTGGCGTACGACGAGCATCTCGGGTCCACCGTTGCCGACCAGGTGGACGGCCGTCATGACCTCGGGGATCTCGGGATGGGACATGGGCACTCCTCGAGGTCAGGACCGCAGGCGTTCGTTGGCCGGATCGTAGGCCGCCTCACCCAACACCCGGGCCGGGTAGCGGTCGCCGAAGATCATCACCTCGAGCTCGGTGCCGGGCACGGCGTCGTCGGGCGATACGAAGGCGAAGGCGTGCACCTTGCCCGTGGTGTACCCGTGGCCGCCCGACGAGGTGAGCCCCACGGCCCGATCACCGCGGAACACCCCTTCGCCGCCGATGCACTCGGCGATGTCGCAGTCGACCTCGAGATAGGCCGACGCCCAGCGGCGAGGCCGCCCGTCGCGGGCCAGCAGGGCGTCACGACCGACGAAATCGCCCTTTTCCCGTTTGACGAAGAAGTCGAGGCCGGCCTCGACCGGGTCGACGTCGTGGGTCATGTCCCGCGAGGTCCGGTAGCCCTTCTCCATGCGGAGGCTGTTGACGGCGTGGTGGCCGGCGTTGGCCACGCCGAGGTCCCGGCCGGCATCCCACAGGCCGTCGTAGAGAATGGCCATGTCGGCCAGCGGCACGTGGAGCTCCCAGCCCAACTCGCCGACGAACCCGACCCGCAGGGCCCGCACCCCGACCCCGCACACGGCGATGCACTGGGCGGTCAACCACGGGAAAGCGTCGTTGGACACGTCGGCGTCAGTGCACCGGGCCAGCAGGTCTCGGGACCTCGGTCCGGCTACGGCCAGCACCCCAAACGCCTCGGACACCATCGTCAGGGTGGCGTCGAGGCCGGCCGGCCAGTGAGTGGCCATGAACTCGCGGTCCTTGAGCTCCCCCACCGCCGCGGACACCAGGTAGAAGTGGTCGTCGGCCAGACGGGTGACCGTCATTTCGCCCTCGACCCGGCCGGTCGGGGTGAGGAAGTAGTTGAGGCCAATACGGCCCGGCCGGGGCAGCCGGTTGGCGGTCAGGCGGTCCAGCACCTCGGCGGCGTCTCGGCCGGTCAGGTCGAACTTGGCGAAGGCCGTCATGTCGATGAGCGCCACCCGCTCCCGCACCGCCCGGGCCTCCTCACGGACCGGTTCGAACCAGCCGACGTGCCGAAACCCGACCTCGTCCTCGACGGGCAGCCCGACGGCCCCCGGATACCACTTGGGCCGTTCCCAGCCGTACACCTGGGTGAACACGCCGCCCAGCTCGGCCTGACGCTCATAGGCCGGGGTGGCCTTCAGGGGGCGTAGATGCCGGTGCTCGAGGCCGGGCACCGGCGTCTGGTGCCGGTACATGTAGTCCTCGACGCCCTTCTCGCGCCCGTAGTCGCCGTCGGGCACGAACCCGAATCGCCGAGGGTCGTAGCCCCGCACGCTGAGGGCCGTCTCACCGTGGACCATCCAGCGGGCCAGCTCCCGGCCCAGGCCCGGGCCGTCGGCCACGCCGACCTGGGCACCGCAGGCCATCCAGAAATTCGGGACGCCGGACATGCCGAGCATGGCCTCTCCGTCCGGGGTGTGGGTGATGGCCCCCCGGATGGTCTGTTTGATCCCGCGGGGCTCGAGGCACGGCATGCACTCGAAGGCCCGCAGGAGGCGGTCGCCGATGATGTCGTAGTCGATCGGGAACAGTGGGTTCTCGAGCTCCCAGCCCGGCTGGTCGTGCCACACCGCCTCGGCCCCCGACTGCTCGTAGATGCCGATGAGGCCCGCCTCCTGTTCCTGGCGGATGTAGCCCGACAGGTAGTCGTCCCGCATGACCGGCAGCTCGGTGCCGAGGGCGGCGATCTCGGGCACCGGTTCGGTGATGAGGTAGGCGTGGAGGGCGTTGGCCATCGGGACCCGCAGGCCGACCATCCGGGCCACCCGGTCGGCGTAGCAGCCGGCGGCGTTGACCACGTGCTCGCAGGTGACGGTGCCCTGCTCGGTCACCACGTCCCAGTCGCCGTCGGGGCGGCGGTTGATCTCAACGACCCGGTTGCGGCGGGAGGTGGCGGCCCCGGCGTGACGGGCCCCGGCGAGGAGAGCGTTGGTGGCCCCCGACGGGTCGACGTGGCCGTCCCGTGGGGTCCAGATGGCGCCGACGATCCGGGACACGTCGTAGAGGGGGTGGTGCTCGGCGACCACCTCGGGGCCGACCCAGTCCATCTCGAGGCCGGCGTAGGCGCCCACGCCGAGCTGGCCCTTCAACCAGTCGACCTCGATGGGCTCGTAGGCGACCCGGAACGAGCCCGGCTCGTGCCACGAGGTCACCACGCCGGTCTCGGCCTCCAGCGAGGCGTAGAGCTCGGTGGCGTACTTGCGCATGGAGGCCAGGGTGTAGCTCGACACCGAGTGGGTGACCTGGCCGGCGGCGTGCCACGTGGATCCCGAGGTGAACTCGGCCTTCTCCACGAGCAGGGTGTCGGTCCACCCTTCCTTGGCCAGGTGGTAGAGGACGCTGGCGCCGACGATGCCGCCACCGACGACGACGACCCGGGCGTGGTCGGGCATGGCCATGAGGGGAACTCCGTCGTTCTGCTCGGAACCGGACAGTTGTCCGCTGAACTCTCGCAAATGGTACACTTGTACGGCCATGAACGCCACGTCCCCCGCCTTCGCCGCCGGCGTCCTCCACCCGGCCGACGTGCTCGACCGCCTCACCGGCGCGTTCGACGACCTGGCGCCCCAGGTCCGGCAGGCGGCCCGCCACCTCCTCGACCACCCCGAACAGGTGGCCGTGCTGTCCATGCGCCAGCTGGCCGAGGAGGCCGGCGTCAAGCCCAACACCCTGGTCCGCCTGGCCCGGGCCATCGGCTTCGACGGCTTCGACGACCTACGGGAGCCGTTCCGCCACCAGGCCACGGCCCACGGTGCCTCGTTCCCCGACAAGGCCCGGTGGCTCCAGACCCTCGCCGTCACCGAACACCACGGCGATCTGCTGGCCGACCTGGCCTCGTCCAACCTGGCCGTGGTCGAAGAGGTGTTCTCGGGCCTCGACACCGCCGAGCTCAAGACGGTGGCCGACACCATCCTGGCCGCCCCCTGCACCGGGGTGTTCGGCGTCGGCGCCCTGCTGCCCCTGGCCCGCCACTTCTGCTACGTGGGCTCGATGGCCGTCCCCGGCCTGTGGGCCCTGCCCACCAACGACGGCCTGCCCATCGACGACATCGGCCGAATGGGTCCGGGCGACGTGCTGCTGGCCATGACCTTCGCCCCGTACCGGGTCGAGATCGTCGAGACCACCCGCCTGGCCCGGCAGCGGGGCATCACCGTGGTCGCCGTCACCGACAGCCGCACCGCTCCGCCGGCCATCGACGCCGACCACGTATTCATCACGCCCACCGACACCCCGCTGTTCTTCGCCAGCGTCATCGGCGTCGTCGCCCTGCTCGAGACCCTGCTCGCCTTCATGGTGGCCGACAGCCCCGAGGAGGCGGCCAGCGCCATCACCCTGTTCCACCATCACCGCCGGTCGGCCGGCGTGTACCTCGAGGAATGACCCCATGGACCTCCATCTGGCCAACTCCAACCTGAAGGATCCCGAGTTCTACGTCCCCGGCCTACCCGCCGACTGGGTGACAGCCCGGTACGGCATCCCGGCCGCCGAGGTGGCCAAGCTGGGATCGGCCGAGAACCCGTTCGGCCCCTCCCCCAAGGCCATGTCGGCCATCACCGAGGAGTTGGGCAACATCCACCTGTACTCCCCGTGGACCGCCGAACCGCTCCGCGAGGCGCTGGCCGGCAAGTACGGCTACTCCACCGAGAACTTCGTGTGCGGCTCCGGCGAAACCGAGGTCATCGCCCTCGTCATCCGTGCCTACGCCGAACCTGGCGGCCAGGTGCTCATGACCCGACCGTGCTTCCCGATGTACCACCTGTTCGCCGAAGCCGAAGGCCGCCAGCCCGTCTACATCGACACCCCCACCATGACGTGCGACGTCGACGCCTACCTCGAGGCCATCACCCCCGACACCCGCATCGTGTTCGTCACCAACCCGCACTCGCCGTCGGGCACATGGCTCGAGGAAGCCGACGTGCGCCGCATCGTCGAGGCCGCCCCCCACGCCCTCGTGGCCCTCGACGAGGCATACGTGCACTACTCGGACACCCCCGGCTACATCCACCTGGCCGGCGAATACGACAACCTGATCGTGCTGCGCACCTTCTCCAAGGCCTTCGGGCTGGCCGGCCTGCGGGTCGGGTTCGGCGTCGCCCACCCCGACCTCATCCCGCCGCTGTTGGCCGTCAAACCCACCTGGAACGTGGGCCGGCTCCAGATCGCCGGGGCGGTGGCCGCCCTGACCGACGACGACCACGTCGACCGCACGGTGGCCGCCATTCTCGACGGCAAGGCCCACGTCACCCGGCGATTCGACGAGCTGGAACGCTTCCGATTGGTCCCTGGCACCCGCTCAAACTTCATGCTCGTCGAGATCCTCGACCCCGACACCGACTCCACCAGGGTGTTCGAGGGCCTTCTCGAGCGCGGGGTCATCGTCAAGGACGGCTCGGTGTCGTTCCGGGGCCTCGAGAAGCGCTACCTGCGCAGCGACATCAACCTCCCCCACCGGATGGACCATCTGGTGGACGCCCTGGCCGACCTGCCCTAGCCTGCCCCGGCTGCACCCACACCCTCACCGTCGAGGAAGCCCATGAGCGACCACCGTCGAGCCCTCTCCGGCGACTGGTACACCGACCCGGCCGTCTTCGCCGAGGAACTCGACCGCATCTTCGCCCGCACGTGGCAACTGATCGGCCACACCGGCCAGATCCCCGAGTCCGGCGACTACCTCACCGCCTCCGTCGGCGACCAGGGGGTGGCGGTGACCCGGCTGGCCGACGGCTCGCTGCACGCCATGTACAACGTGTGTCAGCACCGCGGCCACGAGCTGCTGACCGACGACGCCGGCCACGCGAGCAGCCTGACCTGCCCGTACCACGCCTGGAACTACGACCTCGACGGCCGTCTCCTCCACGCCCGCGGCGAACAGGTCGGTGAGCTCTGCGTCCCCCCGGTCCGCCTCGAGACGTTCGCCGGCTTCCTGTGGGTGAACCTCGACGACGACGCGGCCAGCCTGGCCGACACCCTGCCCGGCATCGAGGCCGAGTTGCTGGCCGTGGCACCGAGCGCTGCCCGACGGACCCTCACCCACCGCCGTACCCACCTCGTCAACGCCAACTGGAAGATCGCCGTCGAGAACTACAACGAGTGCTACCACTGCCCCAACGTCCACAAGGCGTTCACCAAGGGCGTGGTGTCGCCAGGCAGCTACCGCATCGCCAGCCGGGGCCAGGCCATCCGGCACAGCGCCGAGGCACCGGCCAGCACCGGATACTCCCTCGCCGAAGGCGGCCAGCCCTACGAGTCGTTCTTCGTCTTCCCGGTGTCGTCCATCCAGTGCTACCCCGGCGAGGTGCTCAACACGTTCCGCTGGGTGCCGCTCGCCGTCGACCGCACCCTGTTGATCCGCGAATGGTGGTTCGACGGCGACACGCCGACCGCCGAGCAGGACGAGATCATCGACCTGGACTGGCGGACCACGGTCAGCGAGGACTTCAGCATCATGGACTCGGTGCAGCGTGGCCTGCGTAGCCGCGGCTACACCCCCGGTCCACTCATCGAACGCCCCGACGGCGTGGCCACCGTCCACTCCGAGGACACGGTGCCCCACCTCCACGACCTGGTCCGCGCCGCCCTGGGCCGATGACCGCGACGAGGGAACTGGCCGGCTTCCTCGCCGGGGCCGGGGTCGCCGACAGCCACCGGGCCCGGGCCGCCGACTACACACTCGACACCATCGGGTGCATCGTGTTCGGTGCCGGCCAACCGTGGAGCCAGGCCGCGGCGGCCCATGCCCGGGCGACCGGCGGCACCCGAGGACCCTGCCCGGTCGTCGGAGCCGGTTTCTCGACCACCCCGGCCATGGCCGCCTTCGCCAACGGCGCATCAGCACACGCCTTCGAACTGGACGACGTCCACGAAGAAGCCATCTCCCACCCCGGGGCGGTCGTCGTGCCCGCCGCGCTCGCCGTCGCCCCAACCGTGGGGGCATCGGGACGGGAGATGCTGGACGCCATCGTCGTCGGCTACGAGGCCATGGGTCGGGCCGGCATCGCCGTCGGGCCGGCGGCCCACATGCTGGCCGGCTTCCACCCCACCGGGCAGTCCGGCGTGTTCGGCGCCGCCGCCGCTGTCGGACGGCTCCTCGGGTTCGACACCGGCACCATGACCAACGCCCTCGGCCTGGCCGCCACCTTCGCCTCGGGCTCCACCGAGTTCAGCCAGACCGGCGGCACCACCAAGCGTTTCCACGCCGGCCGGGCCGCCGAGGGCGGGCTCACCGCGGCCATGCTGGCCGCCGAAGGCGTCGAGGGGCCGGCCGACGGCCTGGCCGGCCGCTACGGTTTCTGCCGCACCACCACCACCGAGCCGGCCGTGCACCTGCTCGCCGACCGACTCGGTGACCGCTGGATGATCGACGAGATCACCGTCAAGCCCTACGCGGCGTGCAGCGACATCCACCCCCTCATCGACGCCGCCATCGCGATCCGGGACCGGGGCGTGACCGCCGAGGACATCGCCCGAATCCGTGCCGAGGTGCCGACCAAGGCCGCCGAGCAGAACGCCCTCGACGGCACCACGTCGGTGATGGCCGCCCAGTACAGCGGTCCGTTCAACGTGGCCGCGGCCTTCCTGGCCGACCCGGGCGACCCCGCCACCTACACCGCCGAGCGCATCGCCGACCCGGCGCTGGCCGACCTCCAGGCCAAGGTGGCGACCATGGCCGCCGCCGACTGGTGCGACGCCACCTACGCCTGGAAGATGGCCGGCAGCCTGCGGGTGGAGTGCCACGACGGCACCGTCCACGAGGTCCGGGTGGCCGGCCAGAAGGGCTCCATGCACCAGCCCTTGACGCCGGACGAGTTGGCCGCCAAATTCCGCCGACTGACCGACGGGCGGACCGACGCCGACGCCCTGCTGACCGCCGTCGGGGGCCTCGACACCCGAACCGACCTGACCGACCTCCTCCGGAGCCTGCCATGACCCAGCTCGATCCGGCCGACGTCCGGCCCCGCTACCGCGGCTACGCCGGGTTCGTCACCACCCCTCGCTACTTCGACGACTCACCCCAACAGTTCCTGGCCGTCGCCCCGGACGGGATCGGCGTCATGCAGCGGGTGCTGCACATCCCGGAGTACGGGTACCGACTCGAACAGCGGGCCGACAACTTCACCCTGCTCGACGAGGCTGCCGAGTGTCTGGCCGCCGCGCACTGCCAGGTCATCGGGCAGGTCGGCACCAACTGGGTCCACACCAAGGGCACCACCCCCGACGAGATCGCCGACCACTGCGACGCGCTCAGCGACCGGGTCGGGGCCCGCTTCCTGATGGCCGGCCACTGCATCGTCGAGGCCCTGCGCCACCTCGGAGCCCGAACCGTCGCCGTGGCCAACGGCTACTACCGGGACGACTGGCGGGACGGCATCAACCGGTACCTCACCGAGGCCGGGTTCGAAATCCTGGCCAGCGGCCACATGCGCGACGTCGGCCTCTACGCCTCGCTCGACGACCAGATCGCGGTCGAGGAGGCCACGGTCTGGGACCACCCCGACCGGGACATCGTCGAGAGCGTGCGCCGGGCCCACGCCGCGGCACCGCACGCCGACGCCGTGGTCCAGACCGGCTCGGGATTCCGCACCGCCCCCCACGTGGCGGCACTCGAGGCTGAACTCGGCACGCCGATCGTGGCCTCCGACAACGCCCTGTACTGGGCCATGCTGGCCTACCTGGACCTGGGCGAGGCGGTCACCGGCCACGGCCGGCTCCTCGACACCCTCTGACCCGTCCTGTAACGACTGGAACCCGCCATGCAGCACCGGACCATCGCCCTGTGGTGCGTCATCCGCTCGCGGTCGACGGCCTTCGAACGCATGATCGAACAGCGGGGTGACCACCGCTGCCACCACGAACCGTTCGGCGACGTCTGGTACAACGGCGAGAACCCGGGTTGCCCGCCCCAACGGGTCAAGAACCGCACGCCGGGGCTGACCATCGAATCTCGGCTCGCCGAGTTGGACGCCGATGCCGCCGAGGCGCCGGTGTTCTTCAAGGACATGTCCGAGTACGTCCTCCACATCGCCGACGACGCGTTCATTGACCGGTTCGACCACACATTCCTCATCCGGGATCCGGCCCGCACCGTGCCGTCCATCTTCGACAAGTGGCCTGACTTCGAGCTCAGCGAAACCGGGTTCGCCGAACAGCGCGAGATGTTCGACCGGGTGTGCCAACGCACCGGCACCACACCGCCGGTCATCGACGCCGAGGAGCTGATGGCCGACACGCCGGGCATGGTGGCCGCATGGTGCGCCGCCATGGGCATCGAGTACCTCCCCCACGCCCTGTACTGGCAAACCGAGGAACGGGACTACAGCTGGTACGACGGCGGGGCGTGGCACGACAACCTGCGGTCCTCGACCGGCCTGATCGCTCCGGCCACCGACTACCTACCCATCGAGGCCGACCCCCGCATGGTCGCCGCCTACGAGTACTGCCTCCCCCACTACGAGGCCATGCACGTCCACCGAATCCAGCCGGCGGAACAGCCCGGCTAGCGCCGGGGCACCACCTCGTAACCGGACTCCTCGGGCTCGTCGTCGACGATCTCGGCCGGGAACCCCGAGGCCAGCACGTCGAGGCCCGCCGCCTCCTCTAGACGACGGATGATGTTGGGTGACCACTCCCGGTCGCCATAGCGGGCCTGGCCATCGAGGACGATGTCGAGCAGCACCGGCGCCACCTCGAGAGACAGCCCGGCCGCCTCGGCCACCGACGAGAACAGGGTCATGTCCTTGACGACGAGGTCCATGGTGAAGTTGATATCGCGGCTGCCGTTCAAGATGACCTGGCTCTCGGTCTCGTGGACGAACGAGTTGCCCGATGACACCCGGATCGCCTCGTACGCCACGTTGAGGTCCATCCCGGCCGCCGCTGACGTGACGAGGGCCTCGCACAGGGTGAGGAGGTTCGCCGTGGCCAGATAGTTGGTCACCACCTTGAGCACCGAGGCCGAACCCAACGGGCCGGCGTGCAGGATGCGACGCCCCATGGTGGTGAGCACCGGCAGCACCTGCTCGAACGCGGCGCGGTCGCCGCCGGCGAAGATGGCGATGTTGCCGGTGGCCGCCCGGTGGCACCCACCCGAGACCGGGCAATCGATGGGGACCGCCCCCACCGCCTCGACCAGCGCACCCATCCTCCGCACCTCGGCCTCGTCGGTGGTGCTCATCTCCATCCACACCGTGCCCGGCGTGAACCCGGCCAACAAGCCATCGTCGGCCTCCATCACGGCAGCACACGCCGCCGGCGACGGCAGGCAGGTGATCACCGCGTCGCACGTCCTGGCCAAATCGGCCGGCGAGTCGGCCCAGCCGGCCCCGGCGTCCAGGAACAGCTGGGCGGCCGTCCGGTCGAGGTCCCGCACGACCAGGTCGTACCCGTTGCGGAGCAGGCTGCCCGCCAACTTGCCGCCCACGTTGCCCAACCCGATGAACCCGATCCGCACAGCCGGTCCCCTTTCGTCCATGTCGACCGGCGCAACCTAGCCCCTGGGGCGATCATGGGACGCTCCCACCGCCTAGCCTGCCGCCATGGTGATCAGGAGGCGTCGACCCGGCTCGAGCAGCATCTGGAACGCCGCTCTGCTGCTGTCGGCGGTGCTCATGGGCGGTACCGCCGGCTACCTATTCCTGGGCCTCGGCATGGTCGACGCCATCTACCAGACCATCATCACCATCTCGACCGTGGGGTTTCGCGAAATCCACCAGGGCGACCCGTCCACGGCCTGGAAGATCTTCACCTCGAGTCTCATCCTCGTCGGGGTGGGTGCCATGCTCTACGCCGCCACCGCGATAATCGAGAGCGTCGTCGAAGGCCGCATCACCGGCCAGTACCGGAGGTACCGCATGCAACGCAACGTCGACTCGATGTCGGGTCACCTGATCGTCTGCGGCATGGGCAAGGTGGGGCGCTCCATCACCTCGTTCGTCCAGACCGTCGGCCAGGACGTCGTGGCCATCGACCTTCAGGACAACCGGCTGGAATCGGCCGGCCTGCCCTTCGTCCACGGCGACGCCACCAACGACGACGTGCTGCGACAGGCCGGCGTCAAGCGAGCAGCCACCCTCATCACCGCGCTCGGTTCCAACGTCGACAACCTGTACGTCACCCTGAGCGCCCGGGATCTGAACCCCGACCTGTTCATCGTGTCCCGGGCCGACCAGTCGACCAGCATCACCAAACTCCACCAGGTGGGGGCCAACCGGGTGGTCAACCCGTACGAGATCGGCGGTTACCGCATGGCCAGCCTGGCCACCCAGCCCAACGTGGCCGACTTCGTCGACGTGGTCGTCCACGACGGCGAGTTCGAAGCCAAGCTCCGGGAGATCAGGGTGGACGACGGCTGCGACTTCATCGGCCGGACCATCGACGAACTCGACGTCCGGGGTGCCACCGGTGCCGTCGTGCTCACCGTGCGTGACCCGGCGTCCCACTTCCACACCGACGACCTGGGTCGACGGCCATTCGGCGAGGGCGACGTCATCGTGGCCATCGGCTCCGACGAGAGCCTGGACCGTCTGGCCGACCTGGCGCGCTGCTGAACGCCCAACCCCTTGGCACCATGCCGTAGCCTGCGCTGATGGTCGAACCCGACGCCCACCGCTTCGACACCCGGGCCCTGCACGCCGGTCAGCAGCCCGACCCCACCACCGGCTCGCGGGCTGTGCCCATCCACCAGACCACGTCATACGTATTCGACTCGGTCGACCACGCGGCCGGGTTGTTCAACCTCGAGGTCAGCGGCCACCTCTACTCACGGATCTCGAACCCGACGGTCGCCGTGCTCGAGGAGCGCATCGCCGCCCTCGAAGGCGGGGTCGGCGCGGTGTGCACGGCCAGCGGTCAGGCCGCGCTCCACCTCGCCGTCGCCACCCTGCTCAACGCCGGCGACCACATCGTGGCCAGCCGCAACATCTACGGCGGCACCCACAACATGCTCAACCTGACGATGCCCCGCTTCGGCATCACCACCACCTTCGTCGACCCCCGCGATCCCGACGCGTTCGCCGCCGCAATCACCCCCGACACCCGGCTCGTGTTCGCCGAGACCCTCGGCAACCCCGGCATCGAGGTGCTCGACGTGGCAGCGGTGGCCGAGGTGGCCCACGAGGCCGGGCTGCCGTTGTGCGTTGACTCGACGTTCGCCACCCCGTACCTGCTGCGACCCATCGAACACGGTGCAGACATCGTCTTGCACTCGGTTACCAAGTTCCTGGGTGGACACGGCGTGGCCATCGGCGGGGTCATCGTCGACGGCGGCCGCTTCGACTGGGTGGCGTCGGGAAGGTTCCCGACCCTGACCGAGCCCTACGACGGCTACCACGGCATCTCGTTCGCCGAGGAGTTCGGTCCGGCCGCCCTGGGCATGCGGGCCCGGGCAGAAGGCCTGCGGGACTTCGGTGCCTGCATGAGCCCGGCCAACGCCTTCTACCTGCTCCAGGGCGTCGAGACCCTGCCGCTGCGCATGGCCCGACACGTGGCGAACACCCGACAGGTCATCGCCATGCTCGACGACCACGACGCCGTCGAATGGATCAGGCACCCCGAGCACCCCAGCCACCCCGACCACGACCTGGCGGCCCGCCTCTACCCGGAGGGTGCCGGTGCCATCCTGAGCTTCGGGGTGGCTGGCGGTCGCGACGCCGGTCGGCGATTCATCGAGTCGGTGTCACTGGCCTCCCATCTGGCCAACGTGGGCGACGCCAAGACCCTGGTCATCCACCCCGGTTCCACGACCCACCAGCAGATGAGTGCCGCCGACCTCGAGGCGGCCGGCATCGGCGAGAACCTGATCCGCCTGTCGGTCGGACTCGAGGACCCCGACGACATCTGCGATGACCTGGCCCGGGCCCTGACGGCCTCCCAACGCTGAGGCCGCTGTGTTCATCGACATCGAGGGCCGCCGGGTCCACGCCGCCACCGGAGCCGTGCCCGTCGAGGGTCGCGACGACCCGTTGGTCGTGCTGCTCCACGGGGCCGGCATGGACCGCACCGTGTGGTCCCAGCAGACCCGATTCCTGGCCCACCACGGCTACCGGGCCGTCGCCGTCGACCTTCCCGGGCATGGTTTGTCCGATGGCCCGGCCGTCTCGTCGATCGCCGACGCCGCGACCTGGGTGGCCGCCCTGATCGACAAGTTGGCCGCAGCGGGTGACACGCCGGTCCATCTGGTCGGGCACTCGATGGGGGCGCTGATCGCCCTACACGCCGCGGCCCACCACGGTGGGCGGGTGGCTTCGGCGGCGCTGATCGGCGTGGCCGCATCCATGCCGGTACACCCCGACCTGCAGGCCGCAGCCGACGCCGACGACCCGAAGGCCGCAGCGCTCATAACCGCCTGGGGTCACGGCCCCGGCCAGCAGGTCGGCGAGCATCCCACCCCGGGTCTGTGGATGCTCGGCGGAGCCCGGGCCCTGTTGGAGAACGCACCTCCAGGCGTGCTGGCCACCGACCTGCGGGCCTGCGCCGCCTACGACGGGGCACTCGACGCCGCGGCCACGGTGCAATGCCCGGTCACCCTGCTCCTTGGAACCGCCGACAAGATGACGCCCCGTCGCGCCGCCCAACCGCTGATCGACGCCCTGACCGACCCGTCGGTCGTCGAACTCGACGGGGTCGGCCACATGGGCATGCAGGAGGCGCCGGCCGAGGTACGGGCCGCCCTCCTCGATCACCTGGCCCGCTAGTTCTGGAGCAACTCCCGGAACGGGGTGTCCTTGGCCGGGCCAGGCTCCTTGGGGAGGCCCAGCACCCGCTCACCGATGATGTTGCGCTGCACCTGATCGGTGCCGCCGTAGATGGCGGGGGCCGGGGAGAACAGGGTCATCTCCTGCACGGAGCCACCCGACGAGCTGGCCGACCCGGCCAGCATGCCGTCAGCCCCATTGATCAGGTTGCCCACCTCGCGACTCCGGCGCACCAACTCGCTCATGGCCAGCTTCGCCAGGTTGCCTTCGGCACCGGTGCGGCTGCCTCCAGCCTTGGCCCGCAGCATGTTCCACTTGTTGACCTCGCCCAGCGAATGCAGTTCCATCATGGCCTGGCGAACCACCGGGTCCTGGATGACGCCGCGATGCTTGGCCAGGTCGACCATGCCCTTCGTCGACATGCCTCGTCCGCCCTCGCCGTCGGGGCCCCGGCCGACCCGGCCGACGAGATCGCCGACGCGGTGGTCGAGACGCCCCGCCTTGGGGCCACCGGTGACCATGGCCGGCTGGCGACCGCCGCCGCCGAGGCTGGCCCGTTCGACGGCCAGGGTGGTGTTGGCCACCGCCCAGCCGGCACCCAGCCCGCCGATGACGTCGGCGTGGGCGACCCGCGCCTCGTCGAGGAACACCTCGTTGAACAGGGCGTCGCCGGTCATCTCGCGCAGCGGCCGCACCTCGATGCCGGGCTGGTCCATGTCGATGGCAAAGTAGGTGATGCCCTGGTGCTTGGGGGCGTCGACGTCGGTTCGGGCGATGAGCATGCCCTTGTCGGCCACGTGGCCACCGGAGGTCCACACCTTCTGGCCGGTGACGACCCACTCGTCGCCGTCACGCACCGCCTTGGTCTGAAGGCCGGCCAGGTCCGATCCGGCACCGGGCTCGGAGAACAGCTGGCACCAGCCGACCGAACCATCCAGGATCGGCGGCACCAGCCGGTCCACCTGCTCGGGGGTGCCGTGCACGGCGACGGTGGGAGCGGCCAGCATGTAGCCGAGACCCATCGGGGGGCCCAGCACGGTGGCGTCGGCCATCGTGGTGTTGACGGCCGCCATGAGGTTCCGGCTATAGCCCCGGCCCCCGGCCTCGGCCGGCAGGGCCGGGTGGGCCCAGTTGCCCGCGGCCAGGCGGGCCCACCATTCCCGCACCGTCAAGTCGGGGTCCCAGTTCTCATCCAACCAGGCCGAGAGTTCGGCCCGGACGTCGTCGCTCGTGATCTCGCTCATGGACGTGAGTCTGCCACCCCGGCCCCGCCGGGGTCCCAGCGGGCCGATGTGACATCGGCCGGTGCACCGCCGCTGGCTAGGGTGGCCAGCGACACTCGCTCATCCGCTCATCGACCCACCCACGAAAGGCCCGGCAACGGTGCGCTGGTCCAACCTGTTCATCCCCACCCTGCGCGACGCACCGGCCGAGGCCGAGGCCGCCAGCCACCGGCTGCTCGTGCGCGGCGGGTTCATCCGCCAACTCCAGTCCGGCCACTACTCCATGCTGCCTCTGGGTTGGCGGGTCCACCAGAAGGTGGCAGCCATCGTGCGGGCCGAGATGGACGCCATCGGCTGCCAGGAGTTCCTGCTGCCGGCCATGCACCCGGCGTCGGTGTGGCAGCAGTCGGGGCGTTGGACGTCGATGGGCGAAGAGATGTTCCGCCTCACCGACCGCAAGGGTGCCGAGCTGGCCCTGGGCATGACCCACGAGGAGATCTTCGCCACCCTCGCCCTTGAGCTCTCCTCGTACCGTGACCTCCCCCAGCTCTGGTACCAGATCCAGACCAAGTTCCGGGATGAGCCACGCCCCAAGTCGGGGTTGCTGCGGGTCCGCGAGTTCGCCATGAAGGACTCCTACTCGTTCGACCTCGACGACGAGGGCCTGGACCGGTCGTTCGACCTTCACCATGACGCCTACGTCCGCATCTTCAGGCGCCTCGGCCTCGACGCCTTCCCCGTACAGGCGTCCTCGGGGGCCATGGGCGGCAGTGCCTCGATCGAGTTCATGGTCGAGTCGCCGGCCGGCGAGGACGACGTGGCCCGCTGCACGTCCTGCGGGTACGCCGCCAACGTCGAACGGGCCACCGCCGCCCTCGCCCCGATCGACGACCGGCCCGCAAGCGATGCCCCCACCCCGTTCCCCACTCCCGGCATCCGCACCATCGCTGCCCTGGCCGACGCCGGCCACCCGGCCGAACACCAGATCAAGACCCTTGTGTACCTGGTCGACGGTGCGCTCACCCTGATCCTGCTGCGCGGCGACCATCCCTTCCTCGAACAGAAGTTCGTGGACGCCACCGGTGCCGTCGATCTCCGCCCCGCCGACGCCGACGAGATCCGGGCCGCCCTCGGCGCCTCGCCGGGCAGCCTCGGAGCGGTCGGCGTCACCGGCCTCACCATCCATGCCGATCCGGCCCTGCGGGGCCGCACCGGCATGACGACCGGCGCCAACGTCGACGACACCCACCTCGAAGGCGTCGACGTCGAGCGGGACATCGCCGTCGACCACTGGATCGACGTGCGGGGCATCCTCGACGGCGAGGCCTGCGCCAGCTGTGGCGACCCCCTGGCCGTCATCCGCTGCATCGAAGCCGGCCACATCTTCAAGCTGGGCCGCAAGTACGCCGAGGCCATGGGGGTCACCGTCCTCGACGCCGACGGCGTAGCCCGCACCCCGACCATGGGGTCGTACGGCATCGGCATCGGCCGGGGCATGGCCGCGGCCGCCGAGGTCCACCACGACGATGCCGGCCTGATCTGGCCAATGAGCATCGCCCCGTACGAGGTGGTGCTCACCGTGGTCAAGACCGACCACGAGGAGTCGATGGCGGTGGCCGAACGCATCTACGACGAGTTGGGCGCCGCCGGCATCGACGTGCTGCTCGACGACCGCGACGGACGGCCGGGCGTCAAGTTCGCCGACGCCGAACTCATCGGTATCCCGTTGCGGCTCACGATCGGGCCGCGCGGCCTCGACGCCGGCACGGTCGAGCTCACCGCCCGATCCGGCGGTGAACGCCACGACGTTGCCGTCGACGACGCGGTGGCCAGGCTGGTCGACGCCGTCGACACCGGTCGGCGCCCCACCCGCTAGATTCCCTCCGACCGCTTCCTCGGACACCCGGATCCCGCCATGCCCAAGACCATCGACCGCCAGTCGCCCATCAAGCGCCACAAGAAGGTGGTCGCCGCCGTTGACCTGCCCGGCGTGCCCGAAGGTACGGGCGGCAAGGTCAAGGTGGCCAACGGGATGCGCTGGTACCGGTACTGGGTCGACTTCGACAACGGCGTCACCCTGGGCTCGGTCAGCCACGACCACCTGGCCCACAAGGCCGACTGGCCCCAGTTCAGGATCGACCGCGAGGCCATCGCCTCGGGAGCGGTGGTCGCCGAGGGCGATGACACCGGCGGCGACACGGCAGCCGGCGGGGGTGGTGGCAACGCCTTCGGTGTCCCCGAGTACCTGCTCGAACGATCCAAGGCCGCCCGGGCCCGCCTCACCGGCGGCTGAGCGACGGTCTGCGGCACCTGTCACCTCGGTCCCCGCGACCTCGCCGCGGTATCCTGGTTCGCCCCCACGCTCCCCAACCCCCAACCCCCAACCCCCAACGACACTGCACCCCGCAAGCCCCCGGAGGCTCCGTTGACGTTCAAGCCCGGCGACAAGGTCGTCTACCCGCACCACGGTGCGGCGGTGATCGAAAAGAAGGAGAAGCGCAAGGCGTTCGGCACCACGGCCGAGTACCTGGTGCTGCGCATGGCCCACGGCGAGATGACCCTCGCCGTTCCGGTCGACAAGGCCGAAGAGGTTGGCATGCGGTGGCCGATCAGCAAGGAGGACGTCGTCGACCTGTTCGAGGTGCTCCAGAAGCGCGACATCCGCGAGCCCTCCAACTGGTCCCGTCGATTCAAGAACCATCAGGAGAAGCTCAAGAGCGGCGACGTCTACCAGGTCGCCGAGGTGGTCCGGAACCTGGCCCTGCGCGACGCCGCCAAGGGCCTGTCGGCCGGCGAGAAGACCCTCTACACCAAGGCTCTGAGCGTGCTCGTGTCCGAGCTGTCCTTCGCCCTGGACGTCCACGAGGACAAGGCGATGGCCAAGGTCGACGCGGCCCTCTCCTGAACGGTGCCCGCTGGGTTACCATCGACGGACGGCAGCC
Source organism: uncultured Microthrixaceae bacterium (assembly GCA_964586175.1). GTDB lineage: Bacteria > Actinomycetota > Acidimicrobiia > Acidimicrobiales > MedAcidi-G1 > CAZPGL01. The sequence goes on along the minus strand of CAZPGL010000018.1, from coordinate 12,838 downwards.
TCTGACGACAGGAGACGACAGGTGAGCGAGCGACGGATCGTGGTCGGGGTCGAAGGATCCGGCTATGCCCGGGCCGCGCTCGTCTGGGCCCTCGAAGAGGCCGCCTACCGCAGCGCGGTAGTCGAGGTCGTCACCGCCTACTCCCCCACCTACGTGCCGGCGGCTCCCGACCTCGGATACGTGCCCCTCGACTCGTTCGACCTGGTGAACGAGGTCGAACGCATGCAGGGCGAGGTCATCGACTCGGCGGTCGAAGCAGCCGGCACACCCGACATTGAGGTCCGCCGCACCCTCGAGAAGGGCCGGGCCACCGACGTGCTCATGCGCATAGCCGACGGGGCCGACATGCTCGTGGTCGGCAACCGTGGCCGCGGCGGTTTCGCCGGCCTGCGCCTCGGCTCGGTCAGCCAGGCCATCGCCCACCACTCACCCTGCCCCCTGGTGATCGTGCGCACCGGCCTCGGCGACGAGGACTGACCCTGCCCCAGGCTCCCGGAGCGCTCGGCGGCACCCCCCGCGCCGTCGTCCTCGATCGGCTCGAGGCGTCGACGTTCGACGTGGCCGTCATCGGTGGCGGCATCACCGGCGCCGGTGTGGCCCGTGCGGCCGCCCGCCGGGGTCTGAGCGTCGCCCTGCTCGAGGCCGACGACTTCGCCTCGGGCACCTCCTCCAAGTCCTCGAAGCTGATCCACGGAGGCCTGCGGTACCTGGCCATGGGGCATCTGGGGGTGGTGCGCCACACGGCACGTGAACGGGCCGTGGTCCACCGCCTCGCCCCCCACCTCTGCGAGCCCCACTGGATGGTCTATCCGGTCGCCACCCGCCGCCGTCTCGCCCTGATGGACGTGGCGGTCCGGGTCTACGAGATGCTGGGGGCCGTCGAGCGAGAAGACCGGCACCACCGTTGGGGCCCCGCCGAGGTCGCCGTCAACGAGCCGGCCCTGCGGCCCGACGTGGCCCGACGCGCCGTGGTGTTCCGCGAGTACCTGACCGACGACGCCCGCCTCGTGCTGGCCAACCTGCGGGACGCCGTCGCCCATGGGGCCACCGTCGTCTCCCGGGTGCCGGTGACCACCCTGACCGGCGACGACCGGATCGACGGCCTCACCGCCCGATGCACCCTCGACGACCGGACGTTCCGGGTGGCCGCCCGGGTGGTCGTCAACGCCACGGGACCATGGGTGGACCCGGTACGTCGCCTCGAGGCCGGCACCGATTCGCGTCTGGTGCTGAGCCGCGGCATCCACGTCGCCGTACCCCGCGAGGTCCTGCCGGTCGGCAACCCGATCACCATGACCGGTGCCGACGGCCGTCCGGTGTTCGCCATCCCGCGGGGTCCGATCACCTACATCGGCACGACCGACGCCCGACACTTCGATGGCCCTACTCATCGTCCGGCGGTGACCCGGCCCGACGTCGACTACCTCCTCGACACGGTTGCCGGACACTTCTCCGCCGGCCTCGCCTCCGGTGACATCACCGGGGCGTGGGCGGGACTGCGGCCCCTCATCGCCAAGCCGGGCCGGTCCACGGCCGAGCTGTCCCGCAAGGATGAGGTCTGGATCGGTCCCCGCGGGCTGATCACCGTGGCCGGCGGCAAGCTCACCGGCTACCTCCAGATGGCCGACGACGTGCTGGCGCGGGCGCTCGAGGTGGGCGGGTTCTCGCCCGGTCCCGAACCGTACGACGGGCCGCTCCCCGGCGGCGACCTCGACGTCGACCTCGATACCGCGGCTTCCCGGCTGGCCGCCGCCCACGACCTGGCACCGGCCATCGCCGGCCGCCTGGTCCGCTCCTACGGCACCGAGGCCGGCACCGTAGCCGGTTCGGCCCCGGTCGCCGAGGGAGCCACCCTGCTCACCGGGGAGATCGATCGGGCCGTCGACGTCGACGGGGCCCTCAGCCTCGACGACGTCCTGGTGCGGCGCACGGGCAGCGCCTGGTTCGACCCCGACATCGATCAGTTGGTCGAACCGGTCGCCGCCCACCTGGCCGGCCGGTTGGGGTGGAGCCACGACGAGCAAGGTTCGCATGTGACGCGTTTTCGCGCGAACCTGTCCCACGACCTGGCATTCGTAGCCGGGGGACAACAGAAGGGGGATGGATGAACGACACCACCACGGAGGTCACTGATGACGGGTCTCTCGGTCCGGTCGACCTGATTGCCAAGGTCGCCGGACCAGTAGGAGGGCTGTGGGTCGCCCACAACGACTTCGGCATCTGCGGCAGCGCCTTCGCCGACCTGATCACGTTCGCCCGGTTCCGCGAGGAGCTCCACGACCGCACCGGCCGTCCGGCCGACCGCTGTCCCGACGACCATGACGATCTCTTCGACGCCATCGAGCGTTCCTTCGCCACAGGGCGCCGCGACGAGCTGACCTTCGACTTCCGGGGTGCCACCCCGTTCCAACAGCTCGTGTGGAATGCGTGCCTGCAGATCCCCCCCGGCGAGACCACCACCTATTCGGCGCTGGCCAAGGCCATCCATCGGCCCAACGCCGTCCGAGCCGTGGGCACCGCCTTGGGCACCAACCCGATCCCGGTGCTCGTGCCGTGCCATCGGGTGCTGCGCAACGACGGCAGCCTCGGCGGCTACGCCTTCGGCGAGGTGGTCAAAGAGAAGCTCCTCGAACGCGAGGACGTCCGCGCCCACGCCGCCTGACCGGCCCAGCCCGCTCCCAACCTCGACTCGATGCCCGTGGTGACAGCCGCGCTCCCCCTGCGGTAGACCGGCGGCGAGCACACGATCAGGAGCGGCTGCCATGAGCGATTCCCCCGAATTCGACCCTGCGGACGGCGACGTCACCACTGAGGTCCGCGGGCGCATTCTACTGATCGGGATCAACCGGCCCGCCAAACTCAACGGCTTCACCCCGCAGATGATGAACATGCTGGTCGACGCCTACACCCGCCTCGACGGCGACGACGACCTGTGGTGCGGCGTGCTGTTCGCCCACGGCGACCACTTCACCGCCGGGCTGGATCTCCCGAAGTTCACCGCCGGCATGCAACGAGGTGACCGGCGCCGCAGCGACGGGACCCGCACCGATCCGACTGCACTGGGCTCGATGTGTTCCAAGCCGGTGGTCAGCGCGGTCAAGGGCTACACGTACACCCTGGGTATCGAGTTGATGCTGGCCGGCGACATCGTGGTCGCGGCCGACGACTGCCGGTTCCGCCAGCATGAGCCGCTGCGAGGCATCCACGCTGCCGGTGGGGCCACAATGCGGTTCGTGCAACGGGGCGGCTGGGGCAACGCCATGTACCACCTGCTGACCTCCGACGAGTTCGACGCCGCCGAGGCCCACCGCATCGGCCTGGTGCAGGAAATCGTCCCGGCCGGCACCGAGCTGGACCGGGCCATCGAGTTGGCCGAGGTGATCTGCCAGGGGGCTCCTCGGGCCGTGCAGGCCACCAAGGCATCGTCGCTGCGGTTCGTCCAGGAAGGCGAGGCGGCCTGCATCGCCGCCCTGGGACCAGTCCAGGCCGAACTGGCCTCCACCGAGGATGCCGCCGAAGGCGTGGCCGCTTTCCGGGAGCGCCGCGACCCCAGCTTCACCGGCCGCTGACCCGCGACCGGGAACCTACGGCCAGGGCACCTCGGCCAGGGCGTCGCGCAGCTCGTACTTGAGAATCTTGAATGTGGCGTTGCGGGGCAGGGGCCCGTCGTGGACCACCAGTTGTTCGGGGATCTTCTGACGCATGAGCCCGGCGTCGACACACGCCGCGACCATGTCGTCGAACATCAGCGGTTCGGCGCCTTCGGCGGTCTCGACCACGGCGCACACCCGTTCCCCGCGTTCGGGATCGGGCAGGCCGATCACCGCCACCGCGTTGACCGACGGCACGGCGGACAGCACGTCCTCGATCTCACTGGCCGAGATGTTCTCGCCCTTGCGGATGATGACGTCCTTGACCCGCCCGGTGAGGCGCACGTGGCCGTCATCGCGCATGACCCCCAGGTCGCCGCTGCGGAACCGGCCCTGGTCGTCGAACACCGAAGCGTCAAGTGAGGGGTCGCGGTAACCCTTGAAGAGCTGCGGTCCACCGATGGCGATCTCGCCTTCGACTCCCCGCGGACATTCGGTGCCGTCGGGGGCGACGACGGTGACCTCGGCGCCGAACACCGGCGCCCCTTCGGTGTGGGCCAGCTGGTCGTCGGTGTCGTGGGGCGAACCCTGGCAGATCATCGGGCTCTCGGTCATGCCATAGCCGTGGGCGACGGGTATCCCCATTTCGGCCTGGACCTCGAAGAACACCTCGGGCGGTTTGGGTGCGCCACCACCGGAGAGCAGCCGCAGCGTGGGGATGATCGGTTCGTCGGGGGTCTGGCGCTGGACGTTCAGGAACATCGTGTAGAACACGGTGCTGCCCCCGGCCATGGTGACCCCGAGGCGGCGGTAGGCCTCGATGGTCGGCACCAGGTCGAACTTCTCGATGAGCACCGCTGGGAAGCCGCTGGCGAGCAGGCACACCAGGTAGTCGGGCCCTCCGATGTGGGCGTACGGAAAGGCGATGGAGCCCACGTCGTCCGCACCCATGTCGAGGGCTTTGGCCAGCCCGATGCCTCCCGCCATGAGGCTGGCGTCGGTGTGCATGACCCCCTTGGGGTCGGAGGTAGTACCCGAGGTGTAGTACGTCCAGCGGATTGCGTCGGCGTCATCCGGCACGGGGGGCAGGCCCGCCGGATCACCTTCGGGCAGCGTGTCGTAGGCGTGGAGCACCGTCGCGGGCGTCTCCATGTCTGCGGCGATGTGCTCGACCATGGCCCCGTAGTCGAAGCCGCCCCACTCGCCGGGCACCAATACCATCTCGGCGGCCGTCTGGCGCACGCAGAATCCGACCTCGCGTTCCCGGTAGATGTGGATGATCGGGTTCTGGACGGCCCCCAGGCGGGATAGGGCCAGCGAGGCGATGATTGTCTCGATCCGGGTCGGCAACACCCAGGTGACCGGCGTGCCCGCCCGGACTCCCAGGTCGGCGAACCCCGCGGCGACCCGTTCAGCCCACGTCTTGGCTTGGGCGAAGGTGACGGTCCGGTCATCGGGGTCGATGAGGAACCGGCGATCCGGTGATGCGGCCACTCGGCGTTCGAGCAGTTCCCAGAACGTCCGGGCGTCGGTGATGTGATCGGTCACGTGCGTACTCCGTCAGACGCGGATCGGGTGAAGGCGCCCCATGATTCCATGCCGGCTCGGGGGACGCGTCAGTCGAAGGGCACGAACCATTCCTGGCGCTGGTACACGATGAGCACCCCGTCGCCTTCCCGCAACGCCACCGACAGGTCGGCCGGCAGCGGCCCTCCGACTTCGGCCCAGTCCTCGTCGGTGTACGGCACCAGTGTCTCGACACCACCGATCACGACGAGCACCGCGTCGCCCTGGTGATGGGCGACGGCGCCACCCAACTCCCCTTCTTCGCCAAGATGATCGTCGTCGAAGCCTTCGTGGTCGTCGTCGGGGCCTTCGTGGTCGTCGTCGGGGCCTTCGTGGCCTTCCGGATCGTCGTCGGGACCGTCGTGGCCTTCATCGTCGTAGTCGTCTTCGTGGCCGTCGCCGGATCCGGGTTCTTCACAACCTTCCGGCGGGCCGTCATCGCCGTCATGGTCTTCGTGGTCGTCATCGGGGCCACCCTCGAACTCTTCGGCACCCGGCTCGCAACCTGCCGGCAGCTCGTCTTCCGGTTCTTCCTCCCAGTCGTCGGGCTCATCGGCGTCGCCGTACGGGAAGAACTGCTCCTCGCCGTCGACGACGACCATGACCCCGCCCTCCACCTCGACGGCCTTGGCGTGGTTGCCGTGTCCGTCAGTGACCTCCATGGTCCGGCCATCGTGGGAGATGTCGACCTCGCCACCTCCATCACCTTCGAGGTGCATGGTGCCGTCGGGCTGACGCCCGCCGTCGGTCGCTCCGCTGAGCCCCTCGACCGGGTGATAGGTCCGGACCTGGCCGCCGACGCTCACCGTCAGCGAACCATCGGCCATGACCTCGGCCAGGGACTCGGTACCGTCACCGAGGGTGACGGTGAGCGCCGCCCCCTCTTTGTCCCATTCGAGGGATTCGACGCAGTCCTCTTCGCATTCGTCGAAGGGCTCGTAGGAGATGCTCACCGTTTCACCGGTCTCGGTGATGAACATCTGCCCGCCGTCCATCAGGTCGACGCTGCCGCCATCGTCGCTGACCTCATGGCCGTCGCCCATCAGGACCCGTTGGTTGCCCTCGCCGTCCACGGCCAACACCGTGCCCCCACCGAGGTCGAGGCGGTAACCGCCGTCGGCGGTGCGTTCGGTGGTAAGGGTGGTGCCGTCGGCCCGCATCAGGGTGACGGTGTTGGCCTCGTCGTTGTATTCGATCACCGCGCCCGCCCCGTCGGTCATCATCTGGATCTCGCCGTCTTCTCGCATCAACATCACGTCGCCGACGGCAGTGGTGAACGTCGTGGTACCCGTAACTTCGTCATACCGCTTGGACGAGCCGTCGGCGTTACGGGTGTCGACGGTTCCGTCCAGGTTGTAGGTCGTGACCTGGGACTCACCGTCGGGGCCGTTGCGCATCATGGTGAACCCGTCGGCCGAGATGGTCTCCGACCAGCCGTCACTCCACATGGTGGTGATGCTGCCGTCCCGGTTGACCACGGTCTCGGTGGCCACGCCGTACGCGTCGGTCCAACTCTCCGAACCGTCGGGCCGGATCACCCCGGTGGTGCCGTCGGCTCTGGTCACGACCACGTTGCCTTCGGCGTCGAGCACGCCGGTGTCCTCGGTGCCGTCGGGGTGGCGGTGAACGAAGGTGCCGTCGGTCCGCTCCAGGAGATACGTGCCGTCGGAGGCGGTGGTGGCGCGGTCGCCGGTGGCTGGATCGACGACCGTCTGGCGGGTGAACCCGGAAGCGTCCACGTAGGTGGTGTCGCCGTTCTCGTATTCGATGCGCGTGGCGCCGTCCTCGTAGGTGGTGAGCCACCCGTCGCGGCCATCGTCCTCGATGGGAACGACGGTGGCCTTCTCACCCCACGGGTTGGTCATCTCACTGGTGCCGTCGCCGTGCTGGACGTAGGTGGAGCCGTCGGGGTACTCGCGGTAGGCGGTGTCGCCCTCGTAGCGCTCGACATAGGAGTCGCCGTTGGCGTACTCGACTCGGAGCTCCCCGTCGGGCGACCACTCCTCGACGGTGCCGTCGTCGTAGGTCACCCGTTTGGAACCGTCGTCGAAACGTTCGACCTCGGGCTCGAAGCGCTCCTCGACGTTGCCGTACGGGTCGCTGTGGAACATCGACCCGTCTTCACAGAACCGCCATTCGCTGCCATCGTCAAAGGTCTGCACGGTGCAGCCCGACTCGGCGTCCCACACCCCATCGGGGGCGATCCAGGTCTCGATGGTTCGCCCGTACTCATTGGTGAACCATGTCGTCCCGTCGTCACAATCCTTGGTAGAGGTGCCGTCGCTGTTCTCGGTAATCAGGCAGCCTTCGTCTTCGTCGTAGGCCGTCGCCGATGACGAACCGTCGGAGTATGTCTCCGACCCGGTTCCGTCAGGGCATTCGACGATGGTGACGTCCCGGTTGTACACGGTGGTCACGCATCCGGTTTCCGGGTCGACGGTCTCCCCCAGTTCGATGGTGTGGCCGTCGGCATCGGTTTCGGTATTGGTGCCGTCGTCGCAACTGTCCCGCCGGGAGCCGTCGGCGAGCGTGCTGACGGTGCAGGCGGTGGCCGGGTCGGTGAAGGTGGTGTCGCCGGCCGAGTTCCACCAGGCCCGGGCCGCGCCGCAGTACACGTTCGTCCCGCCGCCGGCGCTGCTCACCGTGCATGCCGTCGCCGGGGCGTAGACCGCTGATGCGCCCCAACTGAACGTGTGGCCGCCGCCGGTGATAACCCCCGAGCCGTCGGTGCAGTAGCGGGTGGTGATACCGCTCCCCTGGTTCTCGACCCAACAGTTGCCCTCCCAGTTGTCGGGCGTGTCGGGCGTGTCGTCCTCGTCTCCGTCGCCGTCGCCGGGGTCGGGGTCGGGGTCGGGTGCGACACAGGTGTCTTCGGTGATGGTGCCGTCACCCCGCCAGGACCGTGAGCAGCCGGCCCCGTAGTTCTCCGACCCGGGTCCCGAACCTCGTGGCATGCCGATGCCCTCCGACCCGTCGGGGCACACCCATGTGGTGTTCCACTCATCGGGGTGGGTGATCTCACATCCGTCCACCGTTTCGGTCCACGGGTACTCGGGCGGCGCCTCGGTGGTCGTGGTCGTGGTGGTAGTGACCGGTGGACATGAGTCGTAGGTCAGCGCTCCGGAGGAATTGTAGGAGCGCTGGCATCCATCAGGATCTGTCTCCTCGCTACTGCCATTCTCGAAGTCGATGCGGCTGGAACCGTCGGGACATTCGCGAACCGTCCCCAACGAGTGCCCGAAGTCCATGGTCGGCCACACGTCGCAGCCGTTTTCGTCGGTGAAATCGCCTTCGGGTTCGAACTGGGCCTGGGCCGGCACTGCCAGCACCCCGGCAAAAAGCGCGGCAGCGATCACCGCCAACCGAACTGCCTGCCGCCCGGAACCGGGGGTCATGACACGGTCGCCGAACTACCTACTCGGACGACGCCGCGCAACTGTCGTTGTGGAGGGACCCATCCGCCCACAGGGTGCCGCACTTGAAGGTGCGGCGGTCGACCAGCCCGGTGGTCAGCGAACCAGTGAGGTTGGCCGACGTGAGATCAGCCTGGAGCAGCATGGCGGCACTCAGGTCAGCCTGGGTCATATCCGTATACGACAGATTGGTCTGGAAAAACACCGCGCCGGGTGCCGACACCCCGGAGAGATCTGCGGTGGAAAGGTTGGTGTTGGCCAGCGACGACCCGCCCAGGTTGGCGCCCGACAGGTCGACGCCGACCAGCAACGCACCGTCGAGCACCGTGTTGGACAGGTTGGCACCCGACAGGTTCGCCCCCGGGGCGATCGCCGCGGCCAGGTTCTGCCCGGAGAAGTCGACGCCCGCGCAGTCGGCCTCCGGGGCAAGCTCGCACGTCGCCGAGGCGACGGTGCCTTCGGTCGGTGCTTCGGTGGTGGTCGTCGTCTCCGGTGCCGCTGCAGTGGTTTCGGCCGGCGCGGTAGTGGTCGAGGCTGGTGCAGCTTCCTCGTCGCCTCCACCACCGCATGCTGCTGCCACCAGAGCCAGCGCGGCGACAACTGTGACGACAACCCCTCGTGTCGATCCCATGACTCGCCCCTTCCCGCTCATGACGCGTACGCGTACTGGTATTCAACACCGGCGACGACGACGGTGACGCCGTTGTCGCCGGCGGTCGCGGTCGCCGTGGCACCGTCCTCGTCGACGACGCTCATGCTCAACCCGTCGGCGGAGACGACTGCCGACCCGCCGTTGGCGGACTCCATGGCCAGGCTTCCGTCACCGGTGCGTTCAGCGGTCGTGGTGCCGACCATGGCGCCGGAGGCGTCGTACTCCTGTGAGGCGCCGTCCGACGTGGTGGTGACCGAACCGTCGCCGTCCACCGTCGTCACCTTTTCTTCACCGTCGGTGGTGACGGTCAGGCTGTTGGATGCCTTGTCCCATGTCATGTCATCGACGCACGCCTCGTCACAGTCGTCGTACCCGATGTTGAGCGTGTCGTCGTCTTCGCTGACGGTGCCGCCCCCGTCGCTGACCGGGTTGCCGGCAGCGTCGAATTCGAGTTCGGTACCGTCCTCGAGGATGATGCGGTATCCGCCGTCGGCGGTCCGCTCACCGGTCTGGGTGTTGCCGTCGGCGTCGGTGAAGCTCGTCGTGTTGGTCTTCGGGTTGTGTTCGATCACCCGGCCTTCGCCGTCGGTCAGCACCTCGTTGCCGTTCTCGTCGGTGCGCATCTGGTAGATCGCACCCGATGCGTCGATGAACGTCGAGATTCCAGTCGTGGCGTCGAAGCGGCTGCTGGAACCGTCTCCGTACCGGACTTCGACCGATCCGTCATCGCCGTACACCACGGTCTCCGTCTCGCCCGCCGGACCGGTCCGGGTGACCGTACTGCCGTCAGGCGAGGTGACCTCGCTCCAGCCGTCGCTGGAACTCTTGATCTCCCGACCGTCTTCGTCGATCAGCACCTTGGTCACCACACCGAACGGGTCGGTGTGGGTTTCGGTGCCGTCGGCCTTGACGACCGACGTCGAGCCGTCGGCGTTGGTGACGACCAGGTCGCCGTCGGCGTTGACCACCCCGACGTCCTTGGTGCCGTCGGGATGCCGGAATTCGAACGAACCGTCAGCCCGTTCGACGTGGACTGAACCATCCGACGATGTGGACGTGCGGTCACCGGTCGCCGGGTCGACAACCGTTTCGTAGCTGAACCCCGACGGGTCGGTGTAGATCTCACGTCCGTTGTCGTAGACGGTGAAGGAGCTGCCGTCGTCGAAGGTGGTCTTGAAGCCGGCCATGTCGCCTTCGCCGATCGGAACCGTCTTCGATGATGCGCCGTTCGGGCCCGTGTAGTTGGTCCGGCCATCGGCGTGGACTGTGTATTCAGAACCGTCCGAATAGCGTTCGACCCTCGAACCGTCCTCGCGGACCTCCTCCTCGTACCAACTGCCGTCGGGGAAGGCGATCCGCAGGCTGCCGTCGGTGCCGAAGATCTCGATGGTGCCGTCCGAGTGGGTGATGACGGTCGAACCGTCGGCTCGGATCTCCTCCTCGGGCGGGGCCCACGATTCGGTGACACCCCGTTCGTCGGTGTATTCGGTGGTTCCGTCCGGGCAGTACCGCCAGACCTCGCCTGTGTCGTAGGTCTCGACCGAACAGCCGTCTGCGTCGATGGTGACGGTCGGCGCCGACCACGACTCGGCCACACCGTTCTCGTCCACCCACGTATAGGTGCCGTCGTCACACGCCACGGACTGGGTGCCGTCGCTGTACTCGTCGACCCAGCATTCCGACTCCTCGTCGTAGAACGACCGGTTGGTGCCGTATTCATCGGTCCAGGAGTAGTCGCCGTTGTCACACCATGTCGAAGAACCATCGGCGTAACTCTGGGTGCTACATCCGGTGGCTTCGTTGTAGACCGCCGGCCCCCAACTCTCAGACTCGCCGTCGGCGTCGGTGAACCCGCCGGAACCGTCGTCGCACCACCAGTCGGTGGAACCGTCGACGTACGTGGTCTCGGTACAGCCGGTCGCCGGGTTGTAGACCGACGAACCGCCGTCGGAATCGGTCCACGAGTACCGGCCGTCGTCGCAGTACTCGCTGGTCCAGCCGTCATAGATCTCAGTGGTGCAGCCCGTCGCCTCGTCGTAGATGACCTCGGGTGCCGACCAGTGCTCAGTCTCACCGTCGACGCCGGTCCAACTGCTGGAACCGTCGTCGCAGTACATGCTGCTGGAACCGTCCGAATGCTCGTCGAACCAACAGGCCGACGCCTCGTCATACCATGAGCGGCTCATGCCGCCGTCTTCGTCGACCCACATGTACGAGCCGTCGTCACACCAGGTGGAGGTTTCGCCGTCGTACACCTGGGTGGTGCAACCCGTTTCCGAGTCGTAGACCGACGGCGACCATGTCGACAATTCGCCGGTGGCGGCGTCGTACCACGACCCGGAGCCGTCGTCACAGTTCTCGTAGTAGCTGCCGTCGTCGTAGCGCTCGACCCAGCAGCCGGTGTCCTCGTCGTATTCGCCGGCCGCCGACCACTCCATGTCGTCGCCTTCGCACCATTGCCACGTCACCTCGCCGGAGGCGTCGTAGTCGGTGCCGCAGCCGTCGACGTACTCGTAGCGGGAACCGTCGGCATACGTGGAGCTCCAAGAGCCGGTGTCGCCGCACCAGCGGTCGACCATGCCGTCGTCGTAGGTGGTGACCTCGCAGCCGTCGGCGTCGACGGTCATCTCGCCCTCGTCCCAGGTTTCCTCCCAGTCGTACTCCTCGCCGCAGTACTCCCACTCCTCTTCCCAGATGCCCCCACGTTCCTCACAGTCGGCAGCGTTCTGGGCCTCCCAGACGCCTCCGGAATCCTCGAAGCAGTAGAAGTAGTCGGGGTCCCAGATGCCGCCCCGCTCTTCACACGTGGTCAGGTCGGGGGAGCTCCAGAGCGAACCGTCGTCGACCTGGCAGGTCATCCAGTCCTCGTGCCAGTTGCCGCCGCGCTCTTCGCAGGTGGCGGCGTCGCGTGCGTCGTATGCGTCACCCGAATCCTCGAAACACCATCCGTCCTGATCCCAGGCCCCGCCCCGATCCAGGCAGTCGGACTCGTTGGTGGCCGACCAGACGTCACCGTAGTCCTCCTGGCACGACCCCCACATCGCGTTCCACGAACCTCCACGGTCGCTGCAGTCGGACTCGTTGGTGGCCGACCAGACGTCACCGTCGTCGTCTTGGCACGACCCCCACATCGCGTTCCACGAACCTCCACGGTCGCTGCACGTGGCCTCGTCGGGGGCGCTCCAGAGCGAACCGTCGTCGCCGAAGCACCAGTCGCCGTCCATCCAGGTGCCGTCGCGGGCCTCGCACGTGTCCTGGTCGAACGCGCTGTTGACGGTGCCGTCGTCCTCGTAACACCACGACCAGCCGTCGTGCCAGTTGCCGCCCCGCTCTTCACACGTGGCCTGGTCGCCGGCACTCCAGAGGGAGTCATCCTCCCAGTCGGAGTCGTCCCACTGCTCGTAACACGAACCCCACTGCTCGTCCCATTCGCCGCCCCGATCCTCACAGGTTGCTGCGTCGGGTGCGTCCCAGACTTCACCGGAGTCCACCCACGCCTGGTCACACCAGTCGCCAGACCATTCGCCACCGCGGGCCTCACAGTCCGCCGCATTCTGGGCATCCCAGTACTGCCCTGAGTCCTCGAAGCAGTACCCGTAGGCCGAGTGCCAGGTGAA
>CAZPGL010000017.1:0-43430 GCA_964586175.1 uncultured Microthrixaceae bacterium | reverse complement strand
GACCGCTGGTGCGGCTGACCGGGCGTGGAGTGTACCGGGAACGGCATCGGCTCCGCTGCCCGGTCCGCCGACAGTCCGCTCAGAGCACCTCGCGCACGTAGCGGACCACGGCCTCGATCTGGACGTCGGTGAGCGAACCACCGAACGACGGCATGCCGTCACGGCCGTCGCGCACCACGGCGATCTGCACGGCGACGTCGGGGAAACGCTCGACCGATGCCCGCAGCGACGGCCCCCGCCCCCCGCCCCCTGACGTGCCGTGGCAGTGGGTGCAAGCCGACGACCAGACCTGGCGACCCTCGACCAGCTGGGCGTCGGCCCCATCGGGCACGGCCGGCGCCTCACCAGCACAGGCCCCCAGGAGCAGCACCCCCGCCGCCAAGCCCGCCACCGCCGCCGGCACGGCACGGATGTTCGGTCGGCGGTGGGAACCCATCAGGGCGCCGACGATACTGAGCGTCATGGGATTCGACCCGCAGCGCGCCCACCGGCGACGGCCCACCGACCTCGTGTTCGTGGTGGCCGCCGTGGCCCTCGGGACCCTCCTCGTGCTGTGGGCCCTCGCCGGATGACCCCGACATGAAGGACCCGGAGATCCTCGGCGACCTGGAGGTGCGGTTCGTGCAGCCCTACCAGGCCACCAAGACCTACCTGTGCCCGGGATGCAACCGGGACATCCCCGAGGGTCTGGGCCACATGGTCGTGGTGCCCGTCGAAGCCCCCGACCTGCGTCGCCACTGGCACCGCGGCTGCTGGACCCGCCGGATCCCCGGCTGACCCGGCCCGGCCGGTCAGCAGTTCAGAACGCCCCTTCGATGCGCTCGACCCGACCAGGGAGCACGGCCACCACGTCGAACCTCACGGTGGCACCGGCGTGGCCCCGCCCCGGACCCTGCAACCATTCGAGGGTCGCCCGCCGCAACCGCTCCCGGCGGCGGCGGTCGACGGCCTCGGCCGGGGACCCGAACCGGCCCGAGCTGCGGGCCTTGACCTCACACACGACGAGCACACCCCGACGGGCGACGATGAGGTCGATCTCGCCCTCGACGCCACGCCAGTTGGTGGCGACCACCCGGTAGCCGTCGGCGCGGTAGCGGCGGGCCGCGATCCGTTCACCCCAGCGGCCCAGGGCCAGGTGGGGTGCCGTCGGACCGTGATCGGGGCGCGTGGCGACCATGGGATGGACGCTAGACGGGGGGTGTGACGGTGACCGCCGGAGGACGGCGGCCGGCGGGATCAGAAGTCCCGCTTCTCCTTCACCTTGGCCCGCTTCCCGATGCGGTCACGCAGGTAGTACAGCTTGGCCCGACGGACGTCGCCACGGGTCACGACCTCGATCTTGTCGAGGATCGGTGAATGCACCGGGAAGGTGCGCTCGACGCCGACGCTGAAGCTGAGCTTGCGGACGGTGAACGTCTCGCGGACACCACTGCCCTGCCGGCGGATGACCACGCCCTCGAACAGCTGGACCCGCTGACGGTTGCCCTCGACGACCCGGACATGGACCTTCAGGGTGTCGCCGGCGGCGAAGTCCGGCACGTCGTCGCGGAGGTTGGCCTGATCGACGAGATCGGTGGGCTGCATGATGCGATCCTCGGTGGAAAGACTCGGTGGAAAGATTTCGCGGAGGCGGCCACGCTCGGGGCCAGCGGGCAGAGTCTACGGTCATCGCCGCAGGTTGCACCCCGCGCCGAACGGCCCACCCGGTCAGCCGTCACCCGTGCCGAACTCGTCGAGCAGCGCCCGGTCGGCGTCGGACAGGCCTCCCCGACGCTCGATGAGGTCGGGGCGATGCTCGACGGTACGGGCCAGGGCCCGGGCCCGCCGCCACCGCTCGACCTGGGCATGGTCGCCGGAGCGCAGCACCTCGGGGACGGCCGAACCACGGAACTCCGCCGGCCGGGTGTAGTGCGGGTACTCCAACAGGCCGTCGGCGAACGACTCGTCGCCGCTGGACGCGTCGTTGCCGAGCACACCGGGCACCAGGCGGGCCACAGCCTCGACGACGGCCAGCGCCGCCAGTTCACCGCCGGCCAGCACGAAGTCACCGACCGAGATCTCGTCGTCGCACAGATCGGTCCGGATGCGCTCGTCGACGCCCTCGTAGCGCCCGCACAGCAGCGAGAAGCCACCGAGGGCGGCCAGCTCGACGGCCACCCCCTGATCGAAGGTGCGCCCGCCGGGTCCCATCAGGATGAGCGGACGGGGCGGATCGACGGCCTCCACGGCGGCGAACACCGGCGCCGGTTGCATGACCATCCCGGCACCCCCGCCGTACGGGCTGTCGTCGATCGTGCGATGGACGTCGGTGGTCTCGGACCGCAGGTCGCGGGCCGTCACCTCGACGAGGCCGGCGGCGGCCGCCCGACCCAGGATGCTGCGACCCGCGTAGGCGTCGATCATCTCCGGGAAGATGGTGAACACTTCGATGTGCAGGGTCACGGGTCGCCCGCCTCATCGTCGTCGAGCAGACCGGCGGGAACGTCGACCCCGACCCGGGTGCCGGGAACGAGATCGACCACGAACACCGCGGGGACCAGACGGCCGTCGGCCAACTCCAACAGGTCGCTGGCCGGATTGTCGACCACCGACACCACCAACCCGTGGGACCGGCCGTGCTGGTCGACGACCTCGGCCCCGATGAGCTCGTGCACCCAGAGGGTGCCGTCGTCGGGTCCGGACATCGGCGGCGCGGACAACACCACGCCCCGCCACGCCTCGGCGGCGTCCCGGTCGGCGATGCGGTCGAAACGCACCAGGTGCCGGTGCTGATGGGGGCGGCTGGACTCGACGGTCAGCGGGCCGCGATCGGTGGACAGCACCGAACCGCGGGCGACCCGCTCGACGCGGTCCGTGGTGAGGGACACCACCACCTCGCCGTGGAGGCCGTGAGGCTTGTCGATGCGGCCGACCTCAAGCAGGTCCGGATCGGCCATGGGGTCCTCAGTCGACGAAGTCGACGTCGATCTCGGTGTCGTCACGGACGGCCGCGGCGCGCACGATGGTGCGGATGGCGTTGGCCACCCGGCCCCGCTTGCCGATGACCCGACCCATGTCGCCGTCGGCGACGGTCACCGAGAACGTGCAGCGCTCGTCGCCGCTGGTCTCGATGTTCACCTCGTCGGGGTTCTCGACGATGGACTTGATGAGGTACTCGAGGACACCCTCGGCGGTCGGCGCTTCGGCGGCCATCATTCCTCTTCCCCGTTGTTGTCAGCGGCAGATTCGTCGGCCTCGGCGACCGGTGCCGGCGGCGCGGCGGGCGCGGCGGGCGCACCCTTGAAGGTCTCCCACGCTCCGGAGATCTTCAGCAGCTTCTCGACCCGCTCGGTCGGCTGGGCGCCGTTGCGCAACCAGCCCACGGCCTTGTCGTTGTCGATCTTGATGACCGACGGTTCCTGGCGGGGATCGTAGGTGCCGACCACCTCGATGAACCGGCCGTTGCGCGCCTTGCGCGAGTCGGCGGCGACCACGCGGTACGTCGGCTGCTTCTTCTTCCCCATCCGCATCAGGCGGAGCTTCACGGCCACGATGGGCTCTCTCTCTTCTCGTCGTTCTCGTCGGGTGCCGGCGACGCGGCGCTCGGCTCGTTCACGCCGGGCGCAGAATCGTGCTCGCCGGGCGGTGGAACAGTCTGCCGGGTCCGGACGCCTTTTCCAGCCTCGGTGACCGGAAACGACTCAACCCAGCGGTGGCCGGCCCCCCGGGGTGCCGAGGTCGCCGAGCCCTCCCAGGCCGGCCAGCGGATCATCGCCCCCCAGACCTGGCAGGGAGAGGCCCTTCTTGGGCACGGCCACCGGGCCGCGGGGGGTGGTGCGGCCGCCGCCGCGGCGACCCTTCCTGCCCCGCTTGCCACCGCGGGACTTCGTGCCACCCCCGCCCATCTGCTTCATCATCCGCCGCATCTCGCGGAACTGCTTGACGAGCTGGGTGACCTCCGACGGCTGGGTCCCGCTGCCGGTGGCGATGCGGGCCCGCCGCGACCCGTCGATCATGTCGGGATCGATGCGCTCGGCCGGCGTCATCGAGTGGATGATGCCCTCCAGGCGGTCGATACGTCGCTCGTCGACCTCGGGGTCCACGTCCTGCATCTGTCGGGACATGCCGGGGACCATGCCCATCAGGCTGCTGAGCGGGCCCATCTGGCGCAGCGCCTTGATCTGGTCGAGGAAGTCGTCGAGGGTGAAGGTGCCCTCGAGCATGCGGGCCGCCGCCGCCTCGGCCTCCTCCTTTTCGAAGGTGGCCTCGGCCTTCTCGATGAGCGTCTCGACGTCGCCCATGCCGAGGATGCGGCTGGCCAGCCGATCCGGATGGAACGTGTCGAAGTCGGCCAGGTCCTCGCCGGTCGACGCGAAGGCGATGGGCCGGCCCACCACCTCCTTGACCGACAGGGCGGCACCACCCCGGGCGTCGCCATCCAACTTGGTGAGGATGACGCCGTCGAGGTCGAGGCGCTCATGGAACGACTCGGCGACGCCGGCGGCGTCCTGGCCGGTCATGGCGTCGACGACGAAGAACGTGTAGTCCGGCGACAGAGCGGCCGAGATGTCGGCCACCTCGGTCATCAACTCGTCGTCGACCGCCAACCGGCCGGCGGTGTCGCAGATCAGCACGTCGCGACCTAGGCGACGGGCCTCGGCCAGGCCGGCGGCGGCCACGGTCACGGGGTCGGCCGGCTCGCTGAACACCGGCACGTCGATCCGGGCGCCCAGGGTGCGCAGCTGTTCGACGGCCGCCGGACGGGCCAGGTCGGCCCCGACCAGCATCGGGTTGCGTCCCGCCGCCTTGAACCAGCGGGCCAGCTTGGCCGCCGTCGTGGTCTTGCCGGCGCCCTGCAGGCCGGCCAGCAGCACGACGGTCGGCGGCTTGGATGCGTAGGTGAGGCGGATGCTCTCGCCGCCCAGCACCGCAGTGAGCTCGTCGAGGACGATCTTGACCACCTGCTGGCCGGGGTTGAGGACCCCGCTCATCTCCTCGCCCAGGGCCCGATCGCGGATGCGGTCCTGGAAGGAGCGGACCACCGCCAAGTTGACGTCGGCGTCGAGCAGGGCGACCCGGATCTCGCCGAGGATCTCGTCGACCTCGGCGGGACCCAGCCGGCCCTTGCCGCGGATCTTCTTGAGGATGCCCTCGAATCGGGTGCTCAGGCTCTCGAACATGCGGTGATGAGTGTGCCCGATGATCAGCCGAACACGGCATCAACGAAATCGGCAGGATCGAACTCGACGAGATCGTCGAGTCCCTCCCCCACTCCGACCAGCTTGACCGGCATCCCGAGGCGCTCCTGGATGGCGAACACGATGCCGCCCCGGGCCGAACCGTCCAGCTTGGTGAGGACCACACCGGTGACGTCGGCGGCCTCGGTGAACCGTTCAGCCTGGAGCAGCCCGTTCTGGCCGGTCGTGGCGTCGAGGACCAGCAGGGTCTCGGTCACCGTGCCGGCTCCCTTCTCGGCGACTCGACGTACCTTGCGGAGCTCGTCCATCAGGTTGCTGCGGGTGTGGACCCGCCCCGCGGTGTCAGCCAACACCAGATCGGCACCCTGCGCCGCGGCGTGCTCGACGGCGTCGAACACCACCGAACCCGGGTCGGCGCCCTCCGCCCCCCGGACGACCGGAACCCCCGCTCGGTCGCCCCACTGGGCGAGCTGGTCGCCCGCCGCGGCACGGAACGTGTCGCCGGCAGCGAACACGACCGACCGACCGGCGGCCGCCTCACGATGTCCCAACTTGCCGATGGTCGTCGTCTTCCCGACGCCGTTCACCCCCACGAACAGCCACACGCTCGGCGTACCCCCCAAGGCCAGGCTGCGGTCGGCGGCACCCAGCACGTCGACCATGTCGGCCTTCACCAACCCGAGCACGCCGTCGGGATCGGATACGCCCTCGTCGGCCGCGCGCCCACGCACCCGCTCGAGCAGGCCCATGGTGGTGTCGACGCCCAGGTCGGCGGCCAGCAACGCCTCCTCGAGCTCGTCCCAGGTGGCGGCATCGACGACGTCGCGGGCCCGCACCCCGCCCAGGCGGCCCGAAAAGGCGTCGCGGGCTCGTCCCAATCGTGTCCGGAGGCTCATGGCGCCGGGCAGCCTACCGGTGCCCCGCCGGGGCCTGCGTGGCCGGCCGGCAGTGTTCGACCCCGCTCAGTCGAGGAATTCGTCGAGGGCGCCCAACTCGACGTGGGCGACACCGGGAACGCCGTCGCGTTCGTAGCCGAGGTCGACGGTCATCCCCGGCAGCCGCAACTGGATGTCGGCCCGGAGAGCGTCCATGGCAATGATCGGTCGGCCGTCGGAGGTCACGATCAGGTCGCCGACGACCAGCCCGGCGACATCGGCCGGCGACCCCTCGGTCAGCTCGACGATGATGGCCCCGGCCCGCCCGTCGCTCGGCGACTCGCCCCGGATCCCCAACCAAGCGGTGCCCACCGGTTCACCGGCCAGGAGGCGTTCGGCGACCACGAGCACGGTGTCGCTCGGCAGGGCGAAGCCCACACCGGCGTTGGCCTCCACGACACCGTCGGTGCGGATGGCCGTGTTCATGCCGATGACCCGGCCCGACCGGTCGGCCAGCGGACCGCCCGAGTTGCCCGGGTTGATCGGCGCATCGGTCTGGATCATGGCGATCCCCGCGCAGTCGGGGCTGGTGTCGCCACCGACCTGACAGCCGTACGACGGCAGCACCCGACCCAGGGCGCTGACGATGCCGGCGGTCACCGACTGCGAGAGATCGAACGGGCTGCCGACCGCCACCGCCAGCTGGCCGACCTGCAGCTCGTCGCTGCGACCGAACGTGGCCGGCACCAGGCCCTCGACCTCCTCGACCAGGCGGATGACGGCGACATCGCGGCGGATGTCGGCCCCGACCACCTCGGCATCGACACGATGCCCATTGGGGAGGGTGACGCTGGCCTCCGTCGCGTCGTCGATCACGTGCCCGTTGGTGACGATGAACCCGGCGGTGTCGAGGATGATCCCCGACCCCTGGCCGACCCCGGGGATCTCGATCAGCACCACCGACGGGGACACGGCCTCGGCCACCGCCACCACCGGCTCGGCCCCCGGATCGTCGACCGGGGCCTCGCCTGCGATCACCGTGACTGCCGGACCGTCGACGGGCACCACCACCGTGTCCTCACCCCGGACCAGCCAGCCGACCGCCACACCGACGGCCACCAACACGACGGCGACGACCAGCCCGACGAGGATGCGGCCACCACGGCGCACGACCGGATCGACCGGCGCCACCGGTCCGGGCAGCAGATCGGGGAAGTCGGCGGCCGAATCGTCGGCGACCGGCGGCGGCTCGGGCGTCTCGTCGTCTTCGATCACCGCTTCAACCTAGACGGGGCGCACCTCCACACCACGGCGGTTCAATCGTCGACGTACCGGGGCAACCAGATCGTGAAGACGGCACCCTCCCCCAGCGTCGACCGCAGGGTGACCCGGCCGCCGTGCCCCTCAGCGATCTGGCGGACGATGGCCAGACCCAGACCCGAGCGCCCCACCTCGCGGGCCGACGCACGATCACCCCGCCAGAACCGCTGGAACACCGCCTCCTGGTGCTCGGGATCGACACCCGGTCCGTCGTCGACGACCGACACCCACACCTTGTCGGCATCGTGACCGGCCGACACCCGCACCGACCCCCCGAGATCCGACACCCGCAGGGCGTTACTCAACAGGTTCGCCAGCGCCCGACGCATCGCAGCCGCGTCACCGATGACGGCCACGCTCGGCGCCACCTCGGCAGTCAACGCCACGCCGGCGGTGGCGGCCGCCGCCCCGAAGTCCTCGACGGTCTCGACGACCACCGTCGACAAGTCGACGGGCTCCCGCCGGGCGTCGGGACGTTCGTGGTGGGCGTACAACAACAGGTCGTCGACCAGGGCGGACATCCGGGTCGCCGCCCGGCCGGCCACCTCACCGGCGGCCCGGAAGTCGTCGGGCCCGGCATCAGGATCGGCCATGACGACATCCAGGTTGGTGCGCAGCACCGCCAGCGGGTTCCGCAGCTCGTGGGACGCCTCCTGCACGAACCGGCGCTGGCTGTCGAACGCCGCATCCAAGCGGTCGAGCAGATCGTCGAACGTGTCGGCCAGGTCCCGTAGCTCGTCGGACGGCCCGCCCAGGTCGATCCGCCGGGACAGGTCAGTGACCTGGATGTCGCGGGCGACCGCGGTGATCCGGCCGATGGGCCGCAGCACGACCCCCGAGGCGTACCAGCCGACGAGCACACTGCCGGCGAACAGGGCGGCCAGGGCGGCGAACGAGTAGGAGCGCAGCTGGTCGAGGGCCCGGCGGTTCACGGCCTGCTCGAAGGCGACCAGCTCGGGAGGATCGGCCGGGCCAGCGACCTCGTCGAACGCCGCGTTGCGGACCTTCATGTCGTCCATCTCGTCCTGGAGTTCCTGGAACACGACGTTGCGCGACATCGGCTCGTCGGCCAGGGCCCGCGACAGGCTGAGGTAGATGCCCCCGACGACGATGGCGGCCAGCCCGAACAACAGCAGCGAATAAAGCAGCGCCAACCGGAGACGCACGCTGCCCAGCGCCGACCGGCCCGGGGTGCTCACGCCGCCGACCCGTCGATCAGCCGATACCCGCTGCCCACCACCGTCTCCAGCAGGCCCACCTCGTTCTCGACGGACAGCTTGCGCCGCAGCGTGCCGACGGTGACCCGAACCGTGTTGGTGAACGGATCGGCGTGCTCGTCCCAGACGTGCTCCAACAGCTGCTCCTGCGAGATGACCTCTCCGGGCCGGGTCATGAAGTAGCGCAGCAGGGCGAACTCCTTGGCCGTCAACTCCAGCAGGCGATCGCCCCGGCGGGCCTCGTGACGGGCCGTGTCGACCTCGAGCGGGCCTACGGTCAGCACGGCCCCCGACCGGCCGGCATCCCGCCGCAGCAGCGACCGCACCCGGGCCGCCAACTCGTCGAACGCGAACGGCTTGACGAGATAGTCGTCGGCACCGACGTCCAGCCCGGCGATGCGGTCCTCGATGGTGTCGCGGGCGGTCAGCATCAGGATCCGGGGCACCGGTTCACCGGGTGGCGAACGGCGCAGTTCGGCACACGCCTCCAGGCCGTTCATGCCGGGCATGGTGATGTCCAGACAGATCAGGTCGTACGGCGTCCACGACGCCTTGTCGACCGCCTCGGCGCCGTCGAGGGCGGTGTCGACCGCGTATCCCTCACGTCGCAGGCCCCGGGCCACGGCCGAGACCAGATCGACCTCGTCATCCACGACCAGGATCCGCATGTGATGACGGTACATCGCCGGAGGCCGGCAGTTCGGGCGGCCTGCCGCCCCCGATCAGCCGCCGGCCAGGGCGGCGGTGCGGGCATCGGGCGCGACGATCCGCCGGGCCTCGATCCGCTCGCTCACGACCCGGGACGAGCCGCCCGGTGCCATCGACACCCCGTACAGGCAGTCGGCGGCCTCCATGGTGCGCTTCTGATGGCTGACGATCAGCAACTGGGCGTCCTCACGGAACTGGTCGACCAGGCTCAGGAAGCGATGAAGGTTGACGTCGTCGAGTGCCGCCTCGACCTCATCCATCACGTAGAACGGCGACGGCCGGCTGCGGAACACCGCGAACAGCAACGCCAGCGCGGTCAGAGAACGCTCGCCGCCCGACAACAGCGACAGCTTCTTGATGTTCTTGCCAGACGGCCGGGCCTCGACGTCGATTCCGGTCGACAGCAGGTCGTCGGGGTCGGTGAGGCGCAGGGCGCCCGTCCCACCGGGGAACAGGGCGTCGAACAGGTCGCTGAAGTGCTCGGACACCTCGGCGTACGCCGCAGCGAACACGTTGACGATCTCCTCGTCGATCGAGCGGATCACCCGGCGGAGCTCCCGGCGCGTCGACCGGATGTCCTCGAGCTGCTCATGGAGGAACTCGTAGCGGGTCCGCAGCCCGTCGAACTCCTCGAGGGCCAGCGGGTTGACCGGCCCCATGACCTTGAGCTCCCGCTCCAGCTCGGTGATTCGCGCCGCGGCGGTCACGCCGTCGGGGAGTTCAGGGTTGGGCGCATCCAGGATGGCGTCGGGCTCGCGGTCGAACTCGGTGCGGATGGCCTCGGCCAGGTTCTCGAGCCGAAGCCGGGTCTCGGCCCGCTCGATCTCGAGTCGGGTCTGGCGTTCACGGGTCTCGGCGAGACCCCGTTCGGCGGTGGAGCGGTCACGGCGCAGGCCATCGAGTCGGGCGGCCACGTTCCGCACCCGCTCGGACTGGAGGCGACGCTGCTCGCGCAGGGTATCGAGGTGGCGGTCGACGACGGCGAGGCGGGTATCCAGCATCGCCATGAGCCGGCGGCCGGCCTCCTCACGGCGATCGAGGGTGAGCCGCTCGGAGGTGGCGGCACGGCGTTCGTCGACCAGCTGGTCGAGACGGCCGGCCAGCTCAGTCACCCGCTGGGCCACCAACTCCCGGCGACCGGTCACGTCGGCGACCCGCACTTCGTGGGCGGTGCGGCGACGCTGGAGGTCGACGGCCCGCTCGTCGAGATGCCCCCGGGCGGTGACCATGCGCCGGGCGGCCTCGGCCGACGCCTGCTCGTCGGCTTCCAGACCGGGCAGGCGCTGCTCGAGGTCGACGACCCGGGTCCGGCCGTCGTCGAGCCGACCGTCGATCTCGGACAGCCGGGACCGCAGGGATTCGATCTCGGTGGTGAGCTCTCGGCGCTGGCCCTGGACCCGGCCCAGCGCGTCGCCGGCCTCGGCGAACTCGCCGTCGTGCTCGTCGAGGGCCCGGGCGGCAGCCATCACCCGCCCGTCGAGCTCGGTAGCCCGCTGCTCGGCCTCGTCGTGGGCCCGCGAGGCGCCGCGACACTCGACCTCGGCGGCGACCATGCGGACCTCAGCCTCGGCAAGCGCGGCACCGGTGGCGCCGGTGCGGTCACCGCCGATACGCCACCCCGACGGCCCAAACCGGTCGCCGGCCGGGGTGACCATGGTGACCTCGGGATGGGCGACGGCCACGGCAACCGGGTCGGGGGCGTCGACGAGGACCACATGGCCGAGCAGGCGGTCGAGCAGGGCGTCGACGCCGGCCACTCGGGCTCGCACGCGATCGCGGATCGGGGTGCCGACCACCGGTCGGGCCGCGGCGCCAGCCGGGCCGCCGAGCGACAGAACGGCGGCGCTGAAGTTGCCGCGCTGCAGGGCGTCGATGGCCTGGACGGCCCGATCGACGCTGTCGACCACGACGGCGTCCAGCGCCTCGCCTGCCGCAGCCTCGAAGGCCGCCTCACAGCCGTGGTCGACCTCGACGAGGTCGAGCAGCGTGCCGAGCACCCCCTCGATGCCGACCAGGTGGGCGGTACCGGCCCGGGAGCGCGCCTCGTCGAGGGCCAAGGCGAGGGCCTCCACCCGGGCCCGGAGGGTGCGCTGCTCAGTCTCGGCGGCCACCAGGCGCTCCCACGCCGCATTGCGGTCGCGGGCCGCCTGGGCGGCCTGGGCCTCGACCTCGGCCACCTCGGCCACCAGCGGCTCCTCGGCCGACTCGCCGGCCGACAGCCGGGTGCGGAGCCGTTCTGCCTCGGGGTCCAGACGGGCCAGCGACGCCTCGAGGGCGTTGAGACGGTCGACCAAGCGGTGCCGCTCGTCGTCACCTTGACGGACCGAGGCCCGCAGGGCCCCCAACTCACCACGCACCTCGGCGGCCAGCCCCTCGAGTGCCGGCACCCCGTCGGACCATTCGTTCTCGAAGTCGGCCCGGTCGGCGGCCAACTCGGTGTCGGCGAGGGCCAGCCGCTCGGCCTCGGGGGCCAGGGCGTCGGCCTCGGCATCCAACCCGGCCAACTCGGCCTCGGCCCGGGCCTGTTCGGATTCGAGACCGAGCACCATCTGGCTGGACACCAGCGCCCCACGGTCGCGTTCAATGCCCCGCATGCGCTCGACCAGCACGGCCCGCAGACCACGGCCCCGCTCTCGGAGCGCCTCGAGCCGAGCCAGCCGGTCGCCCAGGTCGTCGCCACCGCCGGCGGCCAGCTCGGCCTCGGCGGTCATGACCTCGGCGTCCAGCCGGGCCAGGTCGGCCTTGACGTCGGCCTCACTGCGCGCCAGGACGGCCCGCTCCTCGGCGTCGGCACGGGCCCGGTCCCGGAGGGTCGCCAGCTCCCGGGACGCCCGATGCAGGCGCAGGGCGTTCAGCTCGGCCAGCAGGTCGCCGTGCCGGCGGGCCGCTTCGGCCTGCCGCTCCAACGGGCGGAGCTGGCGGCGCACCTCGCGCTGGAGGTCGCCCAGGCGGTTCAGGTTGGTCTCGGTGGCCTCGAGCCGGCGCTGGGCCTTCTCCTTGCGCTTGCGGTACTTGAGGATGCCGGCGGCATCCTCGATGATCATGCGCCGGTCCTCGGGCCGGGCGTTGAGCACGGCGTCGATCTGGCCCTGCGAGATGATGACGTGCTGCTGACGGCCCACCCCGGCGTCAGAGAGCAACTCTTGGATGTCGAGCAGCCGGCACGGGGCACCGTTGAGGGCGTACTCGCTCTCACCGCTGCGGTACAAGGTTCGGGTGACGGTGACCTCGGAGAACTCGACGGGCAGGGTGCCGGACTCGTTGTCGATCGTGAGCGACACCTCGGCCCGCCCCAGTGCGGCCCGGGTGGCCGTGCCAGCGAAGATGACGTCGTCCATCTTCTGGGAACGCACGGCGCTGGGGGCCTGCGCACCGAGCACCCAAGCGATGGCGTCGACGACGTTGGACTTCCCGGAGCCGTTGGGGCCGACCACCACCGTGACGCCCGGTTCCATGTCGAGCGTCGTGGCGTCGGCGAACGACTTGAAACCCTTGATCGTCAGCCGCTTGAGGAACACTGCTGCAGACCCTAGTGCGCGTGAATCACATCGGTGTCATTCGTCACGCTCCCACCCTAAACCCTCGGCGGCCCGTCGCGGCCGCATGCCGCGCCGGGAGATCCGCCGGTCGGTCAGACCTGGGTGTCGCAGTAGTAGGTCCAGGTGCCCTTGTACTTGACCCGTTGGATCGGAGCCCGACTGCGGGGGCTCAGATCGCCGGCCCGGCCGTACACCGCGAGGTGCTCCTGGTACTGCCCCGGCTCGCCGGTCACGTCGAGGAACGGTCGGCGCTCGATGTGGGTACCGCCGTAGCGAAGCGCATCGTGGACGATCTCGACCAGCGCACGGTACAGGCGGCGCACCTCCTGGGTGGACAGCGAGTTGGAGAGGCGATCATGGCGGAGGACCGCCGAGAACAGGATCTCGTCGCTGTAGATCTCGCCGATCCCGACCACCACCGAATCGTCCCGCAACAGGTCCTTCAGGGGCATCTCCCGCCCCAGCACCTGGCCGGCGAAGGCCGTCCACGAGATCGGGTCGCCGACCGGATCGACACCCAGGCCGTTGAGCTCGGTGAACTCGTCGAACAGGCTGTCGGCAGCCACGACGCACACCTCGGACGTGCCGTCCGGGTCGATCAGCCGCAACTGACCGCCCTGAGTGAACGTGACTGTCATCTCGGTCCGGGCCTCGACGGCCGCCTTGTTGGACAGGCGGCGCAAGCTGGCGCCGACCCCCAGACGGATCACCAGGTAGTCGTCCTCCATGACGAGCACCAGGGACAGCCCGGCCCGACGCACGGCGTCGATCTTGCGGCCTTCCAGCTGGCCGGTGAACGCCTTACGGTTCCGGTAGCGACCCAACACGGCCATGGACGCCATCTCGGCGACCTTGATCTTGCGGCCCGACAGGTCCCGGTCCAGGTCCCGACGGATGGTCTCGATCTCGGGGAGCTCGAGGGCGATGGTCACAGTTTCTCCTCGGTGGGCGGGGCGGGGTCGTCGTCGAGCGTCTGCCAGGCGATGCGGGCCGCTTCCTGCTCGGCCCGCTTCTTCGACGTTCCGGTCCCCGGCCCGAACGGTCGGCACCCGACCTCGACGGTGGCCGAGAACCGCTTGTCGTGGTCCGGCCCGTCCGCCGTCAGTTGGTAGCGGGGAGCGCTGCCGAAGCGGCTGGCGGCCAACTCCTGGAGGCGGGTCTTGTAGTCGTGGATTCCGGGATCGGCCGACGCCTGTTCGATGACCGGGTCGAACAGGGCACCGATGACCGACACCGCGGCGGCCAGCCCGGCGTCGAGGTACACCGCGCCGAGCACCGCCTCCATGGCGTCGGCCAGGATGGAGTCCTTGTCGCTGCCCCCCGAGGCCTCCTCGCCACGACCGAGCCGCAGGGCGTCGCCCAGGCCGATTCGGCGGGCCGTTGCGGCGAGGGTTCCGGCGCTCACCACCCCGGCCCGGATCTTGGCCAGCTGGCCCTCCGGAAGGTCGGGATGGCTGCGGTACGACCGCTCGGCGACGACGAGGTCGAGGACGGCGTCGCCGAGGAACTCGAGCCGCTCGTTGGGCTCGCCCTCATGCTCGGCACACCACGACCGGTGGGTCAGGGCCACCTCAAGCAGGGCCGGGTCGGCGAACTCGTGCCCCAGGTGGTCGGCGAGGGCCTGTTCGGCCGTCCGGGCGGTGGAGTCGATGATCAGGTCAGTCGAGGCGGGAGACGACATAGTCGACGGCGTCACGCACCGTGCGGAGATCCTCGAGGTCCTCGTCCTCGATGCGGAACCCGGCGGAACGCTCGCTGATCTCCTCCTCGAGGGCCTCGACCAGCTCGATGAGGGCCAGGGAGTCGGCGTCGAGGTCGTCGGCGAACGAATCCCCCTCGCCGACGTCGGACGGCTCGATCTCGAGGATGTCGGCGAGGCGCTCCCGGATCAGGGTGAGAACCTCGTCGCGGCTCATGGGCACACCTTCGACATGGGTTTCGGCAGGCACGGATTCCTCCGGTACGGGAGAGGATCGACGTCGCCACGGTGGCGGGTCGATGCAGGTCGGTCGACCGGAGAGCCTACCGTCCGGGAACACCCGACGAGCAGGGTTCGGAAGTCATCGAAACAGCACGAAACAGGCGAACTTCCCGTCGGCCGGCTTGCCCCGACCGGCTCAGCCGGCGACTGCGGCCGTCAGGTGGCCCACCATGTCAGCCTCGACCATCTCAGCCGCCACCCGCACCGCGTTCTCGATGGCCAGGGCACCCGACGAACCGTGGCTGATGATGCACACCCCCCGCACCCCGAGGAGCATGGCGCCGCCGTAGGTGTCGGGATGGAACTCGCGGTACAGCCCATCGAGTTCGGGACCCAGCTGGGCTGCGGCCTCGGCGGCCTCGGGACGTTCCCCCATTGACGTGAACAGGGCCGTCATGAGGGTCTTCATCGAGCCTTCCAGGGTCTTCAGCGCCACGTTGCCGGTGAAGCCGTCGGTGACGACGACGTCGACCGCGTCGGTGAGCAGATCGCGGCCCTCGACGTTGCCGATGAACGACGCTCCCCTCCACTCGGCCGCCGACAACGACTCGAAGGCCTCCTTCACGAACGGGCTGCCCTTGCCGGGCTCCTCGCCGATCGACAGCAGGGCCACCCGTGGCTCGGCCACGCCGAGACGGTCGCGGGCGAACACCGCTCCCATCTGGCCGAACTGGACCAGCCAGTCGGCGCTGCACTCGGCGTTGGCCCCGGAATCGAGCAGCACCGTCGGGTTCGTGCCCGGCGACGGCAACAGCGTGGCGATGGCCGGTCGGGCCACCCCCTTGATGCGGCCCATGCGCAGCAGGGCGCTGGCCATGGTGGCCCCGGTGTTGCCGGCGCTGACCATGGCCGAGGCCTCACCGTCCTTGACCGCCTGGGCCGCCTTGACCAGCGAGGAGTCCTTCATGCGCCGGACGCTCGAACCGGGTTCGGCGTCCATGGCGATCACCTCGGACGCCGCGATGACCGGCAGACCGCCAGTGTCGCCGATCTCGTCGGGACGACCCACCAGCACCACCGGGATACCGTGCTCGTCGTGGGCACGCCGGGCCCCGGCGACGATCTGCTCCGGGGCGTGGTCACCGCCCATCGCATCGACGGCGACGGGCAGCATGGTCGACATGTGGGGCCGGTCGATCAGTCGACGTCGACGGCCTGGCGGCCGGCGTACCAACCGCAGTTGCCGCACACCCGGTGGGGCCGCTTGGCGTTGCCGCAGCGGGGACAGGCGCTGCGCGACGCGGCCCGCAGGGTCCAGTTGGCGGCTCGGCGGCTCCGGCCCTTGGCCTTGGAAGTTCGTTTCTTGGGGACG
Organism: uncultured Microthrixaceae bacterium; assembly: GCA_964586175.1. Lineage (GTDB taxonomy): Bacteria > Actinomycetota > Acidimicrobiia > Acidimicrobiales > MedAcidi-G1 > CAZPGL01. Next base: position 27,301 of record CAZPGL010000017.1, on the reverse strand, counting down.
GCCATCGTGATTCCTCGACGTGCTTGCTGTGGGTGGTCCCCGGGGAGGCCGGGGATCGACGTCTCATGGCGGGCCACCCGGTGGCCCGACGACGGCGGAAAGGTTAGCGGGACAGCCGCCGTTTGAGCGCGGCGGTCACGTGCCGGCCGGGTCGGCCGGGTCGGCCGGGGCGTCGAGGCGCAGGGCGTCGAGCGCCGCCCACCGCGGATCACCCGCTGGCTCCCCGTCGGCAGGTGTGCCGGTGGCGGTCGGGAACCGTTCGGGGTCGGGCCCGGCACAGTCGGGGCCACACAGCGGCGACAGCGGCAGGGCCAGCAACACGGCATCCCGGGCCACGGCCTCGAGGTCGACCGTCTCGTCGCCCGCCGGACCGGTGAACGAGTAGGTGTCACCGTCGTCCTGGTCGCCACCGCCCCGGTCGGCGCGGAACACCTCGGTCACCGTGAGGTCGAGATGGCCGGTCACCGGATCCAGGCAGCGGCGGCACTCGCCGGTCCAGTCGGCGCCCACCGTCCCGGACGCCACGACGTCGGCCCCCCGCACCTCGACGTTGAACCCGACGTCGAGACGGCCGTCATCGACGGTCGCCGCGCTGGTGCCGAGACCATCGAGATGCACCGTGGCCGCCACCTCGCGCACCGCGTCGTGATGGCGACGAAGGGCGGCGACCGACAGGTGGAGTGCCCGCAGCGCCCGATCGTCGTCAGCGGTCGAGGTCACCGGCCGAGGTGTCCTGGTCGAACACGGCCGCACCCGGTCGGGGCCGGGACGCCTCGTGTTCGGCCTCCCGGGCCCGGCGCTCGGCCTCCTCGACCTGCTTCTGACGCTCGTGGTCGAGCACCGTCTCCTGAAGCTTGCGGCGGCCGGCGGCGATGGTGTCGCGGGCGACGGTGAGCGACGTCTCGAAGCTCTGCAGCTTCTGGTCGCAGTAGTCCTCGGTCTCCCGGCGCATCCGGCGGGTGTCCTCGCGTGCCGTCTCGACCAGCTGGCGGGCCCGCTGTTCGGCGGTCCGCACCACCTCGGTGCGCTGCACCAGCCGCTCGGCCCGCGACCGGGCCAGCTCGAGGATCTCGTCGCCCTCACGGCGGACCTTGGCCAGGAACTCCTCGCGCTCCTTGAGCAGCCACCGGGCAGCCCGCAACTCCTCGGGCAACCGGGCCGTGGCCTCGTCGAGCATGGCCAGCAGCTCCTCCTTGTTGATCATGGAGGAAGCCGACAGCGGCATCGGGCGGGCCGAGGCCACCATCTCGCGGGCCTGGTACAGGATGGCCTCGACCTGGGGCGGCCGGTACGGATCGGTGGCCGGCTCGCTCGGCTCCGGCGCGGGCCCGGGCAGGTCGGTCACCGGTCCAGCTTCTCCTGGAGCCGCTGGTGCACGGGACCGGGCACCATGTCGCCGACGTCGCCACCCAGCCGGGCCACCTCGCGGATGAGCCCGGACGCCAGGAACGAACGCCGGGACGCCGAGGGCAGGAACAGAGTGTGGACACCGGAGATGGCCAGATTGGTCTGTGCCATCTGGAGCTCGGCCTCGAAGTCGGAGACGGCCCGCAACCCCTTCACGATGAAGTCGGCACCGACGTCCCTGGCCAGGTTGACGACCAGGCCGTCGAACATGGTGGTGCGCACGTTGGACAGGTGCTCGAAGCACTCGTCGAGGAGGTCCATGCGCTCCTCCAGGGTGAACAGGCCGCCGCCCTTGGACGGGTTGATAAGCGTGCCCACCACCACCTCGTCGAACAGGGCGGCCGCCGTCTCCACCAACTCGACGTGGCCGTTGTGGACTGGGTCGAAGGATCCGGGGTACAGGACACAGGTCACGGGGTGGGGCTCCCTGGTGGCTCGGTCGACAGGTCGGACTGCCCGGGGGTGAGCAGCGCCACCACGGTAGCCCCGTACCGCCGGTTCCTCTCGACATGCCACCCCGGGCCGGGATCCACCGGGCGGTCCGATTCGACGACGACGACCCGGGCGTCGAGCCCGTCGAGCAGCGCCGGCCAGCCGTCGAAGGCGTAGGGCGGGTCGAGCAGCACGAGATCCCACGGTCCGGGGTTGGCGGCCAGCCAACCGGGCCCGTCGGCGACGACCACCTCGGCCCGGTCGCCGAACCCGCAGGTCACCAGGTTGCGTTCGACGAGCGCCGCGTGCCGGGGCGACCGCTCGACGAACACCGCCCGCTCGGCACCGCGGGACAACGCCTCGATGCCCAGGGCACCCGACCCGGCGAACAGGTCGACCACCGTCGCCCCACCGATGGCGTCGAGGCTGAACAGGGCGTTGAAGGTGGCCTCGCGAACCCGATCGGAGGTAGGACGCACCGACTCGTCGTCGGGGGCCTCCAGACGCAGCCCCCCCGCAGTTCCGGCCACGACGCGCATGGGGTCAGTATGGTCGGTGCCGTGCGAGCTCCGACGACGATCGTGTGTGTGGACTGCGGCGGCACCTGCCATCTGCTCGGCCACCCCGACGAGGAACTCGAGCCCGGCGACCCCGTCGCCTACCGATGCGCCGACTGCATGGACCGCTGGGATCTCGTCATGCCCGACGCCGACGACGAAGCCGGCGCCCCCGACGACTACCGCACCGACTGACCCGGCGGGCGGGGCTCCCGCCACATCACCGGAACCACCGGACCACCAGTGATCGGGATCTCGGCCGTCACCTCGAACCCGTGACGCTCGTACAACGGGACATTGCCCGGATCGCTGGACTCCAGATAGGCGGGCACACCATCAGCGTCGCAGCGGTCGGTGACATGCCGGATCAGCGCCGACGCCAGGCCCTGACCCCGCGCATCGGGACGGGTCCCCACAAACCCCAGGAACCAATGCGGCGTATGCGGTTTCGCCTCGAACACGACACGCATGGCGTCCAACCTGCCGGCCAGCACCTCTGGACCCACGAACATCGACACCGCAGCCATCGCCGGCCCGAAATCGGCGACCGGGTCGTCAGGGCCATGCGGCGGCGCCCACACTGCGGCCGCCCGGTGGCCGTCAACGGTCAACGCCTCGTCCAACCCAACGCCGGCAACCAACCGGTTGGCGAAGAAACCCGCCAGGACACCCGGCCGACGCGCGTCGTCCCCGACCAGGAACGCCAGAACCGGATCGTCGGCGAAAGCCACCGCGAGGGAGGCAGCGACGTCGGGAACATCAGCCGGTCCCACGACGTGCACCTCGGGGCGGAAAGAACCGGTCACGACTTCAACAGGTAATCGCCGTCGTCGGCCAACGCAAACAGGGAGAACTCATCGGCCAGCACCGGATGGCCGGCCAGCCCGTCACCGTCGCCCACCAGGTCCACAGCCACCTCCCGCGCCGCCTCCACCCACTCGCGGTCACGGCGCAACGACGCCAACCGCAGATCGTTACGACCCTTCTGACGGCCGCCCATGATCGTGCCCTCGCCCCGCAGATCGAGGTCGACCTCGGCCAACTCAAACCCGTCAGTGGTGCGCACCAAGGCCCGCAGACGCTCCTCGGCGTCAGCCGTCAGGGCCTCACCCACCAGGAAACAACGGCTCGGATGCTCTCCCCGACCGACCCTGCCCCGCAACTGGTGGAGCTGCGCGATGCCGAACCGGGCGGCGTCGAGAACCACCATCACCGTGGCGTTCGGAACATCCACCCCGACCTCGATCACCGTGGTCGCCACCAGCACGTCCAGAGCACCCGACCGGAACAGGTCCATGGTGGCCTCCTTGTCGGCCCGACCGACCCGCCCGTGGAGCAACCCGACGCGCAACCCGGCCAGCTCACCGTCGACGACCCGGGCGAAGGTCTCCTCAGCCGAGCGCGCCTCCAGAGCGTCGGACTCGTCGATGAGCGGACACACCACGTACGCCTGACGTCCCAACGCCACCTCGTCGAGCACCGCAGCCCACGCCTCGGCCTCGTCGACGACCCACGTCGTGGAGATCGGTGTCCGCCCGGGCGGCAACTCGTCGAGCACCGACACATCGAGGTCGCCGTAGACGGTCATGGCCGCCGTGCGGGGAATAGGCGTGGCCGTCATCACGAGGACGTCGGGCACCGTGCCGTCGGGGTTCTCGACCCGTAGGGCGTCGCGCTGGTCGACCCCGAACCGGTGCTGCTCGTCGATGACCACCACCCCGAGCGACGAGAACCCCACCCCCTCCTGGATCAGGGCGTGGGTGCCGATCACGACGTCCACCGCGCCGGCCACCAGTTGGGCGGTGATGCGGCGACGCTCGCCCGCGGTCGTCCGACTGGTCAACAACTCGACGCTCAGCGGCCGTCGTCCCAGCAGCGTCGCCGGATCGTCGACCTCGAGATCATGGAGCAGCGCGGCGATGCCCAGATGGTGCTGATCGGCCAGCACCTCGGTCGGGGCCATGAGCGCCCCCTGGTGCCCGCCCTGGACCGCAGCCAGCAGGGCGGTGGCCGCCACCACCGTCTTGCCCGACCCCACGTCTCCCTGCAGCAGCCGATGCATGGGGCGGGGCACCGCCAGGTCGGCGTCGATCTCGTCGATGGTCCGCCGTTGGGCCCCGGTCAGGGCGAAACCCAGCCGCTCCAGGAACGCCGACACGAGCGGTCCTTCGACCCGGTGGGCGATGCCCTGCGCCGAACGTTCCAGATCGACCTTGCGCTGCACCAACTCCAGCTGGATCCGGAGAAGCTCGTCGAACACCAACCGACGACGCGCTTCAACGACGTCCTGCATCGACTCGGGCCGGTGGATGCCGTGGTAGGCCACGCCCCGGTCCACCAGGCGGTAGCGACGCCGCACCTCGGCCGGCACCGGGTCGGCGAACCCACGGACCGCCATGATGCGGCGCAACGCCTCACCAACCAGCCCGTCGACGTCCCAGCTGTGCACGCCCTCCGACTGCGGGTACACGGCCACGATGCGCCCCGTCCGGTCGCCGACCAGGTCGACGAGGGGGTTGGTCATCTTCTCCCGGCCCTTGTACTGGTCGAGGCGGCCGAAGACGACCGCCTCGACACCGGGCTCCAGTTGGCGCTCCCGCCACGGCTGGTTGAAGAACGTCAGACCGAGCGTGCCGGTGTCGTCGGCCACCGTCACCTCGACCAGCGACCGCCGGTTACGGGTACGGCGAGCCGAGCAGGACTGCACCCGGACCAACACCATGCCCTCCTCGCCGACCCGCAGCGACTCGATGGTCGCCTCGCGTGACCGGTCGATGTGGCGGCGAGGGTAGTGGGTGAGCAGGTCGAGTACCGAGGTCACGTCGATCGACGCCAGGGCCTCGATCTTCTTCGGGGCGGCGCCCTTCAGGTCGGTGACCGGACGCTCGTCGAGCTCCCGGAGGGTGAGGCCGGACCCATCCACCGGCGACGCCTACTCGACGCCGAGGAAGTACGGGTACAGGGGCTGACCACCGTCATGGACCTCGACCTCGACGTCGGGATACTCGGCCTCGACCCAGGCGACGACGGCGGCCGTGGTGGCCTCGTCGGCGTCGGCACCGGCGATCAGGGTGACCAGCTCGTGGTCGTCGACCAGTTGGCCGATCAGATCAGTGACCGCCGAGAACAACGACGACGCGATGACCCGCACCCTGCCGCCCGACAACCCCAGGTGGTCGCCTTCGGTGATGTCCCCGGCGTCGCTGCCCGAATCCCGGACGGCCACCGTGACCTCGCCGGCGACCACCGCGGTCGCCGCGGCGGTCATGCCCTCGAGGTTGGCGTCGGCGGTGCCCTCGGGGTCGTACTCGAGCAGCGAGGCGAAGCCCTCGGTGATGCCCCGGGTGCGCACGACCCGCACCGTCTTGTCGGTGTGGCCGTCGACCTGTTCGGCCACGGCGATGATGTTGCCGTTGTTGGGAAGGATCACGACCTCGTCGGCTGGCACCGACTCGACGGCGGCCAGCAGCTGCTCGGTCGACGGGTTCATGGACTGCCCCCCGGCGACCACCCGACGGACACCGAGCGACCGGAAAATGTCGACGATGCCAGGACCGTTGGCCACGGCCACCACAGCACACGGCACGGGATCACCGACCGGACCGTCGTCGCCGGCCATCTGCTCGCGCACCCAGGCCTGCTCTTCAGCTTCCTCGAACAGATCGGACACCCGGATGCGATGGGGCCGACCCACGGCGATCCCCGCTTCGATGGCCGCCCCGATGTCGTCGGTGTGCACGTGGCAGTTCCAGACGCCGTCGCCGCCGACCACGACGATGGAATCGCCCAACGCCGCCCACGCCTCCTTGAACCCCGGAACGGCGTCGTCCGGCGCGTCCAGGAAGTACATGACCTCGTAGCGGGGCCCCTCGAGGGTCGCCTCGGTGTGGGCCATGGCCGCCGGGTCGGGGGCCGCAGCGACCGGGGTCTCGGGCGGCTCAGGCAGCGGCCGGCCGTCGGCCGCGGTGAGCAGGGCGTCGAGGAACAACAGGAAGCCGCACCCGCCGGCATCGACCACCCCGGCCTCGGCCAGCACCGGCAGCATCTCGGGTGTGCGGGCCAAGGCTTCGTGGCCACGGGTCAGGGCGGCCTCGCCCACGGCCACCAGGTCGGCATCGGCGGCTGCGGCCGTCGCCGCGGCCTCCGAGGACTCGCGCACGACGGTGAGGATGGTGCCCTCCACCGGGTTCATGACCGCCCCGTAGGCGGCCTCGGACGCCGCGACCAGACCGTCGGCGACGACCTGGCCGTCGATACGACCCGCCTCGCCGATCACCCCGGACAGGGCCCGTAGTACCTGGGACAGGATGACCCCCGAGTTGCCTCGGGCCCCCATGAGGGACCCGTGGGCCACCGCCCCGGTGACCTCGGCCAGCTCGGCGTCGTCGGCCAGCCCGTCGAAGGCGGCGACCACCGACTCGACGGTCATCGACATGTTGGTGCCGGTGTCTCCGTCGGGCACCGGGTACACGTTGAGCAGGTTGAGCGCCTCGCGATGCGACGACAGGGCGTCTCGGAAGCCGGACATGACGGCCCGCAGGCCAACGGCATCCAGAACGGTCGCGGTGCTCACGGGGTCCGAGCGTAGCCAGCGCCGCCCGACGGCCCCTGCCTCCGGCGCGCGGCCGCCCGGGTCCGGGGAAGGTTGGCGACCTCCCGTCGGTGGCCGTAGCCTTGCGGGGTTCCTCCGAGCGGCCGCATCCTCGCCGCGTCGGGACCGACCCCACGTGGGCCCGACCGGGGTTCACGGACAAGCAAGCCTCCAAGCAAGCAGGAAGTGCCATGGCATCGGTATGTGAGATCTGCGGAAAGAAGCCCTGGTTCGGCAAGCAGCTGAGCCACTCCCACCGACGGACCAACCGTCGGTGGAACCCGAACATCCAGCGGGTGCGGGCCGTGGTCGGCAAGTCGACCAAGCGGATGAACGTGTGCACTGGCTGCCTCAAGGCCGGCAAGGTCGTCAAGGCCAGCCACGCCCAGCAGGCCGGCCACTAGGTTCGGCTACGGTCCCCTCGACGAGCCCGGCCCCGCCGACCGAACCCGACCAGAACCAGGAGCCACCGTGCAGGGTGTGATCAAGTCGTACGACCCCGGCACCGGTGACGGCATCGTCATCAGCGAAACCGACTTCAGCGAGTTCGACCTCGCCGATGACGCCCTGGCCGGCTCCGTGTTCCGGATGCTGCGACCCGGCCAGCGGGTCGTCTTCGCCCTCGACGCCGACCAGCGGGCCACCAGCCTGTCGCTCGGATCCGAAGTCGACATGGGCACCCCCGACCTGGGCTGAACGGTCGAGCCGAATCCCGGCCGGTCCGACGAGTCCGACGTCACACCGCAGATCTGCGCGCGCGGTCGTTCAAGCGGCTATCCAATAGGTGATGGAACGCCCCACCTCCAACCAGCGCCTGCTCGACTGGGTGGACGAATGGGTCGCCACGCTCGACCCCGACGCCGTCCACTGGTGTGACGGCTCCGAGGAGGAGTACGACCGGCTGGCCGGGCTCCTCGTCGAAGCCGGCACGTTCGAGCGCCTCGACGACGCCCTGCGCCCCAACAGCTACCTGGCCCTGTCCGACCCGGGCGACGTGGCCCGGGTCGAGGACCGCACGTTCATCGCCTCGGTCGATCCGGTCGACGCCGGCCCCACCAACAACTGGCGCAACCCCGACCTGCTCAAAGCCGAGATGCTCACCCGGTACAAGGGCGCCATGGCCGGACGCACGCTGTACGTGGTGCCGTTCTCGATGGGACCGCTCGGCTCCCCCATCGCCCACATCGGCGTCCAGCTCACCGACTCGCCGTACGCGGCGGTCAGCATGCGCATCATGACCCGCATGGGCCGGGCCGTCCTCGACGTACTCGGCGACGGCGACTTCGTGCCGTGCGTGCACTCGGTCGGCGCACCACTGGCCGACGGCGAGGCCGATGTGCCCTGGCCGTGCGACCCGCACAACAAGTACATCTCGCACTTCCCCGAGACCCGCGAGATCTGGTCGTACGGGTCGGGTTACGGCGGCAACGCCCTGCTCGGCAAGAAGTGCTTCGCCCTGCGCATCGCCTCCACCATGGCCCGCGACGACGGCTGGCTGGCCGAACACATGCTGATCCTCGGCATCACCAACCCCGTGGGCGTCAAGCACTACGTGGCCGCCGCGTTCCCGTCGGCCTGCGGCAAGACCAACATGGCCATGCTGGTGCCGACCCTGCCGGGCTGGAAGGTCGAGACCATCGGCGACGACATCGCCTGGATGAAGTTCGGCGACGACGGCCGGCTGTACGCCATCAACCCGGAGGCCGGCTTCTTCGGCGTGGCCCCCGGGACCTCGGACGCCACCAACGCCAACGCCATGGCCACCCTGTGGGGCAACTCGGTGTTCACCAACGTGGCCCGCACCCCTGAGGGCGACGTGTGGTGGGAGGACATGACCGACGAACCGCCGGCGCAGCTCACCGACTGGCGCGGCGACCCCTGGACCCCGGAGTGCGACCACCCGGCGGCCCATCCCAACGCCCGGTTCACGGCTCCGGCCGACCAGTGCCCCTCGATCGCCCCCGAATGGCAGGACCCGGCCGGCGTACCCATCTCGGCCATCCTGTTCGGCGGACGCCGAGCCACCAACGTGCCGCTGGTGACCGAGGCCCGCAACTGGGAGCACGGGGTGTTCCTCGGGTCGATCATGTCGTCGGAGAAGACGGCCGCCGCCGCCGGCCAGATCGGCCAGGTGCGTTTCGATCCCTTCGCCATGCTGCCGTTCATCGGTTACAACGTCGGCGACTACATCAACCACTGGCTCAAGATCGGCGAACAGGGCCACCGCGATCTGTTGCCCCGCTTGTTCTGGGTCAACTGGTTCCGCAAGGACGCCGACGGGTCGTTCCTGTGGCCGGGCTTCGGCGAGAACTGCCGGGCCCTGCAGTGGGTGCTCGAGCGGGTGGCCGGTGGCGGTGACGCCGTCGACACCCCGATCGGCATGGTGCCAACCGCCGATTCGTTGAACCTCGACGGCCTCGACCTCGACGACGGCCGGGTGACCCGGCTACTGGCCGTGGATCCGGTGGCATGGGAGGCCGAGCTGCCGCTCATCGAGGAGCACTTCGCTGCCATCGGCGAGCGCCTGCCCGGTCAACTCCGGGACGAGCTGACCGGCCTCAGGCGCCGTCTCGAGAACGCCTGACCCGGTCCCCCGCCGCGACCGTGACCCGGGGGACGACCCCCGACGTCAGGTGGGTCGTCCCCGCGGTCACGGGTCAGCTGGCGCCGACGAGCATGGCCCGGATGCCCAGGCCCATCAGGAACAGGCCGGCGCCGCCGTACAGGAGATGCCGGTGCGGTCGCAGCGCCTGGCGGTAGCTGTAGACGATGCCCACCGTGATGAGGGCAACGAATCCGTAGAACAGGTGGAACTGCGGCGGGTCGATGCCCTGGCCCGCCACCAGGCCGACCCCGATCGTGACCTGCACGGCCACGACCACCTGGACGAGGGCGGTGAACCACCACAGGGCCCGGCCCCGCAACGGCTGGACCCGGTGGGCGGCCAGCGCCCACACCCCGGCCAGGCCGTTGCCGACGACCATCACCCAGGCCACCGCCTCGTGCACGTCGCGCAGGGTTCCGGAAGGCTGGGCGGCCAGGGTCAGGACGGCAGACACCCGGCCATCATGCCTGGCCCACGCCGCCAACCGGCGGTTCAGGCCAGCAGCAGATCGTCCCGGAACGGCTCGCCGTCACCGCGGGGCCGGTTCGGATCGACGAACCACTCGGCGCCGAAGCCCATCCGGTAGTGCTCGTCGGGCATGGTCACGAAGAAGGAATCAGGGGCGATCTGGCTGGCATGGGCGACGATGGCCGCCCGCTTGCGGTCCAGCACGCCGGCAACCTCGACCCGGTGGGTGATCTCGACCGACGGCGTGCCAAACGACTCCTGTTCGGCCCGCTCCCGACGCTCGGCCAGGGTCTCGTCCACCGCTTCGCCGGAGGCGGCCGACTCGGCCATGGCCGCCTCGATCGTGTCCCGGATGACATCCCGGTTGAGGGTCACCCAGCGCACCCGCACGTCGCTCCCCTCGGCCCACCGGCCGCCCACCCGGTGGACCTGGATGTGGTCGGGATGCCCGTACCCGCCGTTCGGGTCGTAGATGACGATCAGGTCCGGGTCCTCGTCGACCAGCAGGTCGGCCAGGCGCGCCGCCGCCTCATCGACATCGGCCTGCCAGAAACAGTCGGGATGGGCGTTGGCCGGGTCGTCGACCATGCCGCTGTCCCGGTAGCCAAGGAAGGCGACCCGAGCGGTCCCGAGGATGCCCGCCGCCGCCTCGACCTCGGTCGACCGCCGGTCGCCCAGCGCCTCACCGTCGGCCAGCACGCCGGACACCGGCTCACCCTCCTCCCCGCGGGTGGCGACGACCAGTACCACCCGGTGGCCCTCGTCGGCCATGCGGGCCATGGTGCCCGCGGTGGCGAGCGCCTCATCGTCGGGATGGGCGTGGAAGAAGACGACGGTCGCCACGGGTCCCTCAGGCCACGGCGCCCGACGCCCGCAACGCGGCGGTGTCGAGGCCGGCCTCGGCCAGGATCTCGTCGGTGTGCTGGCCGGCATGGGCGGGCGGTCGCCGGATCTCACCCGGTGTGCGGCTGAACCGGGGCGCCGGGCCGGGCTGCACCAGGCCGGCCACCTCCACGAACGTGCCCCGGGCCACGTTGTGCGGATGTTCCGCGGCTTCGCGGACGTCGAGCACCGGGGCGTAACACACGTCGCTGCCTTCCAGCACGGCGTCCCATTCGTCGCGGGTCTTCGTCGCGACCACCGCGGCGATCTCGGCCTTCAGCTCGGGCCAACGGCTGCGGTCGTGCTGATCGGCGAACCGTTCCGGGTCGAGCCCCAGCTTGTCGACCAACTCGGCGTAGAACTGCGGTTCGATCGACCCGATCGAAATCCAGCCGCCGTCGCTGCACTCGTACACGTCGTAGAAGTGGGCACCGGTGTCGAGCATGTTGACACCCCGGTCGAGGCTGTGGAACCCGGTGGCCATCATGCCGTACATGAAGCTCATGAGGCTGGCCGCACCGTCGACCATCGCCGCGTCGACGACCTGTCCCTGCCCGGAGGAGCGGGCCTCGACGAGGGCGCACACCATGCCGAACGCCAGGTACATGCCGCCACCGCCGAAGTCGCCGACCAGGTTGAGCGGCGGCACCGGTCCCGAATCGGCCCGCCCGAAGTGGGCCAGGGCCCCGGCCAGAGAGATGTAGTTGATGTCGTGGCCGGCCGTCGGGGCGTAGGGGCCGTCCTGACCCCAACCGGTCATGCGTCCGTACACCAGCCTCGGGTTGCGGGCCAGGCAGTCGTCGGGCCCCAGGCCCAGCCGCTCGGCCACGCCGGGGCGGAACGGCTCGAAAAGCATGTCGGCCCCCTCTGCGAGGGCCAGCACCGTCTCGACGCCGTCCGGAGACTTGAGGTCGACACCGATGCTGCGCCGCCCCCGGCCGTTGACGTTGGTGGGCGGCACGTCGGGATCGCCGCCCCGCACCGACCCGGCCCGGTCGACCAGGATCACGTCGGCCCCCATGTCGGCCAGCATCATCCCGCAGAACGGTCCGGGGCCGATGCCGGCCAGCTCGATGACCCGGACGCCGTCGAGTGCTCCCATGGTGGTCTCCTGTCGTGGTGAGGGGGTCAGCCGGCGGTCCCGGTGGACCGTCGGGCGTGTTCGATGATGGCCTCGGCGATCGGCGGCCACGAACCGGGCGGCAGGTCGTGGCCCCAGCCGTCGACCACGACCAGGTCGGCGCCCGGGATCACCTCGGCCGTCCGCCGGCCGGCCGACACGTCGACGAGGGTGTCGGCACTGCCGTGGATCACCCGGGTCGGCACGGTCACCTCGGCCAGGTCGGCCTCACGGTTCCCCATGGCCCGGGAGGCCATGGCCTGACGCTCGAAGGCGTCGCGGGCCTGGAATCCCCGGTCCTCGTAGGCGCCGTACAGCGCCAGGGCGTACTCCTCGTCGTGCCACAGCGGGCTGGCCCACAGTCGGCGGTCGGCCAGGTCCTTGGCGATGCGCCCCTCCCGGTCGTCGGGGGCCGGGGCCGTCATGGCCGCCCAGATCTCGGGGTCCACCTTGCGGTACTCGGGGTTGCCGGTACCCGACCCCATCGACACGAGGCTCACACAGCGATCGGGGTGCTCGACGGCCACCGTCTGGGCGACCATGCCGCCCAGCGAGAACCCCACGACATGGGCCCGGGCGACCCCGGCGTCGTCCAGAACGGCCACCGCGTCGGCGGCCATGTCGACCAGCGTGTACCCGGAGCCCTCCGGCAGCCGGGTCGAGCGGCCGCTGTCCCGGTGGTCGAGGCGCAGCACCCGGAAGCCGGCGGCGACGAGCAGGGCGCAGAACCCCTCGTCCCACAACAGCAGCTGGCTGCCCAGACCGTGCAGCAACAGCACGGCCGGCGCATCGGGCGACCCGTGCGTCTCATAGGCGATGTCGACACCGGACGGCGTGGAGGCGGTGGGCACGGCGCCATCATCGTGGGGGCGGGCCGGGCCACGGCAAGCCGGGCCCGCTAGCGTCGCCGACCGTGTCCGAGATCCACGACCGCCGCTTCGACGAGCTCGACGCCGGCACCCTCTACGCCCTACTGGCCCTGCGCACCGAGGTGTTCATCGTCGAACAGGCCTCGATCTACCCCGAACTGGACGGCCGGGACCTCGAACCCACCACCCGCCACGTGTGGATTGACGGCGACGACGGCCCGATGGCCTACCTGCGGGTGCTGGCCGAGGACGGCGGGCACCGCATCGGCCGGGTCGTCACCGAACCGGCGTCCCGGGGGCAGGGGCTGGCCGCCCGGCTGGTGGCCCACGTGGCCGACACCACGCCCGGCACCCTGACCCTGCACGCCCAGGCCCACCTGGCCGACTGGTACGCCGGCCAGGGCTACGCCGTGACCGGCGGGGAGTTCGACGACGGCGACGGCATCCCGCACGTGCCGATGACCTTCGAGCGCTGACCGGCGGGCCGGCGCCGACCGGTCAGTCCCAGCCCAGCTCGGTGAGGCGTTCGTCGTCGATGCCGAAGTGGTGGGCCACCTCGTGCACCACGGTGACCAGGATCTCGTCGCGCAACTGACGCTCGTCGTCGCAGAAGTCACACAGGGCCAACCGGTACAGGTGGATGCGGTCCGGCATGGCCAGGCCTCCGGGCACGCCGAAAATGCCGGCGCCGTACTCCTCGCGTTCGGTGAGCGGCACCCCGTCGTAGAGGCCCAGCAGGTCGGGCGGGTCGCCGCGGTCGGCGACGAGCACCGCCACGTTGTCCATGAACCGGCCCAACTCAGGGGGGATGGCGTCGAGGGCCTCGGCGACCAGGGCTTCGAACCGGGCCTCAGGGATCGGATGCACGGCACCGATGCTAGGCGGGCCGGACAGCCCGGGAACCCCGGTCACCGCCGGTGGGTAGGGTGCGCCCATGGCGACCCCGGACCCGGCCTCCGCGTTCTTCGACCGCCCCGACGGCGCGTCCGACGACGCCGAGGCCCTGCTCGTCGGCCTCAACGTCGAGCAGCGCCACGCCGTCACCATCGACACCACCCCGCTGGCCGTACACGCCGGTGCCGGTTCCGGCAAGACCCGTGTCCTGACGCGGCGCATCGCCTGGCGGGCCCTCACCGGCCTCGAAGATCCCCGCCGGGTGCTGGCCCTCACCTTCACGCGCAAGGCGGCCGGCGAGTTGCGTAGCCGGCTGCGCCGGCTGGGTCTGCGCGACCAGGTGGCTGCCGGCACGTTCCACGCCGTCGCCTACGCCCAACTGCGCACCTACTGGCGCGACCGCGACCAACGCGAACCCGACCTGCTCGACCGCAAGATGGGCTTCATCACGTCGCTGCTGCCCCGCGACCGGCGCACCACCGACGCCCTCGACGTGCTGGGCGAGATCGAATGGGCCAAGGCCCGCCGCATCCGCCCGGAAACCTACGCTGAGGCCGCCGAGCGTCTCGAGCGGGACCCTGCGCTGGCCCTGCCGATCATCGCCCGCATCTACCGCGACTACGAGGACCTCAAGGCGGAGCGCCAGCTGGTCGACTTCGACGACCTGCTCGACGGCTGTGCCAAGGCCATCCGCTCCGACAAGGCGTTCGCCGACGCCCAGCGGTGGCGGTTCCGGCATCTGTACGTCGACGAGTTCCAGGACGTCAACCCGCTGCAGTTCGCCCTGCTCAACGCCTGGCTGGGTGGCCGCGACGACCTGTGCGCCGTCGGCGACCCCGACCAGGCCATCTACGGGTGGAACGGCGCCGACGCCGACCACCTCATGCGGTTCACCAGCCACTTCCAGGGCGCCACCGTCGTCGAGTTGCGCCAGAACTACCGAAGCACACCCCAGATCCTGCAGACCGCCGCAGCCGCCCTGGCGGGACGGTCCCCCATGCTGGCCAACCGGCCCAGCGGCGAGCCGGCCACCGTCACCGACCATCCCGACGACCGGACCGAAGCCGCCGCGGTGGCCCGCCGGGCCCGCGACGCGAAAGGGCCGACCGGCCGGTGGGTCGACCAGGCGGTGCTGGTCCGCACCAACGCCCAGGCCGAGCTCATCTCCGGAGCGTTCCGCGACGCCGACATCCCGGTGCGCACCCGGGCCGGCAGCGGCCTCCTCGACCGGGCCGACGTCAAGGGGGCGTTGGCCCCGGTGGGCCGCAGCAGCCGGCCGCTCGCCGACCTGCTGAGCGACCTGCGACACGACGCCGACCCGGAATCCGGAGACGACGGAGCCGGACATCGCGACGAAGAGCGGGCCGCAGCCTTCGCCGAGGTACGGCGCTTGGCCGACGAGTTCCTGGCCCTCGACCCGGGGGGAACGGGTGCCGGCTTCGTGTCATGGGCCCGCGGACAGGCCCGGGCGGCGCACGACGAGTCGATCGACGCCGTCGAGATCGCCACCTTCCACGCCGCCAAGGGCCTCGAGTGGCCGATCGTGCACGTGGCCGGGCTCGAGGCCGGGCTGGTGCCCATCGGCCACGCCCGCGGCGCGGCCGCATACGCCGAGGAGCGGCGCCTGCTGTACGTGGCCCTCAGCCGGGCCGAGGACCGGCTCCACCTGTCGTGGGCCGCCACCCGCAAGTTCGGCGACCGAACCACCAACCGGTCACCGTCGCCGTGGCTGGTCGATGTCGAAGCGGCCATCGCCGGGCTGGACCGCCCCCTACCCCGCTCCGACCAGGCCCACCGGGCCGGCCAGGTTCGGGACCGGGTGCGCCGCAGCACCCTGCCTCCGTCGCCGGTGGTCGACGCCCTGAAGGCCTGGCGTCTCGACCGGGCCCGGGCCGCCGACATCGAGCCGTACCTGGTGTTCCGTGACGTCACCATCGAGTCGCTGGTGGAGCGCTGGCCGGCCTCCGTCGATGAGCTGTTGGACGTCACCGGCATCGGCCCGGTCAAGGCCCGCCGGTTCGGCCCCGAGCTGCTGGCCGTGCTCGACGGGTTCGAACCGCCGGAACGGCCGGCGGCGCCACCCGTCGAGAGGGCTGCGCCGACGGCCGACCACGGCCCTGCCGACGCCAGCCTGGTCGACGCCCTGCGGACCTGGCGGAACGACCACCGCGACGGCAAGCCGGCCTACACGGTGTTCACCGACGCCACGATGCGCGAGCTGGCCGCCGTCCGGCCGACCACGGCCGACGAGCTGTTGGCCGTCTCCGGCATCGGCCCGGCCAAGCTGGCCCGCTTCGGCGACGAGTTGCTGGCGCTCCTCGCAGAGCAGGACTAGGCGCCGTCCAGTTCGGCGATCAGGCGCTTGGGGGCACCGATGCGCCAGGCCGCCTCGACCACCTCGGCCACCTCGTCCCAGTCGAGGTCGACGTCGAGGCGCAAACCCACCCAGCCGCGGGGCCCGACATAGGGCGGCACGAAGAAACGCTCGGGTTCCTGGTCGACCAGTTCGCCCTGCACACCGGGTTCGGCCTTGAACCACAGGCTGGGTCGTCCGTCGACGTGATGGTCGTGGAGGTTGGCGAACGCCGGCCGGCCCGTCACCCCGAACGTGGGCATGCCGTGGTTGATGCGCTCCTCGACGCCGGGCAGGGCCAGACACACCCGCCGCAACCCAGCCAGCAGGGCGTCGTCCGAGGGGCGCCGGGACGGGTGGGCCACGCGCCGCCTCAGCCGATCGCGAACTCGGCGACGACCGGGGCATGGTCGGAGGGTTTCTCGCCCTTGCGCTCGTTGCGGTCCACGACGCAGAAGTCGAGGCCGGCGGCCAGCGGTGCCGACGCCAGCACCAGGTCGATGCGCATGCCCTGGCGCTTGTAGAACGCCCCGCCCCGGTAGTCCCACCACGAGTGCAGCCCGGCCTCGGCGTGCAACTCCCGGAAGACGTCGACGAGGCCGGCGTCGACGAGCCGGGCCACCGCCTCCCGCTCCGGGCCGGTCACGTGGGTCATGCCTTCCAACGCCTTGATGCTCCACACGTCGCGGTCGTCGGGGGCCACGTTGAAGTCGCCGACCACCGCCACCCGGTCGGCGGCCAGGTCGGTGTTGGCGGCCAGGTCGTCGTGGAGGCGGCCCAGCCAGTCCAGCTTGTAGTGGTAGTGGTCGTGGCCGACCTCCCGCCCGTTGGGGACGTAGCACGACGCCACCCGCACGCCGCCGCAGGTGGCCCACAGGATGCGGGCGTCCGGGTCGGGGTCGTCGCGGCCGTCGGCGAACCCGGGCCGCACGTCGTCCAGCCCGACCCGGGAGATCACCGCCACGCCGTTCCACCGGCCCTCGCCGTGGTGGGCCGACTCGTAGCCGAGCGCCTCGAACGCCCCGTGGGGGAAGGCCTCGTCGGCCATCTTGGTCTCCTGCAGGCACAGCACGTCGGGCTCGACGGCGGCGATCCACGCCTCGACCCGGGCCAGACGGGCCTTCAACGAGTTGACGTTCCAAGTGACGATGCGCACGACGGCGACGGTAGCGCTCAGCGAAGCGGGAAGCCGAGGACGGCCTCCAGCTCGGCCAGGGCCACCGCGGGATCGCCCACCTTGATGGTGGTCATGCCCATGGCCCGGGCTGGCTTCAGGTTGACCCCGAGGTCGTCGAGGAACACGCAGCCCGGCGGCTCGACGCCCAGCCCCTCGCAGGCCATCTCGTAGAAGCGGGGCTCCGGCTTGCGCACCCCGACCACGCTGGACTCGACGACGAGATCGAACAACGACAGGGCCTCGGCGTGGAGCGAGTCGGTGCGGCGGGCCTCGTCGGCGTCGACCATCGACACCGTGTTGTTGGTGAGCAGGGCCATGGGCAGACGGCCGTGGATGCGCCGCAGGGCCTCGACCATCTCCGGGCGGGCCGTGCCCTCCAGACAGCCCAATACCCGCCGGGCGTCCACCTCGACGCCCAAGGCCCGGCCCTCGGCCTCGAAGCGCTCGCAGAACCCGGCCACGTCGACCTCGTTGCGCTCGAACAGGGCCCAGGCGTTGGTGTCGGGGTTCGTGGCGTTGATCCGGCGGATGGTGTCGGGCGGCAGGCCGGCCTCAGCCTCGTAGGCGGCGAAGGCGTCGAACGGGCTGGTGAGAATCACCCCGCCGAAGTCGAACAGGACGGCGTCGGTCATGGGCGGGCGGTGGGGGCCAGGGGGACGGCGTCGGTCATCGGCGCCGATGGTACGGACCGGCCGGGCCACAGGCCCACGCGGCGGCGCCGGTAGCCTCGGGCCCCGTGAGCGCCCAGTTCATCTACACCATGCGCAAGGTCAGCCGGTTCCACCCTCCCGACCGCGAGATCCTGCGCGACATCACCCTGGCCTTCTACCCCGGCGCCAAGATCGGCGTGCTCGGCGCCAACGGGGCCGGCAAGTCGTCGCTGCTCAAGGTCATGGCCGGCGTCGACGACGGCTTCACCGGCGAGGCCCGGCTCACCGACGGGTTCACCGTCGGCCTGCTCGAACAGGAACCCCAGCTCGACGCCACCAAGGACGTCCAGGGCAACGTCATGGACGGCGTCGGAGCGGTGGCCGCCCTGCTGGCCCGCTACGACGAGGTGCTGGCCGCCTGGGCCGACCCCGACGCCGACTACGAGAAGCTGGGCGAGGACCAGGCCGAGCTCGAACGCAAGATCGAGGCCGCCGGGGCCTGGGACCTGCAACGCACCATCGAGATCGCCATGGACGCCCTGCGCCTCCCACCGGGCGACGCCGACGTGGCCCACCTCTCCGGCGGCGAACGGCGCCGGGTGGCCCTGTGCCGGCTGCTGCTGGCCCGACCCGACCTGCTGCTGCTCGACGAGCCCACCAACCACCTCGACGCCGAATCGGTGGCGTGGCTGGAACGCACCCTGCGCGACTACGCCGGCACCGTCATGGCCATCACCCACGACCGCTACTTCCTCGACAACGTGGCCGGCTGGATTCTCGAACTGGACCGGGGTCGGGGCATCCCCTACGAGGGCAACTACTCGGGTTGGCTGGAACAGAAGCGGGCCCGCCTCGACGCCGAGGAGAAGACCGACTCGGCCCGCCGCCGCACCCTCGACCGCGAGCTGGAGTGGGTGCGCATGGCCCCCAAGGCCCGCCAAGCCAAGGGCAAGGCCCGCCTCGCCGCCTACGACCGGCTGGTCGCCGAGGCCGCCGACACCGAGCGCCGCGACGCCGAACTGCAGATCACGATCCCGGCCAACCAGCGGCTGGGCGACCGGGTCATCGAGGTCGAGCACCTCTCCAAGGGCTTCGGCGACAAGCTGCTCATCGACGACCTGTCATTCAGCCTGCCGCCGGCCGGCATCGTCGGCGTGATCGGCGGCAACGGGGCCGGCAAGACCACCCTGTTCCGCATGCTCACCGCGGCGGCCGGCGACGACGCTCGTTCCGACGCCCTCCCCGACGCCGGCGAGATCCACATCGGCTCCACCGTCGAGTTGGGCTACGTCGACCAATCCCGTGACACCCTCGACCCTGATCGCACCGTGTACCAGGAGATCACCGACGACCGGGACCTCATCCAGGTCGGCCGCCGGGAGGTCAACGGCCGGGCCTACGTGGCCTCGTTCAACTTCAAGGGCGCCGACCAGCAGAAGCCGGTCGGGGTGCTGTCGGGCGGCGAGCGCAACCGAGTGCACCTGGCCAAGGTGCTCAAGAGCGGGGCCAACGTGCTGCTGCTCGACGAGCCCACCAACGACCTCGACGTCGACACCCTCCGGGCCCTTGAGGCCGGCCTCGAGGTCTACCCGGGCTGCGCTGTCATCATCAGCCACGACCGCTGGTTCCTCGACCGGGTGGCCACCCACGTGCTGGCCTTCGAGGGCGACTCGCAGGTTCGGTGGTTCGAGGGCAACTTCTCCGAGTACGAGACGGTGCGCAAGCGCGAGCTGGGCGGCGAGGCCGCCCCCACCCGGGTCAAGTACAAGCCGCTGGTGCGACCGTGACCGCCGCCGACGCCCGCACCCGCATCGTCGCCCCGTCGGTCGTGCGGGGAGCGGCGCTCGTGCTGTGCGTGACCGGCATCGCCGGGATGATCGTGCTGTCCATCGCCGACTCCATCGGCGGCGCCATCACCTTCGGGGTCGTCGGGGCCGTGGGGGCCCTGTCCCTGCTGCTGGTCGGAGCGCTGGTGCCCGCCGTCGAGGCCGCGGCGTCAGCCGACGAGGCCGTGGCCGCCGAGGTCGAGGACCGGGTGCAGGGGCTGGTGGCCGCCGGGGCCGACGAGGACGCGGTGCGGGCCGCGGTGCGGGCCGCTGTCGACCTGGGCCGCCGCACCGCCGGCGACTGAGAGCTCAGCCCAGTAGATCGAGCACCCGGGTGGCCGCGGCCACCGGGGCGCCGTCGGCCGGGGTGAGCACCAGGTCGGGGGCCTCGGGGGCCTCGTAGGGGTCGTCGATGCCGGTGAACCCGGTGAGCTCCCCGGCCCGGGCCTTGGCGTACAGGCCCTTGGGGTCACGGGCCTCGCACTCCTCGAGCGGGGTGTCCACGAACACCTCGAAGAACGGCACGCCGGCCGCCTCGTGCAGGGCGCGGGCCCGGTCCCGCCCGTCCCGGTACGGGCTGATGAGCGGCACCAACGCCACCACCCCGGCATCGGCGAACAACCGGGCCACCTCGGCCACCCGGCGCACGTTCTCGTGGCGGTCCTCGGCCGAGAACCCCAGGTCGCCGTTCAGGCCGTAGCGCAGGTTGTCGCCGTCGAGCAGGTACGCCGGATGCCCGGCGGCGACCAACAGCCGCTCGCAGGCCACGGCCACCGTCGACTTGCCCGAACCGGACAGGCCGGTGAACCACACCGTGGCCCCCCGCTGGCCGAGCGCCTCGACCCGCTCGTCACGGTCGAACGTGCCGGCGTGCCAGACGACACCCGGACTGCGGTCGGCGGCGGACTGCTCCCCCACCGAGTCAGGCTCCGGCGCCGATGATCATGCCGGCGGCGACCGTGGCGTTGGTGACCTCGTCGACCAGCACGAACGAGCCGGTGGACCGGTTGCGGCGGTACTCGTCGAAGAACAGCGGTTGGGTGCAGCGCAGCGACACCCGGCCGATCTCGTTGAGGCCCAGTGAATCGGCGTCCTCGTCGCGGTGCAGGGTGTTGACGTCGAGCCGGTACTGCAGGTCGGTCACCATCACCCGGGCCGCCCGGGTGGTGTGCTTGATGGCCAGCTTCGTGCGGGGTGCCAATCGGGAGGCGTCGGACATCCAGCACACCATGGCCTGCACGTCCTGGCCGGTGGTGGGCTGGTTCCCGGGCCGGCAGATGGTGTCGCCCCGGGACACGTCGATGTCGTCGGCCAACCGGATGGTGACCGCCATCGGTGCGAACGCCTCGTCGACCGGACCGTCGAAGGTGTCGATGGCCGCCACCGTCGACGTGAACCCGCTCGGCAGCACCATCACCTCGTCACCCGGCTTGAACACCCCGCCGACCACTGTGCCGGCGTAGCCCCGGTAGTCGTGGTGCTCGTCGGACTGCGGACGGATCACGTACTGCACCGGGAACCGGGCGTCGACCAGGTTGCGGTCGGAGGCGATGTGCACCTCCTCGAGATGATGCAGCAGCGCTGCCCCCTCGTACCACGGCATGTTGTCCGACCGGTCGACCACGTTGTCGCCGTGCAGGGCCGACACCGGAATGAAGGTGAGGTCGGTGATGTCGAGCTTCATGGCGAACTCGCGGAACTCAGCCTTGGCCTTCTCGAACGCCTTCTCGTCGTAGTCGACGAGATCCATCTTGTTGACGCACACGACGAGGTGGGGAATCCGCAGCAGCGACGCGAGGAAGGCATGGCGCCGCGACTGCTCGACCACCCCATGGCGGGCGTCGACGAGCACCAGGGCCAGGTCGGCGGTGGATGCCCCGGTCACCATGTTCCGCGTGTACTGAATATGGCCCGGTGTGTCGGCGATGATGAACTTGCGTTTCGGCGTGGCGAAGTAGCGGTACGCCACGTCGATGGTGATGCCCTGCTCGCGTTCGGCCCGCAGGCCGTCAGTCAACAGGGCCAGGTTCGTGTACTCGTTGCCCATCTGCTCCGAGGTGCGCTCGATGGCCTCGAGCTGGTCCTGGAAGATGGTCTTGGTGTCGTACAGCAGCCGGCCGATCAGCGTCGACTTGCCGTCGTCCACGCTGCCCGCGGTGGCGAACCGGAGGAGCTCCATCAGAAGTACCCCTCCTTCTTGCGGTCCTCCATGGCCGCTTCGGAGGTGCGGTCGTCGGCCCGGGTGGCGCCCCGTTCGGTGATGCGGGTCGCCGACACCTCCTCGATGATCGCCTCGAGGGTGTCGGCATCGGACTCGACGGCACCGGTGCACGACATGTCGCCCACCGTGCGGTACCGCACCTGGCGGGTCACGACGTCCTCGCCCTCGGCGCGCGTCACGTGCTCACAGTCGGCCAGCCACATGCCGTCCCGAGCGAACACCTGCCGGTCGTGGGCGAAGTAGACGCTGGGGATCTCGATCCCCTCCCGCTCGATGTACTGCCAGATGTCCAGCTCGGTCCAGTTCGAGATGGGGAACACCCGGATGTGCTCGCCCTGCCGGATGCGGCCGTTGTAGAGGTTCCACAGCTCGGGGCGCTGGTTCTTGGGGTCCCACTGGCCGAAGTCGTCCCGGAACGAGTACACCCGCTCCTTGGCCCGGGCCTTCTCCTCGTCGCGGCGGGCCCCGCCGAACAGGGCGTCGAACCGGTGCTCCTCGATGGCGTCGAGCAGGGTGGTGGTCTGGAGGCGGTTACGGCTGGCCCGGGGACCGGTCTCCTCGACGACCCGCCCCTCGTCGATCGACCGCTGCACCGACGCCACGACAAGACGGGCCCCCAGTTCGTCGACCCGGCGGTCCCGGAACTCGAGCACCTCGGGAAAGTTGTGGCCGGTGTCGACGTGCATCACCGGAAACGGGAGCCGGGTCGGCCAGAACGCCTTCTCGGCCAGCCGCAGCATGACGATCGAATCCTTGCCGCCGGAGAACAGCAGGCAGGGTCGTTCGAACTCAGCTGCCACCTCGCGGAAAATGTGGATCGACTCGGCCTCGAGGTGGTCCAGATGGCTGAGTTCGTAGGTGGTGATCACGTGGAGCCCCGGGGTGCCTCATCAACGGTCGGCCTGCAGACCACAGGGTAGGCCGACGAGTCTGCAAAGATCGCCCCAATGAACATGGAAGCACCGGCCGGGGACCGTTCTGGCAACCACCTGCTCGCCGACCACCGTCTGGCCGGTGACCTGGCGACCCGGGCCGGCGAGGTGCTCGTCTCGATCCGGTCACGGCTCGACGCCGAGGGTGCCCCGGCGGCCGTCATGAAGCACGAGGGCGACCAGCGGTCCCACGAGTTCCTCATGGCCGCCCTGGCCGAGGCCCGACCCGGCGACGCCGTGCTGTCCGAAGAGGGTTCACCGGCCGCCGTGCACCCCGACAGGGCGGGGGCGTCCAGGGTCTGGATCATCGACCCGGTGGATGGCACCCGCGAGTACAGCGAACCACCCCGCACCGACTGGGCGGTCCACGTGGCCCTGGCCGTCGACGGGCTCGCCGTCGTCGGTGCGGTGGCCCTCCCCGGCCTCGACCTCACCCTCGACACCGGTCGACCCCCGTCGGTGGCCGACCTGGCCCAGGTGCCCGACACCCCCCGGGTCGTCGTCAGCCGCTCCCGGCCACCCGCCGAGGCCCTCGCCGTGGCCGAGGCGCTGGGCGGCCGCCTGGTCGAGATGGGTTCGGCCGGGGCCAAGGCCATGGCAGTGGTCCGCGGTGAAGTCGACGTCTACGTACATTCCGGCGGCCAGTACGAGTGGGACAACTGCGCCCCGGCCGCGGTGGCCGCCGCCGCCGGCTGCCACGTCTCCCGCATCGACGGTGCGCCGCTGGCCTACAACCGACCCGACCCGTATCTTCCCGACCTGCTGATCTGTCGCCCCGAGCTGGCCGAGGCGACCCTGTCCGTGCTCGCCGGCTGAAGCGGAACCGACCCGTGCGCCTCCTCATCGCCCGCTGCACCGTCGACTACGACGGCCGACTCACCGCCCACCTGCCCGAGGCGGTGCGGCTCATCATGGTGAAAGCTGACGGCTGTGTGGCCATCCACGCGGATGGCGGCGCCTACAAGCCGCTCAACTGGATGAACGCCCCCAACCGACTCGTCGAGGAGAACGACGTGTGGCGGGTGTCGAACCCGAAGGGCGAGGTGCTGACCATCACCATCACCGAGGTGCTGAGCGACACGGCCCACGACCTGGGTGTCGACCCGGGCCTCCAGAAGGACGGGGTCGAAGCCCACCTCCAGGAGCTGTTGGCCGCCGACCCCACCACGCTCGGCGAAGGGCTGCGGCTGGTGCGTCGCGAGTACCCCACCGACATCGGTCCGGTCGACCTGTTGTGCCGTGACCCCGACGGTGCCGCCGTCGCCATCGAGGTCAAACGGCGAGGTGAGATCGACGGTGTCGAGCAGCTGACCCGCTACCTGGAGTTCTTGAACCGCGACCCCTCGCTGGCACCGGTTCGGGGCGTCTACGCCGCCCAGGAGATCAAGCCTCAGGCCAGGGTGCTGGCCGAGGATCGCGGCATCGGCTGCGTGGTCGTCGACTACGACGAGCTACGGGGCATCGAGTCCGACCACCTGCGGCTTTTCTGACCCGGCCCCCTCCCGGTCCAGGACCACCGGCACCACTACCCTCGGCTGCGTGATCCGACGCACGGGCCGCCGCTGGGCTCCCTCACCGGACCGCGGGCGGCGCGTCGGCCTGGTGGCCGCGGCGGTGGCCGGGGTTCTGGTCGTGATTGCCGTGATCGCGACGCTCGTCGCCGCTGGTGACGACGAATCGGCCGTCGGCCCGGCGACAACCCAGCCCTCCATCACCGTCACCGCCCCGCCGACCTCGCCGCCGACCTTCGCATCGGCCCCGTCCACGAGCAGCCCGCCCGCGACGACCACGACCCTGGATCCCGACGCCATCTCCAACGCCGAAGCCGCGCTCGGCGATCTGGCCGCCGACGGCTTCGTGGCCGTGTCGGACGGACGGGCGTTCGCCTTCGCCCCCGACGAGGTCCGGTCCTGGCTGGCTCTCGACGGGCTCGACCCCGTCGTCGACGTGGCCGCGGTCGACGCCGCCCTGTGGCGCGACATGACCGGCGTCGTCGTCGAAGGCTCCGACGTCCACCTGTCGGCCGGCGACGACGACGTGATGGTGGTCGACGGCGGCGAACCCGACCAGGTGTGCTGCGCACCGGGCGACCCCCAGACGGTGGCCCAGGCCCTGCTCGAGGGCGCCAACCACGCCGTCCTCGAACTCGTCGACGTGCCCCGGGACCTGGGCCGCGAGTGGCTCGAGGCCCTCGGCATCACCCACCGCATCGGCGGCTTCACCACCTACTATCCGGCCGGCCGGCCCCGGGTCACCAACATCCACCGCATCGCCGAGTTGACCCGCCGGGCCGTGATCCAGCCCGGCGACACGTTCTCGGTCAACGACCACGTCGGTCAGCGCACCACCGAGAAGGGCTTCGTGGCCGACGGGGCCATCGTGAACGGTGTACTCATCCAGGCCGTCGGCGGCGGCATCTCGCAATACGCCACCACCTTCTTCAACGCCGCCTTCTTCTCCGGCCTCGACTTCGCCGCCTACCAGAGCCACTCCATCTACTTCCGCCGCTACCCGTACGGCCGGGAGGCCACCGTGTCATGGGGCTGGCCCGATCTGCGGGTCAACAACATCACACCGTTTCCGATCGTCATCTGGACGTCGGTGACCCCCGACTCGGTGACCGTCGAGATGTACTCCGAGCCGTGGGTCGCCGGCGAACAGACCGGACAGGTCTCCTGGCCGGTCGGCGAAGAATGCACCGCGGTGCGCACCGAACGGACCCGCACCTGGTTGGCGTCGGGTGAGACCTCCATCGACCACGTCCAGGCCCAGTACCGGCCTGAAGGGTTGAACTGCGACGGCACCCTCTCCGACCCCACCGAGTGCCTGCTCGAGGACGTCGACGGCGACCCCACGGCCCTCGACCCCCGCTGCCCCAACTACGAGGAGCCCCCCGAAACCACGACGACGACCACGACCACCACGACCACCACGACCACCACCACGACCACCACCACGACCACCGAGGCTCCCGCCGAATAGGTCGACGGTCGGCCGGCCGACCAGCCAACCGGCCGCCGGATACCCTCGCCCTCCATGCAGGTCGACGTGGTCGTCGTGGGCGCCGGGCCCGCCGGTTCGGCAGCCGCCATCACCCTCGCCCAAGCCGGTCGATCCGTCGCCGTGGTCGACAAGGCCGTCTTCCCCCGCGACAAGTGCTGCGGCGACGGGCTCACCGCCCTGGCCCTCCGGCTCGGTGAGCGCCTCGGTGTCGACCCGTCGGCCATCGACGGCTGGCAGGCCGTCGACCGCGCCGTCATCCACTCGGCCGGCGGCCGGTCCACCTCCTTCCCCCTCCCCGAAGGTGCTGGTCAGTACGCGGCGGTGGTCCCCCGCGCCTCCTACGACACCGCCCTCGTCGGCCTGGCCCGGTCCGCGGGTGCCGACGTCCACCAGGGCCACGCGCTCACCGGTATCGACCTCGACGGCTCCGGTGCCCGCCTGCAGGTGGACGGGCTCGGCACCGTGACCACCACCCACGTCGTCGCCGCCGACGGCATGTGGTCCCCGACCCGCAGGCTCCTCGGCCTGGCCGACGACGGCTACCGGGGCGAATGGCACGCCTTCCGCCAGTACGTCGCCGACGTCGGCCCGGCAGCCGGCGACCTGCACGTTTGGTTCGAGCCCGATCTCCTGCCCGGCTACGCCTGGTCGTTCCCGCTGCCCGGCGGCCGGGCCAACGTGGGCTTCGGCGTCCTGCGCGGCGGCCGGGTCGCCGTGGGCGACACCGGACGGGTCTGGGACGGGCTCATGGACCGGCCCGGCATCCGAGCGGTCCTGGGTGACCGGGCCCGACCAGAGGACCGACGCACCGCATGGCCCATCCCGGCCCGGGTCTCGACGGCACTGCTCGCCCATGGCCCCGTACTGTTCGCCGGCGACGCCGCGGCGGCGACCGACGCTCTGACCGGCGAGGGCATCGGCCAGGCCCTCCTCACCGGCATCGAAGCGGCCGAAGCGATCGTCGCCGGCGGCGACCACGCCGCCATCGCATCCGCCTACCGTCGGCAGGTCCGCCGCGAGCTGGTCGCCGATCACCGCATGTCGGTGGCCCTCCAGCGGGTGCTGGCCCGGCCGCTCGGTGCCCGGGCCGCCGTCCGGGCCGCCGGGGCCACGGCCTGGACACGACGCAACTTCGCCCGGTGGATGTTCGAGGACTACCCCCGGGCCCTGGTGGCCACCCCCCGGCGCTGGCGGCGGGGCGCCCTGTCGCTCCCCGGCGCCCACCGGGCCTGAACCCGGCCGGCGCCGTAGATCCCGACCCGGGCCTGATCCCCGTACGCTGGTCCCATGGGCGACGTTCGTCGGTTCCCCCGG
>CAZPGL010000016.1:0-46975 GCA_964586175.1 uncultured Microthrixaceae bacterium | reverse complement strand
GAGTGCTACCGCAGCACCACCCACGGCATGGTCGACTACTCGGAGGACGTGTCCTCCAAGGACCTCGTCCAGGCCGCCAAAGAGGGCTTCGACTCGATCGAGTTGATGAAGCGCTACACGACGGTGACCATGGGCCCATCCCAGGGCAAGTTGGAGACCGTCAACGCGGCCTCCGTGCTGGCCGAGGCCCGACAGATGGAGATGGCCGACATCGGCACCACGGTGTGGCGGCCGCCCTACGCCCCCATCTCCCTGGGAGCCCTCGCCGGGCGCATCTTCGAGCCGGTCCGGCGCTCGGCCCTCCAGGACTGGCACGAGGCCCACGGGTCGTCGCCGCTGCTGGCCGGCCAGTGGGTCCGTCCCGACCACTACGGCGATGCGATGGCCGAGGCCCGCAACGT
The DNA here is from genome assembly GCA_964586175.1 of uncultured Microthrixaceae bacterium. GTDB lineage: Bacteria > Actinomycetota > Acidimicrobiia > Acidimicrobiales > MedAcidi-G1 > CAZPGL01. The sequence goes on along the minus strand of CAZPGL010000016.1, from coordinate 46,574 downwards.
GCGGGAGAACGTCGGCCTCATCGACGTGACCCCGCTCGGCAAGCTGGACCTCCGCGGGGCGGACGTACCCAAGCTCCTCGAGCTGGTATACGTCAACCGCTGGGAATCCCTCAAGGTCGGTCGGGTCCGCTACGGCACCATGGTCGCCGAGGATGGCGTCGTGTCCGACGACGGTGTCACCGGCCGTCTCGGTGAGAATCACTGGCTCATGACGACCACGTCGTCGGGCGCCGGTGCGATCTGGGAGATGCTCGAGGACTGGCTGCAGACCTACCGCCCCGACTGGGACGTCCACGTCACCCCGGTCACCGGCGGCCTGACCAGTATCAACGTGGCGGGACCCAAGTCCCGTCAGTTGCTGGAGCGTCTGGTGGAGGGCGTCGATCTGGGCGCCGACGACTTCCCGTACTTCAGCGTCCGCAGCGGCACCGTCGCCGGCGTCCCCGACTGCGTCATCTGGCGTATCGGCTTCACCGGCGAGCTGTCCTACGAGGTGCACGTGCCGTCCGGGCACGCCCTGCACGTCTGGGAGAGCCTGTTGTCGACGGGCGAGGACCTGGGTGCGGCGCCGTTCGGTGTCGAGGCCCAGCGGATCCTGCGCCTCGAGAAGGGTCACTACATCGTGGGCCAGGACACCGACGGGTTGAGCAAGGCCCCAACGGCCGGCCTCGGCGGTCTGGTCAAGTTGGACAAGACCGACACCATCGGCCTGCCGGAACTCAGGGCGGCCTACGCCCGCGACGACCTGCCGGTCCTGGTCGGCCTGCAGCCCGACGATCCGACCATCGTGCCCGAGGAGGCTTGCCAGATCGTCGACGGTGACACCAACACGATCATGGGCCGCATCACGTCGAGCAGGATGTCGCCAACCCTGGGCCGGGGCATCTGCTTGGCCCAGGTCGACCCGTCGCTGGCCGCTCCCGGCACCAGCGTCACCATCCTCCTGTGCAGTGGCGAGCGGATCACCGGCACCGTCCAGGAACACCACGCCCATGTCGATCCGGAAGGAGCGCGGCAACGTGTCTGATCTCGACTTCAAGAGCCCGGTCCCCTGTGGTTCTCTGGCCTCCGACGACGGGGCCATCACCCTCGTCGACGAGTCGGCGACCACGAAGGTTCTCGTGCGCGCCGGTGTCGGTACCGCGGTCGCAGCCGATCTCGCCGTCCCGTACGGTCAGAGCCGGCTGCGGGCCGACGGCACCCTGGTGTGCGGGAGTCGTCCCGAGGAGTGGACGCTGCTGGCCGCCCCTGGACGGGCCGCCGAGGTCGCGTCGTCGGTGCCCGCCGGTGGCTTCGTGACCGTCATCGACATCACCCATGGTCGGGCCATGATCCGGATCTCCGGACCGGCGCTGGCTGCCACGATGGCCAAGATCTGCAACATCGACCTGTCCGACGACATGGTGCCCGACGGTGCCGTGTTCTCGGCGTCGGTCGCCAAGGTGGGTTGCGATCTCGTCCGGACCGACCGTGACGGCGCACCGTCACTGCTCATCTCGTGTGAGCGTTCGTTCGGCGGCTACCTCCACGCTGCCGTGGCCGATTCCGCGGCCGAGTTCGGACTGCCGGTCCCGGCGGAGATCGCCCTCCACTGATCATCCAGCGATGTCCACCGCTGCCGTAGGGTGCCGCGGTGGACATCGTGGACCTTCCCGCAGTCGAGCAGGCCGGGCTGCTGGCCCGCCGTGAGCTCTCCTCCAGGGAGTTGGTGGACGCCTGTCGTGCCCGGGCCGACGCCGTGGAGCCGGTCGTCAACGCCCTGGCGGTGGCCGACTGGGGCCGGGCTGCGGAACAGGCCGCAGCCATCGACGCAGCTGCCACGCGAGACGTCGGCGAGGGGCTCCGAGGCCTGGTCACCGGTTTCAAGGATCTCCTCGAGACGGTGGACTTCCCGACGTCCCTCGGGAGCGCCGTGTTCGTCGACCACCGGCCCGAGGAGGACCACCCGGTGGTCACCCGGCTCCGCGACGCCGCTCCGGTGGTCGTTGGCAAGACCAACACCCCTGAGTTCGGGGCCGGTTCCCACACGTTCAACCAGGTTCACGGGCTGACGCGCAACCCGTGGGACCCGACTCGCAGCGCGGGCGGGTCGAGCGGTGGCGCGGCTGCCGCGGTGGCAACCGGTGTGCTCTCCGTCGCCGACGGCTCCGACCTGGGAGGCTCGCTCCGTAATCCACCCGCCTTCTGTGGGGTGGTGGGCCTCCGGCCGACCGCAGGCCGGATCGGAGGCCGTCCCCCTGCGGATCCCCGTGACGATCTGGCCACCGAAGGATCCATCGGCCGCACGGTGGCCGATGTGATGCTCCACGACGCCGTGCTGAATGGTGACGCCAGCGTCCCGACGGCGCCCGACCGGCCCAGCGTCGCCGTGTCGCTGGACCTCGGCGGCCTGCCCGTGGCCGCCGAGGTTCGCCAGGAGGTACGACGGGTGGCCGGTGCGCTGGCCGACCTCGGCTGGCCGGTGGTGGAGGACGAACCCGACCTGACCGGCAGCGACCAGTGCTTCGAAACCATCCGCGCGGCCCGCTATTGGTCCGGATACGGGACGCTGGTCGACGATCCCCGCATCAAGGCGACTGTTCGGGGCGAGTTGACCCGTGGGCGGGACCTCAGCCCCGCGGCCCTGGACGACGCCTTCACCGAGGTCGCCTACCTGCGGGCAGGGTGGGAGGCCTTCTTCGACGATCACGATGTCCTCCTGTGCCCCACCAGCCAGGTCCAGCCGTTCCCCGTGGGGCTCGAATGGGTGGACGAGATCGAGGGGGTCCCGCTCCCCCACTACACGAACTGGATGCGGTCCTGTTCCCGGGTCACGGTGAGTGGCTGTCCGTCCCTGAGCCTCCCGGGTGCGTTCGCCGATGGCCTGCCGGTCGGCATCCAACTGGTGGGACGACGCCACGACGATCGCCGCCTGCTGACGATCGCCGCAGCGGTGGAGGAGGTTCTGGGGATCGCCGGACGCCCACCGGTCGAGGCGCTGGCCGTGCTCGATCCGGCCGAGCTACCCCCCGGGCCCTGATCGCGGTCATCGGTCACTCCGACCCCGCGGATCATTGCCCCTGCACGCTGGTGGCCCTAGATTGCGCGCGGAATCGCCGGCTCGCTCCGGCTCCACACCCGGGTCCGTCCGGGGCGACCGACGCTGGGAGGTGTGGTCGATGGCAGGTACCCCGGATCCGGTCCGAGCCTGGAGCACCGTGGTGCCCCCCGCGTGGATCGACTACAACGGCCACCTGAACGAGGGCTACTACGGCGTCGCCTTCGGTGACGCCTCCGACGGGATCCTCACCCACCTCGGATTCGACGCCGGGTACCGAGCGGCCCACGGCACCTTCTATACCGCCGAAACCCGGATCCGGTACCTCAGGGAGGTCCACGGTGGTCACCGGGTCTCGACCGACACCTGGCTACTCGGCGCCGACGAGAAGCGTCTCCACGTGCACCACGTGTTGTTGGCCGAGGGGATCGACGAACCGGCCGCCACGCAGGAGTCGATGATGCTCCACGTGGTCCACGGCGGTCCCGACAACCTCCCGAGGGTCGGCCCGATGGCCGAGCCGGTCCTCTCCCGGGCTGCGGCGCTGGCCGCGGCCCACGCCTCCGTCCCCCTCCCCGACCATGTCGGGCTGGGTGTTCGGACCCTTCGTTGACTGGCACCCAGCCAGCGACCGCCGCGGCGCCAGTGCGCGCCATCGCCGGCGTGTGGGCGCTGTTCCTCGCCTTCCTTCTCCTCCAGGTCGGCAACGGCCTGCAGCGCATCCTGCTGCCGGTCCGGGCCGAAGCGGAGGGGATCGGCGCGTCGTCCATGGGCCTCGTCATGGCCTTCCACTTCGGCGGGTACCTGCTCGGCGCCAAGCTCATTCCACTGGCCCTGGCCTCGGTCGGGCACATTCGGGTGTTCGCCGCGCTGGCCTCCACGGCGTCGACGGCCGTCCTGATCAACGCTGTCCTGGTCACCCCGCCGACGTGGATGGCCGTCTACCTCATTAGCGGCATGTGCAACGCCGGGGTCTTTGTCGTTCTCGAGAGCTGGCTGAACGACCGGGCAACCAACGAGACCAGGGGCAAGATCCTCGGGTTGTACATGATGTTCATGATGGGCGGAACGGCCGGAGGCCTCATGCTCGTCAACATCGGCTCGGCCGAGGGCTTCGAGTTGTTCGTCCTGTCGTCGGTGCTGATCTCGGCGGCAGTGGTCCCCGTCACCCTGTCGGCTTCCAGTTCACCACCCATGATCTCTGAGGAACGCATGCCGGTCCGCGAGTTGTACAGGGCGGTGCCGTCCGCCGTGGTGGGCCTGTTCTTCTGCTCGTTCGTCCAGTCGGCGGCGTCGTCGATGGCAGCCGTCTACGGCACCGAGAGCGGCATGGCGACCGGCCAGATCACCCTGTTCACCTCGGCAGCGGTGGTCGGTGCCGTGATGCTCCAGATGCCCCTCGGGGCGATGTCGGACCGGCATCCCCGACGGGCCGTCATCATCGGCGTGGCGGGCGTGTCCATTGCCTGCTGCCTGGTCGGCGCCACGGTGGCGCCGACCAGCCCGTTGATCATCCTGGTGAACCTCGGGTTCGGGGCCTTCGTGTTCCCCCTGTACGGGCAGTTCGTGGCCCTGGCCAACGACTGGATCCCGGCCGAGAAGCGGACCGCTGCCGCCTCCGCGCTGGTCATGGTGAGCGGCCTGGGCGCTGTGGCGTCGCCGATGGCCGCGGCGTTCACGATGCAGGCGTTGGGACCGGAGGGTTACTGGCTGTGCCTGGGAGCTGTGCTGCTGATCATGGTGGCGTACCTGCTGTACCGCATCAAGATGCGCGAGGCGGTTCCGGTCGAGCGCCAGTCCCCGTTCCAGCCGATCCTGGCCCGATCCGGCGAGATGGCCCACGGGGTCAGTCGATGGGTCCGCCAGCCGCTCCACGGGTGGCTCGAACACCAGGGCCGCCGGCATCGGCCTCCGCCCGGCTGATCCACATCAGCGGCGCCGGAACTCCACCACGATGTGGCGGGTGTCGGCGTGTTCACCCACCGTGTAGACCTCGACGAGATGTCGGCGCGGCTCCGTGATGGATCCGGCGGCGACATCGGCGGCGAAGCGCTCCGCGAAACCGCTATCGGCGAAGTGCTCGCCATTGACCCCGACGACGAACAGGGCGCCGGGACGGGCGATCCGGTACAGCTCGTCGAACGCCTGGGGACCGACGTGGCCGTGGGTAAACGTGCCGGCGCTGACGATGGCTCCGTAGGTGCCGGCCTCCACTGACAGCCGACCGGTGAGGTCGCCTTCCTCGAGATGCCCGTAGACGGCCGATCCGTCGGGACGGCACTTGGTGGCCGCTTGTTCGAGCATCTCCGGTGAGATGTCGAAGCCGTGGAGACCGGCGACGCCGAGGGCTTCGCCCACCAGCCCGGTTCCACAGCCCACGTCGAGGACCGGGTGATCAGCCGCCGTTGACGCGGAGTCGAAGATCCCGGCGACCGCCAGGTGGTAGCGGTACCCGTGCTGGTCGGTGAACTCGGACTCGTAGGTGTCGGCCCACCGTGCGTAGAGCCGCCGGTTGTCCTCAGGGGTCTCGACGGCGTAGGCGTCGGTTAGGTCGATGCGGTCTTCCCTGGACATGCCGTGTAGTAGAGCAGATCGCCTGTCAGGCGACCAGGGCCGGCACCGGTCAGACGAGGAGCCTCGTCTTGCCGAACACCGTGCCGTACATGATGCGACCGTCCTCGTCGAGACCGACGCCGGCGCCCAGGGTGTTGAACTGCGAGCCGCCGACCACCCAGTGGCCGACCGCTCGGCCAGTACTCCAGTCGACGGCTTCAATCGACCATTGGCCGTCGCGGACTCCACACGTGTAGACGAGATCCTCAGCCTCGCTCACGTAGGGCACCGAGTTGGGTGAGCTCACGTCGCGGGCCACCCAGGCCTCGTCGAACGTGCGGGCCACGGGATCCCATTGATACTTGTGCATGCCGAACGGCGTGTACCGCGGGTCGTGGGCCAGGAAGAAGCAGAGCATCCGGGTGCCTCGTGCTGGGATCCGGTCGGGCACCGACGACGGCTCGTTGTTCACCGTCATGGCCCCATACCCCGACACGGTGATCGACTGTTCGGTCTGAATGGCCGCTCGGCCCAGATCGCCCATGTGGGCGGGGCCCAACCCGGCGATGCGTCGGGAAGGGGCTCCGGGGAGGCATTCCCAGTCGTCGGGAATCCCGTCGCGCCAGAACAGGGTGATGTTGACGACGTCGTCACCGTCGCCGATCACCACGAATCGGTCCTCGTCGGGCCCGAAACCCATCAGGCACGGGGTGGTCCCGGATCCCCGACCGGAGCCGTTGCGGTACGCGGCCACCCAGGCCCCGTCAGCAGGGTCGAGAGAAAGCCGCGATCCGGTCCAGACGACCCGGTGGATGTGATCGACCGAGTTGAGGTACACCCCGCCCTCGTCGTCGGCGCACATGCTGGTCCGCACCCAGCCGTAGCCCGTGTTGCCCCGCTCCTGTTCCATGCGGGTGCAGTGGGCCGCTGCCTCCTCGGCGGCCCGGGGCAGCAGGAGAGTCTCGTAGTTGCTGAAGTCTCTGGTCAGGCACACCACCCACCCGTGGTCCGTGGACAGAACCAGGCGTCCGTCGTGGGTCATGTTGATGCCGACGAAGAAGCCCTCGATCTCCGGGGGCTTGGGCCAGCGGGCCCGTTCCACGATTCCCGAGGTCCGGTCACCGGGCACGGCGTCGCCGTAGGCGACGACCTCGGACTTCCGGCCGAGGAAGAGCACGCCGTCACGGTCGACCAGGGAATAGATACCGTCGAGGCCGGTCAGGTACCGCATGGCCATGTCCGCGGCATGTCCGATGGCCTCGTCGCCGGTCAGGTTGTCGAGGCCGGCCAGATCCGCTTCGAGTCGGGCCCGGTCGGTGACCGTGTCGGCCACGTCGAGGGTCGCCAGCACCTCGAAGGTGTCGTAGTCGAGCTTGGCGATCTGCTCCCGCCCGTTGCTCCAGATGACCCGGCGACCGTCGGGATAGACCCCGGAGATCGACCCGCCAAAGTGCCCGGGTCCGAGCCAGGTGTGCTGGCGTTCGCTCTCGGCCAGGACTCGACCACCGTCGGGGCGAGGTCCGGCAAGCGGCGTACTGTCCTGTTGGTCGCAGCGCCCGTGGGCGATCGGGTTCTCACTGTCGGCCAGATGAGGGTTCCGGGGTCCGGTCCGCATGAGCGTCTCAGGCGACGGGCTCGGAGCCGGCCACCCCGACCCGGTGTACGACCCGTTGTCCCTCGAAGTCGAACAGGGCGTAGTGCTGGGTGGCGCGGTTGTCCCAGACGACGACGTCGCCAGTGGACCACCGGTGGCGGTAGGTGAACTCGGGTCGGGCGACGTGGCGGATGAGGAACGGAAGGATGGCGTCGCTCTCGTCGTGGGGTAGGCCGATGATGCCCCGGGTGAAGATCTGGTTGACGAACAGCACCCGTCGCCCGGTCTCGGGGTGGGTGGCCACCACGGGATGGATGGTCTTGTCGTCCGGTCCGACCTCGTGGAGGGCCTTGAGGTCGTCGATGAGGGCCTTCATGCCGCGGGACAGGGCCTGGTAGGCCGCGTCGCAGTTGGACCACATGGTGTCGCCCCCCACGTCGGGACACACCCGCATGCACAGGACAGCAGCGTCGGGGATGACCGGTTTAAAGGTCACGTCGGTGTGCCACTTGTCGGCCTTGTAGCCGCCGGCGCTGTCGAAGACGCAGATCTCGGGATGGTCGGGGTGGTGGGGGTTCATGGCGACCGGCGGCTCCGGGGTGCCGAAAAGGGCAGCCAGGCCGATGTGTTGTTCCGGTGTCGGGTCGACGCCCCGCAGAACGAGGACGAGGTGTTCGAGGAGACCCTCCCGCAGCGCCTTCCCGGCATCGGGGTCGGTCAGCAGGTGATCCAGGTCGGGGTCGTGCACTTCGGCACCGATGAGGCCGCTCAGTGGGCGCAAGTCGAGGGTCATGCCGCGTGCTCTCCTGTGGTCGTGCGGATGGGGGGATCGGCGGTCCAGTCGGCGCTGGTCGGGACGTCCAGCCACCGCTCGAGGCCGGCCATGAGGTGGCGTACCGCGTTCAGGCTCTCCGGGCCGTCGACGTCGGCGAAGATCGCGGCGTAGCGGGACAGCACGTCGTCGAAGACCCGGTCGTGGAAGCGGCCGCCGGCCCCGGTCAGGCAGACCAGGCGGCCTCGCCCGTCCGACGGGTCCGGAGTGCGGCGGACGTGTCCGGCCTCCTCGAGTCGTCGCAGGGTGGCGGTAAGCCCGCCCGAGGTCTGCACGATCCGCCGGGCGATCTCGGTGGGGCCGAGGCTCGGCGAGGGGTGACGGCGCAGCACGGCCAGCACCTGGAACTCAGCCGGGGTGGTGCCGTGGGCCCGGCACTCGTCGGCCAGGAACTGCTCGTTGAGCCGGCCGAGCCGAGTCAGGAGGAGCGAGAGGGTGGCCAGGTCCATTCCAACAGCCTATATTGCATCTATCTTGCTGGCAAGGTACACGCGGTCGGGTCCCCGAATGGCCGGACACGGCGGGATGGCGTACCGTCGGCGGACCCACCAGTCGTTCGACTACGAGGACCCCCCTACATGCCGTTCGCCGCCGTCAACGGACAGACCATCCACTACGTCGACCACGGAGGCGACGGTCCCACCATCGTGCTGAGCCACGGGTTCTCCATGGGTTTCGAGATGTGGGATCCCCAGGTGGGTCCGCTGATCGACGCCGGGTGGCGGGTCGTCACCTACGACGAGCGGGGTTGGGGGCAGACGACCAACACCGAGCCGTTCACCTACTGGGACCTGGCCGACGACGTACTGGCCCTGCTTGACCTCCTGGGGGTCGAGCAGGCGGTTCTCGGCGGCATGTCCCAGGGCGGGTTCCTCTCCCTACGGGCCGCCCTGACCGCACCTGAGCGGGTGCGGGCCCTGGTGCTCGTGGACACCGAGGCCGATGCCCTGAACGACGAGGACCGGGCACAGTTCCAGGGCCTGTTCGACGCCGCCCTGGCCGAGGGGATGGCCGGGCCGATGGGCGACATGTTCCAGGCCATCCTGTTCGCTCCTGGTTTCGACGGGGCGGCGGTCTGGCGGGCCAAGTGGAATGCCAAGCCGCTGTCCACCTGGATGGCGGCCAAAGAGTGCCTCTTCGAGCGGGACTCGGTGCTCGACCGGCTGGGCGAGATCACCTGCCCGGCCATCGTGTTCCATGGCGACCAGGACGCGGCCATCCCGCTGGAACGGGGCCAGCAGGTGGTTGACGGCCTCGGCGGCCCGGCGTTCCTGGTGGTGGTTCCCGGTGCCGGCCACTCGGCCAACCTCGAGGATCCCTCGGTCGTGAACCCGGCGATGCTGGAGTTCCTGGCCAGCCTCGACTGACCGCCCCCGGACCGGTCAAGCGATCCCCAGCACGTGCTGGAACCCGGTGATGGTCACCCACTCGAACAAGCCGGCCCGGGCATAGGGGTCGTCGGCCGCGAACGCCTCGGCGGCCGCCCGGTCGTCGGCTTCGAACACGATGAGGGAACCGCACATGGCGCCCTCATCGTCGAGCAGCGGCCCCCCGAAGACGATGGGCAATCCGCTGAGGTAGTCAAGGTGATCGGGTCGGGTGCGGGCCCGGAGGTCGCCCGCATCGGGCCGATCCAGTGCGTGCAGGGCGTAGTGCATCGTGATCCTCCGTTCGGGTACCGGCGACCAGACTGTCAGATGCCTCCGGTGTCGGTGGCCACCCGACTGGTCTCCCCCAGCACGATGATCAGCCACAGCACCCCGATGGCCATGGCGACGGCCAGGGCCACCGATGCGCCCCCGAGGCCGACCACCTCAGCGTCGGGCAACGTGGCTCAGTCGGCGAGCGGCCGGGTCTCCGGAAGCCTGACCAGCGGAATGATCCGGTCGGTCTTGCCCTGGTAGTCGCGGTACCAGGCCCGATCGGCGCACAGCTGTTCCCAAATCGGCTCCCGTTCTGCCCCCTCGAGGATCTCGTGCTCGGACCAGAACAGCCCGTCCTGCACCCGTACCTTCACCCCGGGGTTCGCTGTGCGGTCCCGCAGGTTCAGGATCCATGCCGGGTCTTTGACCGCACCGGCGAACGATCCGACGACGATCCGGTGCCCGTCGTCGTCACGCCAGAACGGCAACGCGATCTTGTGCTCGTTGCCGCTTCGCCGGCCGATGGTGTGCAACAGGACATGGTGCATACCTGCCTGCACCCAGACGGCATCGTCGTCAGTGGCCTCCAGGGCACCGACGTGCAGTTTGGTGATCTCGACGATCTCGGCGTGGGAGGGGGTTTCCCAGACCATCTCGACGTGCTGGTCGCTGCCTTCATCCGATTCGCTCATGGAGGGCACGGTAGCCCCACCGGGGGGTAGCGGTCCCCACTGAGTGGAGTTCAGACCGGGACGGGCAGTCCCAGGGCCGTGTACCGTCGAATCCGTTCGGCCCGGACGGCGCGGCGACGATCGTCGGCCTCCCGACGAGCAGCCAGTTCAGCGGTGAAACGGTGCCATTTGCGCTCCAGGACCCGGGAGGTGCCGAGAGTGCCGACGGCGATCAGCCAACGGATGTTGCTTTCGGTTTGTGTGGTCCGGTGGGTGTCCATGGTTGCGCTCCTCGTCGTCGTTCGAGGAGTGGACGGATCAGGACCGCGGATCTGACACTTTTTTCCCGGCCGCACGGGGACCGGTTTCAGGAGGCTGCATCAGGGGAAGGCCGGCACAGCGGCTATTGGCCCAAAACAGACACACCGGCGCGTTGCCCGCAGTAAGGTACGCCGCCAGTCCGTGGGGAAAGCTCATGACGAGGGGGAACCAGCCAGATGACCAACTCCGGTGATCCACAGATCGAGCTCGACGGGGTCTACAAGATCTTCGGCCCGCAGCCCAGAGGCCGAGCTTTTGAGCTCTGCAAGTCCGGGGTCGGCAAGGACGATGTGCAGCGCCAGTCCGGGCATGTCGTGGGCCTGAACAACGTCTCGTTCGATGTCAACAAGGGCGAGATCTTCGTCGTCATGGGCCTGTCCGGCTCCGGCAAGTCCACGGCGATCCGAACGGTCAACCGGCTCCACGACATCACCGCCGGCTCGGTCACCGTCGACGGGATCGAGGTCTCCAGCCTCGACGGCCGGGCCCTCCAGGCCTTCCGCCGTGAGAAGCTGGGCATGGTCTTCCAGCACTTCGCCCTGTTCCCGCACCGCAACGTCATCGACAACGTCGGCTACGGGCTCAAGGTCCAAAAGGTCGATAAGCCCACCCGCGACTCGGCGTCCATCCGGGCACTGTCCCTCGTCGGCCTCGAGGCCTACGCCCACAACGCCATCCAGGAACTGTCCGGCGGCATGCAGCAGCGGGTCGGGCTGGCCCGGGCGCTGGCCAGCGACCCGGACATCCTCCTCATGGACGAGGCGTTCAGCGCCCTCGACCCACTCATCCGGCGACAGATGCAGGACGAGCTCATGGAGATCCAGAACGAGCTCCACAAGACGATCCTGTTCATCACCCACGACCTCAACGAGGCTCTCCGGATCGGCGACCGGGTGTGCATCATGAAGGACGGCTACGTCGTTCAGATCGGCACACCGGAGGAGATCCTCACCGAGCCGGCGACCGGCTACGTCGCCGAGTTCGTGCAGGATGTCGACCAGGGGCGGGTCATCAAGGTCTTCGAGGTCATGCACGCCCCAGACAAGATCAGCCAGGGGTCCAGCCTCGCGCAGGCCCTGGAGACGATCGGCGAACGGGTCGGCGCCTTCTGCTGCGACGCCGACGGTCGGCCCACCGAACTTCTGACGGTGGCCGACGGTGGTCTGGCCGCGTCCATGGGGACCACCGTGTTGGCCCCCGCGCTGCGTACCGACTTCGAGACGGTGTCGCCGGACAACACGCTCAACCAGGTGTACGACAAGGCGGGCCGGGGCCTCCCGATGGCCGTCTGCGACGGTGACGGCAAGCTGGTCGGGGTGCTCAATCCGCGGGAGATCATGGAGGAGATGGGCCGGGTGGAGAACCTCATAGAGGGCTTCGAGCGGGAGGTGTTCATGTGATGGGCATCGCATGGGGTTCCCCGCTCGAGATCCTGGCCGAGGAAGGCGATTTCGGCATCGCCGACAACCGCATCCTCGACCAGTGGACCTTCCCGTTCGGCGCGTGGATGGAACAGATCACCCGCTGGGTCGACCAGAACGCCCAGGGTGTACTCGAGGTCATCGAATGGCCGTTCACGTTCCTGTTCCGGAACTTCGTGAAGAGCCCGGCACACCACCCCTTCTGGGAGATCACCGACATGCCGTGGATCGCCGTGTGCTTCGGCGTGTTCCTCGCCGGCAGCCTGGTGCGTAACATGCGGGTCGGTCTGATGACCGCCGCGGCGACAGCGCTCTGCGGGGTGCTCGGCGTCGAATACTGGGACGAAACCGCCGTCACCATCGGCATGATCCTCGTCGCCGTTCTGTTGTGCGCCATCATCGGCATCCCGATAGGGATCCTCTGTGGCCGAGTCGACGGCGTCTGGGGTGCGGTGCGGCCGGTCCTCGACGCCATGCAGGTCATCCACTCATTCGTCTACATGCTCCCCGTCATCTTCTTCTGGGGCATCGGACCCGAGCCGGCGTGCATGGTGACCATGGTGTTCGCCCTTCCACCTTTGATCCGTCTGACGAACCTGGGTATCAGACAAGTGCCAGCCGACGTCGTCGAAGCGAGCCGCTCCTATGGTGCCTCCGAACTTCGGGTGTTGACCGACGTACAGCTTCCGTTGGCCCGGCCGGCCATCATGACCGGTTTGAACCAGACCCTGCTGCTGTCGATCGCGATGTTGGGCATCGCGGCCATCATGGCCGCCGGTGGTCTCGGCCTCCTGGTGTTCCGGGCCGTCCAGAACCTCGACGTCACTTTGGCAGCATCCGCTGGCCTGGCCTTGTTCCTCGTCGCCGTGGTCCTGGACCGCATCTCCCAGCGCGAGGAAACCGACGGCCTGAGCCTGTTCGACCGGGTGCACCGGGCGTGGACCCACCGCAACAACCCGGAGGACCTCCTCCAGAAGGTCGAGGTCGCCTCCGCCGCCGACTCCGCCTCCGAGGGCCAGTTCGCCAGGGTCGAGGGCATCGAGCGAAAGGGTGTTCTGGTGGCGTTGGTCGGCGCCATCGTCGGCCTGGTCTCCCTGCCGCTCACCTGGTCGACCGGTTCCGGTCTGCTGGCGGCCTACGCTCGCCTCTCCGAGGCCGAACTGGCCGGTCAGTCGTTCAACGGGATCGCGGCATCGGGAGGCACCTACTACGGGCTCTTCGTAGGTGCCGTCTCGGTGTTCGTCCTGTTCAGCGCCATCGTGACGCTTCGCAGGCCCGGCACCCTGGGCCGATGGGTCGGCGCCGACGGTGCGTTGATCGCGTCGCTTGCCACAGTGTTCTGCATGATCAGCTACCACTGGATCTCGCCGTCGGGCTTCTCGGCGGAACACACCACTGGTGTCGGCGCCTGGCTGGGACTTGTGGCCACCCTCGTCATGGCCGCTGGTGCAGCATGCTGGATCTTCGGCGCACCCTATGTGGCGAAGCATCCGTTGCGAGCCAAGCGCAGCTGGTCGAAGGTGGTCATCTCCGGCGTCATGGTCATCATGCTGGTGGCCGGCGGCTACTCAGGGTGGCTCTTCGACGGCCGCTCAGAGGCGGTCGTGAGCCCGGAACTCCAGGCCGAGATCGAGGCACTCAAGGCCGAGGGCCGGGCCGCCGAGGAACGCGGCGACCTGGGTGCAGCGGGCATCATCGGTGCTCAGATCTCCGGGCTCGTCGCCAAGGCGCAACGGACCGAAGTGGTCATCACCGACGGCTTCACCGATAAGGGTCCAGGCATCGGGACACTCGGCATCGTCGTCGGCCTGATCGCTACTGCAGCCGTCGCTCTGTCCGCCGGGTTCATCGGCCATGACGAACGTCTCAAATGGATCTGGAGTTCCGTGGCGGCCGGAATCGGTGCCGGGTTGATGCTGATCAGCCTGGGCTGGGTGATTTCGCTGCTCCGGGTCGCCGACCCCAATGTGGTCAGTGGTGCAGGATCCTTCCTGATGCTCGTAGCCGGTTTCGGCATCATGTCGACGACCCGGGGCGTCATGAAGGAGTTCCACCGGGGCCGTGTCTATGACGAGGACCACGCTGCCGTCTGACTCAATCGGCCGTCTGAACCTTCGCTGAGAGGGCGGGGCCGACAGGCCCCGCCCTCTTCGCGTCCCCCGGCTGGCTGCCCCCGCCCCGGCTAGATTGGCCGGCATGCCGCTCGCCCTCATCCACGGAAACCCTGAGACCCCGGCGATCTGGGGGCCGCTCCTCGGTGCTCTGAGGCGGGACGACGCCGTACCCCTCTCCCCGCCCGGTTTCGGCAGCCCGGTTCCGCCTGGGTTCGAGCCCACGGCGGTGGCGTACCGCCAGTGGCTCATCAATGAGCTCGAGGTGCTGGACGGCCCGGTCGACGTGCTGGCCCATGACTGGGGTGCCGGGCATCTCTTCGGGGTCATCGACGAGCGCCCCGACATGATCCGCTCGTGGGTGTCCGACTGCGCCGGTCTGCTCCACTGTGACTACGAATGGCACGAGGCGGCGCAGGTGTGGCAGACACCGGGAGCCGGCGAGGACCTCGTCGCCGCCATGGCCGCCGGTGGTGCACTGGGCTGGGAGGCACTGGGTATGACCCCGACGGCGGCCCGTGAGGTGGCCGAGGCCCTCCACGGCCCCATGGCCGACTGCATCCCTTCCCTCTACCGGTCGGCGGTACAACCCGCGCTTCGTGAGCTGGGTGCACGCCTTGCCGACGCCGACGTCCCGCCGGGCCTGGTGCTCATACCCACCGAAGATCACTACGCGGGCACACCGGCCATGGCACGCGAGGTGGCCGCCGACCTGGGCGCCCGCACCGTCGACCTCGACGGACAGGGGCACTGGTGGATGATGGAGGATCCGGTTCCGGCCGCCGCGGCCATCGCCGACTTCCTGGACTGAGGTTCCTGGCTGGGCCGTATCCGACCGGCCCCGGTATCGTCGGCGGCCTCGCAGCCATCGACAGAAACGGACGCCAATGCCGCGCATGGACCTGGAGGGCAGCTCCTCCATCATCACCGGCGGCGCCTCGGGCATCGGCGAGGCCAGCGCCCGCCAGTTGGCCGCTGCCGGGTCTCGGGTCGTCATCGCCGACCTCAACGAGGACCGGGGAACGGCCGTCGCCTCCGAGTTGGGCGGCCTGTTCGTCCGCTGCGACGTGACCAGCGTCGAGGATGCCGACACCGCGGTGGCCGCGGCATCGGAGATGGGGCCCCTGCGGGCCGTGGTCAATTCGGCCGGACTGGGGTACGCCGGGCGCACCATCGACCGGAGCAACGACCCGCTGGACCTGGAGAAATTCCGGTTCGTCATCAACGTGAACCTGATCGGGACCTTCAACATGCTGAGCCGGGGGGCGGCCGCCATGGCCGTGACCGACCCGGTCGACGAGGACGGCAGCCGGGGGGCCATCGTCAACATGGCGTCGGTGGCCGCCTTTGACGGCCAGATCGGCCAGTGCTCCTACTCGGCGTCCAAGGGCGGGGTGGTCGGTATGACCCTGCCCATCGCCCGGGATCTGTCAGCGGTCGGCATCCGCGTCAACACCATCGCACCTGGCCTCATCGACACCCCCATCTATGGGGAAGGCGAGGCCAGCGACCAGTTCAAGGCCCATCTCGGCCAGTCGGTGCTGTTCCCCAAGCGCCTGGGTTCCGGCGAGGAACTGGCGTTCATGGTGATGGACCTGATCACCAACCCGTACATGAACGGCGAGACGGTCCGGGTCGACGGCGGCATCAGGATGCCCCCCAAGTGAGCGCCGGCCCCTCCGAACAGGCGGCGGTTCTGACGGAGCGCCGCGACCGCGTGCTGGTCATCACGCTGAACCGGCCCGACGCCATGAACGCCATCAACGGCGCACTGTCCACGGGACTGTGGGAGGCCGTCCAGATCCTCGACGGGGATCCCGGCCTCACCGCCGGGGTCCTGACCGGCGCTGGCCGCGGCTTCTGCGCCGGCATGGACCTCAAGGCCTTCGCCCGAGGCGAGGACATCGGACCCATGATGACGTTCATAAAGAACGGGTCGGCAAAGCCGCTGATCGGTGCCGTCGAGGGCTTCGCCCTGGCCGGGGGCCTCGAGCTGGCCTTGACCTGCGACCTCCTGGTGGCCGCCGAGGGGGCCAAGCTCGGCATACCCGAGGTCGGCGTGGGCCTGTTCGCTGCGGCGGGCGGTGTGCTCCGCCTGCCGGCCCGGGTCGGCTACTCCAAGGCGATGGAGATGGCGGTCACCGCCGAACCCATCACCGCTGAGGAAGCCGCCGCCCACGGCATGGTCGCCCGGGTCACCGGGCCCGGCGGAGCGGTGGACGAAGCCATCGCCTTGGCCGCCCGGATCGCCGCCAACGCCCCCCTGGGCGTGGCGGCTTCCAAGCAACTGGTACAGGCTGCATCCCGGGGCGTGTCCGAGGATGACCTGTGGGAGATGAACACCCGCCTCCAGGCGCAGGTGTTCACGTCCAACGACGCCAAGGAGGGCCCGCGGGCATTCGCCGAGAAGCGCCGCCCCGAGTGGACGGGGGACTGACGTCGGCCCGCCTCACGCAGGCAGCAGCATGGCCAGCTGACGGCTCTGGGCGACCAGCGCACCGTCGGTGTCCCACAGCCAGCCGTGTTCGATCATCCGGCCATCGTGCAGGTCGTCGGTGACGAACCGGCCCAGCATCCATCCCGGCGCCGGTCGTCGCCGCACATGGACCGTCAGTTCGATGGTGGGCACCCATCCGATGCGACCGTAAAGGTTGAACACCGAAGGCGGGAAGGCGTCCGAGAACAGCACGGCGGCCAGGCTGTCGGCAGGGCGCCCGTCGCTGAACCGGATCCAGCCGACCACCTCGGGACCTTCGGTCGCCGGGTCGAGCCGAACGTCGACCCGGTCGCTGATCGAGAGCTGCACCCCCTGGTCCTCGCCGGATCGCGCCACGCAGCGGTCGGGATCCACAGCGGCGGGCGGGGCCACCGACAGGCGTGGTTCCCCGTCCCCGTCGCCGAGGTCGCCGAAGGCAGCCGTCATCTCGATGCGCGTGGTGCCGCCCTGAACCAACGCCCCTCGGGATGTCGTCACCGAGCGCCCGGCGCGCAGGATCCCACCACGGATCTGCCCGTCCGCTGGGGCACTCCCGGGTCGCAGGAAGTGGGTGGTGACCGAGACGGGATCGGCATGTGGGCCGAGTCCGACCAGTGCGCGTAAGACCGGAGTCAGCAGATAGCCACCGTTGGGCTTGTCGCCGATGTTCCACCGGTCGCTGACGGTCGTGGTCCATCGACCCTCCCCCGTCGGATGGACCACCGTCTCGTCGTCGAACTGCCAGGACATCGCCGGGTCACTGCATCCGTTCGGCAGCCAGGATCTCAAGGGCGATCTCCTCGTCGGCGCTGAAGGCCCGGGCGGTGTCGATCTCGACCCGGTCGATGGATCCGGTGAAGGCGAATGGGGCCGGGTATGCGGCGCTGACGCCTGTGGGGTTGCGGCCGATGTCGATGCCCACCGGTGAGACCATGGTCGGGATGAGCGGTATCGCCATCTCCCCCACCAGCACGCCGTCGATGATCAGCCGGGCCCGACCGGGGCCCCGCCGGACCCGCTCCTGGTGTACTTCGACGACCGACGGGCCGTGCGGCACCGGCAGCCGCGAACGCACGATCGAGTGGTCGCTGAAGGCGTTGTGGTCGTACACGAGGTGCCCTGCGTCGTCAATGTAGGCGACGAGACCGTTGTTGACGGTGCCCATGGCCAGCAGCACGCCATGGCCGCCGTCGGCTGGCCGGTCCAGGTGGAACGCCGCCTGCCAGTTGCGCGAACCCAGGGGTGGACCGGCATCGGGTGGAATCCGGGGCAGCGGCGGCCGATACACGTAGCGTTCCCGACCCGGCGGGGTGCCGGCCGTCGGGTGCCCGGCGAACAGGTTGCCCGGCTTGTCCATGATGGGCAACACCCCGTACCGCTCGGCCTCCTCCCAGAACACGCCGATGAGGTGGGCCAGACGGTCAGGCTCCTCGTTGACCAGATCGTGGCACTCGGAGAAATCCTCGTCGAGGTGGTACAGCTCCCACCGGTCGTCGTCCAGGTCGGCGTTGTGCTCATGGAAGGTGACGGCCTTCCACCCGTCCTCCCAGATGCCACGGTGGCCCTGCATTTCGAAGTACTGGCGGGTCTTGCGCGTCGGCACCGCCACGGCATCGGCCGCCTCAGGGGCCAGGGTGTACACCAGGCTGGTGCCCTCGATGGGCTGCTGATCGATGCCCTTGACGTGGCTCGGCGCGCTCACACCGGTCATCTCGAGGATGCTGGGCGTCAGGTCGATGACGTGGTGGAACTGGGTGCGGACCTGGCCGTGGACCGCCGGCTCCAGGCCATCGGGCCACGAGATGATCAACGGGTCACGTACCCCACCACCGTGGGTGTTTTGCTTGTAGCGCTTGCCGGGCGTGTTGCCGACCTGGGCCCAGCCCCACGGGTAGTTGGTGTTGGAGATCCGGGTGCCGATGTCGTCGATCCGGGCCAGGGCCTCGTCGAGGGGCTGTGGGATGCCGTTGAAGTGCCGGAACGTGTCGGTCACCCCGAGGGCGTGGCCTTCCTGGGAGGCCCCGTTGTCGCTGAGGGCCATGATGACCGTGTTGTCGGCGACACCCAAGTCGTCGAGGGCGTCGAGCAGTCGCCCGATCTGGGCGTCGGTGTGGTCCAGCATGGCGGCGAACGCCTCCTGGAACCGGCAGGCCAGGCGCTGCTCGTCGCCGCTGAGGTCGTCCCATGCCTCCACCCCGGGGTTGCGGGGTGCGAGATCGGTGCCCGGCGGTACGACCCCCATGGCCAGTTGGCGTTCGTACACCTGTTTGCGGCAGGCGTCCCACCCTTCGTCGAAGCGACCCCGCCACTTCGCCAGGTAGTCATCGGGGGCCTGGTGGGGGGCGTGAGTGGCCCCGAAGGCCAGATAGCAGAAGAACGGACGTTCCGGCACGAGGGAGGTGGTGGTGCGGATCATGCCGACGGCCTGGTCCACGAGGTCCTCGGAGACGTGGTAACCGTCCTCCGGGGTGGCCGGTGGGTCGATCAGCCGGTTGTCCTCGTAGAGCTCGGGATGGAATTGGTCGGTCTCACCCTGCATGAATCCGTAGTAGCGGTCGAAGCCCCGCTGGAGGGGCCAGTCGCCGAACGGTCCGGCAGCAGACGCCTCCCGCATGGGCGCCAGGTGCCATTTGCCGACACAGAACGTGGCGTAACCGGCAGGGCCGAGCATCTCGGCGAGGGTGCCGGCGCTGGCCGCGATGCGGCCCCGCATGTTGGGGAAACCGGTGTCGAAGTTCGACAGGGCCCGCATGCCCACCGAGTGATGGTTGCGGCCGGTCAGCAGACACGCCCGTGTCGGCGAGCAGATGGCCGTGGTGTGGAAGTTCGTGAACCGCAGGCCCCGGGCGGCCAGGCGGTCGAAGTTGGGGGTGTCGACCAAGCCGCCGAAGCAGCTCAGGTGGGCGAAACCGGTGTCGTCGAGCAACACCACGATCACGTTGGGGCTGCCCGCCGGCGGCAGCACCGGTTCGGGCCACCACGGGTTGGACTCGCTGGTGGCCCGCTTGATGACCGCGCCGTCAAGCTGTTCGCCCATGGTCGCCTCCTCCGGGGGGCGACGTTAGCCGTGGGTCATCCAGCGGCCGTAGCCCGCCGGGCGGAGCTGATCAGTGCTGATCGACAGGGCGGCGGCCCTTCAGAGCCTCGTGGGCCTCCGGGGTACCGTCGTGCCAGGTCCCGAACAGCTTGTCGAGTGGCGTGGGCGTGTTGCCGTAGTTGACCTCGAAGAACCGGTGGTGCAGGTGGTGGAACTGGTCGCCGGCGGCGATCCGGAAGCGGCCGCCCAGAAGGATCCGGTCGAAGCCGGAGTGGCTGATCGCCGGGCTGACCCCGAAGTAGACGCCGTTCATGATCGGGATCACCGGATGCACCGGCACCACCCACCACAGCACGAACACCGAGAAGTAGATCAGGTGCTCGACCGGGTGCATCGAGATGCCGGTCCACGGGCCGGTGTTGGCATTGCGGTGGTGCAGTTCGTGGGCTGTCCGGTACAAGACCGGCACGTGTAGCAGCCGGTGGTTCAGGTAGAAGTGGATCGTCCCCCAGAAGAAGACGGCCATGACCATCGCCGCCAGGTACACCGGGGCGTCCTCCCAGGACACCCGGGGGATGCGTCCGGTGGCGTACAGCCAGAGGGTGAGCGCCTCGTAGCCGCTCCACACCGTCACCCCGCTCGCCAGGCTCCAGAACATGTTGTCCTTGACCTGGTTCCTCCACAGAAATTTGCGGCTGTCGGTGGCCATCCACCGGCCGGTGAACTTGTACTCCTGGCCCTGAGAACGCCGGATGTAGAGCCAGAGATGCAGGCCACCGGCAACCAGCGTCAAAAGTGCGGCGTTGCGCAGCCAGACCAGGGCCAACCAGCCGGGCCCGAACGAGGCCATGGTGGTCTCGGCGGGCAGCCACCAGTGCCAGGCGGCCAGGGCCAAGCCGAGGAACACCAGCCCCCACGGGAACAGCAGCCCGGTGGCCAGCCAACGGAGGGTGGCCACTGGTCGGGGCGGCCACGAGTACAGCGGCGGCACGACGATCGGATCAGGCGGCTGGTAGCCGTCCATCGACGACACGCGGCGTGTGGCCATGGTTCCCCCTGAAGCGACAACGGCCGGTCGGCCGGAGGCTACCCCCGGGCCATGGCCGGCTCGAGAACGTTGAACGTCAGCCGTTGGGCAACAGCACCGTGCGGGCCTCGGCCCCGGTCTTCAGCGAGTCGAAGGCGGCCTGCAGTCCGTCGAGGCCCGCGGTGTTCGACACCAGCTCGTCAAGTTTCAGCCGACCCCGGAGGTACAGGTCGGCCAGCATCGGGAAGTCGCTGCGGGGCCGGGAGCCCCCGGCCCGCTGCCCCATCAGGTTCTTGTTGCGGTGCAAATCCTGGAATCCGTAGGTGACGGTGGCCAGCAGGTCGGGAACACCGACCGCGCACACGTTGCCTCCGGGTCGGGCCATCTTGATGGCCTGGGCCAGGATCTCGGATCGACCCACGACCTCGAAGGCGTGGTCGACGCCGCCGGGGCGCAGCGACTGCACGGCGGCAACGGGGTCGAAGTCGTCGCCGTCGGCCAGGACGAAGTCCGTGGCGCCGAACTCGACGGCCATGGCCTCCTTTGCCGGCTCACGGTCGATGACGATGATCTGGGCCGCACCACACAGCCGGGCGCCCTGGATGACATTGAGCCCGACCCCGCCGGCGCCGATCACGGCTACCGAGTCGCCGAGCCGCACCTGGGCCCGGTTGGCCACCGCACACACGCCGGTGCTCACGCCACAGCCGACGAGGGCCGCAGCGGTGAACGGCATCTCCTTGGGGACGGGCACGCACTGGTTCTCCCCCACCACCGTCTCCTGCACGAAGGCGCCGAGGTTGGCGAAGTTGTAGAGCGCCTGGTCGCCCTCCCGGAACGGTTGCTGGAGTACGGCCATCGACGCCGTGCAGTCACCAGGACGTCCGGCCTCACAGTCCCGGCAGGCACCGCAGTTGCCGAACGTGGACAGGATGACGTGGTCCCCGACCTCGCAGTAGGTGACAGCCGACCCGGTCTCGACGACGACCCCGGCCGCCTCGTGTCCCGGGACCAACGGGGTCGGCATGTAGTACTTGCCGTGGACGCAACTCAGGTCGCTACCGCACACCCCTGCGGCCCGCACCTCGACGCGTACCTGGCGGGGCCCGAGGGCATCGACGAATTCGATGTCGTTCGAAAGGCGCACCGAATCCTCGGTGGTGCCTTCCAGGATCAGTCCTTGCATGCGTGCTCCTGCGTCGATTGACGGCCGAGCGTAGGGCGGGATCGGCTCGGTGCTGCCATCAAGCCTCGTGAAGTTCCAGCGGGGGCATCCCCAGCCGGGACCGATAGGTCCCGTGGTAGTGGTGCAGCGCCGGCTCGTTTCGTCCGAACACCACCTCGGCCAGGGCGCCGCTGTCCGCGGTGCGCTGCTGGCTGGCACTGGCGACGTAATCCTCGTCCCGGATGATCTCGCTGAACCCCTTCCCGATGATTTCGAAGACGGCTGCCATCTCAGCGTCGTCGGTCGCCCCGGGACGCAGGTAGTGGTCGATCCGGCTGACGTGGTGGCCCGGCTGGCTGGGATCGGGGTAGGCCCGGACCAGGTGGAGTCCGTGCTCGAACGGCATGAGTTGGACATTGGGGAACAGCCAGTAGACGGGCAGCCCGGCGACCGTGATGTCCCATTCGTCCTCGGGGAGGTGGCGCATGTCGTCGATGGACCGTCGGCACAGGATCATTCGATGGTTGTCGCCGAACGTGTCGTAGCACTGGACGTTGCCGTGGAAGCCGTTGAACAGGGTGTCCTTGTGGAGCGAGGCGAAGTGGTAGGTCTCGCCGAAGGTGTCCATGGCCAACTTCCAGTTGCAAGCCACCCGGTATTCGTCCCGACGGAAGGGGTCCAGCTCACCGAGGTCCCATGCCGCCATCTCGGCCCGCAGGTCCGGACCCAGTTGCGAGTCGAGGTCGATGGACCCGTCCGGATCGGGGTGGACCCAGAGCAGGCCGGCCTCCTCGACGGCGGGCAGCGAGATGAGCCCGTGGCAGGCCCGGTCGATGACGCCGAAGTGCTCAGCCTTGGGCAGGCCGACCAGGGTGCCATCGAGGTCGTAGGTCCAGGCGTGGAAGCGGCAGGTGAAACGGCGGGTCGAACCCCGATCGGCCTCCTCCAGGACCACCCCGCGATGTCGGCAGGCGTTGACGAATGCCCGGAACACCCCGTCGGTGCCGCGTACGGCCAGAATGGGGGTCGCCAGGTCGTCGACGGTCAGGAACGCTCCTGGCCCGGGCAGGTCACCCGACAGGCCCACCAGCTGCGGGTGTCCGTCGAAGAACGCACGCCGCTCATCGGCGACCAGGCCGGGGTCGGTGTACACCCAGGTCGGGTTGCGGCGGATCCCGCCGGCATCGACGTTGGTGTCGGTGTCCAGGCGCTTGATCAGCAGCCGGATCAATTCCACCTGCCGCTGCTGCTGCATGCCTCGCACCTCCCGTCGAAGATCCTTGCAGCCCGATCAGGCTGGGTCCCCACCGGCCAGGGACAGGGTGGCTGCCCAGACGGTGTCCTCCACCTCCACGGCACCCGGGGTGGTCCGCCCGGCTCCCGGAAGTCGGGCCCCGGGTTGGGCGTCGACGAAGGCGGCCAGGGACTCCAGGCGCTCGTAGAAGCCGTCGGCGCTGTACGCCGCGGGGTCGATCACGACGTAGAACTGGCCGAGATCGTGAGGTGGACCCTCGGGGGCCTTGAGCGGCGGCACGTCGGGGCTGAGGCGGCCTCCGGTCATGGCCGCGGCCAGGACCTCGACGAGGAGACCGAAGCCGTACCCCTTGTAGCCGCCGGCCGAGACGAGCGTGCCCGCCAGGGCCGCGTCCGGGTCGGTGGTGGGCGCACCGTCGGCGTCGACCGCCCAGCCGAGGGGAATCGGCTCGCCGGCCGCCGCAGCCATGGTGATCTTGCCGAGGGCCACCGCGCTGGTGCTGAAGTCGAACTGGAACGCCACCCCGCCGTCGCCGTCGGGGACGGCCATGGCGAACGGGTTGGTGCCCAGGGTCGGCTTCGAGCCGCCGGGCGGCGACACCCGGGCCGTGGCGTTGGTGACGCCGATGGCCAGCAGCCCCTCCCGGGCGAACTGCTCGGTGAAGTAACCCAACGAAGTGCAGGTGTGGGTGTGCTCGATCGAATAGCCGCAGATGCCATTGGTCCGGGCCGCCGCCACCGCGGTGGGGAATCCGGCGGCGAACGCCGGTTGGGCGAATCCCAGCCGGCCGTCGACCCGGACGGCCCCCGGGTGGTCGACGGTGACCTCGGGCTCGACGACGCCGTCCACCCTGCCGGTCGCCAGCTGCCGGCAGTAACTCTCCAGGTAGTAGAGGCCGCAGATGCGGTTGCCATTGCCTTCGGCCACCCGGACGGCATGGGCCACCGTCATCGAGGCTTCCGGCCCTGCACCATGGCGTGCCAGGGCCGCACGGGTGGTTTGTTCGATCTCGTCGAGGGTGATGGAAGGCATCGTCGGAGACTAGGAGACGGTTGGGATTCCAGCCAGGTCAGTCGAGGGCGCCGTCGAGGACCGCTTCGGACATCAGGAAGTGCCGTGCGGTGGTCTCGAGGATGCGCCAGAGGCATCCATCCACGGCCAGACCCTCAGCCAGCACCTGGCGGTTCCGGTGCCGGTGGCGCTGCACCTCCTGGTCGGGCCACTCCCCCGACGACAACTCGACACCGGTCACCTCGTCGGTGCCGGTGACCTCGTCGGGCCAGGCCGGCCAGCGCACCCCCCGGGCCGCGAGTTCGGCCAGACCGCGGGCCAGGAGGGCGAATGGGATCGGTGGATCCCAGGTCTCGACGGCGACCTCGCCGCGTTGGACGGCTAACTCGGCGAGGTCCAGGCGGTAGGCGGCCCGGCCAGCGTCGACGAGGCGGGCCGACGACTGGTCGACCAGGTCGCTCCAGGCCTGCAGGCCCCCGCCATGGTGTATCTCGCAGTGGGCGACGTCGGCGGCGATGCGGTCGGCGAGGCTGGCACTACAGCCGTGGACCCGGCTGGCCCGGTGGACGATGTCGACGATCTCGCGTGGAGCCACCCACACCGCGTCGTCGGTCACCCGAACACCTCGCCGAACAGCCGGAGCCAGTTGCCACCGAGGACGGCGTCCCGCTCGTCGGGGGCGAACCCGACCTCGTCGAGACCCTCGGCCAGGGATCCGAAGTCCTGCGGGCCCTGGAACCAGTCGGGCCACGGCGGGAACGGGGGGATCTCGTCGGGATCCGCTGGACGGTCCCAACGGCCGTTGCGCATCCACCCGAGGGCGTCGGGTGCCCAACCCACCACAGCGTCGCTGCCGATGGCCACGTGTTCGACGCCGATCCGGTCGGCCAGGTCGGCCAGCATCCGGCAATAAACCTCCCGCGGGACGTCGGCTCCACCCATGAACAACGGATACAGGGTGCATCCGATGACCCCGCCCCGGGCCGCGAGGGCGTCGATGAGGTCGTCGGGCTTGTTGCGCCCCGACGGGCAGAACGAGTGCGGGTTGCCGTGGGTGACGGCGATCGGCACCGCCGATGCGTCGATGGCGTCCCGCCCGGTGACATTGCCGACGTGGGAGATGTCGACCAGCACCCCGGCCTCGTTGAGGGCGGCGACCATACGGTGTCCCGCCCTGGTCAGACCTCCGTCGTTGGGCTCCCAGCAACTGGAGCCGAGGTGGTTGGCGATGTTGTAGGTGAGCTGAATGACCCGGACGCCGACGTCGGCGAAGATGCCGGCCATCTCCGGGTCGTCGCCCAGCATCGAGCTGTTCTGGAAGCCCAGCACGATGCCGAGGACGTCGTCGTCGACCGCCCGATGCATCTCGTCGACGGTGCGCACGATGCGGACGATGTCGTCGTTGCACCGGGCGAAGTGCCGCCAACCGCCGATACGGGTCATGGTCCCGGCCATGTCCTCCCACACACCACAGGTGGCGTGCACGATGTCGACACCCCCGGACCGCACCTGCTCGATGACGGGGCGGCTCCAGTCGTTGATTTCCAGGCCGTCGATGATCATGCCGCTGCTCCAGTCGGTCGACGGGGCCACACCCAGTCGTCGGTCATGTCGGGACCCAGTTCACCGATCCGGGGGGCACCCTGGAACAAGGTGACCCGGAGCCAGTCGGTGGACTTGGGCGAGTAGTTGTCCATGCCGTACATCGCCAGTTGGAAACGCTGGAGTTGCAACGGCAGATAGTCGGCGGCACAGGTGTTGTCGTGGGGCTCGCCGTACGGCTCCTGGTTGCCGACGGCCCGCTTGACGGCGCCGCCGTGCTCGGGATGCTCGGCGAGGAACTCTCCGATCAACCGGTGGGGTGGCTCGGCACGGAGGTCGCACCGTAGCCGGTGGATCCGCAGGGCGGCGTCGATGCCCACCTCGCGGTGGGCCGGTTCCACGACCCTGCGTTCGGCCCGTCGCGGTTCCTCGGTGTTGTCCGAGATCACCCACCAGTAGTGGTCGGCCGACGCGTCGTCGGGATCCAGGTCGTCGATCCAGGGGTACCGGTCGTCGATGTGGGCCAACATCTCCCCGACGCCGGTCGACGGGTCGACGACCACCGTTTCGTCCACCCGGAGCAGCTCGTCGACGGCCGGATCGTCGAGCTGGTCGTCCAGTTCGAGGAGCAGGGACACCACGAACTCGTTGACCTCAACGTCCTGGGTCTCCGACCATCGGTACAGGGCGTCGAACGGCCGCTCCCTGCCGGCGACCTCGTCGAGGCGGGATGCGATCCGGCCTGCTTCGCGGGCCAGCGAGCGGGAACCCAGCCACGGCCACTTGTCGTCGCCGTCGGCCGCCGCAAAATGCTCCTGGGCCTTGGTGATCCACCCCTGCAGGAGTGTCAGACGTTCGGGTGTGCCCGGCAGGGCCCGTACGTTGGCCAAGGCCAACTCGCGCACCCCGGCCCAAGCGTTGAGGATCCTCGGATGTTTGAGGGCGTAGGGCACGAGGCCCAGCCCGGTGGCGTTGCCAAGCCCGAAGTACCGGTTCCAGTCGCCGTCCAGCGGTACCGCTGTGTCGCCGCCGCGCAGCAGGGCGCAGTGCTCGACCGAATCACAGCTGAGCTCGCGGAACAGCCAGGCGGCCAGGAACTGGGCCCGGTAGGGAGCGGCCAACGGGTGGTCCGCTGGATACCCCAGGTAGGAGCGCATCCCGAACTTGCCGTTCCCGTAGAACGCCGTGCTGCGCATGATGTAGCCGGCGTCGGCGACCCGGTCGGCTTCGGGCTGGAGTCCGACGGCCAGCCGCTCGACCAGGTAGTCGTAGAAGCGAACGCTGCGGTTGCCGCGGGTCAGCACCAGCACCCGTGCATCGAGGCGGGCCTCCTCCTGGAGCGGCACCGCCGCCTCCAACTCGGCAAGGTAGGCGTCGTCGACCTCGCCTTCGACGAGTGCTGCCGTGATCTCCCAGGCCGCGGCGACGACCCGGTCGGTGTGGAGCGATTCGTCGAGCGTCGTGGTGAAGGCCACGAAGTGGAACACGTGGCCCTCGGCCTCGACCCGGTAGATCGCGTGGCCTCGCCCATCGGCGTCCACGTCCCATCCCACCCGTCGGGCGCTCCAACCGGCGCCCACGGCCCGCCGTAGCACGCTGCGGCTGAAGCTGAACCGGGTGAACCGGGCCGCTCCGAGGCGTTCGGGGGCCATCACGGCCGCCGGCTCGCGGAGTTCGGTCCGTCGTTTGGCGAGGGCCCGACTGAGGGCGCCCGGGGCCGGGGCCTCGACGGTCACCGGGGGGTGCCGGGTCGGATGTAGGCGGTGCGGGTCCGGGTGAAGAAGTCGACCGCGGTGTCGCCCTGCTCTCGGGCCGCGTGGCCCGACGACATCTTCTCGCCGCCGAAGGGTGCGTGGAGTTCGCTTCCGGTCGTCGGGCCATTCACCTTGATGAGGCCGGCCTGGATCTCGTGGACCGCCCGGTCGATCCGCCACAGGTCATTGGTGAACACCGAAGCCGACAGGCCGAACTCAGTGTCGTTGGCCAGGGCGAACGCCTCGTCCTCCGAGTCGACCCGGAGGACCGTGCTGACCGGACCGAAGACCTCCTCGCGGCATATGGTGAGATCGGCGCCACCGGTGAACAGGGTGGGCGGATAGAAGCAGGGCCCGTCGGGCGCGGTGCCGTTGACCGCCACCACCTCGGCCCCCTCACTGCGGGCCTGATCCACGGCCTCGTCGACCTCCCGGCGGGCACCGGCCGACACCAGCGGACCGATCCCCACGCCCTCGTCCTGCCCGTCGCCGACGACCAGGCCGTCGACGGCGACCGCCAGACGCTCGACCAACTCGTCGTATACACCGCCGACGGCGATGATGCGCCTGGTCGCGGTGCACTTCTGGCCCGTGGCCCCCATGGCGCCGGCGACTGCCGCTGCGGTGGCCATCCCGAGGTCGGCGTCCTCGAACACGATGCACGGGTTGTGTCCACCCATTTCGAGCTGCACCCGCCCGTTGCGGGCCGTGACGACGTCGCGGATCTGCACCCCGACCGGCACCGACCCAGTGAACGAGACCCCGTCGACCCGCTCGTCGGCGACCAAGGCCCCGCCCATCGATCCCGGGCCCAACACCAGGTTCAGAACGCCGGGAGGCAGGCCGGCATCGGTGAGCACCCCCGCGATGGCCACCGCGGTGAGCGGTGTGTTGCTGGCCGGCTTCCACGCCACGGTGTTGCCGGCGGCCAGGGCCGGTGCCAGCTTCCAAGCCGGGATCTGCAACGGAAAGTTCCACGGGGTCACGATCCCGACGACCCCGAGCGGGGCACGCACGGTCCGGATGGTCTCTCCGGGGACGTTGTTGGGGAAGATCCGCTCGGTCGCCGTCTTGGCCATGCCGGCGTGGTAGCGGAAGGTCTCGCCCGACAGGAGGGCCTCGCCCCGGGATTCGGCGAGGGTCTTGCCTTCCTCCATGGTGCAGATCAGGGCCAGTTCGTCCGCCCGGGCCTCGAACAGGGCCGCCGCCACTTCGAGGATGCGGGCCCGGGCACCGAACCCCATGGCCCGCCAGGCCGGTAGCGCGTCGAC
The DNA here is from genome assembly GCA_964586175.1 of uncultured Microthrixaceae bacterium. GTDB lineage: Bacteria > Actinomycetota > Acidimicrobiia > Acidimicrobiales > MedAcidi-G1 > CAZPGL01. The sequence goes on along the minus strand of CAZPGL010000016.1, from coordinate 17,853 downwards.
AGCGGCGTCGACGGCGTCGGCCGCAGTGCCGGCGTCGCCGATGGGGTACTCGCCCACCGGCTCGTCCGGCCGGGCCGGGTTGTCGCTCAGGCCGGTGCCGGCGGCCCCTTCGGTGATCCAATCACCGCCGATGAGATGCGCGCCGGTGATGGTGGTGGTCATCGGGTCAGAGTAGCCCCGCGGGCACCCGTCAGTGGCCGAAACCGGCCCCTTTTAGGCGATGATCGGCAGTTCGCTCGGGGCACGCCGTGAAAGCATCTCGGGCCCGCCTGATCGCACCACCACGTTCTCCTCGTGGAGCATCAACCTGCCCGGAGCCCACATCAGGCCCGGCTCCAGGGTCAGCACCATGCCCTCCTCGACCACCGTGTCGTCGTCGGCAGTGTGGGACGGCCATTCGGTGAGTTGCATCCCCAGGCCGTGACCGAGCCGGCCGACGCCGTCACCGCCCGACCGGTCGGTTCCGAGCACGGCGGACATGACCCGCCACAGGTCGCTGGTGGTGATGCCGGGGCGGAGGACCGCCAGGCCGGCCTCCGTGGCCTCCCACACTGTGGCGTAGGCCCGCCGGGCCTCGTCGTCGGCCCGGCCGAACGCCACCACCCGGTCGAAGTCGCTGAAGTAGCCGTCGTACACCGAGCCGGTGTCGAACATCAGCAGGTCGCCGTCGTCGATGGTCCGGTCGCCGGGATTCCGGATGATGTCGGCGAACCCCGGGCCGGTGGCGCCGACGAGGTAGGGCACGTCGTCCACGCCGCGCGCCAACAGGTCCAGGCGGAACGCCGTGAACGCCTCGCGTTCGGCCATTCCGGGGCGCAACAGCCCGCCGAGGCCCTCGAAGGCGTCGGACACGAGGGTGCAGACGTGGGCCGTCTTGGCGATCTCGGCTTCCGACTTCACCATCCGCAGCCGCCGGACGACGTCGGTGGCGTCGATCAGCCGGCTCGGTGACAGGTGGTCCTCGAGGGTCCGGAGGTCGGCGAGCGGCATCCGCACGTGGGTCTCGTGGCCCATGGGGAGCCCGATCCGTCCGCTGGTGCCGCTGATCTCCCGAAGGGTGTCGGCCAGCAGGCTCACCCCGTCGTCCTCAGGCCGGGGGGCCGGCCACGTCCGCACGTCGTCCACCCACGTCCGCGACCAAGACTCGGCGCCGATCCCGGGGACCACCGCCACCGGATCGCCGGCCGCCGGAATCACGAGGAACCATGGGCGGGTCGGGCTCTGCCAGAACGGCGTGTGGAAGCCGGAGAAGTACCGGACCTCGGGTTCGGTGCACACCAGGAGGGCATCCAGCTCCGCGTCGGCCATCAGAGCCTGGGCGGCCACCGTGCGGGAGCGGTATTCGTCGACGCTGAACCCCCGTGACGGCCCGTCCACGTGTTCCTCCCTACTCATAGTGCTCGACGTCACGCGGCCCGGCCCGCCTGTCGCTGATGGTGCGGTGAACGTCCTCCACGGCCCACTCCAAGCGGTTGATCACCTCGTCGGCATCGCCGGTGAACTTGCAGGTTGTCCACCACGTCCTGGTGCCGTCCGGCGGCCCGCCGGGCCGCGTGGCGGCCCCATTCAGCGTACAGCAGGGTCGGGTCGTCGACCTCGATGAGGTCACGGGAGCGGTGCTGTTCGGCCCCCCGGGCGTCCATGGCCACGTCGACGTTCACCATGGCGATGCGTTCGGCCGGTTCGCCGAGGGGTGCCCCCGGTGGACGACCATGTCGCCGTGCAGGGCAATGGCCCAACCCGGTCCGCCGAACTCCGGGGCCACCACCCGCTCTGGCAGCGGTGTCCCACCCTCGGCGGCCAGCGCCGCCGCCTCGTCCCGGGTGCCGAGGAAGTACTCGAACCGTCCGCCGGGCAGGGTCGCCGGATCGGTCACCATCATCACGTAGTCGAGCGGGATCGTGTCGTGGTGCCACTCGTCCACTGCAGCACCGACGGCGTCGGGCGCCATCACAGCACCTGGCAGAGTCGCCGGGCGTCGTAGAGGGCCGAAGCCACGTCGCGGCTGGAGGCCGCATCGCCGATCCGGTACACCTCGAACCCCCCGGCGTCATCCGGCCACGGCTGGGGCGTGCACGCCACCAGGGCGTCGAGGTCTGTCACACCGTCGTTGACCGACGACGGGGCCAGGGCCCGGAACAGCTCGTCGTCGGGCACCACGCCGTGCTCCACGACCACCGTGTCGACGATCCGGACCACCTCCTCCCTGGTGAACTCATTGCGCAGGACGGCCTGCAGCCGGTCGTCGCGACGGGCCACAGACACCAGGCGGTGGTCAGGGGTCATCCGCACCCCGTGGGCATAGAGCATCCGCAGATAGGTGGGTCCGGTGATCGTCGTGAGGTCCTGGACGACCTGCCGATCAGGGGTCACGAGCTCCAGGCCCGTGACCCCTCGGTCACCCAGGTACTCGGCAACCGAGGCCGCCCGCTCGGCCCCGTGGTCGTCGTAGATCAGCACCGCGCCCTCGGGCCGGACGTGCCCGCCCAGGACATCCCACGTCGTGCACACGAGTTCCCGGCCGTCGGCCAGGACGTCGGCCGTCGGCTGTCCGCCGGTCGCCACGATGACGACGTCGGGCGACTCAGCGGTCACGTCGTCGACGCCGATCAGCGTGGACAACTGCAGGTCCACGCCGACATGGCCGATCTCAGCGGCCAACCAGTCGACGATGCCGATCAACTCGGCTTGGCGGGCGCTGGCCCGGGCGGCCAGAACCAACTGGCCGCCCACCCGGTCCTGGGCCTCGAAAAGGGTGACCCGGTGGCCCCGCTCGGCGCACACCCGGGCCGCCTCCAGCCCGGCCGGGCCCGCTCCGACGACCACCACCCGCCGGGCCGGACCGGCGCTCGGCTCCACCAACTGGGGAACCGACCGCTCCCGGCCGGTCGCCGGGTTCTGGATGCACACTGACTCCAAGCCCACGTGGAGACGGTTGATGCAATAGGAGGCACCCACGCAGACCCGGATGCGGTCGGCCTCGCCCCGTTTCAACTTGGCGACGATGTGGGGATCGGCGAAGTGGGCCCGGGTCATGCCGGCCAGATCGATGAGGCCTGAGCCCACCGCATGGCGGGCCGACGCCAGGTCGGTGATCCTGGCCGCGTGCAGGACCGGGAGATCGACCTCGGCCTTTACCGCGGCCGCCAACGGCACATACGGCATCAGCGGCGTACCCGAGGGCGGGATGGCCTTGGACAACCCCTCCTCGGTGGCCAGGGACGAGCCGGCGATGTTCAGGAAGTCGAGTCCGCCGGAGGTGGCCAGCCGGCAGGCGATCTCTGTGCTCTCGGCAACGGTCAGCCCGCCGATCTGATCCTCGTCGCCGATCATCCGGATGCCCAGGAGGAGGCGGTCGCCCACCGCCTCGCGGACTGCCTCGATCACCTCGAACGTAAAGCGCAGACGGTTGTCGAGTGACCCGCCGTATTCGTCGGTCCGGTGGTTCACCAGCGGGGTCCAGAACTGGTCGAGGAGGTGGCTGGTGGCGACCAGCTCGATGCCGTCGAGCCCGGCCGCCTTGACCCGCCGGGCTGCGGCGGTGAAGTCGCCCACCACCCGTCGGATGTCGTTGTGGTCCATCTCCCGGGGCCAGCCCCGGTGCAGTGGTTCCCGCACCGGCGACGGGGCGATCAACGGCAGCCAGTCCCCGTCGTTGCTGACGTTGCGCCGACCCATATGGGTCAGTTGCGTCATGATCGCCGTGCCGTGACCGTGAATGCGTTCGGCCATGGCGGCCAGCGGTTCGACGATGGCATCGCTGGCGAACGACAGTTGGCCCCACAGCGACGCCGAGTCGATCGAGACGTTGCTGGACCCCCCGATCATGGTCAGGCCGATGCCACCCCGTGCCTTGTCCTCGTGGTAGGCGACGTACCGGTCGCTCGGGGTGCCGTCGAGGTTGTAGCCCGGTGCATGGCTGCTCGAGAAGACCCGGTTCGCCAACCGCACGGTGCCCAGCTGGAACGGCTCCAACAGCGGGTCCGCGGTCATGACGGAGCGTTCCCCTCGTCGTCGGGCTGGTCTTCGGCGAGATCCTCGGCGAGCTCGTCGGACAGGGTCCGGGACCACTTGACCAGGCCGGTCGCATGGGCGCTCTTGGCCAGGATGTGCGAACCGACCGGCGTGGCGACCACTGCGAAGACGAGGGTCAGCAAAGCCTTGGCCGCCGCCTCGGGGGAGCCGATGTGGACCACCGCGGCGGCCAGCAACCCGAACAGCCCCAGCGTCGAGCACTTCGATGCCGCGTGGAGGCGGTGGTAGGCGTCGGGGAACCGGACGATGCCCCAGGTGCCGGTGAGCATGAAGCCCAGGCCAACGATCAACAGCGTGAGGGTGACTCCGTCGCGCATCTAGGACTCCGCTCCGTCGTCCGGAGGTTCCGCGTCGCTGCGGACCCCGACCACGTAGTGGGCGAAGGCCAGCGTCGAGGCGAACCCCACAATGGCCACCAGCAGCGCGGCATCCAACGACAGGGCCCGCCGCTGGTCGATGGCCAGCAGAATCACAATCCCCACCACCTGCACCGACAGGACGTCGGCGGCCAGCACCCGGTCGGTGACGTGCGGGCCCTTCATGATCCGGTACAGAGCGAAGGCGATGCCGATGACCAGGGTGACCATGCCGACGTCGACCGCGGTCCCGATCATGAGAACACCTGACGCCCGAGGCGACGGTCGAGTTCGTACAGGCCGGCGATGGCGGCATCACGGTCGGCGGCGTACATGCAGTGCACGTACAGCCAGCGGGCATCTTCGCTGACGTCCACGACGAGGGTGCCCGGGGTCAGGGTGATGCAGTTGGCGAACACGGTGAGCTGGACGGCCCCCAGATGCTCCACGGGGTACCGCAGGATCCGGGGCGTCTGGCTGAACCCGGGGGTCACGATCTCACGGGCGATCTGGATGTTGGCGACCACCAGGATGCGCAGGAAGTAGCCGCCGAAGCGGACCACGGTGACCAGGCGCCGGCCGTAGACCGGTCCGGTGGTGGTGAGGTCGAACACCGAGATGACGAGGCAGCCGGCCGCCAACCCGATCACCAGGTCGATCCACTGACGCTGGCCCATCCAGAGCACGTAGATGCCGGCCAGACCGACGTTGAGCATGACCCGCTTGGCCATCAGCCGCCACCTGCCAGCCGGGTGATCGACCGCGGCCCGACGGCCTCGATGTAGGCGGACGGATCGATGAGCTGCGCCGCCGCCTGGGTGGCGACGTCGTAGACCGGTTGGGCGGCCAAGCCGAGGAGAACGGCGAGGGCGACCAGGACGAAGATGCCGGTGTACGCGCCGGTCAGGCCGCCCGGCCGGGGGCGTGGCGTGACCGGAGCGGCTGCCGGCAGCCAGAAGCCCTGCGTCCAGATCTTGAGCATCGAAACCAGGGTCAGCAGGCCGGTCAGGAGCGCGGCGGCGGCCAGCCACCAGTGGGTCGACCATGCATCCCTGATGAGGACCGCCTTGCCGAAGAAGCCGCTGAGCGGCGGCAGCCCGGCCAGGCTGAGGGCGGCGACGAAGAACCCGGCCCCGAGCAGACGGTCTCGCCGGTGGAGGCCGCCGATCCGGTCCAGGTCGTCCGATCCGGCATGATGCTCCATGACCCCGCAGCACAGGAGCAGCGAGCTCTTCACCACCATGTGCTGGATCATGTAGTACAACGCCCCGGCCAACGCGGCCGTTGTCATGAGGGCCACCCCCAACACCATGTACCCCACCTGGCTGATGACGTGGATGGCCAGGATCCGCCGCACCTGATGCTGGGAGACTGCACCCAGCACCCCCAGCAGCATGGTGGCTGCCGCCGACACGGCGATGACGGGCAGCACGACGTCACCGGCGTCACCGGCCGCGAAGACCAGTGGGAACGTGCGCAACACGGCGTACACGCCGACCTTGGTGAGCAGGCCGCTGAACAGGGCGGCGATGGGCACCGGGCATGTGTGGTAGGTGTCGGGCAGCCAGAACCACAAAGGGAAGAACGCCCCCTTCACCCCGAACACGATCAGCAGGAGCACCGAGAGGCCGGTGAAGCCGTCGGGTAGCGGCGTGCCGGCCGCCGTGTGGCCGGCGACGATGCGAGCCAGATCGGCGATGTTGAGGGTGCCCATCATCCCGTAGACCAGCCCGGCGGCGATCACGAACACCGTCGACGCCACCAGGTTCAGCACGAGGTACTTGTAGGCCTGGGTCATCTGCCGCCGGCTTCGGCCGATCGACAGCAGGCCGTACGACGCCATGAGCATGATCTCGAATGCCACGAACAGGTTGAACAGGTCCCCGGTGAGGAAGCTCTGGGTGATGCCGAGCATCAGCATCTGCAGCAGCGGGTGGTAGTAGCGCCGTTCGGCGTGGGGGTCGAGGCTGGAGAATCCGTGGACGTAGCAGGCCAGGGCCACGACGAGCGCCGCGCACAGCAGGAGCCCGGACAGGCTGTCGAACACCAGGGTGATGCCGTAAGGCGCTGGCCAACCACCCAGCTGGGTCACCAGGATGTCGCCGTCGCGCACCTCGAGCAGCCAGGTCACCGCCAGGGCGAGCATGGACCCGAGGCTCAGGACCCCCAGGATCCGCTGTGGGCCGGGCCGCCGTACCAGCGCCACCGAGGCGACGCTGGTCGCCAGGGGGATCACGATGAACAGGCCCAGCAGGTTGGTGGTCATGACGGGTCGCCCTCCACCGGCTCGCCGCCGCCCATCTCACGGCTGGGCCGGCTGGTGTCCCGGGTGGCCAACTCGTCGACGTTGAGGGTGCCGGTCCCCCGGGCCGTCGTGATGAGCAGGGTCAACAGGAAGCCCATGACGGCGAAGTTGATGACGATGGCCGTCAGGATGAGTGCCTGGGGCAGCGGGTCGACGAGGTGCTCGCCGCCCAGGATCGGCGGGCGGCGCAGGCTACCGTCGGGGAGGATCGGCGACCCGCTCATGGCGATGATCGCCAGGTGGGCCCCGTGCCCGAGAAGGAACACCCCCATGGCGATCGACTTGAGCTCGCGGGAGAGCATCAGGTACACGCTGACCGTGACCAGCACGGTGACGCACACGGCGAGGACGGCGGTCACCGGTCGAGTTCCTCGGCCAGCCGGGTGATCATGCCGACCGCCACCCCGACCACGACGAGCAGGACCCCCAGGTCGAACGCGGTGGCCGACACGATGTGGACGCCCTCCCCGCCGATGTACAGCGTGGCCGACGAGGAGCGGAGCAGTGCCTCGCCGAAGAGCAGCGGTACCGCGGCCACGGTGAGGGCCAGGCTGAGGCCCACGAAGACCAGCCACCGGGGATGGACGGGGAGCAGGCGGAAGAAGGCCCGCTCGCCGAACGACATGCGGTAGGTGCACAGGCCGACGGCGGCGATGAGGCCGGCGATGAACCCGCCGCCTGGCTCGTTGTGTCCCTTCACCGCGGCGTACACGGCGAACAGGAAGGTCAGCGGCAGCACGAACCGCACCGCGGTACGCAGGATGATCGACGACGCGTTCACCGGACTGGCTCCGCTCCGGACAGCGGCTCCGGATCGTCTTCGTGGCGGCGGCGCCCCGGCAGCAGCGACCAGACGCCGAGCGCCGCCGTGGCCAACACGGTGATCTCGCCCAACGTGTCGAACCCGCGGAAGTCGACGAGGATCACGTTGACCACGTTGCGCCCCTCCCCGCCCCGGCCGTCGGTGGCCGCTGATCCCTCGAGGCTGTGGGACTCGAAGAACGCTCCCAGGGTGGCGGCCTCCTCGGACCGGCGGTCGGCGGTCGTGCCGGCCTGCAACGTCATCCAGCCGACGGACAACCCGATCAGGGCGGCCAGGGCCAACCGGGGAGCCCGGCTGATACGGGGACGGCGGTCGGGTCGGGGCAACAGGCGCAGTACCAGCAGGAACAGAATCACCGAGATGATCTCGAACATGAGCTGTGTGAGGGCCAGGTCGGGCGCCTGGTACAGCAGGTAGAGGCCGACCACCCCGAAACCACTGGCCCCGAGCACCAGCACCCGTACGACCCGCTCGGCCACCAGCGGCAGGGCGATGGCCGTGGCGCACACCACCAGGCCCAGCAGGATGCCGGTCGGCGACTCCCAGGGCGACACGAGATCGGGCGGGTCGACCAGCGAAGGGTCGGCGAACGCCGCCCACACGAAGCACACCAGCAGGGCTCCGAAGACGAACACCAGATAGTGACGCAGGTGGCCGGTCTGGACGGTATGGAAGGCCCGAAAGCCGCCCCGCAGGGTGGCCAGGTAGACCCCGGGGAACAGGCGGTCGTGGGGGTCGTCGACGTGGCCTCGCAGACGCCCCGAGAGCCCAAGGGCCGCGCCCCCTGCGAAGACCGCCGCGGACAGGATCAGCGGCCACCCGGGGCTGGTTGCGACGTCCCACAGTCCGGGCAGCCCGTATCCCCCCTCCACCGGCCGGAGAACGGCGTTCCAGACCGTGGTGAGGGCACCGCCGACGAAGGTGGCGCCCAGGAGGAGCAGTGCCGGGATCCACAGCATGGCTCCCCATCGGCCAGTGGGAGCGTCCCGGGGCGGAGGCGCATCGGCCTCGACGGCCACGTGCCGCCATCCCCGCACTGTGCCGGCCAGACGGACGGCGATGGCCACGTTGCAGGCTGCGGCGCCCACCGCCACGCCGGTGACCAGCCACAGCACCGGCCGAGTGGAGGCGGCGTCGATCAGGTCCCGAAGGAACGCCTCCTTGGCCAGGAAACCCACGGTTCCCGGACCGGCGGCCAGGCAGTAGGCGGCGGCCAGCCAGCCGACGGTGAGCGCCGTGCCCTGCAACCCGGAGCCCCGGGCGAACCCGTGGAGTTGGCCGAGCCGGGTGATGCCGTACTGAACGGCGACCGCTCCGGCCAGCAGGAACAGTGGCGCCTTGTAGAGGGCGTGGGCGGCGATCTGGGTGAGGTCCAGGTGGATGGTGCCGTACCCGCCCAGCCCGTACACGACGACGAGCAGGCCGAGATGACCCACCGTCGTGTAGGCGAATATCCGCTTGAGGTCGTCGCTCCGGAGGGCCATCACCGCGCCCAGCCCCATCGTCGCCGTGCCGACCAACACCAGCACGGGCGCCCACACCGCCAGGATCCCGAAGATCGGCAGGAGGCGAGCCAAGAGGAAGACCCCGGCCTTCACCATGGTCGCTGAATGCAGATAGGCCGACACCGGCGTCGGGGCCGCCATGGCTCCCGGCAACCACGAGTGCAGGGGCCACTGAGCGCTCTTGGCGGCTGCCCCGACGAACAACAGGAGGAAGCCGATGACCGTCCACCGTCCCGACCCGATGTCCGATGCCCCGGCCAGGAGGTCGCTCCACCGCCACAGGCCGGTGCCGTCACCGATGAGGAGGATGCCGCCGAGCAGGGCCAAGCCACCGAGACCCGTGGTGACGAAGGCCTGGAGAGCCGCCTTGACCGCCTGCTCGTCCTCGCGGTTCCAGCCGATCAGGAAGAACGAGCTGATCGAGGTCAACTCCCAGAACACCACGGTGAGCAGCATGTGGTCGGCGAGGACGATCCCCAGCATGGCCGTGGTGAAGAAGCCCAACGTCGGATAGAAGCGGGCCAGGGCCTCCGGGTCGGCCCCGAAGTACGCCCTGGCGTAGAGGACCACGAGGACGCCGATACCGGCCACCAACACGGTGAAGAACACCCCCAGGCCGTCGGCGAGGAAGCTGACGTCGAGATGCAGGTCGGGCACCCAGGAGAGGCGGCCGGTCGCCTCGGTGGCCGCGGCGACCCCTTCGTCGGTCACGTGGATGGCCACCAGCACGAGGGTCGCGACCGGTCCGGCCACCGCCAGCAGAACACGGGTTCCGGTGGCCGAGCGTGGCAGGGCCAGCGTCAGCAGACCGGCGACGAACGGGGCCCCGATCGCGGCCAGAAGGAGGTACGGGTCAGCCGCAACCACGGCGACATTCTGGCCCGCGCGACGAAGACGCGGTTCGATGCCCTGTCGTCACCACGACGGGGCGGTGCTCAGCGGTCCCACCCGGGGCAGTCCCGATCCAACTTGCGGAGCAGTCCGGGCCATTCCGTCGCACCGTCGTAGTTGTAGTGCTCTGAGGCGTACATCTGGCGCTGGAAGACCTCGACTGAGGCCTCATCGATGAGGTGCAGCGGTGCCCCGGTGGACATGGCGTACAACTGCACGATGCAGGCCTGCCGCAGGAAGTAGGACCGGAAGAAGGCCTCGCCGGCGTTACGGCCCAAGGTCCAGTGCCCGTGGTTGCGGCTGATGACGATGTTGTTCTCGGCGAAACGGGCACACACCCGCTCGGCGAAGGCATTGTCCTCGTCGAACGCGTAGTCGACGTAGGCCAGCATGTGCCCGAGGTACACCGCGGGCTGGTTCACCCAGACGAGGCCGGTCTCGGTGGACGCCACGCCGGCGATCGGTTCGTCGTGCCCGTGCATGAACACCTGGATGTCGGGCCGGGTGCCGAACACCCAGCGGCACAGGTTGACGGCTCCGTCGTTGCACCAGCGGGTGTCGCCGTGCACCGGGTCGCCGTCGGGGTCGACGGTGATGAACGCTCCAGGGGTGGCCTCCTCCCAGAACATGCCGTAGGGGTGCGTCAGGTAGTTCCCGGTCCCGGGCACCCGGGCGCCGATGGCCCCGTTGGCCAGGTCATCCATGCCGTAGAGCGCCGACAGCCGGTACAGGGCCGTCAACTCGACCCGGGCCTCCCATTCGGGCTCGGAGAAGGTGGCGCGGGGCAGGGTCTGCATGGCCCGGCCGGCCATGGTGGTTGCGTGTTCCGGAGCCAGACCGGTCATGGCCCCTCCCCTCATGCGTGGTGGCCGTGAACCTAGACGACCCGCAGTCGTGCGGTGGCCCGACCAGCGTGGTTACCTGGGCCGGTCACCACCGCCCATTGGAGGCGCATCCATGGCCGATCGCTCCGAACCGCTCCGGTACGCCGCCTATGGCGGTCCCGGCTGGCATCCCCGGCAGACCGCGATGGCCGATGAGATCGACGGGCACTGGGGCCGGTTCGGCCAGGACTCCGAGTTCGGGACGCTGCGCGAGGTTCTGATGCACCGCCCGGGCCCCGAACTGGCGGTCGACGACCCGAACGGTGCCCAATTGCTCGACCAGGTCGACATCGACCGGGCGGCAGCGCAGTACGACGGCATCGTCGAGGCCTACCGCTCGGCCGGCGTGACCGTCCGCACCCTGGATCCGGACGGGCCGGTCTCACCGAACCAGATCTTCATGGCCGACCTGTTCGTCATGACCCCCGAGGGGGCGATCCTGGCCCGTCCGGCATCGGAGGTACGCGCCGGTGAGGAGCGGGTGGCGGCCCGGGCGCTGGCTGCGGCTGGCGTGCCGATCCTTCGATCGGTGTCGGGACGCGGCACCTTTGAAGGGGCCGACCTGCTGTGGTTGTCGCCCACCAGGGTGCTGGTCGGCCGAGGCCTGCGCACCAACGCCGACGCAGTCGGTCAGATCGCCTCGGTGCTCGAGCCGTCGGGCGTCACCGTTACCCCGGTCGACCTCCCCATCGGCACCATGCACCTGATGGGGATGCTCCGCATCATCGACCGGGATCTGGCTGTCGTGTGGCCGACCCGCCTCGCCGTGGCCGGGGTCGAGGCGCTTCGCGAGGAGGGCTACGAGGTGCACTTCCTGCCCGACGCGGACGAGGCGGTGCGGGGCTTCGCCCTGAACGGCGTCGCCCTCGGGCCCCGTCGTTTCCTGATGGCCGACGGTAACCCCGTCACCCAGGCGTTCTACGAGTCCCTGGGTGTGGACTGCACCGTCGTCGAGGTCGACGAGTTGGCCAAGGCCTCCGGAGCCATCGGCTGCCTCACCGGCGTCGTGGCCCGGGAGGCCACCGCTCCCCTCACAGTCTGAACCCGACCTCCATGCCTTCGAGGACCGCCTCTTCGACGGTCCGTGGGCTGAGGCAGTCGCCGACGGCGTGGAGTTCGTCGACCAGGGGTTCGAGTGCGTCGTGGAGGGTCAGGTCGCTCCGGTGGCCGTGGGCCAGCACCAGGGTGTCGATCCCCTCGACCACAACCGGGGCCCCGGTGACGACGTGCTGCAGATACACCGTGTCGGCGTCGGCCCCGATGAGGCGGACGTACGGCAACACGTCGACACCTGCCTGATGGAGCCGGCCCACGAGGTGGTAGCGAACGTAGCTCTGGATGGTCGCGCCGATCCCCTCTCCGTTCACGGCGAGGCGGACCTCACTGCGATGATCCCGCCGGATCAGCTCGGCCACGCCCGGGCCGATCCAGTCGCAGCGCCAGTCGAACACCAGCACCCGTTGCCCCACGGCGACCGGGCCCTCCAGCACCTCCCATGCCGTCACCACGTGGGCACCCTCGAACCAGTCGGGGTCGGGAACGTACGGGGTCGCCCCGGTGGCGATCACCACGGCGTCGGGACGATGCCCGGCCACGTAGTCCACGTCGACCTCGACACCGGTCTCGACGTGGACCCCGTACCGGTCGATCTCGCTCAGCAGGTTCGTGACGAGGCCGCCGAACTCGGCCCGGTCGGGCAGCCGCTCGGCGAGCAGGGCCTGGCCCCCCAGGCGCGCGGCCTTGTCCACGAGGGTCACCTGATGTCCTCGCTGGGCGGCCACGACCGCCGCTTTCATGCCCCCAGGTCCGCCGCCGACCACCAGGACGTCCTTCGGGTCGGCCGTCGGCACCACGGATCCGTACCGGGCCTCACGGCCTGAGGCCGGGTGCTGGATGCACGAGATGGCGTGTCCGGTGGCCCGATGGCCGATGCAGGCCTGGTTGCAGGCGATGCAGGCCCGGATGTCCTCGGGTCGGCCGTCCCGGGCCTTCACGATGAACTCGTCGTCGGCGATGAGGGCCCGGACCAGCCCGACCATGTCGAGGTCGCCGGCGGCCAGGGCCCGTTCGGCGTCCTGGGGCTGGTTGATCCGCCCGGCGGCCAGGACCGGGACCGACACCGCGTCCCGTATCGCCCGGGCCGGCGGAAGGCAGACGTTGGCCGGGGCGTACAGCGGCGGGACGATGTTGCTCACCCCGGCCAGGCTGCTGACGTTGCCCACGGTCACGTTGATGAAGTCGCACACTCCCTCATCGGCCAGGGCGGCGCACTGGGCTACCGAATCGTCGAGGTGCAGCCCGTCGGGGTCGTCGTCATCGGGCACGATCCGGAACCCCAGGGCGACGTCGTCGCCGGCCCGCCGCCGCATCTCGACCAGACAGTCGTGCAGGAAGCGTCGCCGTCCCTGGGCATCGCCGCCGTAGGCATCGTCCCGGAGGTTCACCGCCGGGCTCAGGAACTGGGCATGGAGGTAGCCCATGCCGACGAGGATCTCGATGCCGTCCACCCCGGCCTGGACCATCCGGTCGGCTGCCGAGCCGAAGTGGTCGACGAGATCTTCGATCATCGCCACGGTGAGGGGCCGGGGCACGTTGTGGTGGCGCTCCTCCCCCGTCGCCGACGGCCCCACCGTCACCTCCCGCCGGCCGTCCCGCAGGCTCAACGCCGACCGCCCCTCGTGGAACAGTTGCCCGAAGAAGCGCACGTCGTGGGGCCGGCAGAGTTCGGCCATGGCGGTCAGCCCGGGCAGGCAGGCGTCGGAAGCCGCCGAGCAGGTCGGGTAGACGATGCCGTCGAGTGGTTCGACGTGGTGGGCCTCGGTGAAGATGCAGGCGATCCCCTTGCGGATCCGGGCGTCGTAGTAGGCCAACTGACGCTCGCCCAGCAGCCCGCCCTCGGACATCCCGGTGCCGTGGGGACCCAGGAAGATCCGGTTCTTCATGCGCACGCCGCCGATCGACACCGGAGAGAACAGCCGTGGGAAGTGCTCGTCGTCGTCGGGCATGGCGAGAACGTATGCGTTGGTCCGATGGTGTGCTAGACGTTCGCGCGGAAACAACGCCGGTCCTCCCGCTTGGAGTCATGGACAGTTCGCCGACCGTTCCTCCCGATCCCACTCCAGCCGAGCGACTCAACGCCATCGTGGAGCAGGGCCTGTGCATCGGATGTGGGCTGTGCCAGTCGGTGGCTGGTGCCGACACGGTCGCCGTCACCCGCACCGCCTCCGGATTCGAGCAGCCGGTGGTGGTCGGCACGCTGGACCACGCCACTGTGGACACGATCTACGACGTGTGTCCGGGTACGCGCATCGAGGGGCTTCCCGAGCGTCTCGTGGCCGACGACACCATCGTGGATCCGGTGTGGGGACCGTGGCGCCGCATCGTCCAGGCCTGGGCCGGCGACCCTGAGGTGCGCCACGAGGGATCGACCGGCGGGGTGTTGACCGCTCTGGCCCAGTATGTGCTTCGCTCCGGGCGGGCCGATTTCATCCTCCACGTCAGGGCTTCGACGACTGAGCCGACGTTCGGCGAGAGCACGATCAGCGTCACCGAGTCGGAGGTTCTCGCCGCGGCCGGCTCCCGGTATGGCCCGGCCGCTGCCCTTGTCGACGTGGGCGATGCCCTCGACCGGGGTCGACCGTTCGCCGTCGTGGCCAAACCCTGCGACCTGGCTGCCCTCCGGAACCTGGCTCGCCATGACCCCCGGGTCGACGAGTTGGTCCGCTACTGGTTGACGATGGTGTGTGGAGGATTCGGACCGCCCTCGTTCACCGACGGTTTTCTTGAGCGAATCGGTGTCGACCGGCGTGACCTGACGGCCTTCCGGTACCGGGGACGGGGCTGCCCGGGTCCGACCACCGCGACGACCGTTTACTCCGAGATCTCAGCCCATTACCTCGACTACTGGGGTGACGACGCGTCACAGTGGGGGCTGCCGTGGCGGTGCAAGATCTGTCCCGACGGCATTGGTGAGACGGCCGACATCGCCGCCGCCGACTCCTGGCCCGGCGGTTCACCCACCCGGGAAGGGAGCGTCGGCGACCTGGGCACCAACACGGTGATCGCCCGCACCGAGGCTGGACAGGAGCTCTTGGAGGCGGCGGCCCGGGACGGGGCGCTCGCCTTCGGATCCGACGCCACGATCGCCGATCTGGACTGTTTCCAGCCCCATCAGGTCCGCAAGAAACAGGCGGTGGCCGACCGCTATGCCGGCCTGGCCGACGAGGGGCGCATCGTCCCCCGGACGGCCCGCCTACGGGTTGACGAGCTAGCCGCCGGGCAGCCCGCGGACGTCCGAGAACGTCAACGGTCCGGAACCCGGGAGCGGGTACGGATCGGCAAGGCCACCCTGCCTACGCCGGTCGCCGAACCCTGGGAAGGGCGATGACCGACGTCGAGGACACGATCCGGCGACTGCTGGGGGACGACGGGCCGGCCTTGGCCCGGGCCCCCATCGAGGACCTCTCGGGCCTCCCCAACGCCGCTTATCAGGATCCGGCCTGGCTGGTTGTGGAGCAAGAACGCATCTTCACTCGGACCTGGGTGTTCGCGGCTGCCGAGGCCGAGGTGTCCGAGCCGGGAGCCATGTTGCCGGTGGAGGTGGCCGGTCGACCGGTGCTGGTCGTACGGGGCTCCGACGGCGTGTTGCGGGCCTTCCACAACGTGTGCCGCCACCGCGGCTCGCAACTTGTCGATACTCCCTGCACGGCTTCGACGGTCACGTGCGGCTACCACCGCTGGACATACGGGTTGGACGGTTCGCTGCGTTCCCAGCCTCATTTCGGTGGCCCGGGGATCAACACCCGGTTCGACGCCGGTGGTGGCCCCGAACTGGACCTGGTGCCGGTGCGGAGCGCGTCCTGGCACGGCTGCTTCTTCGTCAATCTGGACGGGGCGGCCCCACCGTTCGACGAGTGGATCGCCGACTTCACCGACCTGGTCCCGGAGTATGACCTGGGCTGCCTACGTTGGGCCGGGGTGTTGCGGTTCGAGGTGGCCGCCAACTGGAAGTTCGCCTACGAGAACTTCATGGAGGGCTACCACGTCTTCTCCGTGCACCCGAAGTTGCTGGAGCATGCGCCGATGCACACCCGGTGGGGTGGTGAGTGGGTGCGCCAGGCGTTCCACAACAGCTACGTGGCACCGTCGTTGACCGACGGACTGGGCAAGGGCCTCCCCCACTATCCCGGCCTGACCGACGAGCAGACCCGGGCGGGTCGGTGGTTCGTCCGATTCCCGATGCTCGGCCTCGAGGTGTTCGCCGACCAGATGATGCTGTTCTCCTGCACTCCGTTGGCTCCCGACCGGACTCTGGAGGAGATCCATTTCTTTCTGGTCGGCGACGAGGCGGCCAGCGGTGAGCGGTGGGCCGTTGAGCGCCAGGAGGTGTTCGACACGTGGGAGCAGATCAACGGCGAAGATGTGGCCGAACTCGAACGGCTCCAGCGGGGGCGACGATCACCGGCCTACACCGGTGGGCACCTGTCGCCCCACTGGGAGGTGCCGGTCCACCAGTTCAACATCATGCTCCTCGACGCGGTGCTGGCTGACTGACTCACCCGTCGTAGCGGTGTGGGTCGACGGTTGGTGCGAGGTGGCCTGGGGCGAGGAACGATTCCGGACCGGTCGTTGGATCAACCCGTGACCGGTCAGCCGGTACGGCCGTAGAAGGTCATGAGCGCCGAGTCTGACAGTCCAACACCGGGCTGGTCGTTGAAGGCGAACACCACCAGCATGCGGGTCGTGTCTCCTTCGGTGGGGGTGACCCGATGTAGGGCGTTGCGGCCCCGGATCAGCACCAGGTCACCGGGAGCGAAGTCGAGGGTCGACACCGGCTCCGTTCCGTCGAGTACGCCGTCGACCCGCGCGTAGGCCATTTCGCCGGCGTCGGCGTCGCGTAAGGCAGGCACGTACTCGAAGACCCCGCCGGCGTCGGGCGCCTGGAGCAGCATGGTGACAGCGAACGACGAGTTGTCGAAGTGCCAGCCCAGTTCCATGCCCGCCGAGGCGTAGTGGACGTTGATCGAGGACAGGTCGTCGTCGTAGGGGTGGATGGCGTCGATGCCCAGTACCTGGCACAGGAACCGCCGGAATTCGGGGTCGTCGTAGACTTGCCGCAACGGGGAATCGGCGGGAATGTGGTCGTCGGCGATCAGACCTTTGCTGGACGCAACCTGCCGGTTGAACGCATGGTTGTCGGGCAGCGTCGGGTCAGGCGGCGTGAGGTACACGTTGTGGGTCGAGCCGGCGTAGTAGGCGTCGGCCTCTTGGTGGGCCGATTCGTCGATGACCCGCCGGACTGCCTCCTGGGTGAAAAAGCCCGGTAGTACCAGCGCCCCGTCGTCGTCGAGGCGACGGCGGCACGCCGCCGCGTACTCCTCGTCGCCGATCGGGTGGCGTTCGGCGTCGAGGACACACTGCTCGATGCTGGTCACCAGGACAGGCTAGAGGTGGCCGACTCGCCTACATGTTCGGCGAGGCGTCAGCGCTGTTCAGTCAGCGGCCGAATCGGATTGGATCATGATCAGGTTGCCGCATGTGTCATCGAAGACAGCGAAGACGTGGCGCCCGTATTGGGTTGGCGGCTGCGTGAACGTCACTCCCTGTGCTGTGAGGCGCTCGTAGTCGGACTTGACATCGTCGACACCAAACTGCGCGAGCGGGATGCCGTCCTCGATGAGTGCGTCTCGGTATGGCTTCACCGCTGGATGGCCTGCGGGTTCCAGGAGCAACTCGGGTCCATCAGGAGCGGTTGGTGAGACGACGGTTATCCATGCGTGTTCACCCATTGGCACGTTGTGCTTGACCTGAAAGCCGAGAACGTCGGTGTAGAACGCGAGGGCTGACTCCTGATCGTTGACGAACACGCTGGTGATCGTGATCCTCATGGGTTGCCATTCTGCGTCTACGGACGCATACCTGCCCGGCAAATGGCGGCCACTTGGTAACCGGTCAGCCGCCTTCCGGGGTCTGAACACGCTGTGAGTGAAGTGTTCGTGATGTCGGAGGGGGGACTTGAACGCCCCCAGTCAACGCCATCACGGCCCCAGGTCAG
>CAZPGL010000015.1:0-47035 GCA_964586175.1 uncultured Microthrixaceae bacterium | reverse complement strand
CTCATAACCCGAAGGTCGTGGGTTCAAATCCCACCCCCGCCACCAAGTAGAAGGCCCGGTCACATCGGCCGGGCCTTCGTCGCGTCTGCGGGTCCGGGCGGGAATCCGGTCGGAGAGGTCGATGGCCTGTCCGCCGGACAGCGGGAACAAGCCACAGGTACTGTGTGCTGATGAGCGAACGGTTCCGGAAGAAAGCCAACGCCCGGCTGACCGGCGCCAAGGGCCGCGGGCTCGACATCGTCGTCACCGAGGCGCTGAACCGCCTGATGGGAGGCACATGGGTCGGCGGCAACGTCGTGCTCACCGACGAGTTCCTCGGGTTCAGTGCGAACAGGCTCAACCGCTACGTGCAGAAGGGGGAGCTCGACGTCGAATTCCCCGTCGACCAACTCGTAGACGCCGAGATCACCGGCGGGTTCGGCACGAAGATCATCGCCGTGCAACTCGCGGACGGTGCCACGTTCGAATTCCGCTGCACGAAGGCGAACGAAGTGTTGCCACACCTGCGCGACACGATCGGCTCGACCTGACCAACCCCACCCGGTCTCCACCGCGCCTGAAGCCGGCGGGCCTCCACCCAAGCGACCAGGTGGTGTCAACGGCCCCGCACCACGACCGTTCCATGGTGAGGATGCGGCGGGCCGTGTAGACGGTGAGATGGTCGGTCACGGCGGCTCTCCGGCATGGTTCCATGCAGGGCGCGTCAGCGTACGGCACGACACGGAGGAGACCCGGCTTCGGGCCGACGACCACCGCTACGGTGCGGCCGTGAACATCCCTGCTCACCGGATCGTCATCGACACCGACATCGGCACCGACGTCGACGACCTGTGGACCCTCGCCATGGTGCCGGGCCGACCCGACATGACCCTGGTCGCGGTGACCGTCGTGTACGTCGACACCGTGCTGCGGGCCCGGCTGGCGTCACTGGCCCTGGACGGCATGGGCCTCGACGTGCCCGTGGCACGGGGCCTCGACATCCCGTTGGGAGGCAAGGACCCCCTGTGGGCCGGATTCGAAGGCGACGGCGTGCCGGGGCTGGACGCCGCGTCGCCCGGCGTCGACGGTGCCGTCGACCTTCTGTGCGCCGAGACCGCGGCCGACCCCGGCGGCATCGACGTGGTCACCATCGGGCCGCTCACCAACATCGCCGCGGCCATCCGCACCGACCCCGGATTCGCCGGCCGGGTCGGTCGACTGGTCGTGATGGGCGGCGAGTTCTCCCAAGGCTGGCCGGAACACAACGTGTCCGCCGACCGCGAGGCGGCCCGCACCGTGTTCCACGCCGGCATCGCCACCACCATCGTGCCCCTCGACCAGACCCGGCGGGTACTGCTTTCCACCGGCGACCTCGCCGACATCCACACCCGGCACCCGTTGGGTCCGCTGATGGCCGACCGGGGGCAGCGGTTCCGCACCTGGCTGCGAGAACGCCTGCCGACGGCGGCGGCCGACGCCAGCCCGGCCCACGACCCGACGGCTCTCCTCGCCCTTCTCGAACCCCACCTGTTCGAGGTCACCCCGATGACCGTCACCGTCGACGACCACGGCCGCACCCACGGCCGACCAGACCCGGGATCGCCGGTCGGGGTGGTCACCGACTGCGACCCCGACGCCATCCACCGGGCGATCCTCGACGCCCTCGACGCTCAACAGTCGCGGCCGGGGTGCGACCCGCAGGCCGACGCTTGACCATCGGCTCCCACAGGGGGACAATCCTCGCCATGTCACCGGTCCCGGAACCGGCGGGTACCGCCGTGATCGATCTGCTCGGTGACCTCGTGTCGATCCCCACCGAAAGCCGCACCGCCAACCTCGACCTGATCGACCTGTACGCCGACCGGGCCAGCCGTGCAGGCGCCGACGTCGACATCGTCCACGGTGAACCCGGCCGAGCCAACCTCCACGTCCGGTTCGGTCCCGACGCGCCGGGCGGCGTGCTGCTCTCCGGACACACCGACGTCGTGCCCGCCGGCGACGGATGGGCCAGCGACCCGTACACCCTCACCGAGGCCGACGGCCGGCTCCGAGCCCGAGGCAGCACCGACATGAAGGGGTTTCTCGCCGCCGCCCTCGTGCTGCTCGAACGACTCGACCATCGGCGGTTCCAGACGCCGGTCCATCTCGGGTTGAGTTACGACGAAGAGATCGGATGCGTCGGCGTCCACGGTCTGCTGGACCGCCTGGCCAGCGACGAAGCCTGCGCCCCCGACCTTGTCGTGGTGGGCGAACCGACCGGCATGCGGCTGTGCACGGCCCACACCGGCAAGGTCGCCCACCGGGTCGACGTGGCCGCCCGGGCCGGCCACTCCAGCCGGGCGACCACCGAACCCAACGCCATCGCCGCCGCCGCCGACCTCGTGACCCGCATCCACACCCTGCACCAACGGCACGGAGGAGTCAGCGCCAACGTGGGCAACATCCACGGCGGTGTCGCCGTCAACGTGCTGGCCCCCGCATGCACCTTCGACTTCGAGCTCCGCCACACCGCCGACGCCGACCCCGACGCCGTGCTCGCCGAACTGTGGGCCGCCACCGCCGACCACGACGACGTGCTCGCCCGGGTCGGCGGCCACGTCCACACCGAACAACTCATCGCCTACCCGGCCATGGCCACCGATCCGGACAACGAGGCCGTTGCCACCCTCGACGGGCTGCTCGACGACGGTCCACCAGGGTCCGTCGGCTACGGATGTGAAGCCGGCCTGTACGCCGAACGCCTCGGCACCCCCACGGTCATCCTCGGACCCGGCGACATCGCCGACGCCCATCAGCCCGACGAATACGTGACCCCCGACCAACTCGTCCGTTGCGTCGAGGTACTCCACGACACCATCCAGGCGTTCTGCCACGACGCCCCCCACGAGGAGACCCCATGAGCACCGCCCCCGACCCCAGCGTGATCCTGGCGCGCATCGACGAACTCGGCCCGGGATTCCGTGAGCGCATGCGGGGCCTCGACCAAACCGTGGCGTTCCCTCACGAGAACTTTGCCGAAGCTCAAGCCGCAGGGCTGCACACCCTGTGCGTACCGACCGAATACGGCGGTGCCGGGCTGTGGCTCCCCGGCAACTACAGCGCCTGGTACGAGATCCTCGAACGGCTCGCCTGGTGGGAATCCAACACCGCCCAGCTGCTCCAGGTCCACAACCACGCCTCCGGGATCATCGCCTGGCACAGCACCCCCGAACAACGCGACCACTTCATGCCTCGAATCGTCGACGGGGCCTTCTGCGCCTCACTGGGGTCCGAAGCCCACATCTACGAGAACGGTGCCGAGAAGCTGGCCGCTGAACTCACCCGGGTCGACGGCGGCTACCGGCTCACCGCCCGCAAGGGCTTCGCGTCGGTTGCCGCCACCGCCACCTACCTCATGGTGTGGGCCGCCGTCGAAGGCGACAGCCCCTACGCCCAGCGCATGGTGTTCGCCGTCGTCGACACGGCGTCCGACGGGGTCGAACTGCTCGACGACTGGCAGATGCTCGGCATGCGCTCCACCGTTTCCTGCGGCGTGAAATTCACCGACGTGTTCATCCCCGACGACCACATCGTCGGCGAACCCGGCGGATGGGTGACCAACGATCCCCGCACGTTCTCCTGCGCCTACGCCGCCAACCATCTCGGCTCCGCCCAGGCCGCCTTCGACTTCATCGCCGACTACATCAGCCAACGCGACGATCTGAGCGGCTCCGAGGTCGTGCGGGTACGTCTCGGAAAGATGGACGCCGACCTGTTCGCCGCCCGGTCGGCACTGCGGGCCACCGCGGCCCGCCTCGACCGGGGTGACGACCCCGACGAGGTCGAAGCCGACGCGGTGCGCACCATGCATCTCGCCAAGGAGGCGGTGCTGGCCATCCCATACGCCGGATTCGACCTGCTCGGTGCCCGAGCGTGCCACGAGCGCTACCCCCTCGGGCAGATGATGCGCGACGCCCGCACGTTCACCCTGCATTTCCGCGACGACCTGTACCTCGAACGGCTCGCCCAAGCCGCCCTCGGCCACGGCTTCTCCGCCAAGGGCGGCCGTGGTGGCTCCACGCCATTCGAGGTCGACCCCATCGACGCAGGTCAAGCCCACGCCGGCGCCTGACCGGCACCCAGCCGACGAACCCCGACCCCGATCAGCCAAGGAAACAGGAACCGCCTCGACATGGCCCACCAACGTCTTCGCCCGTTCAACACGAAGGACACCTACCCGGAACAGAACCTGGACAACGACCTCAGCCAAGGCGTCGTCGCACGAGGAACCATGGTGTTCCTGCGAGGTCAGGTCTCCCAGGACCTCGACACCCGCGAGTCGCTCCACATCGGTGATCCGACCGCACAGACGGCCAAGACCATGGCCAACATCGAGATGCTGCTCACCGAAGCCGGATCCCACCTCGACCACATCTGCCGCATCGTCGTGTACCTCACCGACATCCGCTACCGCGACGAGGTGTACCGGGAGATGGGGCGATGGCTGGGAGGCGTGCACCCGTGCTCCACCGGCATCGTCGTCCCGGCCCTGGCGCGGCCCGAATGGGTCGTCGAGATCGAAGTCACCGCGGTCATCCCGGATTGAATCGGACCCAGCGTTGACGCCGCCTACCGCTGACCCCCCGACTGGGATCACCGCCGCGTTCGCCGAACTGCGCCGGATCGCCGACAGCCCATTGGCTGCCGCGTCACCGATGCCGCCCGCCATGTACCACGACGAGGAAATCCTCGAGTTGGAACAGCAGCGGCTGTTCGCCCACGACTGGGTGTGCCCGGGCCTGGCTGCCGAGATCCCCAATCCCGGAGATCACCTGACGTACACGATCGGCGACCAGCCGGTGTTCTGCATCCGCGGCGTCGACGGCCGGATCCGCACCCTGTCCAACGTGTGCCGTCACCGGATGATGCAACTCGTGGAAGGGCGAGGGACCGCTCGTCGGATCGTGTGCCCGTACCACGCCTGGTCCTACGACCTCGACGGACGCCTCGTCGCCGCCAACCACATGGAACACACCGACGGGTTCGACAAGGCCGACCATTGCCTGCCCGAGATCCGCACCGAGGTGTGGCACGGGTGGATCTACGTGACCCTCAACCCCGACGCCCCGCCGGTGGCCGACCTGCTGGCACCCCTCGACCCGCTCGTTGCCCGGTACGGCGTCGCCGACTACATCCCCGTCCACACCACTGACCACGTGTGGGACGCCAACTGGAAGCTGGTCGTCGAGAACTTCATGGAGGGCTACCACCTGCCCGTCGCGCACCGGGAGACCCTCGGCACGTGGATGCCGATCGACTCCACGGTGTTCCCCGACCAGCGTCATCCGGCGTTCACCTACCAGACGTTCACCAAGGACGACCGCTCCTTGTACGGCCGGGCCCACCCCGACAACACCAGCCTCGACGGTCATTGGCGGCACACCACGGTGATGCCGACGGTGTTCCCGTCGCACATGTACATCCTGGCCCCCGATCATCTCTGGTACCTGTCGCTGCGGCCGAAAGGCACGTCGCACGTCGACCTACGGTTCGGCATCGCCGCCGCACCTGAAGTGCACGCAGCGCTCGACGACCCGGAGGAGTGGGTGGCCGACACCGTCGACTTCTTCAGCCGGGTCTGCGACGAGGACCGGGCCATCGTCGAGCGGATCCAACAAGGAACGCGGGCGCCGCTGGCGTCGCCCGGCCGCCTCAGCTGGCTCGAACACGAACTGCACGACCTGATGGGCTACCTGGCCGACCGGCTGACGTAGCGTGCGAACGTGACGTTCTCCATCACCGGCCACTGTGCCCGCACCGACATGGTCGGGGTGGCGATCACCACGTCGTCGATCTGTGTCGGGTCACGATGCCCTCACGCCCGCGCCGGAGTCGGCGCCGTCGCCACCCAAAACGTCACCGATCCCTCTCTGGCCACCCTCGTGTTCGAACGCCTCGAAGCGGGCGACACATCGCAGCAGGCCGTCGATGCGGTCATGGACGGGCGCGACAACGCCGACTACCGGCAGTTGGCGGTCGTCGACCTGCACGGCGGCCTGGGTCATTTCACCGGCACCAACATCCTCGGCGTGAACGCAGTGAGCGAAGGCGGCCACTGTGTCGCCGCCGGCAACCTGCTGAGTTCCATCGACGTGCCCCGGGCCATGACCGATGCGTTCGACGCGGCACCGGACGCGCATCTCGCCGAACGCCTGCTTCTCGGCCTCGAAGCCGGTGTCGCCGCCGGCGGCGAAGAGGGCCCGGTGCATTCGGCGGCGCTCATCGTCCACCACCGGCAGCCGTACGCCCTAGTCGATCTGCGATGCGACTGGGACGACGACGACCCGGTCGGTGTGCTGCGGCGCTTGTGGACCGCCTACGAGCCCGAAATGGAGCCGTACCTGGTGCGGGCCCTCAACCCGGCGGCCGCCCCGAGCTACGGGGTCGCCGGCGACCCGTGAGCCCTTCCGGCACGCCGGCCACCTGGTCGGTGCAGGCCCGGAACCTGCCCGAACACGCCGGCAACCCGATCCACACCGACGAAGGTGGCCGCGCCGCCGGGTTCCGTGCCGGGCTGGTCGCCGGGGTCACCGTGTACGCGTACCAGACCCGGCCGTTGGTCGACGCGTGGGGGCTGGGTTGGCTGCGCGGCGGCGGCGCCGACGTGACGTTTTCGTCGCCGGTCATCGACGGCGACCCCGTCGACTGTGTCCCGGTCGCCACCGTCGACGGCGCCACCGAGGTACGGGCCGACGTCGCCGGAGAAACGAGGGCACGGTGCACGGCCTGGCCGGCCGACCCGCCGCCCGTGGACCGGTGGGGTCCGCTGAGCGAGGTTCTCGACCCGCTCAGCGTCATCCTCGACGGCGAATGGGACGGCTATGGGCTGCGGGCCGGCGACGATCTCGCCCTGTACGGAGAACTCGGCATCGTCCACCCTGCGGTGTGGCCGGCTCTGGCCAACGGTATGTTCCGCGACCAGTTGGTCGACGGGGCGTGGATACACACCACCAGTCGCATCCGCCACTTCGGGGTTGTCTCGGTGGGCGCTGAGGCCGTCGTGGCGGCGACGGTGACCGACCGGTTCGACACCCGCGTCGGTAGCCGAGCAGTGGCCGACATCGTGATCAGCGTCGACGAGGCGACCGTCGCCACCGTCGAACACGAGGCCGTCGTCCGCCTCCGCGACCCCGCCTGACAAGCGGCCAAGCCCGCCCAACCTGCAGCGCGGGGACAGGCCCCTTCCTGCAGGTTGAGTCACTTGAAGATGAGCGCGCCGTCGTCGAGGTCGGCTTCGGGGATCGTCCGGCGGTCCGACCAGTAGTCCTGCGAATGGTGCCACGGGTCGTTCGAACCCTGGCTGGGCATCAGGTGCATGGCCCGCATCAGGTAGCCGGGGTTGAAGTCCTCCGGGTCGACCCACGGCAGCAGGTCCATGCCGGCGTCCTCTGGCCGTAATGCCGGCACCACCATCGACGCCCCCCGCTCGTCCATCTCGCCCAGCAGCCGGCACACGAAGTCGGCGATCAGATCGGCCCGCAGCGTCCAGCTGGCTCGGAAGTACCCGAACACCCAGGTCATGTTGGGGATTCCGGTGAACATCATCCCCCGGTAGGCCACGGTGTCCGAGAACACCAACGGCTCGCCGTCGATGACGAAGTCGATGTCGCCCAGGACATTCAGGTTCAGTCCGGTCGCGGTGACGATGATGTCGGCGTCCAGGTGCTCGCCCGACGTCAGCTGGACACCCGACTCGGTGAACGTCTCGATCTCGTCGGTCACCACCGAGGCGTCCCCGGCGGCGATGCTGTGGAACAGGTCGCCGTCGGG
The DNA here is from genome assembly GCA_964586175.1 of uncultured Microthrixaceae bacterium. Taxonomy (GTDB): domain Bacteria; phylum Actinomycetota; class Acidimicrobiia; order Acidimicrobiales; family MedAcidi-G1; genus CAZPGL01. Next base: position 39,247 of record CAZPGL010000015.1, on the reverse strand, counting down.
CACCAGGGCCAGCCGCTGCCGCCACGGCCGGTACGACGGCGTGAAGTGCGGGCTCAGCTCGTAGTCGTCGCCGAGGATGGCCCGGATGCCGCCGAACAACTCCTCCCGCACCAGGTCGGGAAACTCCCGCGACGCCGTCACCACCTGCTCCTGCAGGTGCAGGGCCTGGCGGCGGGCGATCTCGTGGATCCACTCCTCGGGCACCTCGAGCTCCCGCAGCTGGTCGACCAGCTCGTCGCGGTTCTCCCGGTAGGCGAAGTACGTGGGGGAGCGCTGCAGCATCGTGACGTGCCCGCAGTCGGCGGCCATCGCCGGAATGAGGGTGGCCGCCGTGGCCCCCGAGCCGATGACCACCACCTGCTTGCCGGCGTAGTCGAGATCGTCGGGCCAGGTCTGCGGGTGCACGACGGGACCCTCGAAGCGGTCGCGGCCCGGGAACTCCGGCGTGTACCCCTCCGAATGCCGGTAGTAGCCCTGGCACATCCACAGGAAGTTGCCGGTGAACCGCACCAGTTCGCCGGTGTCGGTCCGGGTCACGTCGAGGGTCCAGCGACGGTCGTCGCTCGACCACGAGGCGTCGGTGATGGTGTGGCCGTACCGGATGTGCCGCTCGAGGTCATTTTCCTCGATGACCTCACCCATGTAGGCCAGGATCTTGTCGGCGGTGGCGATCGGCGGTCCGATCCACGGCTTGAACCGGTAGCCGAACGTGTACAGGTCGCTGTCCGACCGGATCCCGGGAAACGTGTGGGTTTTCCACGTGCCGCCGAAGCCGTCCTTGGTTTCGAGAATCACGAAGGACTTGTCGGGGCACTGGTCGGTCAGGTGGTAGGCGCCGCCGATGCCCGAGATGCCGGCCCCGACGATCAGGACGTCGAAATGCTCAGGCTCCGGCCCGTTCCCCCGCGTGTTCATGGCGTCAGCATCCACCATGGGGTCCGCCGATGCCCCATCCGCCGGACGGCCGGCCCCGGACGGCCTTGGGCTACGCTCGCACCCCCCAACCCCGACCAGGCGGAGCATCTCGATGACCGTGGACCCCTACCGTCGAGCCGACGAGGCCGCGGCCGTGCTGGCTGAACGCACCGGCGTCGACCGCCACGACGCCCTGGTCGTGCTCGGTTCCGGGTGGGCCGAGGCCGCAGACGGCTTCGGCGAGATCGTGGCCGACATCGAGATGGGGGACCTGCCCGGTTTCCCGGCCCCCGCGGTGGTTGGTCACCGCAACCTGGCCCGCTCGGTCGCCGTCGGCGACACCTCGGTGCTGGTCCTCGGCGGCCGGGCCCACCTGTACGAAGGTCATCCGGTCGACACCGTCGTCCACGGGGTGCGCACGGCCATCGCCGCCGGCTGCCACACGGTGGTCCTCACCAACGCCGCCGGCGGTCTGCGCCCCGAATGGCCGGTCGGCCAGCCGGTGCTGCTGTCCGACCACCTCAACCTGACCGGGGCCTCCCCGATGGCCGGACCCCACCCGCCGGAAGGTCTTCCGAGCCGGTTCGTCGACCTCACCGAGGCCTACTCGTCGGAACTTCGCCAGATCGCTCTCGAGGTCGACCCGACGGTGCCCGAAGGCGTCTACGCCGGTCTGCTCGGCGGGGCGTTCGAGACGCCGGCCGAGATTCGGATGTTCGACCGGTTGGGCGCCGACCTGGTCGGCATGTCCACGGTGCTCGAGACCATCGCCGCCCGCCATCTGGGAGCTCGGGTGCTCGGCGTCTCGCTCGTCACGAACGCTGCCGCCGGTCTCGGTCCCGAACTCGACCACAGTGACGTCCTGAACGCCGCCGCCGATGCCGGCCCCCGCATGCTCGCCCTGCTGGCCGGCGTCCTGGAACGCCTGTGACGGATCGGCCGGGGTCCGACGCCGCGGCCCTGGCCCGGCGCTGGCTGGCCGTCGATCCCGATCCCGACACCCGGGCTGAGACCGAGCGTCTGCTGGCCGAGGGCGGCCTGACGCTCAACCAACGGTTCACAGGCCGTCTCGGCTTCGGTACCGCAGGCATCCGCGGTGAGCGGGGGGCCGGCCCGATGCGCATGAACCGGGTGCTGGTCCGTTCCGTCGCCGCCGCGATCGGACGGCGCCTGCTCGTCGACCCAGGCACCGGCCCGTCGACCGGTCCGCCCACGGTCGTCGTGGGCTTCGACGCCCGCCACCAGAGCGACGTGTTCGCCGAAGACACGGCCCGGGTGCTGGCCGGCCTGGGGGTCGGTTCCCTGCTGTTGCCCCGGCCGCTGCCCACACCCGTCGTGGCCCACGCAGTCCTCGACCGGGGAGCGGCGGCCGGCATCGTGGCCACGGCCAGCCACAATCCGGGGGCCGACAGCGGCATCAAGGTCTACTGGGGAGACGGCGCCCAGATCGTGTCGCCCATCGACGTCGAGATCGAGTCCGGCATCGACGAGGTCGGTCTGCTGGACGACGACCTGGCTCCACCAGACCACCCCCTCATCGTCCGGGTCGGCGACGAGGTGCTCAATCGGTACGTCCAGGTCGCGGCCGACCTCGCCGCCCGCGGCGACCAGAACCTGCTGATCGCCCACACCGCGCTCCACGGCGTGGGCGCCGAGACCCTGAGCCTGGCCCTCGCCACCGCCGGGTTCCAGCCCGCAGTGGGTGTGGCCGAACAGGCCGAACCCGATCCCGACTTCCCGACGGTGCCGTTCCCCAATCCGGAAGAACCCGGCGCCCTGGACGCCGTTCTCGACCTCGGGGCGGCCATCGAAGCCGACCTAGTGCTGGCCAACGACCCCGACGCCGACCGGCTGGCCGTCGCCGTCCCGGTGCCCGCCGGCTGGCGCATCCTGACCGGCGACGAGCTCGGCGGCCTGCTGGCTGAGCACCTTCTGGCCGGAGGCGACGGCGCCGACCGTCTCGTGGTCACCACCATCGTGTCGTCACGGCTGCTGGCTGCCGTCGCCGCCCACCACGGGGTGCACCACGCCGAAACGCTCACCGGCTTCAAGTGGATCGTCCGCCCGGCCCTGGCCGACCCTTCCCTACGGTTCGTGTTCGGCTACGAGGAGGCGCTCGGCTACGCGGTCGGAGACGCCGTGCGCGACAAGGACGGCATCACCGCCGCGGTCACCATGGCCGTGCTGGCTGCCGAGGCCCGCGCCGACGGGCGCACCGTTGTCGATCTGCTCCACGACCTCTGGCGGCGGCATGGTGTCCACCGCACCGGCCAGCGGACCCGACGGTTCGACGGGCCGGACGGAGCCGCCGTCATGGCGGGTCTGATTGAACGGCTCCGGACCGACCCACCGGACGCTCTGGCCGACCGTCCGGTCACCCGAGTCGTCGACTACGCGGCGTCGGCCACCGGCCTGCCGCCCACCGATGCCGTGGCGTTCGAAATCGACGGTGCCCGCCTCGTCGTACGGCCCAGCGGCACCGAACCCAAGCTGAAGGTCTACGGTGAGGTCGTGGCCCCGGTCGGCGATGAGGCCCCGGACGCCGTCGAAGCAGTTGCCGACCGCGACCTGGACACCCTGCTGGACGGTGTGCTCGACCGGTTGCTCCTTGAGGGCGGCGAGCGGGCAGGATGACCGGCGTGGGCGCACTCGACACCCTGCTGGTGACACCGGTCGACGAGGTGACCCTCGAAGCGCGCGCCGCTTCGCTGGCCACCCGCTCCATCAAGCGCGACAGCAAGCGGGCCGCCCTCCACCTGGCCATCCGCTGCATGGACCTCACCACCCTCGAAGGGGCCGACACGCCCGAAAAGGTCGACGCGCTGTGCCACAAGGCCCGCCGGCCCGACGCCACCGACCCTGCGGTCCCACCGGTCGCCGCAGTGTGCGTGTACCCCGAAATGGTCGAGCATGCGGTGGCCGGCACCGAGGGCTCGACGGTCAAGGTGGCCAGCGTGGCCGGCGCATTCCCTAGCGGCCTGTCGTCGATCGACGCCCGCACGGCCGACATCGCCGACGCGGTCTCCCGGGGTGCCGACGAGATCGACATCGTGTTGAACCGGTCGGCGTTCCTCGCCGGCGACGAACAGCGGGCCTTCGACGAGATCGAGGCCTCCAAGGCGGCCTGCGGCGACGCCCACCTGAAGGTCATCCTCGAGACCGGCGAACTCGGCGGCCACCAGCGGGTCCGTCGAGCGTCGATGCTGGCCATGGCCGCTGGTGCCGACTTCATCAAGACCTCCACCGGCAAGATTCCCAAGGCGGCCAGCCTGCCGACCGTGCTGTGTATGGCTGAGGCGGTGCGCGACCACGTCGAAGCCACCGGCGATCCGATCGGCATCAAGGCCGCCGGCGGCATCCGTACCGCCAAGCAGGCCTGGCACTACCTCGTCGTCATCGGCGAGACCCTCGGCACCGGTTGGCTGACCCCCGACCGATTCCGGATCGGGGCCTCCAGCCTGCTCAACGACGTCCTCATGCAACTGCACCGCATGGACACCGGCCGATACTCCGGCCCCGACTACGTGACCCTGGACTGAACCGATGAGCGATTCGACGAGCGAACCGACGAGCGATCCCGCCGCCTTCGACCTGGACTACGCCCCGGCGCCCGAGTCCACCGCGGTGGTCACCCTCGCCGAACGGTACGGGCACTTCATCGGCGGCGAGTTCGTCGACGCCGCCGACGGCGCAACGTTCGCCACAGCCAGCCCCTCCACCGAGGAGCACCTGGCCGACGTGGCCGACGGCTCAGCCGAGGACGTCGACCGTGCTGTGAAGGCGGCCCGCACCGCCTACGAGGACCACTGGCGCGACACCCCGGGCACGGTGCGGGCCCGCTACCTGTTCCGCATCGCCCGCCACCTCCAGGAACGGGCCCGCGAGTTCGCGGTGCTCGAGACCATGGACGGCGGCAAGCCCATCGCGGAGAGCCGCGATGTCGACATTCCCCTGGCCGCGGCCCACTTCTTCTACAACGCCGGTTGGGCCGACAAGCTCGACTACGCGTTCCCGCAGCGCACCGTGGGCCCCCACGGTGTCGCCGGCCAGATCGTCCCCTGGAACTTTCCGCTGCTCATGGCGTCGTGGAAGCTGGCACCCGCCCTGGCCTGCGGCAACACCGTTGTCCTCAAACCGGCCGAGACCACACCGCTGACCGCCCTGCTGCTGGCCGAGGTGCTGGCCGACGTCGACCTGCCCCCCGGGGTGGTCAACATCGTCACCGGCGACGGGTCGACCGGCGCGGCGCTCGTCGACCATCCCGGCGTCGACAAGCTGGCCTTCACCGGCTCCACCGGGGTCGGAAAAGCCATCCAGGCGTCGGCCCTGCGGCGGCGGGTGCCGCTGACCCTCGAGCTGGGCGGCAAGGCGGCCCACGTCGTGTTCGACGACGCGGCGCTCGACCAGGCCATCGAAGGGGTCGTCGACGGCATCTTCTTCAACCAGGGCCACGTGTGCTGTGCCGGATCCCGCCTGCTCGTCCAGGAATCCATCGCCGACCATTTCGTCGAACGGCTCACCGCCCGCATGGCCCTCCTCCGGGTCGGCGACCCGCTCGACAAGAACACCGACGTTGGTGCCATCAACTCGGCGGCCCAACTGGCCCGCATCACCGAACTGGTCGACGCCGGGGTGGCCGAAGGGGCGCAACTCCACCAGCCGGCCTGCGTCCTGCCCGACCGTGGCTTCTGGTTCCGACCCACCCTGCTCACCGGCACCCAGCAGAGCCACCGGGTGGTGCGCGAGGAGATCTTCGGCCCGGTGCTCACCGTCCAGACGTTCCGTACCCCTGACGAGGCCGTCGACAAGGCCAACAACAGCCCGTACGGCCTGTCGGCCGGGGTGTGGACCCAGAAGGGGGCCCTGGTCCACTGGATGGCCGAACGCCTGCGGGCCGGCGTGGTGTGGGCCAACACGTTCAACAAGTTCGACCCGGCCAGCCCGTTCGGCGGGTTCAAGGAGAGCGGCTTCGGCCGGGAGGGCGGCCTCCACGGCCTCGCCCCCTACCTGCGCGACGAGGAGGCGGGTCGATGACCGGGCATCCGTCGGTCGACAAGACCTACAAGCTGTTCGTGGGCGGGGCGTTCCCCCGCAGCGAATCCGGGCGCACCTTCGACGTGCGAGACGGCGACGGCACCCTGCTGGCGAACGTGTCGCAGGCCTCCCGCAAGGACCTGCGGTCCGCCGTCCAGGCCGCCCGGGGGGCACAAGAGGCATGGGCGGCCCGCACCGCCTACAACCGGGGTCAGATCCTCTACCGGGTGGCCGAGATGATGGAGGCCCGCCGGGCCGAGTTCACCGGGCTGCTCGCCGCCACCGGTGCCACCGGCGACGAAGCGGCCGCCGAGGTGCAGGCGGCCATCGACCGCTGGGTCTGGTTCGCCGGATGGGCCGACAAGTTCCAGCACCTGCTCGGCACCGTCAACCCGGTGGCCGGTCCGTACTTCAACTTCACCGTTCCCGTGCCCACCGGCGTCGTCGGTCTGGTGGTGCCCGACGAGCCGCCGCTGGTCGGCCTGGTCGCTCGGCTGGCCCCGGCGATCGTCGGCGGCAACACCGCTGTAGTGGTCACCGGCGGTGCGGCGTCGCTGGCGGCGGTGACCATGGCCGAGGCCCTGGCCACCTCCGACGTGCCCGGCGGGGTGGTCAACATCCTGACCGGCGACCGCACCGAACTGCTGCCGTGGCTGGTCGGCCACAGCGACGTCAACGCCGTCGACGTGGGCGGCGCGGCCGGCCTGGACGATCCCGACCCCGACGTGGTCGCCGAGGCGGCGTCCAACGTCAAGCGGGTCGTCCACGGCGACCCGGACGCCCAGGGTCCCGACGCCATCGCCGCCTTCCTCGAGATGAAGACGGTCTGGCACCCCATCGGCCGCTGACCGGCCGGCCGGACGTCGCTCCGGCTACCGGGCGATGCGGTCGATGATCAGGGGCATCGGTTCCGGAGGTCCGTCGGTGACCTCGATGGCGCCGTCGAGGGCCTCGACCGCCGCCGCGAACCGGGTGTCGTCGGCGGTGTGCAGCTCGAGCACCGGTTGACCGGCGGCGACGGCTTCGCCCGGCTTGGCCAGGCACACCACCCCGGCGGTGGGATCGACGGGGTCCTCCTTGCGGGCCCGGCCGGCGCCCAGCCGCCATGCCGCCACCCCCACCGATCGGCAGTCGAGGCGGGCCACATGGCCGTCGGCAGGTGCTTCGACGACCTGTACGTGTGGGGCGGCCGGTAGTCCGGCCGACAGGTCGCCGCCCTGGGCGGAGACCATGGCGTCGAACACCTCCCGCGGTTCGCCGGAGGCCAGCACGGCCGCCGGGTCGGCGTCCAGCCCGGCCAGGGCCACCATTTCATCGGCAAGAGCCAGGGTCACCTCCACCAGGTCGGCCGGCCCGCCGCCCTCGAGCACCTCGAGCGACTCGGCGACCTCGACGGCGTTGCCGGCCGTGCGGCCCAACACGGTGTGCATGGCCGTCACCAGGGCCACGGTCGCCACCCCCGAGTCCTCACCCAGATCGACCATGGTGCGGGCCAGCAGGCGGGCCTGGTCCTCGTCGACCATGAACGCCCCCGAACCGGTCTTGACATCGAGCACCAGGGCGTCGGTGCCCTCGGCGATCTTCTTGGACATGATCGAGCTGGCGATCAGCGGAATCGAGTCGACGGTGCCGGTGACGTCCCGCAGGGCGTAGAGGCGCCGGTCGGCCGGGTTCAGGTCGGTGGTGGCGGCGGCGATCATGCCCCCGACCTCCCGGAGCTGGTCGACCATGGCGCCGGCGTCGAGGTCGGCCCGCCAGCCGTCGATGGCCTCCATCTTGTCGAGGGTGCCGCCGCTGTGCCCGAGACCCCGGCCCGACAGTTGGGGCACCGCGGCCCCGCAGGCAGCGACGAGCGGCACCAGGATCAGCGACACCTTGTCGCCCACGCCGCCCGTCGAGTGCTTGTCGACGGTGGGCCGTCCCACCCCCGACAGGTCGAGGGTCACCCCCGACCGCACCATGGCCTGTGTCCAGGCCACCAACTCGTCGGGGTCCATGCCCTGCAGGTAGACGGCCATGGTCAGGGCGGCCGCCTGCTCGTCGGGGACGTCGCCCCGGGCGAACCGGTCGATGAACCAGGCGATCTGCTCGTCGGAGAGCCGGCGGCCGTCCCGCTTGGCGGCGATGCAGTCGACGACGTCCATCAACTGGGCTGGTCCTGGTCCCCGGGCACCAGGTTGGCGGCGGTGAACGGGTCGGCCAGCAGCTCGGTGATGGGTCGCGGGCCGCCCGGCCCGTCGACGACCAGAGTGGGCCCACCAGCCTCGATCAACAGCTGCCGGCACCGGCCGCACGGCGCCAGGAGGCGACCGTCGGGATCGGTGGCCACCGCGGCGACCAGTCGGCCGCCTCCGGTGCGGTGCAGGTCGCCGACCATTCCGCATTCGGCGCACAGGGTCAGCCCGTAGGAGGCGTTCTCGACGTTGCAGCCGGTGACGACCCGGCCGTCGTCGACCAGCCCCGCCGCTCCCACAGGAAAGTCCGAGTACGGGGCGTAGGCGTGGGCGGCGGCATCGGCGGCCGCCCGATGCAGGGTTGGCCAGTCGATCGGAGGCTCGGTGGTCATGTGCCGAGGCTAGGAGGCTGCGACCGTCAGGTGCCAGCCGGTACGGGTCGGGACCCGACCGTCAGGTGAACGCCGGCACGACCTCGTCGCAGAACAGCTGCATCGAGCGCTTCTGCTCGGCCATGCCCAGACCCAGGCTGGCGTAGTAGATGAACTCGTCGACGCCCAGCGTCTCGTAGCGGCGCAGTTTGGCGATCACCTCGTCGGGCGTGCCGAACATGAGGTTTTCGGACAGGGTGGTCGGCTCGTAGTCGGCGGCGTTGGACACCTGATCCAACGGGATGGCCTTCGGGAAGCCGTCGGCCACGTCGCCCAGGTTCTTGAACAGGTTCTCGAACTGGCTGAGCTGGATCTGGGCGGCCCGCACCGGCACCATCCAGTCGTCGGGCGAGTCGTACACCGCGGTGTGGCGCATCAGGGCCCAGGTGGGGCGGCGGGCGTCGGGGTCGTCGGCCCGGGCTCCGGCGATGGCGTCGTCCAGCTGGCGCTTGTAGAGCTCGGCCTCGGCGAACGGCCTGGTGATGGGCCAGGACATGACGTTGCAGTCGTTGCGCACCGCGTAGTCGAAGGTGATGGGCGACCGGGCGGCCACCCAGATCGGCGGGTGGGGCCGCTGCACCGGCTTGGGCACCGACGTCGACGTCGGGAACGACCAGAACTCGCCGTCGTGGGCGTGGTCGCCGGCCCACAGGGCCTTGAGCACCGGCAGCATCTCCTGCATGTGCCGCCAGGCGTCGGACTGGAGCAGGCCGGGGTGCATGCGGTCGAACTCCCGCTGGTAGGCGCCCGACCCGATCCCGAACTCGAGTCGGCCGCCGCTGAGCAGGTCGACCAGGGCCGCCTCGCCGGCCAGGTTCACCGGGTGCCAGTAGGCGGCCACGGTCACCGCGGTGCCCAGCCGGATGGTGTCGGTGTGCTGGGACCACCAGGTCAGGATCTGCAGCGGGTTCGGGGCGATGGTCATCTCGAGGGCGTGGTGCTCGGCGGCCCAGGCGACGGTGAAGCCACCGGCCTCCGCCATCTGCACCAACTCGAGGGTGTGGGCGGCGACGTCGCCCATGTCGACCGTGGCGTCCATCCGCTCCATGTTGACGGCCAGCTGGAACTTCATGGTCGGTGGTTACTCCGTCAGCGGGTCTCAGCGGGCCACGAATTGGCTCGGCAGCGGATCGGGCGACGTGTTCATCCACACCGTCTTCGGTCGGGTGTAGTCGAACATGGCCTGGAACCCGCTCTCCCGGCCGTAACCCGAGCCCTTCACCCCGCCGAACTCGGCGATCGGGGAGATGACTCGGTACGTGTTGACCCACACGATCCCGGCCCGCAGCGCCTCGGCGACCCGCACCGACCGTGCGCTGTCGCCGGTGAAGACGCCGGCGGCCAGGCCGTGGACGGTGTCGTTGGCCAGGGCCAGCGCTTCGGCCTCGTCGCGGAACGGCAACACGGCCAGCACCGGACCGAACAACTCGGTGTCGACGATGGTCAGACCCTGGTCGGGGCAGGTCAGCACCGTCGGCTCGTAGAAGCGTCCCGGGCGGTCGGGTCGCCGGCCGCCGCACCGGAGGGTGGCCCCCTCCTCGACGGCGAGGGCCACCTGGGCCTCGATATGGGCCAGCTGGCCGTCGGTGCACAGCGGGCCCATCTGGGTCGCCTCGTCGGTGGGGTCGCCGATGACGATGTCGGCTGCCGCGGCGACCAGCCGGTCGACCACCTCGTCGACCACGGTGTCCTGCACGTAGAGGCGCGAGCCGGCGACGCAGCTTTGCCCCGACGCGGCGAAGATGCCGCCGACGATGCCGTTGACGGCACTGTCGAGGTCGGCGTCGTCGAACACCAGGATCGGCGACTTGCCGCCCAGCTCGAGGGACACCTCGGCGAAGTTCTCCGCCGAGTTGCGCACGACGTGGCGGGCGGCCTCCGGACCGCCGGTGAATGACACCCGGGCCACCAGCGGATGCGAGGTCAGCGTCGAGCCGCACGGGTCGCCGTGCCCGGTGACGATGTTGACCACCCCGGGCGGGAAGCCGGCCTCGTCGAGGAGGGGGCCGAACTCGAGCATGGCCGCCGAGGCGTGCTCGGACGCCTTGAGGACCACCGTGTTGCCGGCGGCCAGCGCCGGACCGATCTTGACCGCGGTGAGGAACAGCTGCGAGTTCCACGGCACGACGGCGGCCACGACCCCCAGCGGCTCGCGGCGGGTGAACACGAACAGGTCGGGTTTGTCGATGGGCAGGGTCTCGCCGCCGATCTTGTCGGCACAGCCGGCGTAGAACTCGAAGAACTGAGAGATGTAGGCGGCCTGCCAGCGGGTCTCGGCGAACAACTTGCCGGTGTCCCGGCACTCGGTGCGGCCCAGGTCCTCGGATCGGTCGGCCAGGAGGACGGCGAGCCGGCGCAGCCGGGCCCCGCGTTCGGTGGGGGTCATCGTCGCCCAGGGGCCCTCGGTGAAGGCCTGGTGGGCGGCCCGCACCGCGGCGTCGACGTCGGCTGTCGTGGCCTCGGGGACCGTGCACCACACCTCGCCGGTCGACGGGTCGGTGCTGTCGAAGCGGCCGCCGTCGGCGGCGTCGACCCATGCTCCGTCGATCAGCATCGAGTAGTTGCGGATGTCGGTCATCGCGGGAACCCCCTGGGTGGTTCGGGTCGGGTGCGCTGCCGGAAGGTCATGGTCGGTCATCCTGCCAGGCGGAGGGCGGGCAGGCGTCCAGGAAGGTCCGTAGCGGGATGGTGAACGCTGCCGGATCCTCGAGCAGGCCCAGGTGCCGCAGGCCGGGCACGATGACGGTCGAGGCGCCGCCGATCTCGGCGGCGATGGCGTGGGCCATGGCCGGGGTGCTGCCCGAGTCGAGCTCGCCGGTCACGACGAGGGCCGGCCGGGTGATCGGCGGGTCGGGCCGGACCAACTCCGGGACCCCTGCGGCCAGGACCCACCGGGTCCGCGTGTAGGGGTCGAGGTCGTTGGCCAGCACCGTGTCCCGCACCCGGGCGACGGTGTCGGGGTGCTGGTTCCGGAAGCCGGGGGTGAACCAGCGCTCGAGGGTGGAGTCGATCGTCGCGCCGATGCCGCCTCCAGCGACGGCCGTGGCCCGTTCCTCGACGAGGCGTTGGGCTTCGGGGTCCCGCTCGTGGGGCGAGTTGAGCACCACCAGCGGCCCGGTGCGGTCGGGGTAGTCCAAGGCGAAGCGCCGGTTGATCATCCCGCCCAGCGAGAAGCCGACGAGCGCGGCCCGGCCGACGCCGAGGTGGTCGAGCAGCTCGAGCAGCTGGTCGGCGAAGGAGGCGAGGCTCAGGTCGCCGGCCGGGGCAGGGGTGTCGCCGTGGCCGGTCAGGTCGTAGCGCACCACCCGGTAGGCGTCGGCGAAGTGGGGGGTGAGCCCGTCCCAGAGGTGACGGTCGAGGCCCAGCCCGTGGAGGAACACGGCCGTCGGGGCGTCGACCGGTCCGGTCTCGTCGTAGGCGGTGCCGGCGGTGGTGCGCAGGGGCATGGCCGCAGAGCATCCCACGCCGTCGCCGCCGGCGACAGGGGCGGCCGGGGACCGTTCAGCCCAGGTGCCGTACGAGGGTGCGGTGCCACTTGTTGGAGGGCAGGTCGGGGCGGAGGGCGGCCAGCCCGGTGCAGTACTTGGACAGGCGCAGCGGGCGCACTCCGTGGGTCCACAACCAGCGGTCGAACCGGCACGGCGGGCCGGCGGTCTTGGTCTCGAGCACCACCCCGGTCACGGTGGTCGACGCCCCGTCGGTGCTGGTGCAGACCACGTCCCGGTCGATGGTGAGCCGGGCCGGGGCTGCCGGGTCGGCCAGGTCGACGAGGGTGGCCCGGTGGTAGCGGGTGGTCAGCACCGGTCGGAGGGTGGCCGTGGTGCCGGCTCCGACCAGGTCGTCGACGAACCGGCGGCCGGCGTCGTCAGGGAGGCCATCGGCCGGCGGGTCGACGGGTAGACGCAGCTTCTCGTTGCGGCCTCGTCCGGCCCGCAGCTTGACTTCCAGTGTGTGGTCATCGGCATCGACGTAGTGGCGGAACCTCACCTTGAAGCGCCGCCGCCGCCGGTGGGCAGCGGCCCGGTATGACACCAGGTCGACGGTGTCGAGGTACCGCGATTCGTAGGCGAAGAGGCGACGCCCGTCGATGTCGAGTACCTGCACCCCGTCGGGCACGTCGGCCAGCAGACGGTCGACCAGGCCGGGATCGACGACGTACTTGCGGTCCCGACGGGACTGGAGGGCGGCCGCCCCCTCGACCACGTCGAGGGAGACCGGCGGCAGGCCGTCGAGCACCGGCCTCAGTGGCGCCGGTAGCGCACGTCGACGACCGTGCTGTCGTTGACCAGGTCGACCCGACGCACCTTGAGCCGGACGATCCTGCCGCCCAGCATGTCCTCGAGCCGGGCCGTCAACTCGGTCTCGTCGGTGTGGGCCCGGTCGAGGGTGACCGTCTGGTTGCGGCTACGGGGGAACAGGCGGGGGTGGTCGCCGATGTACACGGCACCCACCGCAGCGCCCATGAGGGCAGGGGTGGCCCACGCAGGGTCGATGGGCATGCCGCCCAGCAGACCGAGAGCCAGGGCGGTGAAGTAGTACGCCACCTCCTGCTGGTCGAGCTCGGTGGATCGCAGACGGATGATGGACAGCACCCCGAACAGGCCCAGCCCGAGACCCAGGTTGACGGTGCTGCGGGTCAGGGTCATGGCGATGCCGAGCAGCCCGACGTTGATACCGAGCAGGGCCACGACCATGTCGCGGCGGCCGTTTCGGGGGAAGTAGACGACGAACACCAGCACGGCGACGGCGACGAGATCGGCAACGATCAGCCAGGGTGTCGACACGGGGGGCTCGTTTCGGTCGGGTCGGGGATCAGCCCCCGACAATAGGTGTTGCAGGCGGGATCAGTCGGCGACGGTGCGGGCGTGATCGAGGTCGGCCAGTAGGGCGTCGACGGCCCGTTCCCATTGCCGGGTCGACACGGCGTCGTCATGGGCGTCGGCCGCCTCGGCGGTGGCGTCGGCGATCTGTTCCGACCAGACCTTGACCATGGCGTCGGCCCGGCTCACGGCGAACGGCCCGTCGAGGAACTCGTCGAGCCGCTGCCGGTATTCGGTGTCGAACCCGGCCCACGCGGCGAACACCGGATCGCAGGCCGCTGATCGTTGCGGCAGGCTCCACGGGCCGTATGGGAACACCTCGCAGTCGGCGGTGATGCCGCCCCAGGTGTCGGCCACCGGCGTCACCGGGTTCGAGTCGTCGGCGATGTTCTGGAACGAGTTGTCGAGATCCCACGGGATCATGTGGACGGTGCCTGCGGTGGGTTCCTCGTACCAGAAGTAGTTGTGGTTGTTGCAGTCGTCGAAGCAGTACCAGTGGAACGGGCCGTCGTCGTTGCGGATGGTTCGGTCGACCACGGCCCACGACACGATCTCGTCGACGTCCATCCACCGATCCACCACATCGGCTGCCCCAGCGGGTCCGGCGGCCGCCAGATCCTCAGCGAAACCTCGGATCATGTCGGGGGCGATGCCGTCGTCCTCGTTGGTGCGCAGAGCATCGACGAACACCTGCTCGGGGGTGACGTCGCCCTTATCGGTGAACGGCCACGCCTCCTTGTACAGGTTGCCGGTGCCGTCGTCGAAGACCTGGCGGGTGAACTGGCCGTCGATGTGTTCGGTGAGGGCGAACACCCCGAGGTACTCGCCGTTGACGACCAGACGGGCGTGCACCGACCGGGGGGCGGGGACGCCCATCTCCCGGAACAGCCAGTAGCCGAGCCGTTCGTGCATCTGGGACGGGTCCAGGTTCATCGAGTGGAACTGCAGGCGGCGAACCCCGTGGAATTCGCGGTTCGAGTCGTCCCAGTTGACCTTGACCTTCATGGACAACTTGGTGCATGTCTTGTGGCCCGACGGGTTGGACCAGTCCGGGTCCGAGAGGCAGCCGACCCAGGCGCCGATGGAGCCCTTGTACCGGATGGCCACCCGGTCGATGGTCTCACCCTCGAAGGTGAGCGACCCGAGGACCCATTCCTCGGCCGACGGGTTGCGGTCGATCTGTGCGAGGGCTTCGTCGGTCAGGGTGAGCTCGAAGGTGTGGAGGCGGTCCTGGTCGTAGAGGTACGCCGGATCGTCCAGGTCGAGGGCCGACGGGGGGCCGACGGTGGCGGCGGTCGAGGTCGGGGCGGTGGTGGTTGGATCGGTCGTGGTGTCGGTGGGTTCGCTGGGTGTCGTTTCGGTCGGCCCGGGGTTGGCTTCGGGCCCGGCCGGGTCGTCGGCGCCGCACGCGGCGATGGCCAAGGCGCCGGCGAACAGGAGAAGGACGGTGCGCATCGGCCCGATGCTACGGACCGGGGGAGTCGACGGAAAGGCGGGCAGCAGCGTCTGATTTATTGACTATCGTCGATTGACGATGAAGCAGCGCGAGGCCGACGAGTACGCCCGGTGGTTCCGGTGCCTGGCCGACGGCACGCGGGTGCGGGTGCTCCACACCGTGGCGTCGGCCGGCCGGCCACTGACCGTCGGCGAGATCGTCGAGGCGGTGGGGCGCAGCCAGTCCACGGTGTCCGAACACCTGCGCGTCCTGGCCGTCGAGGAGTACGTGCACATGGTCCCCGACGGCACCCGGACCCTGGTCAGCGTCAACGACGACTGCATGGTCGACCTGCCGGCCGCCGCGGCCCGCATCATGGCCGCCGCCCGGATGGGTTCCTGACGTGGTCGTCGACACCGTCGAACTGCTGGCCTACCTGGTGGCGTTGTTCTTCGCCGTCACCACCGCCCTGCACCTGGCTCAGCGCCGCTTCGGGCCCGAACGCATCCAGGCCTGGATGGGCGGGCGCCCGCTGGTCGCCGCCCTCAAGGGCATCGTCATCGGGTTCCTCACCCCGTTCTGAACATTCACCGCCATCCCGATGGTCATCGGGTTGCGCCAGGCCGGGGTCCGGCCGGCCGGCTGGGTGGCCTTCCTCGTGGCCGCCCCGGTGCTCGACCCCGTCCTGTTCGGGGCCCTCGGCCTCATCGCCGGCCCGGGCACCGCGGTGCTCTACGCGTCGGTCACCTTCGTTGCCGCGGTGGTCCTGGCCCTCGTGGCCGACGCCGTGGGCATCGACCGCCACCTCAAGCCGTTGCCGGCCACCGTCGGAGGGGCGGGAGGAGTGGGAGGCCCGGGCGGCGACTGCGAAAGGGCTGCCCATTGCGACGTCGGCCGGCCCGACGGCGAGTGGCTCGGCGTGCGCCGCGAGCTCGGCCCGGCGCTGCGGGCCGGCGCGGGGCTGCTGCGCTCCATCGGGTTGATCCTGCTCGTCGGGGTCGGCATCGGGGTGGCCATCGAGGCCTTCGTGCCCCCCGGGGCGCTGGAGGACATCACCACCGGCGGCGGGCCGCTGGCCATCCCGGCCGCCGCTCTGGCCGGGGTGCCCCTCTACTTCAACACCGAGCTGTTCGTGCCCATCGCCGACTCGCTGTCCGACGCCGGGGTGGGCATCGGCGCCATCGTGGCCCTAACCATCGCCGGAGCCGGGGCAAATGTCCCCGAGTTCGTGCTGTTGGGCCGGCTCGTCCATCGGCGGCTCCTGGCCGTGCTGTTCGGACACGTGTTCGTCGTCGCCCTCGTCGGAGGTCTCCTCGCCCAGACCGTGATGGGGTGAGGTCCCGGAGGGCCGTCGTCAGGCGACGTCGAGGGCCTCGACCACCTTCCGGCCGTCCTTCAGGTGGACCCGGGCCACCATGAAGTCGACCGGGCGGCCATCGTCGACCCCCAGCCGGAGTTGCAGGGTGCGCTGCCCGGCCACCTTCTTCTCGGCCGCCGATGCCCGCAGGCGGGACCGGTCGACCAACGCCGGAGCGGTTGCCGGCCGGCCCCGCACCGACAGGGCGAACAACGCCAGATGGTGGTCGGTGACGGCCACCAGCACCTGGTTGCACTGCTCGAACTCCAGCCCCGCTCCAGCGACCTCCGAGGCGCCCTCTGCCCGCGCCGCGTCGGCGAGGTTCCCGCCGACCGCCGCCCCGACACCGACCCCGGCCGGTCCAGCACCCGCCAGCCCTCCAGCCGTGGCCGCACCAGCGGCGATCAATCCCCCGATGCTCCCCGGGGGGCTGGCCTTGCATGCTGCCCGGATCACCTCGCCGTCGCCCAGCCACGATGCGGCCAGGCGCGCCGTCTTCGCCGTGTTCATCGTGTGACTCCCTTGAACGTCCGCTGCCGGACAACAGTAAGCGCCGCGGCCGGGTCTACGCTCGCAGCCTCGAGGAGGAGCGCCATGACCGTCGAGGTGCGACCGATCACCGCCACGCTGGGTGCCGAGGTGACCGGTATCGACATGGCCGACGTCGACGGCCCCACCCTCGACGCCATCCGCAAGGCCTGGTTGGACCACAAGGTGCTGGTGCTGCGCGACCAGCACATCACCCGTGAAGAACACATCGCCTTCGGCCGACTGTTCGGCGAACTCGAGATACACCCGTTCGCCACCGGCACCCTCGGCGACAGCGGCCACGAGGAGATCGTCCAGATCACCTCCACCCCTGAACGACTCGTCGCCGCCAACACGTGGCACTCCGACGTCACCTGGCGGGAGGCCCCGTCGATGGGGTCGATCCTGCGGGGCGTTGAGTTGCCGCCGGCCGGCGGCGACACCTGCTTCGCCGACACCGCGGCGGCTTACGAGCGGCTGTCCGACGACTGGAAGGCCCGCATCGACGACAAGGTGGCCGTCCACGACTTCATGGCCACATTCGCCCGCGGCGTGCCGGCCGACAAACTCGACGAGATGCGGGCCCAGTACCCGCCGGCCCGGCACCCGGTGGTCCGCACCCACCCCGAGACCGGCGCCCGCGGCATCTACACCAACCGGCAGTTCACCACCCACGTCGACGGCGTCGACGCCGACGAATCCGAGGCCATCCTCAGGCGGTTGGAGCGGGCCATCATGGAGCCCAGCGTCCAGTGCCGGATCCGGTGGCAGGTCGACACGTTCGTCATGTGGGACAACCGGACCGTGCAGCACTACGCCACCAACGACTACTGGCCGCAGCGCCGGGTCGTCGAACGGGTCACCGTCGCCGGCGACCGGCCCTACTGATTCGTCGTACCCGGTCCCTCCCACCGGGTCTAGAGTCCGCGCCATGGGCGAGCAGACCGTGTCGTTCACCACCATGGCCGATGGCACCCGGGACGACTACGACCTGCTCGCCCGGCGGCTGACGCCCTACCTGGCCGAGGCTCCCGACCGCCTGCTGGCCGCCCTCGTCGCCCAGACCCACGAACGATCGTCGGGCCATCGAGTCGACCGCACCACCCACGCCTGCCAGACGGCCACCCGGGCCCGCAACGACGGCGCCGACGTCGAGTGGATCGTCGCTGCCCTGCTCCACGACATCGGCGACGGCCTGGCCCCCATGAACCACGACCGCTACGCCGCCGAGGTGCTGCGGCCCTACGTACGAGACGAGGTGCGCTGGGTGGTCGGCCACCACGGCGCCTTCCAGCTGTACTACTCGGGCCCCCACACCGGCCGCGATCCCCACACCCGCGAGCGGTTTCGGCACTCGCCGTACTACGGCTCGTGCGTCGACTTCTGCGCCCGATGGGACCAGGTCAGCTTCGACCCCGACTACCCGACCGACTCCCTGGAGAGCTTCCGGGACGAGGTGACCGAGGTGTTCATCCGGCCGGCCTTCGACCCCGCGCTGCTGCGGGAGGGCGAGGTGGTGGGGGTGCCCGGATGAGCGCGGCCGGAGTGGGCCGGGCCGGTCTCCCGGGCGGGCTACCCAACGAGGCCTACACATCGGCCGAGTGGTTCGCCCGCGAGCTCGACACCGTGTTCGCCCCGACATGGGCGGCCATCGGCAACGCCTGCACGGTGCCCGAACCTGGCGATGTCCGACCCGTTCAGCTCCTGGGCGTGCCCCTCGTGATGGTGCGGGGCGCCGACGGTGAGGTCCGGGTGTTCCACAACGTGTGCAGCCACCGGGGCAACCAGCTGGTCGGCGAGGCGTGCCGCGCCGCCGGCAGCGTGACCTGCCCCTACCACGGCTGGTCCTACGGGCTCGACGGCACGCTGGTCGCCACCCCGCACGTCGGAGGCTGGCGGACCCACCACGACCCGGCCGTCGACCGGTCCGACCTGGGCCTGCGTCCGGTGCGCAGCTCCGAGTGGATGGACCTCGTGTTCGTCAACCTGACCGGCGACGCCCCGCCATTCGACGAGCACATCGCCCCCCTGCACGCCCGGGTCGACGTGCTCGCCCCGGCCGACGTGCTCGACGCCCTCGTTGCCCCCGTCGACCACGGTTCGGTGTCCCTCGAGTTCGCCGCCAACTGGAAGCTGGTCGTGGAGAACAACGTCGACGCCTACCACCTGCCGTGGGTGCATCCGGGGCTCAACTCGGTGTCCCGGCTGGAGGACCACGTGGCCGTCGACGGCGGCGACCTGTTCGTCGGCCAGTCCACCCTGGACTACGACCCCTCCACGGTCACCGAACGGCCCCTGCCGGTGTTCGACGGCTGGCCAGAGCGGTACGCCGAGTACCCGACCCTGTTCCCCAACGTGTTCTTCGGCTGGCATGGCGACCACCTGTGGACCCGGGTGATCGAACCGGTCGCCCCCGACCGCACCCTCGACCACTTCCAGATCCGGTATCCGGCGGCCGTCGCCGCCGACCCGGACTACGAGCCGGCGAGGCGCCAGCGTCTCGAGGTGTGGTGCGAGGTGTTCGACGAGGACGTCGGCATCGTGAACGGGCTCCAGCGGGGCCGGCGCTCACCGGGCTTCGCCGGAGGGGTCTTCACCCCAGTCCACGACGGCCCCGCCGAACGGTTCTCGGTCTGGGTGGCGGCCCGGACCGGCTGAACGCCGGCGCTCAGGTGCGGATGACCTCGGTGATCCGGCCCGTGGCGATGTCGTGGACGAACCCGGCGACCTCGGAGAGGACCGACAGGTACGGGGTGTCCCGGATGATCTGCAGGTCGTCCCGCAGGGTCGTCAGATGGTCGTCGATGGGGAAGAACTCGATGCCGGCGCCGGTGGCCTTCTCGAGTTCCCGGTTGGTGACCCCGGCCAGACCGCAACTGGTGTGCTGCATCACGACCACGGTGTCGACCCCGAGGACGTGGGACGACAGGGCCAGGCTGCGCAGCACGTCGTCGGTGACCCGTCCACCGGCGTTGCGGATCACGTGGGCGTCACCCAGCTGCAGGCCAAGGGCGGCGAACACGTCGATCCGAGCGTCCATGCAGGTCACGATGGCCAGCCGCCGCCGGGGACGGGCGTCGGGTGGGCCGGGATGGCCGTCTACGGACGCGTCGTTGGCGGCCAGGAGCCTGTCGATCTCGGACATGGTGGTGTCGTTCCTAGCCGCTCCCGGGCGCCGTGCCAACAGAATCGGTTGAATCCCGGCGGGCCCGGTCGGCGGCGGCCCGGGCCG
Organism: uncultured Microthrixaceae bacterium; assembly: GCA_964586175.1. GTDB lineage: Bacteria > Actinomycetota > Acidimicrobiia > Acidimicrobiales > MedAcidi-G1 > CAZPGL01. The sequence goes on along the minus strand of CAZPGL010000015.1, from coordinate 19,321 downwards.
TGTAGACAGGACCACCGTGTTGGACTTCTCGCTGAGCGACGACCTGGAGGAGTTGCGGACCCGGGCCCGCGAAGTGGCCGCCGACGGCGTGGCCCGTTTCGGGCGCAGCACCGACAGCTGGATCAACGGCTACTCCGAGGAGTTCGCCAAGGTCATGGCGACCGAGGGTTGGATCGGCATGGGCTGGCCCACCGAACACGGCGGGCGGGCCCGGCCGGCCATCGAACGGGTCGTCGTCGCCGAGGAGATGATCTCGGTTGGCGCGCCGATCGCCGCCATGTGGTTCGCCGACCGCCAGATGGGTCCAAGCATCATCGCCCACGGCACCGCCGAACAGCAGGTCGAATACCTGCCGGGGATGCTGGCCGGCGAAACCACCTGGTGCATCGGCATGAGCGAGCCCGACGCCGGCTCGGACCTGGCGTCGCTCAAGACGTTCGCCCGCCGTGAGGGCGACCGGTGGGTCGTCAACGGACAGAAGATCTGGACCAGCTTCGCCGCGGTGGCTGACTTCGTGTACCTGATCTGTCGCACCACGAGCGAGGGGCCGCCCCACCGGGGCATCTCTGAGATCGTGGTGCCCATGGACCTGCCGGGCATCGAGGTGCGGCCCATCACCGACATGACCACCAACCGCCATTTCTGCGAGGTGTACTTCACCGACGTCGAGGTGCCGATCGAGAACCTGATCGGCGTGGAGGGCGATGCGTTCCGCCAGACGATGCGCCAGCTCGAGCACGAGCGGGGCGGTATCGACCGGCTGGTGTCGAACCGGGTGCTGTTCGACGTCGCCATGGAGCATGCCGACATCGACGATCCGCTGGTGCGCCAGGAGGTGGCCCGGCTCGAGACCGGCTACCGGCTGGGCCGGCTGCTCGTCTACCGAGAGGTGCTGCAACAGGCCCCGGCCGGGTTCTCGGCGGCGACCAAGGCCTACTGCACCGAACACGAACAGCGGGTCGCCGAGTTCTGCTTCCGGACACTCGGCCCGGCGGCCACCCTGTGGGATGACGACGTCAAGGGCCTGGTGTACGGCCCTGGGTACACGATCATGGGCGGCACGTCGAACGTGATGCGCAACATCCTCGGCGAGCGGGTGCTCGGCCTCCCCAGGGAACCCCGCTGACCCCGACCCGGGACCGTGGGGACGGGCGTCCTGGTCACGGCCTGCGGCAGAGTTCGTGACCCAGGCCCGTCCCTTTCATGAACGCGGCGGCCCCGTTCACGAGCGGCGGCGGGCGCCTCTCGACGCCTCGGCGGCCCGCTTGGCCGCCGTCAACTCCACTCGGGCCGGCATCGCCTTGTAGTGGGGGTCGAGGGGGAAGCACCCCGAGACCAGGCCGTTGCGGGGCGCCGTCGTGCAGTCGCTGAACGTGCGACAGATGCGCCGCCGGTCGGGCCAGCGACCGCCCAGCACGTCGGCCGGGAGGTCGTGGTAGCTGAGCACCATGCGGCCGATCCCCACGGCGTCGACATGTCCGGCGGCCACCGCGGCCTGCCCGGCCTGGGGCATCCACTCCTGCAGGTATGAGTATCCCGATCCGACGAAGGCCATCGCCGGATGGCGGCGCTTCATCTCCGCCGTCGCGGCCAGCATCCGGGCCACGTCGATCAGCGGATCGTGGGGCGGCAGGTAGCCGTCCGACGGCGGGAAGAACGCCGGTCGCTGGGCGTGCGGGCAGTAGTACGGGCTGCCGGCGGTCACGCACACCATCCCGACCCCGAGGTCGGCCAGCAGCCCCAGCAGTCGGTCGGGCTCGGACAGGTCGACGCCGACGCCCGAGCCGTCGCCGCCGAAGGCGTGATGGCGACCCGCCTCGGGCACCCCGGCCCCGTCGGACCCCGGGACGTGCGGGGCCAGATCGAAGATCGACAGCCGCACCCCAACCGCCAGCCCGGGCACCCGGTCGCGGATGGCGGCGATGGTGCGGCACAGGAACCGGGCCCGGCCGTCCAGGTCGCCGCCGTACGGGCCGGGGCGGTCCACCCCCGACAACAACTCGTGCAGCAGGTAACCGTGACAGGCCTTGACGTCCACGAAGTCGAACCCGGCTCCGGCGGCCAGGACGGCCGCGTCGACGAAGCGCTCCGACAGGGCGTCGAGTTCGTCGTCGGCGAGGACCTCGTCATCGCCCGCCCCGACCCGGCCGTCGAGCACCGGATGGACGTAGGCCGTGCGGGGCGCCGGCGACCCGTCGGGCCGGGCCCAGCGGCCCGAGTGGGTGAGCTGCAGGCCGATGACCAGATCGTCGCTGGTGCCGAACCGGGTCACGTGGGCGTCGACCACCTCGTTCCGTAGCCCGGCCAGGTCGTCGGCCGACGTGGGACCGATGCACAGCTGGTTCGGGTTGGCCCGCCCGTCCGGGCCGACAGCCACCGCCTCGCCGCCCCACACCAGCTTGGCGCCGCTGTCGCCGAACCGCCGCCACCTTCGCCGCACCAGGTCCGTGGGACGGCCGTCGGCCGTACCGTCCCAACCCTCCATCGGTAGCACGGCGAATCGGTTGCCGACGGCCAGATCGCCGGCGAAGCCATCGTGCACGGTGAAGCCCGAGGCCAGCGGCCCGGCCGGGTCCACGTCGGCGTCGACGGGCAGGTCGATGCCCAGCGCCGCCAGCCGGTCGGTCAACGCCGCGTGGTCGCCCAGCTTGCGGACCTGCACGATGTCGCTCATCCGAGCATGTCCTCGATCCGTTCCACGATGTCGGCCAGCACCGCCTCGTCCGAATCGGGTCGGCGGGGGGCACCGGGTGGCGTGGCATCGGCGTCGATCCAGCCCCGCAGGCGAAGCACCTGGGCCGCGTTGTGGCGGTACCCGGGCACTGGCGGGCGGAACGTGAAGAACCCCAGGTACTGCAGCAGGTCGTTCAGCTCGCGGAACGACGCCTCCCCGGCCGCCCACCGTCGATCCCGCTCGGCGAAGGCGTCGGGGGCCATGGTCGACAGGCCGAGCAGGTAGTCGGAGCCGTACATCACCATGTCGATGCCCAGATCGTTGCCGGTGAACACGTGGAAGCCGGGCCGCACCTCGTCACGCACGGTCAGGCGCTGCCACTCCAGCCCGCGGTCCAGCGACGAGTGCTTGGCCCCGATGCAGGCGTCGATCTCCAGTAGGCCCCGGTACGTGTCGAGGTCGAAGATCCGCCCGTACGGCACGAACATGGCACCCAGTTCGAAGCCGATGAAGCGGTCGCAGCCGTCGGCGATGCGGTGGTGGGCGGCCAGCCAGTCGTCGCCGTGCCCGGCGTTGAGCCCGTGCGACGGGAAGATCACCGGGGTGCCGCCGTGGCCGGCCACCGCGTCGATCTCGGCCAGGTAGCCAGCGGCGTCGAACGGGTCACCGGGCGAATCGGCAACGAACGCCCCGGCCACGAAGTCGTCGCAGCAGCCGGCGGTGACGGCCAGCACCTCGGCCCGGGTCGCCGGGTCGAGCAGCTGCACGTAGCCGGTGTCCATGTTGACCGCCGGGGTCAGCCCGGCGGCCGCCGAGCGTTCCACGTGGGCGACGAAGCCGGCCCAGTCGATCTCACCGTCGTCGGTGAACGGCAGCAGAATGGCCGACATGCCGGTGATCGTCCGGCCAGGGCGAAGCGGCGGAGCGGTCACCGGCGATTCCTCCGGCGGCGGGCCAGGGCCTCGACGGCCGGGTCGACCGCCGGAGCGTCGGCCACCCGGTCGCGTTCGCGCTCGAGCAGCGCCCGGGCCGCCTCGGGCACCGGCGGCGGCTCGATCCCCGCGGTCGGGTCGGCCGAGCCGAGCACGCTGCACACCAGCACCTGCTCGCCGGGGTCGACCGGCCGGGTCAGTGCTGGGAACGCCGCGTGGGGGTGGACGATGCTGGCGTTTGGTGGCAGGGGCCGGACCGAACCGTCACCGCTGCCAACGATCGCCGACACGGCATCGTCGGTGCGGATGGTGCCGGCCCCGTCGCCGTGGTCGACGGCGGTGCCGGCGCCGAGGGTCAGCGCCTCGGTGGCCACCGAGAACCCGGTGTCGGTGACGGTCAGGGCCCGGTCGGTGCGGACCAGGTGCAGGCGGTGGTGCCACGGCGAGCCCCCGACCAGCACGGTCTCGATCACCACGTCGTCGTAGGGCCGCCAGCGCGACCACGACATGGCCCCGTCGGGAGCGTCCTCGACGAAGGCGTCCTCGACGTCCCACCGGGTGCGACGGCCGGTGCCGTCGTCGACGAGCAGCGCCGAGTCGGTGCCCGGGTCGCCGTAACCGAACTCGACGTCGCCGGCGAACCCAAACCGGGACGAGTAGGCCAGCTTCCCGTACTTGGCCCGGGTCTGTTCGAGGAAGGCGAACGCCGGCGTCCGCTTGCCCGACAGCAGCACCGTGTGGTGGGCGTCGCGGTCACTGACCCAGCCGGCGTGGGGCAGGGCCACCGGGGCGTCCAGCGGCGCCTGGGGGGTCTCGGCCGTCGTCCAGAACGGGTGGTCGGCCGGGGCGGCCAGGGCGCCGAAGGCCTTCATGGCCCAGTACGGCGATTGGGCCGAGTTGTAGCCCTCCAGTAGCCGCCGGTTGTCGTAGGTGTAGCCGAGGCTCAACACGCCGTCGCGGTCCGACACCGGAAGCCGCGACCACCACCGCAGGTGGCGCAGGTTGTGGCCCTTGGCCTCGCCCCACGGCACGGCGTCGACGTCGGCCAGGGCCAGCGCACCCCACAGGCTGCATTGGGCGAACCGATAGGTCTGGCTGCGGCCGAAGGCCACCCCGGCCCCGTCGGGTCCGAACCAGTGGCCGAAGTCGGGGGCGAAGGCTCGGGCCCGGTCCACCCAGCGCCCCGCGGCCTCCCGGTCGCCGAGCCCGGTGGCGTGGAGCATCAGCCCGTAGGTGTGGAACGCGAACGGCACGTACCAGTCGACGTTGCCGAGTGCCCCGTCCCGGTACCAGCCGTCGCCGAGGTGGTAGTCGTCGATGAGCTCGACCGACCGGCGTGCCGCGTCGGCGTCGCCGGGCGCACCCACCCGTTCCCGGCCGGCGTGCACGAGCAGCCGGAAGAATTGCCAGTTGTTGGGCACCGGGTCGTACCGGTCGATGCCGTCCAGCCAAGCCAGGGTGCGTTCCTGCACGGCGGCGTCGAGCGGGTCCCAGAAGTGATCCGGGACCATGGCCATGGCCCAACCGATGGCTGCCATCTCGACCATGCGCTGGTCGGGGCTGGATTCGACGGCCCCCCAGTACTCGGGATGGGCCGGGTCGGTGCCGGCGGCCAGGCCGTCCCTCCAGCGGTCCCAGTGGGCGAACTCCCCTCCGCCGACGGCGTGGGGCACGATGCCGTACAGCGGTCGGGCGTACCCCTCCAGTTCGGCGACCCGCTGCGGGAACACCGCAGCCCCGCTGCCCAGGCGCACCCGTGCCCCGCCGGGGCTCATGTGGGGAATCAGGGGGTCGACGAGGTCGCACACCGCCCGCTGCAGGTCGCCGCGGTCGGCCAGGGGGTTGCGGGCCAGCGGGTTGGCGCGGGGATCGTGCAGAGGGCCGCTCACGACGGGTCCTCGATCCACGAACGGAGGGTGGCCGCCTCGGCGGCCAGACATGCCGGGTCGTCGTCGGGCACGTACTCCAGGAACGCCCATCGGTCGCCGGACCAGCGGGGCGAGCCGGACCCGGCCAGGGCCGTGGGCCAACGGTCGGCGCCGTCGGCGAGGGGCCGCCGGTCGGCGATGCCGCCCGGCCCCCACGTGAAGACGTGGAGGTGCGAGAGGTGGTCGGCCACCGCGTCGCGGTCGGCGAGGGTGTCGGCCACCGCTCGACCCGGATCGGGCTGCCAGTAGGTGAACAGGTTGGGGCGGTCGACGGCGTTGAGCAGGGCCAACGTGCCGCCGGCCGTTTCGGTCGCCGTGCCCGGGTGGTACTCGAGCGACACGGTGAGGCCGTGGTCGCCGGCCCGGTCGGCCACCGAGGCCAGGTCGGCGGCCGTCACCTCCTCGGGGGCCCATACCCGCACGTTGGACGCTCCGAGGGTCGCCGCCGTGGCGCATACCTCGACGACCTCGGCCTCCGGGGTCCGGCCGGCGAACACGTACGAGCCGTACGACGGACAGGCCAACCCGGCGTCGGCGCAGCGGGCCGCCACCTCGTCGGCTCCGGCGGTCGAAGTAGGCGGCACGTGGCGGTCGGCGCCCCACTCGACGCCGTGGAGGCCGGCGGCCGACGCCACCTCGACGACCTCGGCCACCGACAACTCGCGGAAGGTGATCGAGCACAGGCCGGGGCGGATGCCTGGAGATCCAGCACCGTTCATGCGATGCGGTCCAGGTCGGCCCGGGTCACCGGATGGAGGAGCGGCTGACCGGCCACGAACCGTTCGACTTCGGTGACGGCCAGGTCACCCATACGGGCCACCTCCGAGCCCATGGACCCGGCGATGTGCGGGGTGAGCACCGCGTTGTCGAGGCCGTAGAGCGGCGAGTCGGCCGGCAACGGTTCAGGGTCGGGCGTGTCGATGAAGGCATGGAGCCGACCCGACACCAACTCAGCGGTCAGGGCGTCGGTGTCGACGAGGCTTCCCCGGGCCGTGTTGATCAGCCATGCCCCGTCGGGCATGCGGGCCAGGGCGGCGGCGTCGAGCAGGTGGCGGGTCGACGGCAGCGCCGGGGCGTGCACCGACACGATGTCGGCCCAACCGAGCAGGTCGTCGAGATCCATGCGGGTCACCCCGAGCGCCTGAGCATCGTCGGCGTCCAGGTACGGGTCGGTGACCGCCAGCTCGACGTCCAGGGTGCGCAGCCGCTCGATCACCAGGCGGCCGATGGTGGACGCCCCGATGAGCCCGATCCGTCGACCCCGCGTGCCCATGCGGCCCTGGTCGACCACCCCGGAGGCCCCCCGGACCCGGCGGTGGCGGTCCCGGACGCCGAACAGGTCCTTGGCCGCCATGACGACGGCCGCGAAGGTGAACTCGGCCACCGGCACGGCATTGGCCGCGGCGGCCGAGGTGACGGTGACCCCCCGGTCCCAGAGGGCGTCGGTGACGAGGCCCCGGACGGTGCCGGCGGCGTGGGCGACCAGGCGCAGGTCCGGTAGCCGGTCGAGCGCCGCGGCATCGAGGGCGGGACAGCCCCAGCCGGTGACCAGGATCTCCACGTCCCGCCAGTCGTCGGCGACCGCAGCCGACGGGGTGGGAGAGACCAGACGGGTGGCCGCGGTGAGCCGGTCGAGCGTCGCTGGTTCGAACACCAGCCCGTCCAGACCGGGGTACATGCACAAGGCGGCCGTCGGGGTCACCGGCTCATCATCGCCCACTGCGGTGGCAACGCGGTCAACCGGCGGGTCCGCCGTCGATCATCGCCGTCAACCAGGCGGCCAGCCGCTCCACCGCGTCGCCGCCGCGCCCCTCGGGCCAGATCAGGTGGTAGCCACTGGTGGGGTGGGCGGCGTCGGGGCCCACGGTGACCAGGATGCCCTGGTCCAGCCAGTCGTCGACCAGCCACCGCCAGGCCAGGGCCACGCCGTTTCCGGCCAGGGCCTCCTGGAGCACCAGGGCGTAGTTGTTGTAGACGACGCTGCCTGCGGCGTCCGGCTCGTCGAGACCGTGGTGGGTGAACCAGTCGGCCCAGGACATCCAGGGACGGTCGGTGGGGTCGAGGTGCAACAACATGTCGCCGGTCAGGGCGCCGGCCGGGCCGTCGGTGTCCAACCCGCGTTGGCGGGCGCAGGCCGGCGTCGCGACCGGCACGGTCACCTCGGGGAACAGTTGGATCGATTCGAACCCCGGCCAGTGGCCGTCGCCGGCGTGGATGGCCGCGTCGAACCGGCCGTCGGCGAACTCAGCGTCGCGGTCGAACAGCCACAACCGGAGATCGACGTCCTCGAGCGTGGCGCGCAGGCCCTCGAGGTGGGGGACCAGCCATCGCTGGGCGACGCCCGGGTTGGCGGCCAACACGAAGGCCGGGTCGGCGTCGGCCAGCCGGTGTAGCTCGGCCTCGACGGTGGTGAACCCCTGGCCCACCGCCCGGTGGAGTCGGCGGCCGGCCTCGCTGAGCGAGGCCCGGTTGGCGGTGCGGTCGAACAGGGTCAGGCCCAGGCCGGCTTCGAGGGCCCGGACGTGTTTGGTGACCGCAGGCTGGGTCATGCCCAGCTCCTCGGCGGCCGCGGTGAACGTGCCGAGACGCGCTGCGGCCTCGAACACGGCCAGCCGTTGGAGGCGGCCGACCCGGGCGACGAGTGGACGGACCATTACCTGAGAGCATGGCAGATGAACAAAACAACCGGTGTCATACGTTGGGAAATAGTGTGATGCTGATGCCATGGGTATGGCAACGGAGCCGCCCACGGTGGGTCGTCGCGGCGGCCACGCCGCTCGGGCCAAGAAGAGCAGCGCGCCCGCGGCCGAGCCGACGCGTCTGCGCCGCCGCATCCCCACCTACGAACTGCTCGACGACGCGGCCCTCGACCGGCTGGAGGCCCACGCCGACTGGATCCTCGACGAGATCGGCGTCGACGTCCGCGGCGACGACGAGGCCATCGAGCTGTTCCGCAGCGCCGGCGCCCGGGTCGACGGCGAACGGGTGCGCTTCGACCCCGGGTTGGCCAACGCCCTGTGCGCCAGCGCCCCGGCCACCTTCGAGATGCACGGCCGCGACCCTCGACACACCGTCACCGTCGGCGGCGACCATCTGGTGCTGTCACCGGCCTACGGCTCACCGTTCGTCACCGACCTGGAGGGCGGCCGCCGCTACGCCACCCTCGACGACTTCGAGAACTTCGTGAAGCTCACGTACGCCACCCCGTGGCTGCACCACTCGGGTGGCACGGTGTGCGAACCGGTAGACGTGCCGGTCAACAAGCGGCACCTCGACATGGTGTACGCCCACCTGCGGTACTCGACGAAGCCGTTCATGGGGTCGGTCACCGCACCCGAACGGGCCGAGGACTCCATCGCCATGGCCCGACTGGTGTTCGGTGCCGACCACCTCGAGACTCACTGCGTCATCCAGGGCAACATCAACGTCAACTCGCCACTCGTGTTCGACGACGTCATGACCGGCGCCCTCAAGGCGTACGCCCGGGCCAACCAGAGTTGCGTGATCTCGCCGTTCATCATCGGCGGCGCCATGGGCCCCGTCACCCAGCCGGCCCTCATCGCCCAGGCCCACGCCGAAGCCATGGTCGGCATCGCCCTGTCCCAGCTCGTGCGCCCCGGATCACCCATGGTGTACGGCAACTTCCTCACCACCATGGACCTCAAGAGCGGTGCCCCCACGTTCGGCACCCCCGAAAGCGTGTTGGCCACCTACGCCGTCGGCCAGTTGGCCCGCCGGTTGGGGCTGCCGCTTCGGTGCGGCGGCAACTACACGGCGTCCAAGGTGGCCGACGGACAGGCCATGCAGGAATCGGCCGACGCCATGAACGCCGGCGTGCTGGCCGGCGCCAACTTCATCCATCAGGCCGCCGGCTGGCTGGAAGGCGGGCTCACCATCGGGTACGAGAAGTTCGTCATGGACGTCGAACGCTGCGGCGCCCTGCACCGGACCCTGGCCGGGCTGACCATCGACGACGACGGTCTGGCCGCCGACGCGTACCGCGAGGCCGGCCCCGGCACGGCCTTCCTCGGCACCGCCCACACCATGGCCAACTTCGCCGCCGCCAACCATCCGCTGCCCCTCGCCGACACCAACTCGTTTGAACAGTGGGACGAACACGGTGGTCTCGACCAGCGGCAGCGGGCCCACGGGGTGTGGCAGGCGGTGTTGGCCACCGTCGAGACGCCCCCCCTCGATCCTGGCGTCGATACGGACCTGCAGGCGTTCGTCGCCGAACGCAAAGACGCCATGCCTGACATGTGGTACTGACCCAACCCGATCCCCCCGACCCGACAAGCAATCAGGAGCACACGATGACCGAAGAACTCTCCCGCACCTCGGCACTGGCCGAGCGCCACACCGCCCTCGGTTCCGGCCTCGAGGACTGGAACGGCATGGGCACCGCCTGGGAGTACTCGACCGACGCCTGCGACGAACACGACGCCGTCCGCGAAGCAGCCGGCTTGTTCGACATGTCGCCCCTCAAGAAGGTGCGGGTCCGCGGCGCCGACGCCGCAGCCGTCGTCGACCACGTGGCGACCCGCGACCTCTCGGCCGTCGGTTCGGGCCGCTCGGCCTACGGGGCGGTGCTCACCGCGGAGGGCACGGTCGCCGACGACGCCATCGTCGCCAACATGGGCGACCACTGGCTGTTCGTCCACGGCTCCGGGGCCAGCATGGAGCTGCTCCAGGAGTCCGGCGAGGGCCGCGACGCCACCATCGAGCTGGACGACGACCTCCACGACCTGTCCCTCCAGGGTCCGGCGGCCCTCGGGCTGCTCGACGCACACAGCCCGGCCGACCTGGCCGCCCTGGCCTACTTCCAGCACGTTGACACCGAGGTGTTCGGCCACCCGTGCATCGTGTCGCGCACCGGCTACTCGGGCGAGCGGGGCTACGAGATCTTCGTGGCCACCGACGCCGCCGTCGACATGTGGGACCAGATCCTCGGCCATGGCGACGACCAGGGCGTGATGGCCGCCTCGTTCACCGCCCTCGACAAGGTGCGTATCGAGGCCGCCCTGTTGTTCTACGGCTACGACATGACCGACGAGCACACTCCGTGGGAGGCCGGCCTGGGCTGGTCGCTCAGCCGGGCCGGCGGGTACCGCGGGTTCGAGGCCGCCATGGCCGCCAAGGGTGCCGAGCGGCACGTGGTGGCCGGCATCGCCGTCGACCACGACGACATGGTCGCCGGCGAGGAGACGCTGCTCCTCGACGGTGAGGCGGTCGGGGTGGTGAACAGCCCCTGCTGGTCGCACCGTCTCGGCAAGTCGCTGGCCCTCGTGCACCTGGCTCCGGCGGCCGCCGTTCCCGGCACCGCTCTCGAGGTGGCGGGCGAAGGGGCCACCTACACGGCGACCGTCGAACCGACCCCGTTCTTCGACCCCGACAAGACCCGAACCCACGCCGACTGAGCAGGCGCCGCACCGGGCCGGCTCACCGGACCGATCGGGACGGGGCACCGGTAACCTCCAGCGACTCGAAGTCGGCCGGCCAGCGAGCCGGCAGACGGCAAGCGACGCGCAACACCTGGAGGCCCGCCATGAGCGAACCACGCACCGACGACATGGTCCATGTGACCCGCTGGTACTGGGGCGACAAGGAATGGTCGCCGTTCTCGGCCGCCGAGATGGACCGCCGTCAAGGCGACCTGCGGGCCCACATGGCCGCCAACGACATCGACGCCTGCCTGCTCACCTCGTACCACAACATCTGCTACTACTCGGGCTGGGTGTACTGCTACTTCGGTCGCAAGTACGGCATGGTCGTCGATGCCGACACCGCCACCACCATCTCGGCCGGTATCGACGGCGGGCAGCCGTGGCGCCGCACCCACGGCGAGAACGTCGTGTACTCGGACTGGCGGCGCGACAACTACTACGAGGCGGTGCGCGGTCTCACCGGTGGCGCCCGCCGGATCGGCGTCGAGTTCGACCACCTCAGCGTCGACCAGTTCCGGGCCCTCGAAGCGGCCTTGCCGGGCGTCGAACTGGTCGACGTCGGTGCCGCCACCATGTGGATGCGCACCATCAAGTCGGCTGAAGAGCACGCCCTGATCCGCGAAGGAGCGCGGGTGTGCGACGTGGGCGGCGCGGCCTGCGCCGACGCCGTCGCCGCCGGTGTCCCCGAACACGAGGTTGCCCTGGCCACCACCACCGCCATGGTGCGTGAGATCGCCGGCAGCTTCCCGTGGGTGGAGCTCATGGACACCTGGACGTGGTTCCAGTCGGGCATCAACACCGACGGCGCCCACAACCCGGTCACCAACAAGCTGGTCGAGTCGGGCGACATCCTGTCGCTCAACACGTTCCCGATGATCTTCGGGTACTACACGGCGCTGGAACGCACCCTGTTCTGCGACCACGTCACCTCCGACGAGCATCTGCGGCTCTGGGAGGTCAACGTCGAGGTCCACGAGCGGGGGTTGGAGTTGATCCAACCCGGTGTGCGGTGCTGCGACATCGCCGCCGAGCTCAACGACATCTACCGGGGCTACGACCTGCTCCAGTACCGGTCGTTCGGCTACGGCCACAGCTTCGGGGTGCTCAGCCACTACTACGGCCGGGAGGCCGGCGTGGAGCTACGGGAGGACGTCGAGACGGTGCTGGAGCCCGGCATGGTCGTGTCGATGGAGCCGATGATCGCCATCCCCGACGGCCAGCCCGGCGCCGGCGGCTACCGCGAGCACGACATCCTGATCGTCGGCGAGGACGGCGCCGAGAACATCACCGGCTTCCCGTACGGCCCCGAGCACAACATCATCGGCGCCTGAGGCACGGCAGGCCGGCGCCGGTTCAGTCCGACGCGCCGAAACCGCCACCCCCCGGGGTTTCGATCTCGAACACGTCGCCCGGCCCGACACGGGTCTGGGCGGTGGCGGCGAACTCGGTGACCGTGCCATCGGCTGCGATCAACCGGTTGTGGCCCACGGCCCCCGGCCGGCCGCCGTCGACCCCGTAGGGCGGCACCGACCGGCGGCCCGACAACACGTTGACCTCCATGGCCTCGCCGAACCGGAGCCGACGCACCACGCCGTCGCCGCCTCGATGGCGGCCGGCTCCACCTGACCCTCGTCGGATGTGGAACGACTCGAGGCGCACCGGGTAACGCCATTCCAACACCTCGGGGTCGGTCAACCGGGAGTTGGTCATGTGGGTGTGGACGGCGTCGCAGCCGTCGGCGGTGGCCGTTGCGCCGGCCCCGCCGCAGATCGTCTCGTAGTACTGGTGCTCGTCGTTGCCCCAGATGAAGTTGTTCATGGTGCCCTGGGCGGCGGCGGCCACCCCGAGGGCGCCGAACAGGGTGTCGACGATCACCTGGCTGGTTTCGACGTTGCCGGCGATCACCGCGGCGGGCCACGTCGGGTTGATCATCGAGTTGTCGGGCAGGATCACCTGCAGGGGTTTCATGCAGCCGGCGTTGAGCGGAATGTCGTCGTCGACGAGGCAACGGAACACGTACAGCACCGCGGCGTGGGCGATGGCCGACGGGGCGTTGAAGTTCCCGGGGTGGATGCCGCTGGTGCCGGTGAAGTCCAGTCGGGCCGACCGTGCATCGTGGTCGACGGTGATGGTCACGCACACGCGGTGGCCATCGTCCATGAACGACGTGAACGTGCCGTCGTCGAGGGCGTCGATGACCCGGCGCACCGACTCCTCGGCGTTGTCCTGGACGTGGTCCATGTAGGCGTGGACCACGTCCAGGCCGTAGTGGTCGACGACCCGTCGCAGCTCGGCGGCGCCCTTTTCGCATGCCGCCACCTGAGCCTTCAGATCGGCGACGTTCTGGTCGGGGTTACGGGCCGGATGCGGGCCGCCGGCCAAGAGGGCCCGAATCTCTGCGTCACGGAAGCGTCCGTCGGCCACGAGGAGCACGTTGTCGAGCAGCACCCCCTCTTCTTCGACGCTGGTGGAGTCGGCGGGGGCCGACCCGGGCACCGTGCCGCCGATGTCGGCATGATGGCCGCGGGACGCCACATGGAAGATCGGCCGACCCGTCATGGCCTCTGGACCGAACACCGGCGTGACCACGGTGATGTCGGGCAGGTGGGTCCCACCGTTGTACGGGGCGTTCATCACGTACACGTCCCCGGGGTGCATCACCGGGTTCTGGGCGATGATCGACCGGATCGACTCACCCATCGACCCGAGGTGCACCGGCATGTGCGGAGCGTTGGCGATGAGGTCGCCGTCGGCGTCGAACACGGCACACGAGAAGTCGAGGCGCTCCTTGATGTTGACCGACGCCGCCGTGTGCTCGAGTACGACCCCCATCTGCTCGGCGATGTTCATGAACAGGTTGTTGAAGATCTCCAACTGCACCGGGTCGACCGAGGTGCCGACGGCCACCCGGCCGGGGAGGGCCTCGGCCCGTTCGAGCACCAGGTCGCCGGTCGGGGTGGCGGTGGCCTCCCACCCGGGTTCGACGACGGTGGTGCCGGTGGGTTCGATGATCACCGCCGGTCCGGACACCGGCACGCCGGGGGTGAGTGCCGACCGGTCCAGGAACGGGGTGTCGTGCGCGGAGCCGGCCATCACCGTCGGATGGCGTCCGAGGAGGGGGTCGCCGCCGGTGTCGTCCTGGGACAGCACCGTGGTTGCGTCGGCGGCTCCGACCGTTTCGACCTGCATCGACTCGACGATGATGTCGGCGTCGGGGGATACGAACCCGAAGCGGGCCCGATGCACGGTCTCGAATCGCTCGGTGACCTCGGACCGGTCGCTGGCGTCGACGTGAAGCGAGGTGTCCGAGCCCACGTAACGCAGGGCCAGCCGCCGCACCGTGGTGATGCGGTCTTCGGCCACCCCCTGGTCGGCCACCGCGGCGCGTCCCCCCGCGTCGAGTGACACCCACCGGTCGGCCAGGCCGGCCAAAAGGGCATCGGACAGGGTGTCGTCCACCGGTGCGTCGGTGACGTGGCGGACGTCGGCCAACCCGATACCCAGGGCGGAGAGCACCCCGGCGTGGGGGTGGATGTGGACCCGGCTGACGCCCAGCCGGTCAGCGACCAGGCAGGCGTGCTGTCCGCCGGCCCCGCCGAAGCAGACCAGCGTGTAGGCGGTGACGTCGTGGCCGCGCTGCACGGAGATCTTCTTGATGGCGTTGGCCATGTTCTCCACGGCGATGGCCAGGAACCCTTCGGCCACTTCGGCCACCGACCGTTCGGCTCCCACCGACTCGGAGATCTCGGCGGCCAGGTCGGCGAAGCGTGTGGCCGCGGCGTCGGCATCGAGTGGGCCGGTGCCGTCGGGGCCGAACACCCGGGGGAAGTATTCGGGCCGCAGCCGGCCCAGAGCCACGTTGGCGTCGGTGATGGCCAGCGGCCCTCCGTTTCCGTAGCAGGTGGGGCCGGGGTCGGCTCCGGCCGAGTCGGGCCCGACCCGCATGCGGCTGCCGTCGAACACGAGGAGGGATCCACCGCCGGCGGCGACGGTGTGGATGTCGATCATCGGGGCCCGCACCCGGGCGCCGGCCACCTCGGTTTCGTGGGTGCGTTCCAGTTCCCCGGCGAAGTGCGACACGTCGGTCGAGGTGCCGCCCATGTCGAAGCCGATCAGCCGGTGAAAGCCGGCTGCCTCGGCGGTGCGCACCATGCCGACCACCCCGCCGGCTGGGCCCGAGAGCAGGGCGTCCTTGCCGCGGAACCGGTGGGCGTCGGTCAGCCCGCCGTTGGACTGCATGAACATGAGCCGGGGGCCGATTCCGTCGGGGCGCAGCCGCGCATCGACCCGGTCGACGTAGCGGCGCAGGATCGGGGAGAGGTAGGCGTCGACGACGGTGGTGTCGCCCCGACCGACGAGCTTCATCAGCGGGCTGACCTCGTGGCCGGCGGACACCTGGCCGAATCCGAGCCGACGGGCCACGTCGATCAGCTGGGCTTCATGGTCGGTGTACCGATAGCCGTGCAGTAGCGAGATGGCGACGGCGTCGAAACCGTCGGCGCGTGCTGCGGCCAGCGCAGCGGTGGCACCGTCCACGTCGAGGGGGACCAGCACCTCACCGTGGGCGTCGACCCGCTCGTCGACCTCGACGACCCGGTCGTGGAGCATCTCGGGCAACACGATGTCGAGGGCGAACAGGTCGGGTCGGGCCTGGGTGCCGATGCGCAGGGCGTCACCGAACCCTCGGGTCGTGACCAGCACCGTTGGTTCGCCCCGGCGCTCCAGCAAGGCGTTGGTGGCGACCGTGGTCCCCATCTTCACCGCGTCGATGCCGTCGGCGGGCAGCGGTGCGTCAGCGGCCAGCCCCAGCAGGTCACGGATGCCTTGCACGGCAGCGTCGTCGTAGTGCCTCGGGTTGTCGGACAGCAGCTTGTGGGTGGCCGTGGTGCCGTCGGGGCGGCGGGCCACGACATCGGTGAACGTGCCGCCGCGGTCGATCCAGAACTGCCAGCCAGCCGGGTCGGGCGGCGAGGCCGGGTCGGTCACGCCACCACCAGGTCCAGCGCCGAGCGGCTGAGCCGTTCGCAGCCCGTGTCGGTGACGGCGACGGTGTGGCCGAGGGTCATGGCCCGGCCCGAGTCGAAATCGAGGAGGATCATGTGCAGGAAGTACGTCTGGTCGGGTCCGAAGACCAGCGGGTTGTCCTCGTAGACCATCGGCCAGTCGGTCCACACCGGGGCGTAGACGGGCCCCATGCCGTAGCCGCAGGCGTTCAAGCGGTGGTCTCGGTAGCCGGCTTCGTCGAGCACCTCGGCGTGGGCGGCGAACACCTCCCCCATGGTGCGTCCGGGGGCTACCGCGTCCTCGCAGGCCAGCAGGGCCTCGAGGCAGGCCCGGTGCATGTCGACGTGCACCGGGTCGGGGTCGCCGATCAGCACGGTGCGCATCATCGCCGCGTGGTAGCGGCGCTCCACCCCGCACCATTCGAGGGTCAACTGGTCCTGTGGGTCGAGGGTGCGCCGACCCGACGTGTAGCGCACCATGAGGGCGCCGGGGCCCGAGCCGATGATGAGTTCGTTGCCGGCGTAGTCGCCGCCTCCGAGGAACACCGCCCCCTGCATGGCGGCCAGGATCTCGGCCTCGGACACGCCGGCTCCGGCCAGGCGCACCGCCTCGTCCCAGGCGTCGTCGGCGAGTTCGGCGGCCCGCCGCGTGTAGGCCAGTTCCTGGGGACTCTTGGTGCGGCGGATCTCCTGGATCAGCGTCGAGGCGTCGGTCCAGGCGCAGAAGCCGTCCAGTTCGGCTTCGAGCAGTCGCCAGTTGGCCGCCTTGAGGCCGTACGAGTCCAGCTCGATGCCGACCCGGCTGCCGGTCAGCCCGAGGTCGGCCAGCATGGCCCGCAGGTCCATGGCCGGGTTCATACCTTCGACGTCGACCCACACCCGGACGTCGGTGATGTCCGACGTGTACTCGGCGGTGCCGCGGTCGGGGGCCCGGGTGAGCAGGGCCGTGCTCCCGTCACCGGTCAACACCAGGCACTGGAACATCGAGAAGCCGAAGGTGTCGTAGCCGGTCAGCCAGTACATCGACTCCTGTTTGAACACGAGGAGCGCGTCGAGGCCGGCATCGGTGACGGCCGCCGCGGCGCGGCGCTTGCGGTCGCGCATCTCGTCGGGGGGGAAGTGGATGGGCACCGGTGCCTCCATCGGTCGGTTCGGCCCACAAGGTAGCCAGCACGCGCCGAGGGCCGGGGCGTCGTAGGGTCTGGCCGGCCCCTGACCCATCCGATGAGGTGCACCGTGGAACAACCTCGCATCCGCAAGATCCAGGTCACCACCGAACGGGTCCACCACGCCGGTGGCCCCGATCTGGCCGAGCCGCTGTGGCGAGGGTCGATCGCCGCCGTGCTCGCCAACCCGTATGCCGGGCGGCACGAGCCTGACCTGGCCCCGTTGATGGAGTCGCTGATGCCGTTGGGGGAGCGGCTGGCCGCTGAACTGCGTGACGCCCTGACGGTTGAGGGTCGGGAGATCGAGGGCTACGGCAAGGGGGCCATCGTCGGCGTGAACGGCGAGATGGAGCTGGCTGCGGTGTGGCACGTGCCCGGTGGTGCCGGGCTGCGGGCCGCGCTCGGGAACCCGAAGGCCATGGTGCCGATGTCCAAGAAGGTGGGGGTCGTGGGCAGTCAGGTCGACATCCCGCTGGTGTACCTGCACGCCTCGTACCTGCGCAGCCACTATGACGTGGTGCCGGTGGTCGTCGGTGACGGTCCCCGCCCCGACGAGATGGTGTACGCCCTGGTGATGAGCACCGGCCCCCGCCCCGACCACCGCATCGGCGGCTTCACCATCGACGAGGTCGACGGCTCAGACGGCCTGCGCTGAGGCGGGGACGTCCGGGGTCGGTCCACGTCCCGTTCGGGTCAGTCGGCCTCGATGAGGGCCTTGAGGTCGTCGAGTTGGCCTCTGTCGGCCCGTCGCATGCCGCGGCGGATGAGCGGTCCGAGGACGGCCCACCCGCCGGTGGTGGTGCACCGGGCGGTGAGGGTCGCCATCGTGCCGTCGCCGTCGTCGGTCACCTCGTAGGCGTAGTCGGCGGTGACGCCGCCCACCACCGATCGCAACACGACGCGCCGGCCGGGGTCGTGTTCGACGATCGTGGAGGTGCGGGCCCGGCCCCGGGCCCGGTAGGTGATGTGGTCGCCGTCGGCACGCATGTCGTCGATGCCGTCCATCCAGCGTTCGGCACGGTCCCAGTCGGTGAGCACCGCCCACACCTCGTCGACCGGCCGGTCGATGCGGGCGGTCACGGTGAAGGACTCGGACATGCTGGCGAGTCTGATCGCTGCCGACCGGCCGGTCCAGCGGCCAGGGATCGGCCCAGCGTGGACGGACCGATGCCTCTAGACAGTCTTCCAAAACCGTTATAGAGTCTCACGCCAAGTCGCTCGTACGCGCATCCATCCAGGCTGCGCCCGTCACCCAGGAGCCTTCATGACCACCATGACCCCCAGCGAGGCGTTCGTCGAGACCATGCGGGCCAACGGCGTCACCACGACGTTCGGCATCATGGGTTCGGCGTTCATGGACGCCATGGACATCTTCACCCCGGCTGGCATCCGCCTCGTGCCCGTGGTCCACGAGCAGGGCGCCGCGCACATGGCCGACGGGTACGCCCGGGTCAGCGGCCGCCACGGTGTGGTCATCGGCCAGAACGGCCCCGGCATCTCCAACTGCGTGACGGCCATCGCCGCCGCCTTCTGGGCTCACAGCCCGGTCGTCATCGTCACCCCCGAGACCGGCACCATGGGCATCGGCCTCGGCGGCTTCCAGGAAGCCAACCAGCTCCCGATGTTCGAGGAGTTCACCAAGTACCAGGGCCACATCGTCAACGAACATCGCATGGCCGAGATCACCGCCCGCTGCTTCGATCGAGCCATGTCGGAAATGGGCCCCACCCAGCTCAACATCCCCCGGGACCGCTTCTACGGAGAGATCGATGCCGAGATCGCCGAGCCGATGGTGCTGGACCGAGGCCCCGGTGGCGACCGCACCCTCGACGAGGCCGCCGACCTGCTGGCCGACGCCGAATTCCCGGTGATGATCGCCGGCGGCGGTGTGGTCATGGGCGACGCCATGGCCGAGACCATCGCTTTGGCCGAACGCCTCGGCTGCCCGGTCGTCAACAGCTACCTGCACAACGACTCGTTCCCGGCCAGCCACCCGCAGTGGTGCGGCCCGCTCGGCTACCAGGGCTCCAAGGCGGCGATGAAGCTCATCCGCGACGCCGACGTGGTGTTGGCCCTGGGCACCCGCCTCGGCCCGTTCGGCACCCTGCCCCAGCACGACATGGACTACTGGCCCGCCGACGCCAAGATCATCCAGGTCGACGCCGACCACAAGA